>CAIUPP010000067.1 GCA_903901045.1 uncultured Planctomycetota bacterium
ACTCCATAAGCAACTTCCTTACCTGCTGATCGGTCACTACCATATCTATGCCTCCGGCACAGACACTGTGACCTACCGCTTACGCCTTCAATGGGTAAGTGTAGTTGTCGTCGATGGGTAAGTGTAGTTGTCGCCGCCCAGTGGCCATCCATCGGGCATATGGGGCGCAACGGCCTTCAGGCTGCGCTCCAGCAGAAAGGCAGTCGTGCCTTGCGGCTGGGCTGGAGGTGGGGGAAAGACAGTCATGCGGTCAATAGGGCGGCGTTATGGACCGTGCGCGATCGCGTTTCCAGTTCTTTCCTGTGGGGCCATTGGATTTCGAACGGGTTATAAAAGGGGCGTTCGCAGATGGCCGGGTCGTCTGTAGACGTAGATTTGGGCAGGCAAACGCGCCTAATCGCTTCCCCGAACCGCTTCCGCAGGTCGGCGCTCCCAGTCCCGGACATGCCCTGCGACAAGTCGGAAGAGCGGATGCGGCGTCGGTTTGTTGATGTTCGCATATTTCGACAGAACAGCGGGGTTGCGCTTGCTCAACTTCGCTTTGAGATGCCGCCACTCGTACAACAACTGGCCGCTTGTCTCGGGTATGCGGGCCTGCGTTCGGCGGTTGCAGAGTTTGTCTGCGTCAAAGGCGTATCCCCGCCTTGCGGCTTCGGCATGCACAACCGTAAGGTAAGTGGCGATGGCACTCGCGGGATCCTGCTGTTTCCGAAAACGATCGAGTTGTGGGTGATGCAGGTATCCCTTCGTTTTGCCCAGCAGGACAGCCTGCGCCAGTAGTCCTTCCCGCCAGAGAGCGAGCAGTCCCTGTCGGTCCAGATACTGCGGATGAAGTGTCCAGAGTCTCATCTCTCTTGCTCGGCATGCAGTCCCCGCGCCCCCTACAGCGGTGCGCCCCGTATGTTGTCGAAGGCTATCGTGGCGTACCATGCATAGAACAGCACGGCGTCACCGCGCTGTTCGGCACAACGGGCGATCGCGATAACGCGTGGTGAGGTCATGCTTCCGGGTGGGCATCCAGGTGTGATCCCGTTTCGCGATCTACTTTTCGCGTGGCGAGCACTGTCGATTGGGTCATCGCGGGATCGCTCACAGCGGTCTTCTCCGTATCGCGCACGCCTCGGCTCACCCGCCCCGGGTGAGCCGTAGTGTTCTAGCCGCTTGTTCGGCTTCACTTCACCTCAAGTTCCAAACGGTTGGAGACAATCTTGCCTTGCCAGAGTCCTGCGGAAACCGCCCCGTGGTGGGCCTTGTCAGAACTCTCCTTCGTCACCTCGTACTCCACCCAGACCTCGTATTTCCCCTGTTTCTTGGGCTTCTGCACCCAGAACCAAGGGTTGAAGTCCGTCTCTATGCGTTTGCCGGGTTCGACTAGTCGTTCCATCCAATGACCTTGTTCGCGGTACTGTCTCTCCGGAGCAAGTGTACCGTCCGGCCCCTTGACGAAAACTCGGCCGGAGGCACAAGCCGTCTCGAAGAGACCACCCAGCGAGAAGACATTCTTGCCCACATTCTCCCACCGGAGGAAGCACGCCTTCTGCGGCACCGCGCCCGCGGGCGCCGCGGACAGCGACGCGGTCTTCTCGACCAACGTCAACCTCAGGCCATTGACCTCGTTCTGCTTACCGTCTGCAACCGAATCCTCCGCAAGCGTGCTCGCCGCGACCAACTCAAACACGCCCAGACCAGCAATCAGACATCCCAATGTACAGTTGAGTCTCATTCCTGTCTTCTTCCTTCTTGCCGAACGACCGGCCTGTGGTGCAGCTGCCCTATTGGTCTGCAACTCCGGCCTGGTCCAGCGCGGGCAGCTGTCACCACCAGGCCATGGTGTACGCCCAGCATGGGCGCGATGTAAATGGGGTGCAAGTCCCCTGTAGGAGGAACCAGCACGTGAAAACGTGAAACAACTACCACTCGAAGCCAACACCGGGAGGGTAACCAAGCGGTGGCAGGAAGGCTAGAGG
>CAIUPP010000068.1 GCA_903901045.1 uncultured Planctomycetota bacterium
ACTTGGCGGCGAATCATGTGGGGACAGATATGGTGGATAAAATGGGGACACAAAACTTTCCGAGGGAAAGTATTGTGTCCCCATTTTATCCACCACTTTATCCGGGGGACATTCAGTTCAATATGACGCATTCCGCCGACCTGATGCTGCTGGCGGTGACGGTGCGCCGCGAGTTGGGGGTGGATGTGGAGCAGGTGCGCGATCGCGTTGCCTGCGACCGCCTGGCGAAGCGGTATTTCGCGCCTGATGAGGTGGAGGAGTTGAATTCGCTGCCGGAGGGGGAGCGCCGGGCGGCGTTTTTCCGCTGCTGGACGCGCAAGGAGGCGTACATCAAGGCGGTGGGGAAGGGCCTCGCGCTGCCGCTGCGGTCATTCTTCGTGCCGGTGCGACCGGGCGCGACGATGCTCATCACCAGCGCGGAGGAGCCGGGGGGTATCGCCGCCTGGACGCTGCGCAATCTGGAACCTGCCAAAGGGTTTGTGGGGGCGCTGGTGGCGGATGGCCCGGTGACGGCGCTGCGCTGCTATGAGTGGACGGAGTAGGCGGGGCGCTGGGGCGAGGTGGGGACACAGAACTTTCCTTTGGAAAGTACTGTGTCCCCACCGGCCCACCGGCCCGGCCTGCCAGCCGGGATGGTTTCAACAGAGCAAAACAGCTTCTACTCAAAATCCATCGCAATATCCAGCACCGGGGCGGAGTGGGTGAGCGCGCCGAGCGAGATGGTGTCAACCCCCGTGGCGGCCACCTGCGCCAGATTCTCCAGCGTGATTCCGCCGCTGGCTTCGGTGATCGGGAACTTGCGTCCTGTCCCCTCCCGCGCCTCGCGCACTGCGCGCACGGCCACGGCCATCTGCTCCGGCGTCATGTTGTCCAGAAGGATCACGTCCGCCTCGGCCGCGATGGCGGCCTCCACCATCGGCATGTCCTCCGTCTCCACCTCGATAATCATATCCTTCGAGACGTTCTCGCGGGCGAGGCGCACCGCCAGGGCCACGGCTTCCGGCAGGCTGCCGGCTTGCCGCAGGAGCATCTGCAGGTGGTTGTCCTTGATGAGCACCTGGTCGTACAGGCCGATCCGGTGGTTGCGCCCGCCGCCGATGCCCACGGCATACTTTTCGAGGTGGCGCAGCAGGGGGGTGGTTTTGCGAGTGTCGAGGATCGCCACGTCGTGCCCGCGCACGGCATCGACGCAGCGGCGCGTGAGCGTGGCGATGCCGCTGAGGCGTTGCAGGAAGTTCAGCGCCACGCGTTCGCCCGCGAGGAGCGCATGCGCGCGCCCTTTGATTTGAGCAATCTGCGTTCCGCGCGCCAGGCGCGCCCCTTCGGCGGAGCGCGGCATGAAATGGCAGGCGGGGCATACCTGCGCAAACACCTCCTGCGCCACCGGCAGGCCGGCCAGCACGCCCGGCGCCCGGCTCACGATGAAAGCAGAGGCCAGCGCTCCTTCCGGAACGACGGCGTTGCTGGTGACGTCCCCCGCCCCGGTGTCCTCCGCCAGCGCGGCGGCGACGAGGCGCTTCACTTCGTCCCTGTCCAGTTCCATGCGGCTTCTCTCCCGTTGAACCAACCGGCTTCAGCGATCATGCGCCATTGACAGTGATGTTGTCATTGCGAGCGGAGCTTCCCGGCAGGGTTCCGTCGCCCCTTTCGGGGGCTCTCTTGCCTTCGAAGTCGTGTCGTCCCCCACGACTCGCTTCGCTCGCCGTGGGCTAGAATCCGACGGCCGCTTCGCGGCCTGACAACCGGAGCAGTACGGTTTCTGCCGAGAACCTTTCAGTTCTCAGTTTTCAGTTTTCAGTTCTCACTTCGCGCCGTTCGCCTTGCACGACCCGTCGTGAGGGCTTATGATAACTGTGCCTCGAAGCCACGAGGGCCGTTCCGGGCATCCTCTGAGAGGAGAGATCATTGACCCCTGCATCTCGATTGAAATTCCTATGCCGTCCGCTTTGGGACCAGACCGTTTCGCGCGATCCGATCGGACGCCTCTGGCGGCGCGATTATACCCTCTGGAAGCCGGAACCGGAAGAGATAAGCAACCGCCTGGGCTGGCTGGACCTGCCGTTCTGCATGCGCGCCGACGCAGCGGAGGTCAACGCCTTCGCCGGGCAGGTGCGCCAGGAGGGGATCAACAGCGTCGTCCTGCTGGGCATGGGCGGGAGCAGCCTCTCGGCCGAGGTGTTGCGCATCGCGCTCGGCGAGAACCCCGGTCAGCCGCGAATGCATGTGCTGGACTCGACCGTTCCTGAGAGGGTGGAGCGCGTCACCCGCAGCATCGACCCGGCTCGCACGCTCTTCCTCGTCTCCAGCAAGTCGGGGGGCACCATCGAAGTCATGTCGCTCTATCGCCATTTCCGCAAGCTCACGGAGGCGGCGGTGGGCGCGGGGGCGGGGAGCCATTTTGTCGCCATCACCGATCCGGGCACGAGCCTGGAGCAACTCGCGCTGGATGAAAAATTCCGCCGCGCGTTCATCAATCCCCCCGACCTGGGCGGGCGTTACTCGGTGCTTTCCTATTTCGGGCTTCTCCCCGCGGCGCTCATGGGGCTGGATGTCGTGCAACTCCTCTCGCGCGCGGGAGAGATGGCGCGCTCCTGCGGCGTGGAAGTCCCCGCGGAGGACAACGCCGGGGCATGGCTCGGGCTGGTCATGGGCTGCATGGCGGTGCTCGGGCGCAACAAGCTCACCATCATCACCTCGCCGAAACTTGCCGGATTCGGCCTCTGGGCGGAGCAACTCGTGGCTGAAAGCACCGGCAAGGAGGGGAAGGGAATCCTGCCGGTCGCAGGGGAGCCGTTCAACGCGCCAGGCGTTTATGGAGAGGATCGCCTTTTCACCTACCTGCGACTGGCCACCGACGATTGCACCGAATCGGACCGCCATGCCCGCGAACTTCATGAAGCGGGGCAGCCGGTGATGAGCATCGAATTGCGCGATATGTACGACCTCGGCGCCGACTTCTTCCGCTGGGAGTTCGCCGTCGCCGTCGCGGGGGTCTGCCTGGAGATCAATGCCTTCGATCAGCCGAACGTCGAGGAGAGCAAGCGCAACTCGCGGCGGATACTTGAGGAGGTCCAGAAGGGGGGCGCGCTGCCGAAGCTCGCCGACGTGGGGGACCCCGTCGAACTGATCCATTCCGCGCAGCCGGGGGGCTACGTGGCGCTCATGGCCTTTGCCGAACAGACCCCGGAGAGCGATGCCGCCTTCAATTCCCTGCGCAATGCCATTCTGACCAGGCGCAAGCTGCCCAGCACGCTGGGCTACGGGCCGCGCTTCCTGCACTCCACCGGCCAGTTCCACAAGGGAGGGCCGGAGGGAGGGCTGTTCATCCAGTTCACGGCGGACTACCGCAAGGGTGAGCCGATCCCCGGCGCGTCCTACGACTTCGCCACGCTGGCGACGGGACAGGCGATAGGGGATTTCGAGGCGCTGCAAGCGAACGGACGGCGCGTCGTGCGCGTGCATGTGGGCGAGCCGGCGCAACTGCCCGCGCGCATCCGCGCCATCGAAAGCAGGCTTGAGCAGAAGAGGTAGGGGGCTCCGGTGACAGGCCGATAAGGCCCACGGGGGACAGTTCAACGTCTCCTGACTGTGGACCGCGCGTGAGGGAGTTGCCGCCGCTGCTGGCGGGAATGTCCGCCGGAGGTTCGGGGACTCACCGCCGGGCGCGCCCGTAGCGGGCAATCGCCTGGGCCATTGCGCGGACATTCTCCGGCTTCATGTCATCGGTAATGCTGTTCGACGTCGAGATGACGTAACCGCCGCTTCCGCCGATCTGCTCGATCCGATCCCGGACCTGGCTGTCGATCTCCGCCGGGCTCTTGCGAACGAGATCATCCATGAAGATGTTCCCAACCAGCGCCACGCGACTGCCATACTCCCGCTTCACTTTCACTATGTCCATCACGTCCGGCTGAAGCGGATGGATTGCCGCCTGGCCGAGTTCCAGCCAGACGTCGAGCAGCGGCGTCATATCGCCATCGCTGTGGGTGATCAGCGGCTTTGAAAAGGTGGCGGCCACCGCGCGCTCTTTCGGCAGGATGTGCGTCGCGTAGAACCTGGGGCTGAAGACCGGCCCGGCGTTGAAGGCGACGTCGTCAAAGGCCCAGATGACGTCGAACCCCGCTTCCTCCAGGACCGGAACCACCTGCCGGGTCCAATCCGCATAGGCGTCATGGACATCCACAATCAACTGCGGTTCGTCGGCCATGGCGTACGAGAACGCCTCCAGCCCCATGCTCAGCAGGGTGGCGCCAATGCCGAGTCGAACGCAGGCGCACGCGCAATAGTCCTCCTTGTGCGCGATGAATTCCCTGGCGTTTGCGACAAAAGAGGAATCGCTTGGAGAGGGCAATCTGAAGAGCTTATCGAAGTCCTGGCGGCTGCGGACCATGCCATCGCCCACGAGCACGGGGCTGCCGTCATCGGATTTCTTCATCTTGTGCGCGAAAATCGGGGCAAAGGCGCTGAAATTCAGGTTGTCTTTGCCGAGGGCCCGATTGACCTTCTTCTGCTCCTCGGCCAGTTCGGCGCCGCGTTGCCGGGGGAATCCGTCCGGCGCCACGGACCAGTCGACGTTGATCTTCTCCCCGCAAAGCGCGGATGCAATTCCATTGCCGACGATGCCTTCCATCCAGGGCAGGCCGTCGGGAGTCTCCCGGCGCAAAGCGGCCAGAACCCGTTCTCGCGGCGTCATATCCCCGGTCTTCTGTTTCTGCTTCATTGGGGTCAGACGACCTCCGTCCGCCTGCGCTTGGATTCACGCAGATTCGTTTTCGCCGTTCGAATCCAGCTGACCTGGGTGACCAACTCCGTCAGCGCGGCATTTGCCAGCGCCACTTGGGTGGCATATCGGGGCGTGGTGCTGGCGGGGAAAGTCGCCAGCGTGGCATCGCCGACGAGGAACACGTTGAAATCCTTGCGCAGATTGTCATAGCCGCAGGTGGTCGCCTTGACGCACATATCCGTGCAATAGCCGGCAAGAAGAATATGGCGCACGCCGAGCTTCCGCATGAAGTCGCGGGCCTTCTCATACCCCTCGTCATCATAGAAGATGCGATCCGTGGGAACATAGGTGATGGCCGATGAGAGGGGCATCGGCAGCGTGGCAAAGTCGGGGCCGTTGTAGAAGTCCCTGGCATTGGTGGAAGGGGTTTGATCCATGTAGCTCGTTGCGGGGGCGCGCTCGTCAAGAGTCAAACCCGGCGTGAGGGGCTGGCCATGGAGGAGAGACCTCTGCCGAACCGCCTCAGCCAACTGCCGCTCCCCCTCCTTCGGGCGCAGCGCTTCGGGCGGGGTGTTGACCGAGGCATAGAGCAGCCGTCGGATGGGGTCTTCCTGCAACGGCAGGGAGTAGCTGATCAGCGCCAGATGCGACCGCCATTGCCGGAGGAAAGAGTCCACCACCTCTCGCATGTGCTGCTGTCCGATGCGATTCTTGGGGACGGTGCAGAAGAACCGAACGCCGTTGGGCTCCGGCGTGCGAAACCCGTGGTCATCGTCGATGCCCCAGGGATGGACGACCAGCGCCGCCGTGGCCTTCGGGTCCAGCCGGTTCTCCATTTCCACAATGCCGTGCGCGTTATACCAGTAACGCCACGCGCGCACGAGAAGCGTGCCGTTCGGGTCGTTCACCACGGCCGGCGCGAGAAAACGCTGGTCGGCCGGCAGCGGCTCGACGTACTGCGGGTAGTCCGCCAGGATGGGCGGGCCGTTCAATACGGGCTGAAGGGTATTCTCATAGGGGAGCGTCATGGGGAGTTCCTTTCCCGGGATTCAGGAGGACTTCGACAAGACGGCGCGCTTCTGGGCGGCGTATTGTCTGGCGAAAGCTGTTCCATCGAAACCGGCGGCGTCCGGGGCCAACTCCGACAGACGCACCACCGCCCCGCCCCGCTCGCGCGAGACTTTTGCCGCCAGCATGATCCGGATCGATTCGGTGAGCGCCTCGATTGGCGCCAGCCGATGCGGCTGGCCGTGCATGTATCGAATGACCTCTTCCATGAGCGTGCGGTAGGGGGTCACGCCGGTGATGGCGACCTGACGCCAGCCTGTCGTGGTGGCCGCGTCCACGCGGAAGCCCGCGCCGGACGGTCCGGCCAAGTCGATGATTGCCTGAGCGCCGTTGCGGTAGCTGACGTGATGAACCGCGGGGCGGTCGCCCCCGAGCCATGCCACTGACCTGGCTCCACCCCCCAGCAACCCTCCGGCCATTTCGACGGCGTGAATGCCATAGTCGAAGAACCCGTTCTCGCCATGGATCACGGCGAAATTCACCTGCGCCTGCTGATCGTCGAGTTCCTTGCGCAGCGCGGCGAGCGGCTCCGCATAGCGCATGGAGCTTCCCCCGATGATCCGCGCGCCCTCGTCGCGCGCGAGGCGCTCCAACTCCAGACAGTCCCGCAGGTTTCCCGCAATCGGTTTATCGATGAAGACAGGCATTCCCCGCTTGATGAACGGCATGGCGCGTTCGAGGTGCCGGTCCCAGTCGGTCCCGAGGATGAACGCCACATCAACCTCGCCCGCCATATCCGCGGGATTGCACACCACATGGCCAATCCCGAAGCGGGTCACAAAATCCTGCGCTTCAGCCTCGGGGCAGACTTCGCCCGGGCACACGGCGACTACCCGCGCCTGGTCGCCCGCGTGAAGAACCTCCGTGAACCGCTCCCGGTGCGATGTTTCGATATCCACCAACCCGACCCGAATCATACGTCCCTCCCGTGATCCCAACCCTGTTTACCAAGCGCATTGCGCAGAGCCGCCGCCGACCTCACTTTTTCGAGGCCAGGAGCCAGTTGACGACGTCGTTCGGCTCGGCGAGCCATACATCGTTTCCGCCCAGGCGTCGGACGGTGGCGAAACGCTCCTCAAGCTGCTCCGAAGTGCAATCCTTCCAGGGATGGACCGGCTTCCCCGGGGTCGGGCAGTGGCAATAGTCGATCACCCAGCCGCCCCGGTCCATGGCCTGATGAAGGCGCTTGTAGGGATCGAAGGCGGAATAGAAGGGGGGCGGATATTCCACGTGAATGGGGCACCGGCACAGGCGGAGCAACTCGGTGTCGGGCGTGTTGATGTCATCATAAATCGTCAGAACGGCTTTGTAGCCTGCCCGCTCCGCCACGGCGCGCGTCGCCGGGTACCCGTTGTTGTCGCCGGGCACGCAGAAAATGGTCACCGGCACCCTCAGTTCCCGTTCCAGCGTCTTGCGGCTTTCGACGACCTCCAACTCGGCGTTGGCGGCCGTGATGGCGGGATGCGTCATGCTGTGGCTCCCGACGCCCCATCCCTCGGCGCACAACTGGCGGATTTGTTCCTTCGATAGGATCATCATCCCATCGTAGCTGCTCCCCGGAATGTTGCGCGGCACGCCGATCTGACTGGCGACCAACTCCACGTGGCCGGGGATGCCGTAACGGCGATGGATCGGCACGGCATGATCCATCAGGGCTGCGCATCCTTCGTCATAGGTGATGGAATAGACCCAGCGCTTGTTGTTCTTCCACGCCATGAGTGAAACCCTTTGCCTGCAGAAGGAGGTCGGAACGAAGTCATTTTGAGGGGACGGAGCTCTTGTCGAGCGTGATCCAACTGGCCTGTGTAATCATCTGCGTCTGCGAAGCGGCAGCCAGGGCGGTCTGCGTGGCGAATTTCGCCGTGCGGCTGGCAGGGCAGAGGGCCTGCGTCACATCTCCGACGATGAAGACGTTGAAGTCCTGGGACAGGTTCAAATAGCCGCAGTTCGTGGAGCGCATGCAGGCGTCGGTGGCATAACCGATCAGGAGCACGTTCCGGACCCCCTTGCTCTTGAGGAAATCGCGAACTTTCACGTAACCCTCGCCGTCGTAGAACACCAGATCTTTCGGGTCGCGTTCGATCTCTTTCGAGATCGGCATGGGGATATCCCAGTACCCAGCGCCGTTGTAGCCATCCCCCGCGTCCAGGAACGGCGCAGCGGCAAAATAGTCTCTCACGGGCACGTCCGTCCCCAGGGTCAGCGCGGCGGGAACGGCCTGCCCCTTGAAGGAGAGTTTGTCGATCATTTCCTTCAGCAATCTCTCGCCGCGCGCCGTGTCCAGTTTCTCCGGCGGGGTGGCGATGGAGGCGTAGAGCAGCTTCCGGATATCATCCTCCTTGTTCGGCAGGGAATAGGCTACGAGCGCCACCGCGCCTCGCCACTGCCGAAGGAATGGATTCACCACCTCGCGCATATGCTGCTGGATCAGATGGTTCTTTTCAGGGGTGCAGCCGAATGCCGCGCCGGCCGGTTCGGGGCTCTTCATTCCATGGCCGTCATCGATGCCCCACGGATGCACCATGACGATGGCCGTGGCCTTGGCGTCCAGACGGTTCACCATCTCCACCATGCCTCGGGCGTTGTACCAGTACCGCCAGGAGCGAACCAGGAGAGTTCCGTCCTTGTCGTTGACCAGGGGCGCCGCCAGGAATTGGTTCTCATACTGCAACGGCTCAACGTACTTCGGATAATCGGCCAGAATGGGCAACGGCTTGGAAATAGGTTCCAGTGTGTTGTTGTAAGTCATCTTCTTTTCACTCCCGAGTGGCATGGCCGCCGCGATTCCGTACTTGGCCATCAGGTAGGTCTCCACGGCATGACGCTCAGCGTCCGAAAGGGCCCTGGCATAGATCAGGACCTCGGCAATATCCCCCTTGCACGGAAGCATGCTTCGGCCGATGTAGACGGTGTTGCGCGGACTGGGCGCCGTGGCGGCCGCCACCGTCGAACTATTCATGGCGGCGCCATTCATATACAGCGTCAGGTTGGTATTCAGGGACTTGACGACTTCGATCAGCGTCGGGCCGAAGCCGGCGGTGGGGGCGGTCCTCTCCGGCGCGCCGAAGTTGCTGTTATTGCTGAAGATCCACAGGGCATGACCCCACGTGCTGCGATCGATCCAGAACCCGTCTTTGTGGCCGGCGGCCGTCCCGTCGTCGATGGCGAGATAGCCGCGTTCGGCGCCTTCCTCCATCGCCGCGCCGGTCGCCGCGATGAAGACGCTGAACGAGTTCTTTCCCAGGTCGGGAATCTCCGCGCTGGAAAGGACCTGGTTCCCCTCGAACCGCACCGCGGGCTTGCCGTTGATGGCCTGCGGGACGAACTTGGGGCACGCCTCAGGCTTTTCCTGAGCCACGGAGTGGTTGGCGCCGCTCTCATCCTTCCAGCTCTTCACGGCGGAACCCTCGGCTGCGCCCGCAAGACTGTCCGCCTTCAACCACAACACCAGCCCTTCCTTGCTCGGCGGTTCATCGGCTCCCCAGACATTCCCGGCCGATGCGGCGAACAGCGCGGAGCAGAACATGATCACGCCCAAAGCCCTGACATCACCCATGGTGGTCTTCCTTTTGAAGGAGCGATCTTTCCTGGAGGCGCGCCTCCAGAATTCCATCGACCTGCGCGCAGAGCTCGTTCGCTTTCAAGAGACCCATCAGGAACTTCCCGAATAGCGCCGTCGTCACCTTTTCGATCTCCGCGTCGCTGCCCCGCTGGAACGAATAGGCATGGTCCAGGGAGCGCGTGAAGCTGGCGTAGCCGCGCGGGTGCACGAATTCGCTCGCGAACTGCATGTTCTCGGCCACCTGCCGAAGGGGGGGGATTCCAGCGCCGGAGCAGCGCAGGATAGTCTGCACCTCGCTGCTCGAGACGAACCGGATGAACTGCCGTCCGAGGGCCGCGTTGCGGCTCATCTGCGGGACCACGAATCCGGACGCCAGCAGGAGGGTCCCGGGCTTCGGGCCGAAGGGCACGGGGGCCACGTCGGTCTCAAACTCGCGGCTCATCAATTGCTTCAGCCCGGTCAGGCTGCACAGGACCATCGAGGCGATCCCCTGGCTGAACATCTCCTCGGCGGAGATTTCAATGCCGCGAATCACGCTCGGTCGCTGCGAGAGATCGTAGGCGAACTGGCAGGCCTCGGCGACCCCTTGGACCGTCATGGCCGGAGTCTTGCGCCAGTCCGTGGCCGCTGCGCCGCCCGCCTGGGCAATGAGCGCGCCCCAACGCCTGACCGATGGCGCGAAGGCGAACCCGTAGCGCCGCTCGGAGCCGGGGCCGTTCACCGCCAGGCGGTCAATCGCCTCGATCCATGTCTGCGACGTCCACGTCTCATCCGGAAAGGAAAGGCCCGCCTCCTCGAAATGAGTCCGGTTGTAAGCCAGCATGATCGGGGAGGAAGTGAGTGGGTACGCAACCTGCCGCCCGTCGATGCTCGTGGCATCCCGCACCGCCGGGTAGATACTCTCCAGCGCATCGGCGTCGAGCATCTCCTGCATGGGGACCACGGGGACGGCTTCGCAGAGCGCGTCCAGGTGCTGTCCCGGCACGTGGACGACGTCGGGCGGATTCCCTTCACTGCACAGGCGCACCACCTCATCGTGCTGTTCCTGGCTGTGAATACGAAGCATCTCCACCTTGACTCCGGGAAACGCTCCATTGAACGCGGCGGTGAGACGGGCGATGTTGTCCGCCTGGAGGGTCGGCCAGTATGTCAGGACACGGAGCGTGCCGGTGAGGCCGCGCCGCGCACGGGGTGAAACGCGCGAGGGCTCGTTGACGAACCTCCGGCGTCCCGGCTCGCGGTCAATCACGCCCCGCTCCGCCAGACTGGCCAGAACCTTGCGGACCGTCCCGCGTGAGATGCTGTATTGTCTGGCAAGGACCATCTCCTGGGGAACGCGCTGCGTGGGCTGCAAGGTGCCGTCTTCCAACTGACGGCACAATTCCGCATAGAGAAGATCGAATTGTGGGCTGGACCGTTTTCTGGTCGCAACTTTCATGGCTACCTCTGGGGCTTAGCAAATGGTTCGGAAACCAATACACGATGCACATTGTACTGCCAAGATTATCATGTTTCAGATCGCTTGTCAACAGTGATGCAATCCTCCGATAACCGAGTTCGCATTTCAGACCAAATGGACCATAACATACTATTGATAAATATGTTAGGGGACGCCAGCAAGTCGACCAGGAACCGATTATGATTTCGCTTGACATGAGAGAGAGGTGTGGCTATACTACACAATATACAGTGTAACTCCAAGGGTGTCTTCTGTAGTTTGGTGGTTGGTTCTGGTTGTTTTCTCTTAGGTGGAGGGGAGTGCCATGGCTACGAGGCGTTGGTTGTCGGCCTTTACGTTGATCGAGCTGTTAGTCGTCATCGCCATCATTGCGATATTGGCGGCGATGCTCTTGCCGGCCCTTGCGGCGGCCAGGGAAAAGGCGCGTCGCACGGCCTGCCTCAGCCAACTCAACCAGATGTCGAAAGCTATGGAGAGCTACTGCAGCGACTACAACGGATACTTCCCATCTTGGCCGGGGTACGGACTGGGTCCGCTTCAGAGCAATCAGACAGCGGATACCACCAAGACCTGTTGGGTGACCGGCGAATTGGGCATTGTCTCCAATGGGGACGGCACCCAGCCGGTGCGCACGGGCTATGCCAGTACGCAAAATGCCGGAGCTGCGACCTATTTCCATTGCATGCCGACCGTTTACCAGCGAACGATCTATGTTGGATCGACGGACGTCACGCTCGCAGGTAACGGCGCTACGGCAGTCCGCCCGGCGGGGCAGCGCAACATGGCGGCGGTGGGCCTGGGCTATCTGCTGGACGCAGGCTATCTTGGCGACGCGCGCGTCTTCTTCTGCCCCACGGCTGGAGAGACGATGCCGTCGGACAGCGGTCCGGCATTGAACAACGCCTCCCTTCCCGCGGCGCATACGCTTTCGAACCTCAAGACCGCCGGCGGCTTCGACGCGCACACGATGACTCACGGGGACTGGTCAAAGCTGGGGGTGTGGAGCCTGGGCGGAGGCGTTTTCAGCGTCAATTACCTCGCCATTCAGGGGAACTACAACTATCGTGATATGCCTCCCTGCATCGGGTTTGGAATCTACGCAGGGGATGGGATAACCGTATCCGGCACATTATCGTCGGTGAACCTCGGCTATTGCAGACCCAGGCAGGCCGTTTCTCCCGCCACGCCGATCTTCAAGAGTCAAAAGCAGCTTGCAGGCCGCGCTCTCATAACTGACTCGTTCTCGCAGGCGGCGGCGACGGACCCTGCGACCGCGTTCTATCCGGGAAAAGCCTTCTTCGCTCACAAGGACGGGTATAACGTCCTTTACGGCGATTGGAGCGCGAAGTGGTACGGCGACCCGCAGCAACGCATCATGTGGTGGCCAACGCTGTCGCCCGGAGTGGCCTCGTCCGCGGCCTACATTGCCACGGACCGGCACTACGCCTCGCTTCAGATTTCCGGGATCTACTCCTGGTGGAGCAGCAACCCGTCCTACGCCTATTACAGCACCGGCCCGATGTCCTACTTGAGCAACACGACGTATGTGCCGCACGACAGCGTCGAAGTATGGCATCAGTTCGATCTGGCTGCGGGGCTTGACGTGGGCGTTACAACCAACTGAGAGGCGTTCTCAGCGAGAAGAGGAAAACAGTTCTTCGGAGGAAAGTCGAGATGAGCGCACCGGTGAATCAACTCAAGGATGCGAAATTCGGCGCGGCGGCATTCCGCGCGTCCCAAGGAGGCGTGCTGCCCAGCGTGTTCCCGCGCGAGATGGGCCCCAATGCGCACAAGTACGTCGCGGAGGTCATCGACGGCGGCCTTCAGAGCACGATCGTTGACCGCATGGAGGCCATGATCGCGGAGGCGCACGGGCGCAAGCACTGCGTCGGGGCGCCGGGGTGTACGCAGGCGCTTTTCACCACCATGATGGCCATGGATTTCGAGCCGGGGGACGAGATCGTCGTCAGTCCGATCTCCGACTATGGCACGGTGGCCGGAGCGCTCTTCGAGAATTACATCCCCGTCTTCGCCGATACGGAACCCGGCACCGGGCTTATCTCGGCTGAAACGATCCTGCCCTGCATCACGGAGCGGACCCGGGCGATTCTCGTGGTGCATAAGTTCGGTCTGACGCCCGACATGGACCCGATTATCGCGCTGGCGAAGAAGCACAAGCTGGTGCTGATCGAGGACGTCTGCCAGGCGATTCTGGCAACCTACAAGGGGCGGATCGCCGGGTCCATGGGGGATGTGGCCTGCTTTTCCTTTGACGCTGAAAAGACCTGCGGCGCCGACATCGGCGGGGCGACGGTCACCGACGACGAAGCGATCTACAGCCGGCTGGTCAACCGCGGTCCCTCGCGCGGCGCGAAAGATGTGCCGGGCTTCGGGCGCGTGCACATCTTCCGAGGTTTCCCCACCCGCATTCCGCAATGCACGGCAGCCACCGTCATGGCCAACTTCGAGATACTGCCGCGCCAGATCAGGCAGCGCCAGAAGACCGCGGCGATGCTCACCGCGATGCTTGCGGAGATGCCCGGCATTATTCCATACTCTGTTCCGCAAGGCCGGACGCACAGCTACTGGATGTACGGCTTCACGCTCGAACTCGAGCAGTTCCGCTGCAACATTGACGAGTTCTGCAAGCAGCTCAGCCAGGAGGGCCTTTCGGGGGTCGGCCCGGCGCGGTATTATCTGCTGCCGGAGTCGCTCTGGTTCGTGAAAGAGAATGCGCAGAAAGGGCGCTATCCCTTCTGCACGCCGCCCGCCTCGCGGATTCCGGTTTATTCGGCGGCGTCCACTCCCAACGCGCAGCGGTTCCTGGACCGGTGGGTCCGGTGGTTCTGGACGGAGAAATATACCGAGAAGCACGTCGAGATGATGGCCAACATGGTCCGCACCGTAGTGGAAAGAAACCATCGTTGATCCGCCTCGTGCTGCTCTGATAGCGTGGGTGACATGAACATCTTCGGAGGTACGGCGGCGCTCTCTGTGCGCCATGTCATCATCGCGCTTGTCGTGGCGGGGGCAGTGTCGTCGGCACGGGCCGAATTTCGGCAACCGGCCGACGACCCTGGCCCCTGGAGCGTTGCCGTCGTTTCTCTGAATGAGTGGGTCCGGGCACAGGAGCTGGCCGAGCCGCGCGAAGTGGCGTGCCATCTCTACGGCATCGGCAAATACCGCGTCTCCTTTCGGACCCCCGATGCGACCCGAGACCACGAGGTCGATATCCCTGCCGCCGGCTGGCAGAGCTTCAAGCAGCAACTCGGCCCCGGCCAAGTCGAAGTGAAGATTGAGTGCGTCGCCGACCCCAAGTACCCCAAACCCGTGTTCAACGCATTCGGCGCGGTCGCGAATCCGGATTACGTCCCGGAGCTGGCCGACTATCAGCAACCGTTGTACCTGCGCGCCACCAACTCCGGCCCGGCCGATGCGAGTATCTCGGTCGCGGGCGCATCCCGGGACACGACGCGCAGCTACTTCACGCTGGGCGGGCTCTCGGCGGAAGGGTTCGAGCCCAAAGGCAGCTTCAAGGCGGGAGCTACGAGCCGCGTTATCAATCTTTCCAGAACGGTCTTCAAGCGCACGGTGCTGACTTTCAAGCCGGAACAAGGCCCGAAACAAATTGACGTCCAGCTCGCGTTCTTTGCGGACCGCGCCGCAACGCATCTTCTCAAGACGGTGCAGTTGAAGGGCGCCCCGGCGGCCAATGAGAGCGTTATCTTCATCCCACAGCCCGACGGGTCGTACCGGATTCAGAGCACCGCCGAACTCTTCGCGCAGGATCTGAGCGTGCTGGAGGAGGAAATGCGCAAGGATCCCCGCTTGCGCCGCCCGGTGCCGGTCAAGTCGCGCGTCCTGGTGGTGGCCGGGGATGCCGGGGAAGAGATGGAGACTTATCGTTCCGAGCTCCGGCTGCTTCGCCTGGTGGGGATCAACGGCATCAACGGCATGGGTCGGCTGGACAAGGAGTGGGAGAGCCTGGGCTTCGCCTACTGCCGGCAGTCGAACTTCCTGAGAACGAACCCGCAGTGGACTTTTGACGAGGCGGGGGCTCTGTCCGTGGCGCGCGGGCGCGCCTTTCGCAAGGGGATGGAAACCATTCTCATGCTGACGGACGAGCCGACGTTCTATCCCATAGCCCAAACGCCGCAACAGGACTCCCGGTTCGCCGCCTGGCTCCAGGAGCGCGCGGAAGTGACGGCCGCGACCCAGAAACAGCTCCAGATGTTGCGGCGGCAATTCGAGATGGGCGAAGAGGCCGCGTGGTGGAACGATTGGGGGCGCGCCTTCTCCGCCGTCCATCCCAAGGTCGAGCCGGCCATCAATTGGTCTGTGGACAACTACTACTATGGCTTCACGATCGATCTCTGGGAATTCTACCGCCAGCCCGGTTGCGAAGTCGTATGGGGGGAGGATTGGTACGGGTATATGCCGAGGGGGTCCGGCGTGATCGCCTGGTATGCCGACCTCATGCGGTCGCAGGCGAAGTATCGCAACCTCCCGACCGGGTCTTACCTCATCCTCGGCTACGGCTACAGCCCCGCGCTGGACTCGCAGCGCTACTACGAGCGCATGATGCGCGGCGGATACACCTTCGATACGTACCCGTACTGGCCGCGTGGAAGTGACGCCACATGGCTCGAGCATCCGGACGTTCTGGTCAACATGGCGCGCTTGCACCGGGATTTGGCGGAGGTGGAGGATATCCTCGTCGGCGGCCGGGTTTTGCCCGCGAAGGCCGCCATCGTCTATCCCAACTCCTGCATGTTGTGGGATGTGGCGGCGTACCAGGACGCGCTGGCGCTCTACCTGGCCCATCTGCACGCCGGCATTCCGCTGGACGTCCTGACCGAGCAGGACGTGGTGGACGGCCGCGCGCAGGACTACGCCTTGCTATACTGCCTTGGCGCAAACATCCGCAGGGATGCCCTGGAGGCGCTGGATGCGTTTGTCCTGCGCGGCGGCACACTGGCCGGCATCTGCCCGGAGGCGCGAGATCAGTTCGATGATCCCATCCGCGGCGGCGAATCCGCGTTCGGAGCCCGGAAGATGGCCTCCGTTGCGCGCAAGGCCCCCGGCGGTTTTGCCTATGAATTCAAGAGCGCGCAGTCCATCGATACGGTGAAGTGGCAGGAAAAGGAAGTCAAGGTCTACTGCCGGAAATTGGAGATTGAGCCGCTGGAAGGCGCGGAGGTCCTGGCGACCTTCTCCGGAGGGAGTCCGGCGGTCATCCAGTCCCGAAGAGGAAAGGGGCGGGTCATTCTTTACGCCTTTTCGCCGGGCCTCAGCTACATGAAGATGGGCTATGGCGATAACAAGAGCATTCCCACCGGCCTTCGCGCCAACAGAACCGAGCGCGATTTGTGCATTCTTCCCACCCGCTCGATTGAAAATGCCATCGCCCTCAGCGAGCCGATGATCAGCGGACGCATCGTCTGCGGAGCGACCGCCTCGCTCGTGGGGCTGGTCGACTACGCCATGGGCAAGGCCGGCAGGGAAACGGATCTGCTGGACCCGTGGAGCGTGGACCTGGAGAAGATGGAGCCGTTTCGCGTGACGGTGCAGATCAATTGCAATCAGAAGCCGGATGACGTGCGCGCGGTCCGCGCGGGCAAGGTCGAATGGGATTATGCGGCAGGGAAGCTGCGCGTGCAGCTCCCGCTGCGCGGCGTCGATATGCTGGTTCTGACCGGACGGAACCTCTTTTCCTTACCACCGACAGGGAAAAATCAATGAGCCGAATCCTGTATCTCGTGGTGCTGTCCCTCTGCGTATCTCTCTCCGCGACGGCGGCCGACACGGAAATAGCTCAGGGCTCCGCCGAGGGGCAATGGTCCGTGCTTGTGAAGACCCCGGACGCCGGGGCCAAACCGTTTGACCTCGACAAGGTCAATGGCTGGCGCGACTACACCAATCGGGGCTACGAGCAGGCCGCGGCAACGGAACTGGCGGGGGTGATCGAGCGCCTGACCGGCGTCAAGCCGGTGGTCGCCTCTGTGAAGGATGCCGGCTCCACGGCCGCCTATCCCCGCTTCATAGCCATTGGCGAACTGGCCCGCGACCTGGGCGCCCAGCCGCCGGCAAGCACCTTCGGGATTGACGGAAGCGTCGTGGAAATTCAACCCGATAGAATCCTGCTCGCGGGCGAGACGCCCATGGCTTCGTACTTCGCCATGACCCGCTTGGCGGAGATGGCGGGATGCCGCTGGTACATGCCGGGGCCTCTCGGCGAGATCATGCCCGCCCGCAAGCCGCTGACCTTTGCGCCGGGGCGGTTTGAAGAAGTCCCGGCGGTGTGGAGCCGGTTCCTCACACTCAGTGGCGGCAGCCTCGTGGCCAGTCCCGCCGAGCAGGCGCAGTTCCACCGCTGGCTTCTCCATAACCGGCAATACGGGGTCTATGTGCATTTCGGGCATATCTGGGCCACCGTGCTTCCGGCCAAGCAGTACTTCCAGGCGCATCCGGAGTGGTACGCACTGAACAAGGGCAAGCGCGTCCCCGAGATGCTGTGCACTTCCAACGAGGAGATGACAGCGGAGTTCATCAAGAACTATCGCGCGCGCATCGAGGCCGGGATCAAGAAGGCGCCCAACCTGAAGTGGTTCTCCATCTCTCAAGACGATGGCATCAACTTCTGCGAATGCGCGAACTGCACGGCCCTCGATCCGGGCCTGAAGGATCCGATCCTGCCGAATCTGCCGCAGATCACGGACCGGCTGGTGAATTTCTACAACAAAGTCGTGACGGAATTGGTCAAGGACTATCCCGACAAGTATTTCTGCTTCATCGCCTACGTCAATTCGGCGACGCCGCCCGTCCGGGAAAAGCTGCATCCCCACTTGATGCCGATCATCGCCCCCATCACCTTCTCACGCTATCACGCCATGAACGCGACGAACTCTGAAACGATGCAGGCGCTCCGCGGTGACGTCGAAGGCTGGGCGAAGGCGTCCAAATACATCGCATACTATGGCTATGCTTATAACCTCGGCGACGTCACCTTGCCCTACACCCGCGAGCTTCAGACGCGTTATGACGTTCCCTTCCTGGCGGCGCATGGCCTGGGATGCATGACGATGGAGACCATGCCCGGCTGGCAGAATCTGCTGCCCTATTACTACCTCCTGGCCCGGATGAATCTGGACCCGAATCTCGACGCCGACGCCCTCCTGGCGGATTTCTACCGCGATTTCTTCGGGCCTGCCGCCGCGGACATGAAGGCCTACATGGACCTGCTCAAGAACGCCTATTCCGGCTCGGACTACGAAATGGGCGGTTGGTGGGTTGTGCCCCGCGTGTTCACTCCGAAATTCATGAAGAACAGCGGCAAGTGCCTGGCATCGGCGGAAAAAGCCGCCGGCGGCAACGAGGTCCTTGAAGCGCGAATCCGGATGTGGCGGGTGTCCTACGACAGCGCGCGGCTCGTTCTGCGCATGCGCGAACGGGTTAACGATTTCGATTTCAGCGGCGCCGCGGACTCCATGTCCGCGCTGTACGCCCTCGAGGAAAAGGCGCTGGGGGAGAACCAGAAAATGGTCTCCGGGTTTGCCCACAAGTATTGGTGGCCCACCTTCTGGAAGAAGCCGGTAGACTTCTGCGCCGAGACGCTTCGAGGAGCGAAGGTTCTCTTCAAGTTCCCGGACGAGTGGTATGCCTTCGTGGACTACTCAGGCATCGGCGCGGCGGGCCGACTCTATGCCCCTGAGTTCCCCCTGTCGCGCTGGATCAAACTCAAGACCTATACCCAGACCATCGGCGAGCAGGGCTACACCCGTTTTCGTGGGACGATCTGGTACCGGCAGGACTTTGACCTCGGACGTGAGGTGACGGGCAACAAGGTCCACCTGCTCTTTGCGGGTGTGGATGACATGCTGGAGCTGTATGTCAATGGCAGGCAGGTCGGGCGGAAGCAGGGGGGGCACTTTGACGCATTCGATTTTGACGTCAGTGAGTTCGTTCGGGCGGGCCGCAACACCGTCGTCTGCGCGGTCAGCAATCTGGGCGTGACCGAACTGGAGACCGGGGGCATCATGCGGCCGGTCGTCCTCTACAGTCCGCAAGAGCCCGTGCCGGCAGCCACCCCGAAATAACCGTTCCTCACGGAGAGTTCATCCGCGCCATCGAAAGCAGGACTGAGCGGAAGAAGCAGGGGGGGCGACGGCGTTAAGCAGATAAGGCCCACTTCCCGTAAACGCTTTGACTCTGCCCCTCCGACGGACTATAATCCGGCTGTAAATTGAAGCAGTTTGCCGCGTTGGGCGCTTCCTTTGCCGGCCCGGGCTTCTTCAAGAGTGGAACTGTGGCGCAATGCTCGAGACGCCCTCGACAGACCCATTACCAATTCTGGCGGCTCCGACGGTCCATGTCATCGCGCCCCACAAGGGCTGGCTCGGCCTGAACGTCGGCGAGATGTGGCGTCACAGGGAACTTGCGTATATTTTCGCATGGCGCGACGTGAAGGTCCGCTACAAGCAGACGCTCCTTGGCTTTCTCTGGGCGTTGCTCCAACCGCTGACCAAACTGGTGATCTTCACTGTGATCTTCGGCCGGTTGGCGAAGATCGACTCGGAAGGCGCCCCGTACGCCGTGTTCGTTTACGCCGGACTGCTCCCATGGGAGTTCTTCGCCGAAGCGCTTCAGCGCAGCAGCCAGAGCATCATTGAGCAGCAGTCCCTCGTGACCAAAGCCTCTTTCCCGCGAATGCTGATGCCCGTGGGCGCGATGGGCGCGAGCCTGGTGGATTTTGCGGTGTCCTTCCTGATCCTGCTCGCGCTGATCCTCTATTATCCCGATGTGCACCTGGGCTGGCGGCTCGTGGGAGTGATCCCATTGGTCGTGCTGACCATCATCGTGGCGACGGGGGTGGGCACGTTCCTCAGCGCACTCAACGTGGCGTATCGTGATTTTCGCTATGTCATCCCCTTCCTGATTCAAGTCTGGATGTTCCTGACCCCCGTGATCTACCCGGTGAGCGTCGTGCCGCCCAAGTGGCAGTGGCTGATTTCACTGAACCCGATGTCCGGCATTGTTGACGCCTTTCGGTCGGTCGTCCTCGCCAAGCCAATGGCCTGGACCAACCTGGGGATCTCCACCAGCGTAGCCTTGCTGGCGTTCGTCGTCGGTGTGAAGTACTTCCGTCGTGTCGAGCGTTCCTTCGCGGACATCATATGACAGGATTCTGATGGCACAACCCGCGATAAAAGTCGAAGGCCTCGGCAAGCTATATCGAATTGGGCCCAGGGGGGGCTATCACACCTTCCGCGAATCGGTCACGGAGTCGGTCAAGTCGCCATTCCGCTGGCTCGCGCGAATGGGCCAGCCCTCCAGCGCCGCTGCGAATGCCCTCTGGGCGCTCAAGGACGTTTCCTTTGAAGTCCAGGCAGGCGAAGCCATCGGGATCATCGGGCGCAATGGCGCAGGCAAGAGTACCCTCCTGAAGATACTCAGCGACATCACCGAGCCCACCGAGGGACGCGCGGAGATTCGCGGCCGGGTCGGCAGTCTGTTGGAAGTGGGGACCGGGTTTCATCCCGAGCTCAGCGGCCGCGAAAACATTTACCTGACCGGTGCCATCCTGGGAATGAGGCGCGCGGAGATCAAGGCAAAATTCGACGAAATCGTTGATTTCTCCGGCGTCGAGAGATTCCTGGAAACCCCGGTAAAACGCTATTCGAGCGGTATGTGGGTTCGCCTTGGCTTTGCCATCGCGGCGTACCTCCAGCCGGAAATCCTTCTCGTCGACGAAGTCCTCGCCGTCGGCGATGCGGAGTTCCAGAAGAAATGCCTGGGGAAGATGGATGATGTGGCCAAGACCGGGCGCACGGTGTTGTTCGTCAGCCACAGCATGCCTGCCATACATAGCCTCTGCACCCGGGCCGTGCTGCTGGAGCACGGAGGGGTGAGTATCGATGGTGCGCCCGCGGAGGTGATCGCACGCTATATGTCGATCATCGGTGCGGTCCACCGAAAGAACGACTGGCCCGACCAGGCGGCCGCCCCTGGAAATGAGGATATTCGCGTTCGGAGCGTGCGGGTTGGTTCGACGGACAGCCAGGACACGGCCCTTATCACTATGAAGTCGCCGATTCGGGTCGTAACAGATTACTGGGTACTCCGGCCGGGGAGGACTCTGCACCTGACTTACCACCTCGTGAACGAGTATGGTGTGACGGTGCTCACGACCGGTTGTCCTTCCCGGCAGTGCCAGCCCGGAATCTACCGAAGCAGTTTTTGCCTGCCGGGCGGACTGCTGAACAGCGGAGAGTACTTCCTTCGCCTCCTCATCGTTGAGCAGGGCAACCAGGTGACTTTCGACATGGCGGACATCGCGTCATTCTCCGTCGTTGAGGCGGAGAAACGCGAAGGCGCCTGCCTCACTCGCGAGCCAGGGGTTGTGCAGCCGGTCCTGGCGTGGGACACTTTGCCGCTTGGCAGCGGCGCTGAAGTTTAAAAGGCTCAAAGAGTTCAGACTCGGAGAGTTGGCATGCGAAGGGTCGTTATCATAGGCGCCGGGGCTCTGGCGCGCGAAGTGCTGGATGCCCTCAATGCTTGTGCAGCAGCGGGCGACCCGGTTGAAATGGTGGGCTTTGTGGTGGACCCCCAGTATAGCGCGGCCGGCACAATCATCAATGGCCGTCCCGTGCTCGGCGGCTTTGACTGGTTGTCCAGACATGCCCGTGAAGTCGAGGCGGTCTGCGCTGTGGGACAGCCGGACGTTCGCCGTCAACTCATCCTGGCGGCACAGGCTGCAGGGGTTGCCTTCACTAACGTCATCCACCCTTCGGCCATCACCAGTCCTTGGGTTACCATGGGACAAGGGAACATGGTCCTCGCAGGGGCCGCGCTCAGTTGTCAAGTCCAGATGGGCCATCATGTACTCGTGAACTTTCAAGTGACCGTGGCACATGATGTTGTGCTTGAGGACTTCGTTACCGTTTCGCCAGGCGTGCGGCTCTGCGGCCACGTAAGGGTTTGCCGTGGAGCATTTGTCGGCGCCGGCGCCACCGTTATTGAGAAGTTAACGGTTGGCAAGTGGTCTCTGGTCGGCGCAGGCAGCGCCGTCGTGCGGAACGTGCCCGAAGGTGCCACGGTACTTGGCGTTCCTGCCACAGCAGTCCACATACGCCAGGAGATGCCGGATTAGGAACATCATCTCGCGTTCTGCCAAAAAGGCGCGAGGCCTCTAACGGGGAGCTACCTTGGGATGAAGGCACACAAAGCGGAACTGGCCCTGCTGGGCGGTCCTCCTGCATTTCGAACTATGCTGCACGTGGGTCGCCCAAACCTTCCGGACAGGGCGCGGCTGCTGGAGCGCTTCAACGACCTTCTCGACCGGAATTGGCTGACAAATAATGGCCCGCTGGTGGGTGAACTGGAGCAGAGAGTCGCGGAGTTGACCGGGGTGAAGCACTGCGTTGCCATGTGTAACGGGACCGTCGCCCTGGAAATTGCCATCCGCGCGCTGGGGTTGACCGGCGAAGTGATCGTGCCGTCTTTCACCTTTGTTGCCACCGCGCATGCGCTTCAGTGGCAGCAAATCACGCCGGTTTTCTGTGACATCAATCCGGAGACTCACACGATCGATCCCGCTCAGGTGGAGGCGTTGATCACACCGCATACCAGCGGAATCATCGGTGTTCATTTGTGGGGGCGTGGATGCGACACCGAAGCCCTGCAGGCGATCGCCCATCGTCGCGGACTCGCGCTGTTGTTTGACGCTGCTCACGCCTTTGCCTGCACTCGCGGCGGCAAACCGATCGGTGGGGCCGGCAGGGCCGAGGTCTTCAGTTTCCATGCCACGAAATTCTTCAACACCTTCGAAGGCGGCGCCGTCACCACGAACGACGATGCCCTGGCCGAGAAAATGCGTCTCATCAAGAACTTCGGGTTTGCCGGTTACGACAACGTCGTCGAAATCGGTACGAACGGCAAGATGCCGGAGATTTGCGCCGCCATGGGCCTGTGCGGGCTGGATTGCCTGGATGAATTCATAGCGACGAACCGCAGGAATTATGCGGCCTACGCACGGGACTTGCAGGGCCTGCGCGGTCTTCGCTTGTTGCCATACGATGAAAGCGAGAAGAACAACTACCAGTACATAGTCGTTGAAATCGACCCGGGCGCAGCCGGTCTGCGGCGGGATGAACTTGTCAAAGTATTGCATGCAGAGAATGTGCTGGCCCGTCGTTACTTCTGGCCGGGTTGCCACCGCATGGAACCTTATCGCTCGCTGTACCAGCAGGCCGGCCGAGTATTGCCCGCGACGGACCGTGTTGCAGATCGCGTGATCGTTCTGCCCACGGGCGCGGCCGTCGGCCCCGAGCAGATCGCGACCCTCTGCTCGATCATCCGCCGCGCGCTCGATCGAGCGGGCGAGGTGCGTGAGGCGCTCGCCGCCACATGAACTCAAAATCGATTATTGCGCGGCTTGTGGGGCGGGCTCGCAGGACGATGAGGGGATTCGTCCGCGGGGTGCGTGTGCGTCCCATGCAGGCCGTGCGGTTGCGGAAATACCCCAGGGACGCTCGTCGCCTGATCGTCTTCCTGACTCCGGGGGCTGATGATGTCACCGGGGGGATTCTGTCCATCTGCGCTCATTACGGCGAGTCCGTCGGTCTTCGCCCCATTCACAATTCGGAGGTCCTTCTTTGCACGGTCCCTGGCGAGCCGATACTTGCGCGGTATACCAAGTTTGAGAACAGCAACCGGATCTTCCTGCTTTCGCAAGTGCTGAGTTATTTCAAGCAGGTCGAATCGCTGACGATCCACATACCCGAATATCACATCAATGAATTTCTCGCGGGTCTCAGCCGGCGGGAATACGCGGCCCTTCGGCGCGTGAAGGAGTTGCATCTGAATATCATGCTTCAGAACATCCGCTACATCGACGGGCAGAACATAGGCGCACTCAAGGCGCTGGGAAGGACAACGTGCACGACGGCGCACGAACGCTATTCGACTCGAGAGATTCGGGACCGGCTCGGCGTTCCCCTGCACAGATTGTCCGTGTATGTGAGTCCGGAGCAGTACTGCCGGGCGCCGTATGAGGACAAGGAAGACCTGCTGATAGTTTCGCCCGATGAGCATCCTCTGAAGAAGGCCATACTTGAAGAAATCGCCGCGAAGCTTCCGCACCTTCGCATCCAAATCATTTCGGGGCTCACTTACGAGCAGTACAAGAGGACGATCTGCGCGGCAAAGTGGTCGCTGACCTTTGGGGAAGGGCTGGACGGGTACTTTGTGGAGGCGGTGTTCAGCGGAGCTGTGAGTCTTGCCGCGTACAATGAGGAATTCTTCACGCCGGATTTCAAGTCACTTGAAACCGTCTATGACTCCTATCGGAGTCTCAAGGAGCACGTCGTCAGCGACTTGCGGCGGCTTGATGAAAAACAGGCCTACGCGGGTTATCAGGCCCGTGAGTTCTCCATGGTAGCCAAGTACTACAATATCACCCTTTACCGCTCGAATCTGGCAAGGTTCTACCGCGGCGACTACACTTTTCCGTGACGGCCCGCAGGAGAGCGCCTTTGCTAAATTGAAAAGGCCCACAGGAGACAAGAAGTCCCTCCTGTGGGCCTTTTCACTGGCTCCCCGATTTTGACGCTGCACAAACACGCCAATTTATAGCTTACGACCGTGCCCGCATCAATTGGCACCCCAATCGTAAGAAAAGCCCCAGCCTACGGTTGTGGGACGCAGTGCTTGACGCTCCCCCCATCCATCACCCCATCGGATACTACGTCCAGCGGGCCGAGGACTACGCCAACGCACTCGCTTCAGGTGAGTTTTCCAGTCTGCGCGCCCTGTCAAGAAAGGAGGGTATCAGCCCTGCGCGGGTCTGCCAACTTCTACGCCTGCACAGGCTCGACGAGGGCATACGAGCCGACCTCAAGACGAACGGGAATGGCTGGACGGTACGGCGGCTCTATTCGTTGGCACCACTCCCAAAAGAGGAACAACGGTCAGCGTACTTTGAGCCGCAGAAACCGGGCAATGGTGCGCGGCAGAGGCAGTGAAGTTCAACACACCGTTAGAGAAAGGAGCAGGACGATGGCGAAGCCCTTCATGGGAAAGCGATTACCGTTCAACTGGCGGCGGAACAAGAAGCGGACGGAGTACGACACCTTTATGAAGATTGACGCGCACAAAGCGGTTGGGGCGCTACGTGATCTAGGCTCTGCTGCGAAGAGCGTCTTACGGTCGTATGTAGACCATGCAGATAGCTGCGGAATCACATGGCTCTCACGGGGGGCGGCAGCAAAGGAGTCCGGGGTCAGCTATGCGGATAATGCCGAGTATCGGCAACGAGCGGTAGGCAGACACCTGCGTACTCTTGTGCGGAGCCGAATTCTAGTCAGGGTCAAGGACTTGCCCGAAGGACTTCCGCCGCAGGTGCGCCGCCGCATTCTCCACACGCTCGACAAATGGAGGAAAAGTTTCCGCGCACCTCCTGTGAGAACAAGGCGGGACGGATGGACGTTGGTGAACATGCGTCGCCTCACCCCGGAACCTGTGTTGTCCGCATTTTTGGAGCAACTGAAAGAGGAGAGCGAAGAGAGTGGCCGGAGGAAAAAGATGCGAGCGGATACCGCGAAACACAGGCCGGAAGTTCGTCGGAAAGGAGGGAACAACGGTGCATCTTTCGGAAGGCATAAGAAATCAACCAAACGGAACAAAAGTTCCCTCAAATAGGATAGACGGTAACGTAACCGTACTCGTACAGCTTCGCTGTAATAGTACTATGGATGAAATTTTTCTTCACGCGCAAAGTTTGCTAGGCGCGCTTCGCGCGCCAGCCGGTCGCTTCGCTCCCGGCTGACAGTCTTCCATAGAATTGCGGGAACGAAAGACTGGAAGCAGGCCGGATAGGAGAGGCTACCTCCCCGGCATTGGCAATGCGGGTTCCGTGTTGGACTATTTTTTAGGAGGCTTGGGATGTTCGAGACCTTGATGATTAGCGAGCAGTTCATTGGCGGCGGGCTACCGGAAGGGCCGTTGGCGTTCATTTTGTCGCCAGCGGCGCGTGAGAAATTGAGTCTGAAGGGAGGCGATTCTCCGTGGTCAATGCTCGATGTGCTCATCGCCTTGCGGGCCGTTGGTCGGCCCATAACGCGAGGCTCGGTCGTGCAGTTCACGGTGCCTTCGCAAGCCACGCGGCATGGACCTGTCCCGATGCGGGCGGTGTGTCACCCCGGAAAGGCGGGCACATCCGAGATTCATCTCCTTCTCAGAACCGAAAGGGCTTAGAATGCAGAATGGACGCCCGGAAGCTGACCGCGGGACGCCGGAGAATTGCTCCAAACAGGGGAAAGAATAGCCGTGCCTGGACCCGTCAGAAAGAGTGCAAGGCGGGCGGTTGACTGAACGTTCACGCGATTCGGAAGTGTGAAGGAGGTGCTTATGCCGTACAGCAGGCTGGCGCGGGAGCTTAGGTCGCGCTGCGGACTCCACCCGGACGCCGTCGCCGTGGTACTCAGGGAACTTGTTCGGCATGTCATCCACGAGACGCGCCAGGGAGAGCCGGTGCATGTGCCCGGCTTGGGAGTCATCCGCCCGTCATACCGCAAAGGGAAAAGGGTTGTGTGCAACATCCCCGACTCTCGCCTTCGGGGCCGTCAGTTCAAGACGCCCTTCAGGGTCGTGCCTTTTCTCCAAGCGTCAAGGGCACTGGTGAGAGAGGAACAACTCATGGGAGTGCGAAACAATGTGCCTTGACGCGAGGAGTTGGAGAGCCTATTCTAGCGCCGTTGATCCTGACTGAACGAAGGAGGTTCCAAGAAAGCACAAACGCCCGGTGAATAGACAATTGGAGTGAAGCTCGTCTCGGCTAGTCTCGCCAACAAGTACTGCCACCTCAGCCACTAGGCTGTGTTTTTTCGCACGAGACAAGGGCCGGACGGTGTTCCCATCGTTTCGGGGAGCGCCTGTCCGCTCTTGCGTGTTCCTCGTGCGAGGCCCCGTGGCAGGGGTCGTTGGCGGGGGAGCGTGGGTGGCGATGGGTTGCTCCCCGTTTTCTTGCGCTCCGCTGCGAATGCTCCGATCAGGCAATCAGTCATCAACATTGGAAGGGGAATGACTATGGCGGAATGTCAGAAGTGCAAGAAGCAGGTCGAGGGCGCACCGAAGTTCTGTCCCGAATGCGGTGAACGGCTCTCTCTCGTTAGCAAGTGCCCCAAATGCTCGGTGGAAGTTGCGCCCGGAGTGAAGTTCTGTAGCGAATGCGGGACTGCTATCGGCGGTGTCGCACCGACTGCGCCGAACACACTTGCTCCGGCGGTGGCGATGGACGGGCAACAGGTGGCGTTGAGGCTTTACCGCCCCCTTCAAGGCATCTATAGCAGCTACCTCCTCGAACGGTTCAACACCGCTATGCGCGAGAGGAGCGTCGTCCGGCGCATGTACATCTTGGAGCCAGGTTCCATAGAGCATGACGTGGACCAAGCGCTATACGATATGACGGCCGCCGTTCCGAAAGTCTTGAATCACCTCGGTGCCGGAAATGTCCCTCTGGATACGACCGTCCTGTACAGTGAGTGCAAAGCGTTGCTCGGCCCGGTGAACGCCACGCTGTCCACCTTGCGCAGCATCATGGCAGAGGCGGGTGTTGCTGTCCAGACGAAGGGAAGCGGGGGCGTGGTAGCCGGCGCGATTCTGGGCGCAAGGAGCAAGTCCGTGTGGGGGAACCTCGCGGCCACGGGCCTAGGCGCAGCATACGATAGCGCCGAACACGCGGGGCGGGTACAGGCAGTGGCAAGCAGGTACAACAGCAGCGCCGCGCAATTGGGCGCGGACTTTCAATCAACATGGGAGCGTGTCTTCGACAAGGTTGCCGCGACGGTTGGCACATCCTTGCGGCTGCAACTTCCCGGCACGAAACAGGTCCAGCCTGCCGTCTCCGAGTTCACGGATGCTCTGACCCAGGCACATGCCGCTCTATCGTCCAATCAAGTGGCAAGTGCGATTGCTTCGGCATCAAGAGCAGTGGCCGTATGTTCTGATGACCCGGAAGTACTTGTCGTTCGGGGCGAAGCGCGCTTGCGAAACGGCGAACCGGATGCGGCCCTTGAGGACGCTCAGAAGGTGCTCATGCTGGAGCCGACGTGCGCAGAAGCATTGCTCCTGAAAGCGGAAGCACTTCATGCCAAGAAAGGAAGTGGTGCTAGTCCGGACACAGATGCTCAAGTCCGGCAGCTCCTCCAGTCTATCTTGAGCAGTGATGCAGACTACCGTATTTTGCTGAAGGCGGCGTCATCATTTGAGCAGGTTGGCTATGCCGATCTGGCCAGAGGGCTTCGGAACAAGGCAGCAACATCTGTGCCATTTATCCTACTCGAATGCGCGGATGGCGTGATTCATAGAATTGAAAGGTTACTCGGTGGCAAAGTATCCCTCCTAGAGGAACATTCCGTGGCGGATGTTTCCCAAGACGAGGGTCGCACGATGTTGAAACGGCTGAAGCAGGGAGTAGATCAAAGGCAGTGGGAGTTGAATGAGAAGCATCGAGCAATGCTCATCGCCGGACTTGGGGGACTGCGTGACGGGGAGGTTCTCTTGTGGGCGGACGTTGGGCACGTTGGCCGCTCCTATATAGTTGTGACCACGCAGCGAGTCCTCGCCCACCCTGTGGTCATGAAGATGCCAGATGTCGAGATAGCTCTCGGAAACATAGAGCGTTGTGCGGTGAAGAAGCTTCTCCTGTTCGTTTACGTGAAAGTCATCATGCGCAACGGCACGTTGCATAACTGGAACAACGGGGAACAGGCGTCCCTTGAGGAGTTCTCTAAGGTGATGAATGAGGCAATCCTCCCTGCCGTGGGGAAGTGGGTTGATGGGCCAGCAACTCCGTCCCCGCTTCCTAAGATCCAAGCCGTACCTCCGCCATTGCCGAAGACCTGAATCGGCCATGCTGTCAGGGCGGACTCCCAGATTTTCTGTGAAGGGGTTTGATCCATGAACGACATGAAGTTTTGGTACGTGGGCATTGCCAACAAACAAGAGGGACCATTATCGGTTGCCGAAGTCGTGGCGATGCTGTCGAACGGGAAGCTGACACCGGAGTCTTTGGTCTGGAAGGACGGCATGGCGGACTGGCAGCCAATTGTTCAGGTGCCAGCGCTGTACAACGTGTGGCTCAACCGTCCAACAACAATGGCCGGCAAAGCGAAAACCGCTCTTGTGTGCGGAGTGCTATCATGGTTATGCACACCTCTAGGCATCATCATGTGCGTTCCAGCCATTGTGATGGGGCGCAAGGTACTGAAGTCGAAGGTAGCCAACGATAAAGAGAGACGCCTCGCCAAATGGGGCTTCGGGCTGGGGGTCTGTTTTGGGACCATAGCCCTACTTGTCTGTGGGTTTGTAGTGGGCCTTGTCCTTGTCAGTAAGACCAAGATGGGGGACATAGAGAAACGCATTTCCGAGGCCAACACGATATACGACACCGGGCGGAAAGCTGAGGCCGTATCCATATACGAGAAATGCGCCGACTCGGCATGGGCATCCGGTAGTGGATTAGATGAAACGGTTTTCAACAGGATGATTGATTACGCTGCTGAGGTGAAAGATGACACCAAACTGGATACATACCTTCAGCTTGCTCTGAAGTGGAATGTCACGCCACACCCGGAATCCGAAGCGGGACAACTTGGCATAGCGCGTCTTGTGAAAGCGCAGGACGCTAAGTGTGCCGCCCAGGCATACGAAGCCGGTAAGAAAGCCGTAGAAGGATACTGGCTGGCATGGGGAGATAAGGTTTGGTACGAAGATGCGGCAGTCGCGCGGACTACTGCCCGAAATCGCATTCATCTTTTTCACAAGGAATATCAACCATATTTTCAGCAAGGGTGGGATGCGGAGGACGCCCTTCAATCTAGAAAGTGGGAGGCGAATCAGGACGCCGACCGAGCCAAGACCAAGGAAAAGGACAACGCGGAGAAGAGGGCAAAGGGGTGGATGGACGTGGATGAATAGGGAAGCGCAGAAAACCTTTGGCAGAACTACGCGGACGGCGTGACGGACGGTATCTTGGGGCGCGAGGTGAGACGAGGAAGATAGGAGCGCTGCGTCGTCTCTGCAACCGGCGGCGTTAGCCGTCGTGGCCGTCAACGGGAGAAGGCTGAGACGCAGGACTCGTATTCGCCGCTTCGGGCAGTCGGATGCGGAGGTAGTCGGCAGCATTGTCGTCAAGATTTGTCTTGGCACGGTCGTAACGCATTGTGGTTTCAGGGCTGGCGTGCCTTGAAAAATTCTGTACCTGTCTTATCGAGGCCCCGCCGTCCAGTGCCAACGTAATTGCGGTCGCTCGCGCAGAGTGCGGCGCGAGCCGCGTGGCGTCCAAACCGGCCCGGCGGGCGTACTTCTTGTAGAGCACGGCAACCGCAGTTGTGGACAGATGCCGCCTCGGGTCATTGTATGTCTGATTCCTGCTCAAGGCGGGGAAAAGATAGCCGGTGATTTCCCGCGCCTGCGTGTACGCTTGGACTTCCCGCCACAGGGCCGGGGCAACTTTGATGACATCGTCCCGGCCTCCTTTGCCAAGCACTCGTAATACTGTGTGGCCCGATGTCTGCATGAAGTCTTCCGCCCGGACCTTCACGACTTCGTGGCGGCGCAGTCCACAGTAAAAGAGAAGTCCCAACATGATGAAGTCGCGCTGGCCTACCGCCATCCGCCTGTCGGGAGTCGCCAGGAGCCGTTCCGCTTCACGCTTTGTTAGGGCAGGCGTCTTGCCTTCGCGGCTAACCCTCGGACGCTTTACCCGAAAGAATGGGGACTTCTCAATCGCGCCTTCCTCGCGGAGTACCTCGTAAATACTGGCCACGACAGACACGCGCCGCGCCACGGTTGCGGGGGCCTTCCCCTGCGTGGTGAGAAGACTATCCCGAAAGGCGGTGGCTTGTTCTCTTGTCACGCTCGACAAGGCGCGAATCAAGTCTTCGCCCGTCACGCCGGGGGCAATTTCCAAGAAGCCTAAGAAGCTCTGGAAGTCCGTTTTATACGCCTTTCGCGTCAAGGGCGACAATTGGCCCGTGAGGAATGCGTTGACGGCCCTTGCGCCGTCTTCCCGCTTCGCGGGGGCAAGCCTGCCCCCCAGATCGGCCCTTACGATGCTTTCCATGCCCATAGCGGCCCTTCCTTCCCTTCTGGACGGCCCACAACGCCACAGGACGCCCCCGGAGCCAACAACGGCCCGGAGTCCCTCGCCCAGTGCCTTGCGCCGTCATACTTGCGAGAGCCAACATTCTCATAACTATACGTATCTTAGCATGTACTGCCCCATAAAGCAACGCAACTCTATATACCATAATACTTTACAACAGCCTATATTTCTGCTAAAATACAGGGGAAAACTGGCCTCTTGCCACTGGCGGAGAGGCGCAGGCGCGTTTGAGAGTATGGCCGGGGGGCATGGCGGGCGGGCTTGCAGCCGGGCCGACAGTGGCGCGGGGGCGTGTTGATTGGGCCGTGCGGCGGATGTGTCATGCGGCGACTTGTGCCGTTTGCCGTCTTTTGAGAAGCCCGGTGGAGGAGTCAACCCCACTGGGCTTTTCGCATTAGAAGGAGGTCATGCCGATGGGCGAGTACTACCGATTGCATCCTGGGATGCTCATTACCTGCGGAGTGAAAGCGTTTTGTGACGAACATGGCGCGTGGTGGATGTTGGACATCCTGTGGTCGTATCAGCCTCAATGCCGGAAGGACAAGATGCTCCGAGAAATACAGTTCTGGAAGTTCGAGAAGCCGACGCCGGACGCCAGCACCATCACGGCCATCTGCGAACGCGATGGTGGCGATGTGGCCATTACACAGGAAGTGCCCTACACGGACTTCAGGCCGCAGTCCTGCCGCCTATGGGTTGCCCCCGCCGATGGGGAGCAATGGGTCATCATGCTGCCGGAGGAGTATTGACCATGAAGAACGCCGAGAGCGAGGAGCGCACGTTCACAATTGACCGCATCGCTCGGAGCAAGGTAGAAGGCGGATACCTGTACTATCCATCCTTGCGCCTCGTGGGTCGTTGGCTCGAACGAGCCGGGTTTCAGTACGGATGCCGTGTCACAGTCACAGTAGAGTCCGGGCGGCTGGTCATTACGCCACGAAAAACGCCTGACGCCACGTGACCGCAAGCCCCCCGGCTCATGCGTCATGTTGGTATGGCACCCCCAATGCGCCATAGGGACGGAACCCCCTCCCTGCAATGTCAATAGCAAGATTCCTTCCACCGCTCAACAGTCTGTTGACTTCCGGGCAGATAGCCATGCTGCCGAGGCCCCCATTCAGGATGCCTTCGCCGCCGACGCGCGAACAAACCGCGCGAGAGCGTCCGTCGCCATCTGAATTTCATCGGCGTTCAACTTCGGCTTCTCGTGGTCGAGGAATATAGCGAAGTTCTCTGGAGTCAGTACCCACACTTCCCGTCCTGTGGACGTGCCGTTCACGTACCAGCCTGGATAAGTGACGACGCCACGAAGGGGGAACGTCTTGCGCGTCTCCTTAGCCAGAAGTTGCCCTATCCAGTCGGCGTGCCACTTCGCCTGAAACACCGGATTCCTGTCGGGCGTGTAGCCGTTGACGGTCACGCTCTCTCCATCATAGACCACATGCACATCTCCCCTCATGGGCTTGCTCCTCATCTTTGTCTCAATGACGAACACCCCGCCCGGCCCGACGATGACATGGTCCACATTGAACTTGCCGGGGACCTCGATATCATGCAGGACTTTGTAGCCCTTCTCGCGCAGAGCTTCCAGTGACTGTCCCACCGAGATTTCGCCTTCGCGGCCTAGTCTCAGATTTCGCAATTGGGGACGCATCCTGATGTATCTTCGCGCCATGACAGCCGCCCACACCGCAGTAGCAACCGTGAGGGGAATCGGCTGAGGTTGCCACCGAAGAAGCCACGCTGCCCATTCGTAGGCGCTGAACAAAGCAAAGAAGAACACCGTGACGGCCAGTGGCAGGAAGTCATCAAGCAGCCGGTCAATTTCATCTTGCGTGGATTGACCGGGGAGGTGCAGAGGCTTTTCTTTCAGTGGTGAGCGCGTCTCCATGATGATCCCTCAGTTCTTCCGAGTGTCATGTCTGTCCTTGGCGGTTTCACCCTTTGCGGACTTTTGACCATACAATCTTGGGGGTTCCCGTTTTGATCGTGATCGTGCGTGTCCGTGCGTTCTTGGGAACTTTTGGCCAAGTGAGCTTGACGACCCGATACTTGGACAGCGAGGAGCCGGCCGGTAGAGTGGCAACAAGTAGGGAGCCGCACATGCCGCAGTATTTGGCGTCCTCTGGTAAGCCACGGAACTGAAGACGACAACGGGTACAGAGGCAACGGCGTACAGGCTTCTTTGTCCCAGATTTCTGAGCAGGCATTTGGTTCCTTTCTCTCTCCAACGTGGAAAAGAAAACGCGACGCTCGCTCCGCTACCGCGGATTTCTACGAAGTTGACTCAACGGTACCCATGCGCCAGAGGCGTCTTTGTACTTCCAGAAGTCCCACCCATTCACAGGACGGCCTATGGCGGCTTTCCCGGCCCACGATGGTGAATTGTATCTGTGCCGAAGAAAGTAGATGCAACCTGTACGACGCACGCGCGCCCGGTATGTCGTTCCCTTGTGCGTCGCACGAATTGTGAACCGCCGCTGGACGTAAGGCCCCAATGTCGGCTGGCGCGCCCCGTCTTCCACCGGCGCGGCGAGCGATATTCGCCTGACTCTGCGCACGAGGCCGTCTCGCCCTCCCAATACGGTGTCCAACTGTTCCTCTTGCGCCTTCTTCATCTTGGTAAGGAGTTGGGATCGGAGGTTGGAAGCGTGAGGCAGTCTTCCCGTGGAAGCGTTCCCGCGAGGGGCGGCGATCCGCATGACGAGCGACTCAAGTTCTTTGATGTGGTCGGCCTTCCGCACGAGGTAGAGGCTGAATCGGTCCCACTTGCCCGCGTGCTTGTCCCGGAGGTGATGATTGATCCGCGTGCGCAGATTCGTTGCCAGCCCCACATAGTAGAGGTGGGAGCCTTTGTAGAGGGCGTAAACGCCGTGCTGCCGCCCGACCAGTTGGGTCAATTGTTTGGGGAAGCCGGAGAAGACTTTGCTGGAGACCTGTTCGAGGTAGCCGGAGACCAAGTGCTGCGTCTTGCGGACTCGCCGCGCCATGTTGCGCCCTCCCAAGGTAGCTCCAAGACGCCCCCGCGCATTGTGCGCGCCATATTGACATGTTTCACCTCTGGAGGCAAGTGCGCAACTTCTGCAAAAGGTATTCCTGATGCCACTTGCAAATGCCAACCGAGGGCGGTAGAGTTCTATGGCCAGTACGAACAGCGGGACAAGACTGGCACATGTGTTGAATCCGGTCAGAGAACAGTGTGAGGGCCGCTCACCCGTGACGAACAATACTGAAACGCGGAAAAATGAAGTCTCCTTCTGCGCGGATGTCAAAGCATGGGCACAGATGCTCTTCGCCCAACACCCCGAATGGCCTTTCGGTGATGCTCACATCGAGGAATACGGCACGGGCAACAACAAACGCCAGGACTTACGCATCCTGGACCGAGAGCATCGAACTCCGATCCTCTCCGGCGAAGTCAAAATGCCCGGCACGCTCGAAGGCCGGACTCCTTACAATCCTGAACTCATGCTCGACGCATCACAGAAGGCGGAGAACTGCCGCGCACGGTTCTTCTTCACTTGGAACGTCAACACATTTGTCCTCTTCGACCGCAGTCTTTGGGATAAGGACATCTATGAACGCCGGTTGAAGGAATGGGACTTGCATCTGGACCTGCGCAACACCGGCCAGTGCAGGCTGCCCGAAGTGGAAGCGTACATCCGCGACACGTTCCTTCCTCAGTTCTTCGCGGAGTTCGCGGACATCGTCCTCGACAAGAAACCCGACTGGGCGATGCCGCCGGACGAGGTGTTTATCCGTTCCCTCGAAAGCCATCTCCGCTGGCCGCTGGATGGAACCCGCGATTTCCTGGCGGAGCAGTGCAAAGACAAGGTGTTCTTGGGCCGGTTCTGCCAGTGGCTCACGGAGGACTTGCAGTGGAGCGTTGACCCAAAGAACGTTGAGCACTGGCGCAAGATTCTGGATCGTGCCACGCGCACCCTCTGCTACGTCTTCTGCAACCGGGCCATCTTCTACGATGCCATTCGCCCCAGGTATGAGGATCGGTTGCCGAAGCTCAAGATGCCGTCGGACAAAGTAGAGTACGAGAAGAAGTACCGCTACTTCAGGGAATGTTTCGCTGACGCCGTTGACGCCACAGGCGACTATGAGCCGGTCTTCTATCCGCATGTGGATGATTGGGTAGGCGCGCTCGTCTTCGGCTCTCCGCACGCCTGCCAAGGTTGGAAAGGCGTCCTGGCGAACCTCGATCAATACAATTTCCGCGACATCCCCCACGATATCATCGGCGGCATTTTCCAGAAGCTCATCGCACCAGAAGAGCGCCAGAAGTTCGGACAGTTCTTCACCCATGAAGACATCGTGGATGTCATCAATGCGTTTTGCATCCGCCGGGGCGGGGATACGGTGCTGGACCCGGCCTGTGGTTCAGGCAGCTTCCTCGTGCGCGCGTACCATCGCAAGGCGTGGCTCGGCGAGCATAGGGGCGGCGGGCGGCGGCATCAGGACCCGCACAAGACCCATCAGGAGCTTCTACAGGAAGTTTACGGGTGCGACATTGCTCTGTTCCCGGCGCACCTGGCGACATTGAATCTCGCTTCGCGCCACATTGAGGACGAAGACAATTACCCCATTGTCCGCCGAGGGAACTTCTTTGAGGTGATCGAAAAGCCGGAGGCTTTCTACAGCATCCCCATGCGGACGCCAGAGGGCGGGAAGACGAAGTTTCAGGTCGCGCTACCTATGCTCGACGCCATCGTTGGCAACCCGCCGTATGTTCGCCAGGAACTTATCCCCAAGCTGGCGAGCATCAAGCGCGGGCGCAACGAGAGCGACCAGTCCTTTGAGAGCCGCCAGAAAAATAGCAAAGAACACCTACAGTATCTCGCCAGCAGCGCATGGCCCGGACTTGTCCTGACCGGCCGAAGTGACCTGCACTGCTACTTTTGGCCCGTGGCGACAAAGCGTCTGAAGGAAGGCGGCTACTTCGGTTTCCTCACCAGTTCAAGCTGGCTGGACGTGGAATACGGCTTCCCCCTGCAAGGCTGGATTCTCAGCAATTTCAAGCTCTTGGCGATCCTTGAGAGCGTGGACGAACCGTGGTTTGAGGACGCTCGCGTGAAGACGTGCGTTGCGATCCTCCAGCGGTGCAGCGATGAAAAGGCGCGCAATGACAATGTCGTGAAGTTCGTTCGGCTGCAAGTACCGCTGGCGGCTATTCTGGGAGATCACGAACCCGGCGATGAGTCTGCGCGGCAGGAAGCAGCGATGAAACTGCGCCAGTTCATTGACTCCACGAAGGACGCCTATACCGATGAGCGCCTGCGTATCATCCCGGTGCCACAAGCCGATCTGTGGAAGGAAGGCGTCGAGGCAGGCAAGGTATTGGCGAAAGTGCAACCAGAGCCGGAAGCTACAGATGAGGATGATGCGGAGGAAGAAAGTGACACCCCTCGTGACGGTTCCCAGGGCAGCTACATGCCCGGCACGTATGCCGCCGGGAAATGGGGCCGCTTCGTCCGCGCACCCGACATCTACTTCAAGATCATGCGGCAGTACGGGGCGCGGTTTGTGAAGTTCGGCGAGATTGCCGACATTCGTTTCGGCATCAAGAGTGGGTGCGATGCCTTCTTTATGCCGCGCGACGTGACGAAGGAGATACTCGGCAAAGTAAGGAACGGCCTGCCGTGGAATGACGTAGGGCTGATGTCCTCCTGCACGCTCAAGGAGATTGAGAGCGGGAAGGTGAGCATCGTTCAGGCCGGTGACAAGACCCGTCATCCCGTCGAAACGGAATACCTGCGCCCAGAAGTCCACAGCCTGATGTCCGTGGATCGTCCTGTCGTGCGCGCCCGTGACTTAGACAGAGTTGTGCTGTGGGTGAAGAAGCCGCTCAAGGAACTCACCGGCACGCACGTGGCCAGCTATATCCGGTGGGGAGCAAAGCAGACGTTTGCATCGAATAAATCGAAGGCTGTCCCCGTGCCGGAGCGGAGCACGTGTGAAGCACGGCCAACGTGGTATGACCTGACGAATGCCGCTGTTGGCGTTGCATTCTGGCCAATGGCCCAGAAGTATCGGCACATTGTTCCTGCGAACCCTGACGGTTTAGTATGCAATCACAACCTCTTTTACATAATGCCCGCCCTAGCGAAAGCAGAGGCAACGGCTCTCGCTGGCGCACTCAATTCGACAATCACCGGACTTGTGAAGCATTTCTTCGGCCGATACGCTGGTGCGGAGGGCACGCTGAAGACAGAGGTTGTTGACACGCTGCTGCTGCAAGTTCCCGACCCCAGAGGCGTATCGGAAGAAACGGCTCGCCGCATTAGCAAGGCTTTGCGGTCAATGGGTGACAGACCCGTGACGCATCTTGTTGAGGATGCTCTTCTCGAATGCCATTCATCCGAACGCCTGCGGGAGATTCTTGCATCGCCCCCAACCCTTCCGAAAGAATTACAGCAGGAAGATCGGCGGGAGCTTGACGATGCGGTCCTCGAATTGATGGGCGTCTCCAATCCGAAGGAGCGCAAGACTCTTCTGGATGAACTCTATTTGGAGACAACGCTCTACTATCGGTATCTGCGCACGCAAGACATTCAGTCAATGGAAAACCGCGCCACGGGCAAGCAGCGCAAGTTGACGGCGGAGGATATCGCCGCCAGCATTTGGGATTCGCTTGACGCGGCAGATCAGGGGCCACGATTGGTGGATTGGCTGGCTGAACGGCAGGTGACAACCAGCGCCGTCCAAATTCCTGACGGAAAAGCGAAAGCGCTCGGTCGCGGCCACATGTTCTCCTCTAGCGCCGTCGAATTCGCCCAGGGCAAGAGCCTCCATCAGGAAGAATACGCCGGACCCGGCCAAGCGGCCCTTGTCGCCACGCTTGCCAACCTCGACATTCGCGGCAGCGTGGAAGTCCCGGCGGATGATGCGACCTGCAAGCAATGGCGCAAAGACATCGAAGCCCGCCTCAAAGCCGCCTCAGAACGTCTCGACGAACTCGCCGCTACCCGCACAGGCGATCACAGCCTGCGTGAAGGAGTCGTGGGACTGCTCAAACACTGGTACGTCGTGGGGAAAGAAAGGCAGATTGCGAAAGGAGCCACCGATGCCGGAGAGCACGTCGGCTAAGACGGAACGAATGGCGAACAAGTTCGTATGGTACATGGGCGAGAAGTACCACAGTTCAAAGCATGTTCTCCGTGTGGCCACTTGGATTGGCTTTATCCTCAAGGGGATTGAGGGAGTAGCCGGGGCATCGTTGGATTACCGTCGCACACGGCAGGTTTCATTCAGATACAAGAGACGCACGTTCAAGGCTAAGTACAATCACCACGCCGGCCTCCGTGGAGGAATAGACATTGTTGAGGTTCTTCCCGGCAGAGGAGCACCCGAGGGAGAGCTTGCTGTCAGAATCAGGAACCTTGGTGAAGCAGAGGATGTCTATCTCACGTTGAAGGAACGCCTTGACAGATTCATTGCGCAGCAGCGCGGCGTGTGAATACGTGCGCTGACGGCAGCAGGGCCTCTACGATCCTTTCTGTGGAGTAGAATGATGGTGCTGTTCAAGGATATTGCGGCTGTAGAGAACGGTGCCCATTTTCTCAACGTCGACATGCACATTCATTCGCACGGGGCATCTTCGGATGTGCAAGATGCAACTATGACCCCTCAAGCGATTGTCAACTCGGCCGTAGCACAGGGGTTGAGCGTCATCGCGATTACGGACCACAACTCCAATAAGAACGTCGACGCAGCGCTAGAAGCCGCACAAAAATATGTTGGGAAGCTGCTCGTACTCCCAGGAGTTGAAGTGGCTACCGCACACGGGCATCTCCTTGTGTACTTCGCCCCCGAACGCACCGATAACCTTGCCAAGTTCCTCTCGCGGCTCGACCTAATCGGCGCAATGGGGGCCGAAAAGACACACACGACCAAGTCTATGGCCGACGCTATCGCCGAGGCCGAAAGACTTGGCGGTATTTGCGTTGCCGCTCATATTGACCGCGAGAAGACTGGGTTCGACATGGTCGCGCCAGGCTTTCCGAGTTGGAAGCGTGATGTCATTACCAGTGTCGGACTCTACGGTGTTGAGTGTGATGCGAAGGACAGTCTATGTTGGTATTCCGAAGTTGATGATGCTGGTTCGGCTGGCGCTGAACGCCGCAAGCTCTTGGAAGCGCGCAACCTTGTTTCAGGCCTTTCGGCCCGACGCGATCTCGCCCATGTGCAGGGTTCTGACTCTCATTCGATGGCGGACTTTCAGAACGCTTCCCCCGACAAGATGTGGACGCGCGTAAAGCTAACCGAATTGAGCTTCGGCGCGCTGCGGATTGCCCTAGTCGACCCGACTGCTCGCGTACGCGCCAACGCGACAGTTCCTCGCTCCATTCCCCGCGTCCTTGGTATAGCGTTCACGGGAGGCTTCCTACACGGTGAAACGATTCACTTCAGCGACAACCTGAATTGTTTCATCGGCGGGCGCGGGACTGGTAAGTCCACCGCGATCCGCGCGCTGGCGTATTCCTTCGGCATCAACGAGGAGTTTGCTGAATACGGGAACTGCCCGGATTCGGTTGTCGTTTACTGCGAGGGTGCGGACGGCGTACGGTATCGCTATGAGCGTTCTAAAGGTGGCGACATTTCCGTCAAGGCAAAGGAGGATGAAGCGATCACTGATGTTCCGACCGACGCCTTCCGAATTGAATATTTCGGGCAAGGTGAACTGGCAGAGGTTGCGAAAGATCCGCTCAATACCCCACAACTGCTTCAAGAATTTCTTGATCGTCACACCAACTTGCGGGACCTCGCTGAACGCGAACTGTCCCTCGTAGCAGAGCTTCGTGAAAACGCCGCTCGTCTCAACCCACTTGAAACAAGTTTTTATCAGCTGACCGGAAAGCGGAAATCCCTGGCTGAGATTGAGGCGAAGCTGAAGATTGCCGAAGCAGGCAAGCTTCGTGAGGTTGTAGGCATACAAAGCAAGATTGCCTCGGAGAAGACAATACGGTCGACAGTCGAGAGCATCGTTCAGGAATACCAGACTGGCCTGACGCTGGCCAATTTTGAGAGAGACTACGCCAAGCTTACCGCCACCGCAGGCGATTGTACGACGGATTCGACATCGAAAAGTTTGTTGCAGGCCATTCAGAACGAACTCGACGCAACAAATAAGAACCTTGGACTGAAGGCTAAAGAAACCAATGCAATACTGAAGGAATGCGCAATCAGGCTTGCTAAACACTGTGCTGATTTGAAGACAAACCATGCTCGCATGGATGGGGAAGTGGCGGCCAAAGTGGCGGACCTGAAAGCGAGAGGACTTGTCGGCAATATCGCCGAGTTGGAACAATTGCTTCGTCAGAAAGGAGCCACAGGAAAAGAGATTGCTCTGGTGGAGCAGCGAAGCAATGAGTTGGAACAGTGCCGTGCGCAGCGCCAAAAGCTTCTTGCCGATTTGGCCGAGGTCCGCTCCACGATGACCGAACGCCGAAAGGCGCAGCTCAAAGGCATCAACCAGAACCTCGCCGTGACGATCAAGGATTACACGGTATTCGTCCGCTACGATGAGGTCGGAATTGCCGACGAGTTCTGCAACTTTATTCAGAAGAAGATGACCGGCTCGTACTTTCAGGATCAGACTATTCGGCAAGTATGTGAGAGAACCACGCCAAGTGACCTTGCTAACTGGGTTCTTTGCAGAGACCACGGGAAGATTGCGGCATCTTCTGGAATCTCGTCCAATTGGGCGCAGGAAATAGTCACCCGCCTGTGTTATTGGAACACTCTGTTCGAGCTTCAAGTCCTCGCGAAGCCGCCCAAACCGATTATTACTGTACGAACGAAAACGCCACCGGCGAAGGACATCCCTGTTTCGCAACTATCCGATGGGCAACGTCACACCATTCTGTTGACGATTGCCATGCTGGCAGAATCCAATGTCCCGCTCGTCATTGACCAGCCGGAGGACGACCTCGATAATGCCTTCATTTTCTCCAGCATCGTTGCAAGCCTACGGACGATCAAGGAGCGCAGGCAGGTCATTCTTGTTACCCACAATGCAAACATCGCCGTGCTTGGCGACTCAGAATTACTCCTGCCCATGCACCGCCAGAATGACTTTGGAAAAGCCGTTGAACGCGGGGCGATTGACCGTGAAGCGACAAAGATGTCAGTACAGAAAATCCTTGAAGGCGGTCCTGCGGCTTTTCTTCGCCGAAAAGAGATATATGGTTATTGAGAAGCTATTCTAATACGCCATTGTTCCTTTCCGCCGTCAAGCTGTGGTGTCCCCTGATTGCTGGCGTGCTACTCGCCTCAGTCAGCCCATCCTTCAGAAGGCACTTTCGGGAAAACCGTAAACATGGGAAAGAATAGCAACGTCAAACCCGGCCTGAACATTCCGAAGGACGGCCACATTGAAGCGTTTGCGATCATCGTGGATTTGAATCAGTTTACAGCGATGGTGAGCAAAGCTGAGAAGGAAGGCGCGTTGATTGCGCAATTCACACGTGATGCACTGTATGGTGCTATTCGTGAGATCGAGGCGCAAGGCGGGGAAGTCGTTGGGTTCATGGGCGACGCGGTGTTAGGCATTATCCAAGACGGGGAGGGCGCGGCTATAGCCTGTTTCGGAATTGCGAAGGACCTTGATAGGCAATGCGAGTATATCTCCGACGCCCAGTCCAGCCGCGACCGCAACTGGCCCTTCGCGCCCGGAGGGCCATCACTCAAAATCGCTATTGAGTATGGTTCAATGGACATCTCAACGATCTCCAGCCGCCTCCTCGGCGAACAACGTCTGCTCATCGGTAGCCCCATCAACTACGCCGCACGCATCAGCGCTGCCGGAGAGGGAAACCGCTGCGTAATCGGGCCGGTTGCTGCAAAGAAAGAGTTCAGTTCCTACACCCTTGACGGGCCACATTCGATCAGAGGGAAACGCGGCGAACCCGCCTACAAATACTATTTCTTCCCGATGGATGACATCTGGATTGAAGGGCCAAGAGAGCCTGGGAAAGAAACGTATTGGGGGTAAGGGCCAACCATAGTATTCCCGGCAAGCGTTCTCGCCTACGACGCGGCCTCCTCCCCGCCTGTCAGTAGAGAAGTTGTTCCCCCGCACTCAACAGTCTGTTGACTTCAGCCGAGCAGAGAACATGGCGCGGGCCTAACTACATCCACGTACCTATACTCCCAAGTACACTTGTTATATTGACAACAGAGGGCGTTCCCGGATATAATAGGAGGCAATGTAGGAGGACAGTCCTAATGGACAAGAAAACGATGGGCACGTCAGGACGGCCTGAAGGTTCAGGGCGTTTGACGGAAGGCTTTCCCGTACCGAGGAAGTTTTCACCCGATGACATTTGCTCACTTCGCAAGAGGCTTGGCAAGCGATTGGGTCTGGCACGGCGTCTCTCGCAGCGGGACTTGGCGGACATCTTGGGCTTGAAGCGGCGCGTGGTGTGCGCGTGGGAACTTGGCACGAAGCACCCGTCTGCTGCGTCTCGACGCCTCATGGAGATTCTGACAATTGTGCCGGAGGTCGCGCCTGCCTTGATTGCGAGGGAAGGCGCATGGCGCAAACTCTTGGAGCGAAAGGCTCGGAAACGGAAGGTGAGCAAATGAGTAAACCGATTACGGCGGAACGACGCAAGAGGCTGGACGAAGAGAAAGCCGCGTTCGTCCGAGCGTGTGATAGACAGGTCGAGATGCTGTCAATGCTGGCCCTGCAACTTCCCGGTATTGACAGAGTGGCAGCGGAGCTTTCGGCTGTGCTCGTTCGCCTCTACGATAAATATGACCCGGATGCGTCTGATGGAACGGTTGAAAAACTTCATGCCTTGATTTTGCGGGAATGGAAGAAGATGCCCGGCACGGAGACGGACAAGAAGAAGCTGACCGTCGTTCGGGATAGAGTCGTGAGCTTCATTGAGGACAAGGGGGCTGAGGTGGCAGAGGCAGATAAGACCCGCTTTGTCGAATTGATATCTTATGCCCTCTCTGCGGGAGCACGGTAATGGACAAAAAGAAGGTGTCATTTTACGTCCGCGTCTCCACGGACGCACAGGTGAACAGAAGTCCTTCTATTGTGAATCAGCGGCAAAAACTGGAACAGGAGTTGAAGTATCGAAATGACCGCCGGCATGAGAACGAGGCGGAGTGGGTTCTCGCCGAGATATTTCAGGACAGGGGGCGCAGCGGGAAGGACACTGACCGGCCAGGTCTGCACCAACTTCGCGCCGCGATCCGTGAGCGCAAAGTTGACGTTGTGATGGTGACGGAACTAAGCCGCATCAGTCGGTCATTGAAGGACGCCTGCGAACTGTGCGAGGAGTTCAAGGCCGCGAACGTTGACTTCATCTGCCTTAGAGAGCGATTTGACACAACTGACCCGGCTGGCAAGCTCTTTTTCCAGATTGCTTCGGCCTTCGCTGAGTTCGAGCGAGAACGGTTGATCGAGCGAACGCGCGCCGGTGTGCTGCAAATGCGGTTGCGCGGGGAGTGGTTTGGACGCCGCATTCTTGGCTATAGGCCGACCAAGGGAGCGGAAGGCCGCGTGGTACTCGTGAAAGAAGAAGCCTCCGTGGTAAAACTTGCCTTTGACTTGTACGAGGAGTTGGGTAGCCTACAAGCCGTCGCGGATGATCTGAACCGCAGAGGGTATCGCACACAGAACTTCGAGCGTAGGACATGGGACAGCGACCAGAACGCTGAACGGGTGCAGCACCACGGCAACACCCCATTCTCGAAAGAGAACATCCGGGGCATTCTCTCGTCTCTCCGCTATACGGGGTTCGACGAAATCAATCCTGAGAACGAAGGCAAACCTGATCTCGACGGAGCAAAACTGGAAGACCGCTATTATCTCGTAACCGGCAAATGGCCTGCCATCATCTCGCGGAGACAGTTCGACCATGTCCAAGAGTTGATCCGTGCGAACAGAGAAACGGGACACAACCAGCAGAAGGAACGTTTCGTCAACTATCTCCTTCAGGGTCGCGTGTTCTGCGCGCGCTGCGGCGCGCGGGCATTCCAAGGGGCCGGGACGAGTAAGGGCATTGAGAAGGCAACAGGGAAGAACCGACTTCACGGCTACTATCATCTGAGGTGCGGATGCTTCAAGGGTAACGGACGGCAGAAAACCTACGGTATCCCCTCCGCCGGTCTCGAAACTGCCGTTCTGAAACGGATGGAACAACTTGCGGCGTCACCGGAACTGATGGACGCCATTTTCGCCGACGCACGGGCGCATCTGGGCGGCGAGGAGAGTAAGCGGCATGGTCAGATTGTCTCGCTCCAAAAAGAAGTTGACCGACTCGGAAAGGACATTTCCGGGGTCATTCGCCAGATGGCCAGCTTGTCCGATGACGAGGTGCGGAATACTGTTCAAGCTGAAATCCGCAAGATGGAGGAGGAGCGTTCGCGGAAAACGGCAGAGTTGGAAAGGCTTAGGTCCTCGCCGTCGCCAACACTCGCGCCACGTGATGAACTTGCGCGGACATTCGGAAGCTTGGGAGATGCGCTGAAGTGTTTATCCTCGGCTCAACAGCGGGACCTACTCCGTCTTGTAGTGAACAGAATCGAAGTGGACAGGATGGAAATCAGAATAGGCTTGAACGTTGCTCTTACTGCCCCACTGCCTGACCCGAACAAACTCCCCCTTCGCGGGGAGTTTGTTCGGCGGCCTGATTGGCTCCTCGGTGAGGACTTGAACCTCAAACCTAGTGGTTAACAGCCACCCGCTCTACCATTGAGCTACCGAGGAATCTATTTGTCTTTCCGCATGCAGCCGCATCTGCACGACTGCGACGGACGCTGCTTGTCAAAGGAAGTTTACCAGCACGGGGCCTCTTTTTCAACCATACCCGGCTTCGCGCGCGCTCCCATTCGGCGCCGCCGCATGCGCTCCACACCTGCCGGGCGTCCTCGGCGCCCACGCGTCGCGCGACCGCGCTGGCGGCGCGCTGGACTTGGGCGGAGGGTTGTGTATGATGTCGGAAGCGAGGCGGGCGTTGCGGCATTGAATACAGGGACACCTATGAATGCGGAAATCATCTATCTGTACGCCTTTGACATTGCCCAGGAGGCGGACCTTCAGAAGATCGAGGCGATGCTGAGGGGCTCGGCGGAGCGGTACGAGTTCGGCCGATTGAAGGACGCGCCGCGCAGTTTCCCGATGTACCGGCCTCTCTCCATCCGGCTCGACGCGATGACTGCGAAGGGGGTGGCGGGGCCGATGAAGCTCTTCGCGTCGGTGAAGCTTTTCGCCATCGGCGCGATGTCCATCAAGGTGCGCATGCCCGTCGTCTGCGATCAGCTTTCCGAATTGCAGAAATACCACGATGCGGTGATGGAGGATGGGGCGACGCTGGATCAACGGGTTTTTGAGATTGCGCGCCGGACTTTCGACAACATCCTCCCAGCGCTGGATACGCCGGTGGACAAGCTCCAGCCGCCCGAGGGGTACACCGTTTTTTGCATCAGCGCGCCGCCGGGAAAGGCTGCGGAGACCGACAGCGAGCTGTGGCTCCGTTCGCACGAGCGCGAGGTCGCGGGGTTGCTGGTCGGCGAGGCAGATCCCGCCCGCCTCAGCAATCAGGAGGTCCAGGATACCACCCGCTGCTGCTACTCGTACTACAAGCGCGATCTGGCGGTGATCGACTGGGATGCGGCGCTGCTGATCGACGCGCCGGAGGAGTACAACGATACGCTCTACGTCATCGAGGCCGCGAACCTGCAACTGGAGGAGTTGCGGGTGTACGACACCCGGCTCGATCAGGCGCTGGACAAGGCGTATGACGACGTGGAGCGCGCCGCGCGTCCGCTGGTCTTCAGCGGCCGGCAGCGCGTGCTGGATGAGTTGCGCGCCATCCGCATGGATATTACCAAGGTCGCCGACGAGATATCGAACATCACCAAGTTCTTCGGCGACTGGCACCTGGCGCGCGTCTATATGGGCTGCGCCACGCGGTTCCATCTGGCGGAGTGGGAGAATATGGTCAGTTCCAAGCTGCGAGCGCTGGACAATCTCTACACGATGCTCCAGCAGGACAGCGCCAGCCGCGCGATGATTCTGCTCGACCTGGCGATTGTGGGGCTGTTCGTCCTGGACCTTATCATCATTCTGATCGGCACGCGGTGAGGGGGTTGCCGCACGCTACGCCTTGCGCTTGAGGCGGCTGAGCGAGCGTTCGATCTGGCAGCGAATCTCCTCATCGGTATGCAGCGGCTGGGTGGGGTTTGGAACCGCGCGCGTGCTCCCCTCGGGCAATTCCATATGCACCGCGCCGTAACCGGCCGGCTCGGAGCTGCCGGAGAGGTGGTCGGCGTATGCATCCCCCGAGGAGTAGTGCCAGAACTCGTAGGGATAGGCGACGAATCCATGGCGCGCCATGAGGGCGCTGATCTCCTTGCGATTCTCCCGCGCTTCCCGGGAGGGGAAGGGGGAGTTCATCGGGGTCAGTTCCGACATTTCCAGGTAGGGCGCGCCGCGATCGACCTCCGCGCCGCCATCCCGGCGCAGCACGGAGATATCCAGCGCGCTGCCGGACATGTGGGTGCCGACCTTCGGGCACGTGGCCACCAGCGCGGAGACGCGCCGCAGCATCTCCTGGACGGTGGGGGGGCGGCCTTTGAGCTCCCAGAGCATGCGGGTCAGGATGACGTCAAATACGTACTCCTGCACGGCCAGGCGCTTCTGAGTTTCCACGGTGCGGTACGCGTCCTCCACTTTGAGCAGCCATCCCCGGCGATTCATGTCGCGCGCAATGTCCAGGAACGGGGCGATCAGCCCCTTGCGGAGGTAGAAGAGCCGCTTCGACCCCGCGGGGGCGGGGCGCTCGGAGAAGAGCACTTCCACATCGGCATTGCGCGCCGCCTCGGCGAGCGACGCCATCGGTTCGCCGCATTCGTTGACGGGCAGGAGGGCCACCTTCTGCATGAACAGAAAGGCCGCATCCATCTGCTCGGCCCAGAAAAGCCGGCGCGCTTCGTCGTCAGCCCTGCGATTTTGCATTTGGGACGGCCCTTCACTGAACAACGGTTCTTATTCTTTCCGCGCAACACTCAGGAATATCATACAACCTCCACCGCCATATCTCCACGCGGCGGCGTTGCGCTTGCGCGGGAATCACGAGAGCTACTTCGGCGCGCCGATGGAATTCAGGTAGGCCAATTGCTTCCGGTGCAGTTCCTCAAAATGCCCGGGACCGTTGAACTCCGCTTCGAACCCCAGCGCTTCTTTCGCATGGGTGGGGTCACAGTAGACCGGAGTTCCCTGAGACACGACGTGCAGGACATCATGGCTGATGCGCCGGTCCTCCAGCGCCATGCGGAAAGCGCGCGCCACGTCGCGCACGTCCACCTGGCTCTGCCTGTAGTCCCCCTCCAAGTTGCGAATCCGGAGATGCGGGCAGACGGTGCCCAGCCGCAGCGCGAGGGTCTTCACGCCGTGCTTATGCGTGAACTCGCGGAGCAACTGCTCGGCAAGCCACTTGCTGGTGTCGTAGCTCGCGCCCACGTGGGGAGGCGTCTGCTCGGTCACCGTCTCGTTGGGCCGGGGACCGTTGACCGAGACCGTGCTGGCGTACACGAACTTGGAGACGTGGCGCGCCGCACAGGCTTTGAGAAGGCAGAAAGGTCCGGCGACGTTGACGGTGAACTGGGGCGTTGCTTCATAGACTGTCGTCAGGGCCGCATAGACGACGGCATCCATCCCCTCCAGCATCGCTTCGGCGGCTCCGGGGTTGGTTGCGTCCTGATAGAGCCACTCCGAATCGGGGAGCGTCGGGTCATAACCGAAGAGTTCTAGCGCGAGCGTCATGTCGTGGCATGGGGGCGCGATGTCCACGCAGCGGACGCGGTGGCCGTGGGTTGCCAGATCCTTGTGAACCGCAATGCCGACCGTGCCGGCGGCGCCGACCAGAAGCACATTCATAATACTCTCCGCTGCTTGCCGGGCAGCGGCCGCATGTTGCGAATGACCCGGGACTCATGCCGCTGCCTGTGAAGCTATTGTACTCTCCGGCTATTGCACTGCAAGCGTCCTGTATACGCTCTGTGCGCCGTCTGACCCACGTGCGCGGATTCGTGACTTGGCGAAACGGCCGAAGGAAGATAAAATGATTGGATTGTTGCCCTTCCAGCCGCGAGCCGGTTTTCATCCGGACTTCCGGGCGGAGTGCATTTCGCCCTGTCATAGCGCAAGGGGGCGACACAAGACTTTCCATTGGAAAGTATGGTGTCCCCACCCTGCCGAAGAGAGAAAGGTGTGACTCATGGCCGTGACTCCCGGACCTAGCCCAAGTTACAGCGTCGTGCTTCGCGTGGAATTTCCCTCCGTCCCCGGTTTTCTGGGACGGATTATGACGGTGATCGGCAAGACGGGGGCCAAGATCGATTCGGTGGACATCGTCAGCTTGAAGAGCGGACGGCGCACGAGGGATATCTGCGTCTACTGCGCCAGCCCCGAGCATGCCGACATCGTCGTCAAGAAGACCTCGGCCATTCCGCGGCTGAAGGTCGTGGATGTCTCGGACCGCACCTTCATGCTGCACAAGGGGGGGAAGATTGAGGTCACGAGCCGCATCTCCATGGACAACCGCGACGCGCTGGCGATGGTGTACACCCCCGGCGTCGCGCGCGTGAGCGAGGCGATTCACGCCGACCGCGAGAAGGTGTACTCGCTGACGATGAAGGGGCGCACGGTGGCTATCGTCACCGACGGCACGGCGGTGCTCGGGCTGGGGGACATCGGCCCCGAGGCCGGGTTGCCGGTGATGGAAGGCAAGGCGATGCTGTTCAAGGCCTTCGGCAATGTGGACGCTTTCCCGATCTGCCTGGCGACGAAGAAGGTGGATGAGATTGTGGCGATCGTGAAAGCGATCGCGCCGGGATTCGGCGGGATCAACCTGGAGGATATCTCCGCGCCACGATGCTTCGAGATCGAGGAGCGGCTGATCAAAGAGCTGGATATCCCCGTCTTCCATGACGACCAGCACGGCACGGCGGTGGTGGTGTTTGCGGCGCTGACCAACGCGCTGAAGATCGTCGGCAAGGATATGCGGAAGATGCATATCGTCATCAACGGCATCGGGGCCGCCGGGATGGCCACGACGCGCCTGCTGATGGAGTGCGGATGCAGCCACATCATCGGCTGCGACACGGCGGGGGCGATTTATGAGGGGCGCAAGGAGAATATGAACCCGACGAAGGAGTGGTTCGCGCAGCACACCAACCCGCGCCGGCTGAGCGGCTCGCTCAGGCAGGTGCTCAAGGGGGCGGATGTGTTCCTGGGCGTCTCGGGGCCGAACCTGCTGAAGAGGCGGGACATTCGGACGATGGGCAAGAACCCGATCGTTTTCGCGCTGGCCAATCCCACGCCGGAGATTCTGCCGGAGGAGGCCGGGAAGTACGCGCGCATTATGGCGACGGGCCGCAGCGATTATCCGAACCAGATCAACAACGTGCTCTGCTTCCCGGGGCTCTTCCGCGGCGCGCTCGACTGCGGCGCGACGAAGATCACCCTGAAGATGAAGCTGGCGGCGGCGCAGGCGATTGCCGGGATGGTGCCCGCGGCGGAGATGAATGAGGAGTACATCATCCCATCGGTCTTCAACGACCTGGTTGCGCCGGTGGTTTCGGGAGCGGTCGCCCGCGCGGCGCGCGAAGAGGGCGTCATTCGCCCGAATTGGCGCAACACCACCGCGCTCCTGGGGCGCTCGCGGGAGCGGTAGAGCGGAGAGTTCCCCGCCGGCGGGTTGACAGCGTTCGGTTGCAGCGTTTACCATCCCCGGGGTGGAGCGGCGCGTTTCCGGCGAAAGGAGATCGGCTGATGCACAGCGGACGCTTCGCGGCGCTGGGCATTCTGGCCGCGCTCCTGGCGGGAAGCGGCGCGGCAATCACTGCGGAACCGGAGAAGATCATGGAAAGCGTGGAGAGCTACCAGAACAGCTTTGACGGCACGGGGCCGCTGCTGGCCACCGTCTCCTTCGACGCGACGAAGCAGCGCATGCCGATGATTGTCTTCATGCACGGCTTCAGCGGCGATAAGAACGCCGTGCTGCCGGACGTCCGGCAGTTCGCGCGCAAGGGAGTTTTCGCCGTGGCGCCCGATATGCGCGGGCGCGGCGGCTCCGCCGGCAAGCCCGATTGCGGCGGCATGGAGATCCTCGATATCGCGATGGCGGTGCGCCACTGCCTCCAGAAATATCCCGACCGGATCGACCCCGACAATATCTCCCTCTGGGGCTACAGCGGCGGGGGAGGCAACGGCTTTGCCTGCGCGGTGCGGTTCCCCGACCTGTTCAACCAGATCGCCATCTTCTTCGGCATCAGCGACTACGGCCGCTGGCGCGGCGTTTCGCCGAACTACGCCGCGATGGTGGAGGGATGGGTCGGCGGGACGCCGGAGCAGCTTCCCCACGCCTACGCGGCGCGCAACGTGATCCCGGGCGCGGGCAATGACCCGTTCAGCCGCATCCACCTGGTGTGGGACGAGAAAGAGACCACCTGCCCGGGCTTCTTCCATACGGACTTCTTCGATGCCGCCCGCGCCGCCGGCTGCACGAACGTCACCCTCCATGAAAGCAAGGCGAGCGACATCCGGCGCTTCAAGCACGGCTACACCACCGACAATCCCGACCTGAGCTGGTTCGAGGAGACCCTCCTTTTCCCTGAGATTCAGAGCGGGAGCAGGGCGATCCGCCTCCCGGAGAAGGGGCGATTCCGCGTGCGCGGCTTCATCTGGACGAAACGCTTCGCGCTCGTTCTTGAGAATGCCGCGGGGACGTGCGACCTGGAGTACGAGCTGTCGCCGGAGAAGGCGGCGTTCCGCGTCAGCCATCTCGAAGCCGCGACGCCGAAGCTCTCGCTGCTGCTCTTCAGACCGGAGGGCGGGGCCTTCCTTGCCTCTGCGTGGCTGAACGGCAAAGAAGTTCCCATGAAGCTCACGACCCCGTCGGAGCGCCGCGCCGATCTTTCCGTCGAAGAAGCTCAATAGCCGGCGGTCCCGGCGTCGCAACCGCAGTTCTGATTAGGAGCGATCATGTCCCGCCGAACTCTCCGCTACCATCTTCGGTTCCAGATCATTCCCGGCAGGAACGTGGAACGCGATGCGCGCGCGCTGGCGAAGTTCTGCCGCGCCCATGGGATCGAGGAGGTGGTCCTTTTCTTCGCCGGCGAGGAGTGGAACAACGGGCTGCTCTCCGGGAAAGAGGAGGAGCGCTGGTTCCGGACGCTGCGGCGGATCAAGCCGATCCTGGACAAGGCGGGGATCATCGCCAGCCTGAACCCGTGGATGACGACGCTTCACAGCGATCGCGGCCGCGCGTTCCCGTCCGACCGGACGTTCCGTCCCATGGTCTCCCCGCGCGGCGAGGTGAGCGGCGCATGCGCCTCCTTTGCCGATCCGGGCTGGCGGGAATACCTCTGCCGCCTCTACGGCCGCTTCGCGACGCTCGGCTTCCGCGTGCTCTGGGTCGAGGATGATTTCCGCTACCATAACCACTCGCCGCTGAACTGGGGGGGCGGGTTCGAGCCGGAGGTGCTGGCGCGATTCGGAAAGAAGATCGGCCGAGCGGTCTCGCGCGAGGAGGTCGTCGCCAGGATCACGCAACCCGGCAGGCCGCACCCGTGGCGCGCGAAATGGATGGAGACGTGGCGCGAGATTCAGCTGGAAGTGGCGGAGGGGCTGGCGAAAGCCGTGGCCGGGAATGCCCCCGGTGAAAGCACGCTGGGACTGATGAGCTCCGGCCTCGGAATTCACAGCACGGAAGGGCGGGACTGGCAGAAGCTCTTCGCAGCGCTCAGCATCGACGGCCGCGTGGCGCACCGCCCGCATTACGCCAGTTATGATGATTGGCCCGGCGCTCAGCAAGCCTACTGCATCACGATGCTGGATGCGCAGCGCCGCCTGCGCCCCGCCACGGCCGAAGTGGCCCCGGAGGTGGAGAATTTCCCCTACACGCGCTGGACGAAGTCCGACAGCATGGCCTGGACCCAGATGGCTCTGGCGATGTTCTACGGCTCCGACGCGCTGCTGCTGAATCTCTTTCCATTCGTCGGCAACCCGATCGACCGGGAGCCGCAGGTGGGGGAGTTGCTCGACCGCAGCCGCGCCGGGCTGGAGTGGATCGCGCGCCGCTTCCCAAGGGAGTCGGAGACGCTGGGCGTGGGCGTGCCCTGGCGCGAGGATGCTCAGGCGCACGTCCGCGTGAAACCGGGGGTGGGAATGCAGGGGTTCGACGCCTCTCCGCTGGAGCCCGGCGCGTTCCTGATTTCGTACGGCATTCCGACCTCCTCCCGGAAGCAGAAGGTCAATGCGCTCTTCGGCAGTCTGGCCTGGGCGTTCAGCGACAAGGAAATTGGCGAGATGCTCGCGGGGGGGCTGATGCTCGACGCCGTCAGCGCCGAGGCGCTCTGCGAACGGGGATTCGGCGCGCTGATCGGCGTTCGGTTCAAGCGCTGGCTGATGCGGCAGGAGAGCACGTATTCGCTCGAATGCGCGACGGCGGCGGAGTCGGGCGTTCCGGTCGGGCATTATTCCAGCGTGAACACGCGCGAGCGCGTTGCGATGATCGAGCCGCGGGGAGGGGCCAGGGAGTGGAGCGCGATCCTCACCCCCGAATCCCGCCGCGTCGGCGCGTGCGTGGTGGCGCACCGGAACCGGCTGGGGGGGCGCGTGGTCACCTACGCCGTGCCGAACCCGGCGCAATTGAGCAGAAGCTACCAGCGTCAGGCGCTCGCCCAGAGCGCTGTGCGCTTCCTCGCCGGGGGCGCGTTCGAGTCCCCCCTGATCACCGGCGGCGCGCATCTGGCGCCGATCCACTTCCGGGCCGGGGAGCGCAATGCGCTGGTGGTCTTCAATCACTCACCCGACCCGGCGCGGCCGGTCATCCGGCTGCCGCGCGGCCTGCGCGCCGTCTCATCGGGGACGCTGCTTGCGCCGCTGGCCAAGCCCGCCGCCATCCGGCTGAGCGTGGCTCGGAAGGGGGGGGCGACGCTCCTGACATCCCGCAGTGATATCCCTTATCTCGGCTGCCTCGTGCTTGAACTGTGACGCAGGCGCAGCCGATCATTTTGCCGCATTGCGGACCAGCGCCGCTGCGCCTTGCGGCGGGACCTCGACCGTGAAGGAGGTCACGTGGTCCTTTGTCGCGCTCTGGCAGGTTCCCACGGACTCCCTTCCCTCCGCGTCGTAGAGATAGCAGGTGACGGCGCTCTCATCCCCCCAACTGTAGGTTCCGGAGTTGAGCGTGATGATGCGCTCCTTCCCCTTGATGCACCCGGCGTGAAGCTCCTCAATCGTAATCGGGTACATCCGCGAGAGGATCGTCGGGCGCGTCAGCGCGCAGGGCTGAAGGTAGGAGACCCCCGGGGGCGCGAGGTAGGTGTAGTACAGGCATCCGCTCCGGAGCTTGTCCTTGACATCCTCGAAGTAATCCTTGTCCGTCTTCCAATCCTGCCACCAGGCGCCCTCTTTGCCGATGTATTTCGCTCCGGCGATATACCCGCCGGTGAAGCCGAGTCCGATGGGGGTGGAGAAATGCCCGCGCACGTAGCCGTAATCCGCGATCCCTTCACTGAAGTGGAAGACCGGCAGTTCGCGCACCTTTGAGGCCATTCCCATGTCGTTGGCGATGACGACGTTCCCCTTCTTGTCGCCGAGGATCATCTTCACGATCTCCGCGCGCGCCTCCTCGGTCACCTTGCAGATATCCGCCTTGGTCCGCTTGATCGTGTACGTGTTCATGTCCATGTCTACGGTGCGGTTGTCCCAGCGGTCGTAGGTCCAGCGGTCCTCGGGCCCGTTGTAGGCGTAGGAGAACAGATCGAAGTAGACGCCGTCGGCCCCCGCCTCCTTGAGCGCGCGCGTGATGCAACTCTTCATGAACGCGTAATAGGAGTTGGTGAGCGTGGGATAATAGACGTACATGTGCGGGCTGGTTTCGAGGAACTTCTTGCGCTCTGCCGGGTCCTCCGGCCAGCGATAGCCTCCCGCCGCGCCGTTGGCCGAGATGGAAACGCTGTCGGGGAAGCGCACGGTCGTGTCGCCAGCCGCGAGGTCGGGGGTCAGGGGGGTCTCAAAGGTCACCAGACACTTGACCGTCGGGTCGATGGCATGCAGCGCGTCGATACCCTTCTTCAGCCCGGCCAGGTGTTCCTCCAGATTGTAGGGGCCCACCTTCTGGTTGTAGACGGCGTAGCCGCCGAGCCAGGGCGCGCCGCCGTTGGGGCCGCCGAGAATGACCAGCTTCGTGCCGGTATTGCGCAGCCACGCGGCCACCGGCTCGCGCGGACCCGCCGCAACCGTGTAGGCCATCATCCCCGCGGACCCCTCGATGGTGCAGGAGGGCACCCAGTCCGCGCGGACTTTGTTGATGAAGTCATAGTAGTCCGCCGATGCGATGGGGTAGAGCGCCCAGATGAACGTGTAACGGTCGTCGCCCGGCAGGCCGAAGCTGGAGTTCGTGATGGACCCGCTGACGCCCTCGGTCTTAAGGCCCAACTGGAGGCGGTAGAAGTCGTCGAGCGCGACCATGCCGAGCCCCGCGCCATTGCCGGAGAAGAAAATCGTCGGGTTCCAGGCCGGGTTCTCCGGCGCATAGGGCTGGAAGGTCTTCTTGTACGGTCCCGAGACGTTGATGTCGGCGGGAACGTTTGCCGGCGTGACCTTGTTCTCGAACGCCACTCCCAGCGGCGCTTTCGTGAGGTTGATGATCGTATCCTTGATGAGGATGTATCGGTTCTTTTCGACGGTCACCACTCGCTGGAGTTGATAGTTCTTGCCGGAGGCGGTGATCTTGAAGCCGTTTCCCTCGCGGGCGGTCAGGAATTTCCATTCTCCCGTTGGCGCGGGCTGATCCGACACCGCCAGGCTGTTCCATTTTTCCTGCGGCATGTTCGGATAGGAGAACTCCGATTCGACCCGGTAGCTCTCCGTGCCGCTCTGCACCATCAACCCGCCGCCCCCGGTCAGCGAGAGGGAGAACTCCGGAGCGGTTAGGGTCCAGCGGGGCGTCACCTTCGCATGCGAGGTCAACTCGCGCCGCAGGGGGGCGCGTTCAGCCGCCTCCAGCGGGAGGTAGCCGGCCTCCAGCGAACTGATTTCGAGGGGGACCGGCGCTTTGCCTTCCTTATACTCCGCGCCGAGGTGAGCCCAGTAGGTGGGCGTCGCCGCGTTCTTGAACGTGAGGAGGTTCTGCTCATAGGCGCCGACCGAGGGCGAGACGGTCAGGTCGGAGATGTCCAGGAGATACCAACCGACCTCCTGCGTATCGGGGGTCTTGCCGAGGCGGGTTCCCTCCAGCGGCATGCAGAGCCAACTGCCTCCGTGCGTGTCTTCGTAGAAATAGGAGTTGCAGTAGGAGGGGTTGGGCGCGTCGCTCATGAAGTATTTCATCGAATAGTTCAGGAGCCGGGGGAGGCCGATGCGCCGGTTGCCGATGTTGGCCGCGATCTGCGCGCCGTTGAGCTGAATGGAGAGGCAGTTGTTCACCCCGTCGCTCGGCACCTTCAGGACCGCGTGAAAGCGCAGGACGATGGCCTTGCCGCTGCGGGGGGGAAGCGTCGGCAGGGTCCAACTCTTTTCTCCCTGGGAGGGAACGTCCACTGTCCCCTCGGGAGCTTTCCAGGCCGATTCAAAGGAGGAAGGGCGGAAGCGCGCCTGGCCGAAGGCGCTGGCTGAAAGAAGAACGGCCAGCAGTCCCAAAACTTGCCAGCGCCATTGAGTGCGTGATGCGCGCATGTGAGTCTCGCCTCCGTCAGAGAAAGGTGTGGATAGTTCAATTCCGAGCGAATGCGGAGCCGGTCAGGTGATCATGAGCCCTCGGTGTCAGCCCCCAGGACGTACTCCGCCATCCCCTTGCCTCGGAGCGTCAGCTCGCGGCCGTAGCGAGTTACGCGCGCCGTGCAATCGAAGACCAGCGGCAGGTTCCGGTTCTCGGCCCGAGTCTGGGGCACCGCGCCCCCGCCCCAGCCGGAGGAACCCCACGCCTTGAGGATGCCGGTCTCGCGAACGGTCGCCTCCAGCGAAAGCGACCACTTCGGCGAAAGCCAGTTGGCGCTCCACGCCGTGGGAAATCCGTTCGGGTCGCAGGCGAGGCGGGGCATCGCGCCGCCGGGCAGCCATTGAGCGCGCCCGTCCGGGGAGATGAAAAGGGCGAAGCAGAAGTCTTCTACGCAGCGGCCGGTCGCGTCCACCGTATGGTACGCCGCTACGCGCGAGCCATCCTCGAAGGCGATGGGCATATACAGGTACCGCCCCAGCGGCGGGACTTTATGCTGCAGCAAAGAGGTCCGCGGGTGATCGTAGAACGCCGTCCCCTTCACCGCCACGCGGCGGCCGTTGTAGCGCAACCACCCCTTCGCCTTCCCCACCGTCAGCCACATGGCGAAAAGGTTGCGGCGCAACTTCTGGTCCGGCAGGATCGTCACAGACTCGGGGGCGATCTCCATCTCCAACTCCGCCTGGCCGTCGTCGGAACTCATCTGCCAGAGCGAGGTGGGCCAGCCGCTGATGCGCAGAATCCGCCGCGCGCCGTCGTTCAAAGTCACCTCCATGCGCCGCGGATCGCTGAGGATCTGAGATGCCTTGTACTTGCAGTTGGCCAGCCAGAGCACCGCCCCTTCGCGCGTCATCATTTCCATCTGCAGGAGCATGAATTCCCTGGAAGGGGCCTCGCCCGGGCCGTAGTCGCGCAGGTCGAACGCCCCGGCGCCGAAGCCGAACCGCGCGGCGGGTATCTCCTCGCTGTCGAACACGCAGAACGCCCAATTCCCCTCGTAATCGTAGCGCGAAGGGTCCATCAGAACATTGGCGAGCGGGAAATCCCGGGCGGCGACCGTGCGCGCGACTTCCCCCGAGAGATTAAGGCTTTGTTCGGCGCACATAGGTTTTCCTCCTCGTGGTGGGTGGGGCGCGGGGCTAGAGCAGCCCGTCCTTCGGAGCCGTGCGTGGCCAGTAAGCGGGGATGACAAAGGCCTCGGCGAAGCGGCAACCGCACTGGTAGCCGCGCATCCGCGCGAAGCTTTCCATCAACTCGACGCAACCCATCCCGTTCAGGTGCCGCATCCACGCCTCCTGGCTCTTATGGCATGCCAGCATCCGTTTCTTGGTCTCGATATCTTCGCTGATGTCAACAAACTTGTTCGGGATGCAGTTCACTACCGCGACGGTGTCCATGTAAACGATCTCGGGGATCGCCGGCGTGGGGGGATGCGCGGTCTGGATGTTCCGCACGGCGACCATGATTCGGATATCCCAGATGATCTGGCCGGTGGTCGTGTGGTCGGGATGATAGTCCAGCGTGGGGTTCGGGCAGATCACCAGGTCGGGGCGGGCTTGCCGGACCACGTCGATGAAGGCGAGGCGGACGCTCTCGTTGTTGAAAAGGAACTCATCGGGGTGGCCCATCCAGTAGAACTCGGCGCCGAGGGTCCGCGCCGCGGCGGCCGCCTCCTCTTTGCGGATGGCGGCGATTTCCTTCTTGCCGAGAGAGGGGGAGCCCACTTCGCCGTTGGTGGCCACCGCAATCGCGACCTCATGGCCGAGGCGTTTGTACTTGGCCAGTGTCCCGGCGCACTGGAACTCCACATCGTCGGGATGGCCGCCAACCGCCAGGATTCTCATTATTGACCTTTCTGTGAACCACCTATACGAAGAAGATTGTAGCGCTGATAGCGCAGGTGTGTCAATACGTTCCCAACTTGAGTTTGGACCTCGGATTTTGCGGCTTGTGAAATATGAGAAGAACAAGTAACATATTAGCATGAGACCGTTGCCAGTGCCGGTTCATGCGTTCCCTGTACCAAAGTCAGGAGAAGCAAGCGTGAAAAGTTCCAGTATTGCGGCCGCGTTGCTGGTGGCGCTTTGCCTAAGCACGTTCCTCCGAAGCGCGTCCGGGCAGGCTGCGCCGCTGGATGCCGTCAACGATGCGACGGCGACCGAGAACCTCAGCCATTGGAATAACCATTACGTCCCGAGTCTGGATTTGTCCGACGATGCGAAGGTGGGAAAGCACTCGATCGCGGGGAGCTTCGGCTTCACGCAGAACGCCATCTTCTATCGCGGCGCGGACTCCTCCTGGAATCTGACGCGCTTCGAGAAGATGCGCTTCTGGGCGAAAGCGGAAAAGCCGAATGGCAATTTGCTCGTGATGCTTCTGACCGACGGCTTCGGCAACCGCCGCGACGCCACGGTGGCGCTCACAACGGAATGGCAGTTGTTTGAACTCGCTTTCAATGAAAACACCTTTGACCGGAATGCGGCGGGGAAGTTCACCTTCACGAAGGTGGAGGGGATTTCCTTCTACAACAATGATAACGCGGAAGTGAAGATATGGATTGACGGACTGGAGTTCGTGGGAGAGAAGGCGGGGGAGGTGATGGAAGCGCCGGGTCTGAAGCCGGCCGAGGATGAAGGCTCGCACGCGATCCGGCTTCTCCGGGCGGATCCCTTCCCGCACCTGGGAGAGGCGACGCTGACTCGCACCGAAGTCACCCCGCGCTACGACCTGCCGCCGCAGGGGTTCAACCGAGAGAACTCCTTCAAGAATGCGCTGGTCAATTTCGATTTGGCCGCCGGCTGGAAGGGCATCCTGCAGGACGCCGAGGGGTACATGTGCCTTTCGATGGACCAGTCCCTTCGCGGAGTGCCGAACCTGAAAGTGGAACTGATCCCCACGGGGAAGAAGCCGCGCGTGACTCTCGTGCCGCCCCAGCCGATCCGGATCGACCATGATTTCGACATCCTCGAATGCTGGGCTTACGGGCATAAGACCGGGGCGACGATGACTTTCCAGTTCCGGCGCAAGGACGGCAGCCTGCTCTCCGTCGGCGCGGGGGCCGGCAGCACGCGCGATGACGTGAACCCCAAGCCGATCTCCGAGTTCTGGAACCTGGTGCATGTCGTGCTGCCTCACAAGGTCGAAAGCGGCGCCGAACTGATCGCCATCACCGCCACCCCCAACTACTCGGAAAGCTACAAAGACCCGACTCTGCTGCTCTACTTCGACCAGTTGCGGCTGTTCCTTTTCAGCGACTACCTGAAACAGCCTGCGCCACAGTTCAAGGACGTGGGGAAGATCGTGGACAACTTCCCGACGACCCCCGACGGCGCTTGTCCCCGGACGGTGGAGCCGGTCAAGGATTCCGTGGAGAAGACGGGGGAGGGCTATCGCTTCTCCTATGCCTCCGCGTCGGGCGAGGAGGTGGCGTATCTGTACGCTCCCAGAACAGGCTCCTTGTCCGACCTGAGCGTCTCGCCCAAGGGGAAGAACTCCTTCCAGCCCGCGTTCGAGAGCGGCCCGATCTTCGATTTCAACGGCGCGGAGTACGACGCAGCGCATGGCACGGGGGGGAAGGCGGAGCTGGTGTCGCAGGAACTGAAGGGGGAGCGCCTGAAGGTCGTCTGGCGCTACGCCGGCAACTGCCTGGCCGAGGAGATCGCCTACGAGTTCCATCTGAAGGGGAAGACCCTGGTGGTGGAGGCCTCTTCGCAGGAGCGTTTCGCGCGGTGCTGGCTCTTCGGCAAAGCCACGGGGGTGCCGGATGCGCGCGTGATCGATATCCCCTTCATGTGGTACTGTCCCGGCGCGCTGCTCACGCAGGGGCTGTTCGTCACCTACCATGCCGACTGGTACAAGAGCAACGTCTCCGCCATCCCGACAGCGACGAATGAAGCGCACGGTGGGGTCGCCTACTACAACTGGCGCGACAACCCCGGCAATCCCATGGATGGCTACTCCTATTACAAGCGCACCGACGGCCTGCGCCAGCCCTTCCGCGAGGTGTTCTATATCACCGCCAGCTCGGACTTCAACGACACGATGCTCACCGTCGCCAATCCTCCCTCGCCGATGAAGGAAGTGCTCAAGACGCGGCTGTACCGCATGACCACCACCTCCAAGCAGGGGATCTTCGCCAACGCCGGCGCGGTGGTGGACCTGTGCGCGAAATACGGCGTCACCGATTTCTATTTCCTCTTCCACGCTCCCCTTTTCTTCAAGCGCAGCATGGGGTGCGAGGCGTTCCCCGGCGACATGAGCGTTTCGCTCATCCACGAACCCGAAGGAGGGGACCAGGGGCTGATCAAGCTGTTCGCGCACATGCGCGACCTGGGGATTTACCCCGGCTACTACGACGGCTACCCCGCGCGCGACGTCACCTCCGCCAATTTCCACTACGACTGGGTCACCTGGCTGGTCAACGGCGACTGGAACAACATGTGGCGCTGCCCGGCGCTCAAGCCCTGGAGCATGGCCGAATACGCCGCGACGCTCTACAAGGAGCGCGCGAAAAAGTACGGCGCGCGCGTCTCGTACCAGGACGGCATCACCTCCTGGATCATCACGTATATGCAGGACTTCGACCACCGCGTCCCGGAGTCCGGCACGCTGCGCGAAACGATGCGCGCGCTGGCGACCGGCTGGCAGCGCTGCCGCGAGGCGGTCAACGGCCCCGTCTTCAGCGAGGGGCGCGGCAGCGATTACTTCACCGCCGGCCTCAACGACGGCGATTACAGCAAGCTGAAGGGATACTGGGACGAGAAGCCCTGCACCGAGGACCGCGCGCAGTTGCTAGTGGACTTCCGACTGAGGAAACTCGGAGAGCTCTCGGCGCCGGTCAGTCTGAATATCGGCTACGCCGGGTTCGCGCCGGACAACAAGATTCACTACGAGACCTGGTACGCGAACGAGGACAGTTACGCCTACCTGCATCACTTCCTGAGCGCGCAAATCGCTTTCGCCTCCATCGGCATGCTGGAGCCGTACTGGGCCAGCTTCACCGACCCGAAGCTGATGTTCAACCACACCCTGACCTGCTACTTCATGATGCGCCAGGTGCAGGAGCGCTATATCATGGAACCGGTCGAGGAGATCGGGTACTTTGACGGGAAGAATCTCCTCTCCGTCAGCGATGCGCTGCGCGCGGACGTGGTCAAGGACAACCTGCTGCGCATCCGCTATCGCAACGGGCTGACGCTGTACATCAACATGAACTGGGACGGGCGGCACTGGACGGTTCAGGATGTGGACGGCAAGCTGTACGAATTGCCGCCGGGCGGCTGGCTGGCGCGGCAGGGGAAGGACTTCCTAGAGTTCTCCGCGCTGGTGGATGGCCGGCGCATCGATTTCGTGGACAGCCCGGCCTATACCTACCTCGACGGAAATGGGAAAATGATCAAGCTGGGGGGCGTGCGGACCGACAAGCAGGCGGTCCTGTGGAAGAGCGGCCCGCACAAGGGAAAAACGTTGTATTACCCTGAAGAATAGGCGTGGGCGCATGCGGGGCGCGCATGGTCGCGCGCCTTGCCCCCACAAAGAGGAGAAGAGATCATGGTCGAAATCGAACTATCCGGTTCCCCCCGTCAGATCGGCCTGAGCCGGGGAAAGCAACTGAGGTACGCCATCCAGATGGCGTTGGAGCACCACGGTTTCGGGCACGCGCACCAGTGGACGCTGGAGGCGGCGCACGCGTATGGAAGGCGCATGGCGGAGGATTTGAACCACCGCTGCCCCGCGCTGCTTGAGGAGGTGATCGCCACCGCGAAGGGTGCGCAGTTGCCGGAGGCGGATATGCTCGCGTACAATTTCCGCGTCTGGAATGCTCTCTCGGGCCACCGCGCCACGCTGGCCTGCTACGGCATGTCCGGCATCGATCCGAAGCGCGGGATGATCATCGCCGGGACTCTGGACGACAGCCCGCAGTTCTATCTCCTGGAGATCCTGCGTCCCCGGAGCGGCCAGGCGTGCTACGTCGTCAACTGGGCCGGGATGGCCTGGGCGGGCAAGGCGATGAACAAGGCGGGGCTGGCGATCGGACAGGCCTCCAGCTTCGCGGGGACCCGGTTCCGCCCGGGCAAGCACAAGTTTCCGTTCGACTGCTACTCTCGCTCATTCTTCGCTCAGCGTTGGGCGATCCAGAATGCCACGACCGTCGCCGAAGCGATCGAGATACTCCGCAGCTTCGAGTGCGCCGGGGTCTTCATCCTCAGCGACCGCAGCGGCAAGGTCGCCGCTCTGGAATGCTGCGGCGACCTGTCCGCCGTGCGCGAGCCGGACGCCGATGGCATCGTCACGGCAGGGACGTTCGAATCGCCGGAATTGATCAAGTCGCTCATCGACGACGGCGTTGCGCACGACTGGGAGGAAGGGGTGCGCCTGGCCATGCGCACCAGCGCGGCGCTGCGCAAAGTGAAGGGGAAGTTCTCCATGGAGTGGATGGCCAAGTTCCTGCAGACCGAGCGCACCGACGGCGGCTGGTGCCATACCGACTGCCAGGCGGCGTTCATCGCCAGTTCGAAGACCGGCGAGTTCTGGGTGAGCGGCTGCCGCCCCTGCACGAGCGGCTTCAAGATATTCAACGTCAAGGCGCTGTAACCATTTGCGGTGCGGGCTGCACGGCCCGCATCGCTCGACCTGGGATTGGAGCGGAAAAACCGTATAATGTTCGCGAGCTTGAGCCCCGCGCTGCAGGCTTCGCAAGAAGGAGGCCGTATGAAGACCCTTTGGGCTGGCATTGTTCTGATGACGGGGATTGCCATGAACATCCATGCGGCGGGCTTCGGCGAACCCAGGGATGTCACATTCACCTCGCTGGCGGACGGCACGGCGCAGAAGTATGTGATGCTGCTTCCGGCGGGGTTCGATGCCGCGCAGGAGCACCACGTGATGATCGCCCTTCATGGGCACGGCTCGGACCGCTGGCAGTTCATCAAGGCGGACCGGGGCGAATGCAGCGGCCTGCGCGACGTCGCCGCCAAGTACGGCATGATCTTCGTTGCTCCGGACTACCGCGCCAACGCCTCCTGGATGGGACCGAAGGCGGAGGCGGACGTGGTTCAGATCATCCGCGAACTGCGCGCACAGAACAAGATCGGCAAAGTGATCCTCGGGGGCGCATCCATGGGCGGGGCCTCCGTCCTCACGTTCACTGCGCTGCATCCCGAACTCGTGGATGGCGTGTGCAGCCTCAACGGCACCGCCAATCATCTCGAATACCGCAACTTCCAGGATGCGATCCGCGAATCCTTCGGCGGCGGGAAGACGGAGATTCCGCTGGAGTACAAGCTGCGCAGCGCGGAGTACTGGCCCGAGCGTTTCACGATGCCCGCAGCTTTCACCGCGGGGGGGCAGGACCAGTCCGTGCCGCCTCAGAGCGTCCTGCATCTGGCCGACGTGCTGTCGCAGATGAACCGGAAAGTGCTGCTGATCTACCGCCCGCAGACCGGGCATGAGACCAACTACGCCGATACCGTTGCGGCGGCGGAATTCGTCGTCCGCGCCGCGCTCGGACTGGATCAGCCGGCGCCTGCCGCCGCGGCTCCGGGCGCGCCGGCCGCGCCGGTTCCCGCTCCCGCGCCCGCGGCTGCGTCCGGGCTGCCGGGGCAGGGGGGGCTCTTCTTCAGCGGTCAGACCCCCGCGAACCTCGGCGCAGCGGGCACGGTGGAGTTGGGGCTCAAGTTCCAGATTACCAAAGATGGCGCGATCACCGGCTTCCGCTTCTTCAAAGCAATGGGGGAAAGCCCCATCAAGCACCAGATGCGCCTGTGGGATGACAAGGGGAGCGCCATCCTGGCGGTGGAGACGGCCAACGAAAGCCCCTCCGGCTGGCAGGCTGTGGCGCTCAAGGAGCCGTTGTCGGTCAAGGCGGGGGCGATTTACATCCTCTCCTACACCGCCGCCGACAAGTACGTCGGCACGGCGCACACGTTCGCGCAGCCCATCGTCTGCGCCGGGGCGACCGCGATCGAGGGGCTCTACACCTTCGACAAACTCGGGCGGCTGCCGGACAAGTCGTACGATCAGCTTTCGTACTTCCTGGATATCGATTATTCCCCCAAGCCCTGAGAGGGAGGGTTGCACAGTGCGGAGCTGCTTTTTCCTCCTGCTGGTTCTGCTGACCGGCGGGTGCGCATCATCCGGAGCGAATTCGCGCGCGTACTGGCTTGATGAAAAGGACGTTCTGGTCGCTCCGAGCGGGAGCGCCCTGCTGCATTTCACCGCGCCCGATCCGCCCGGCGCGCGCCCGGCGCTCTGGCTCGCGCCGCGAGCGGTCTTCGTCATGGAAGAGCGCCTGACTCCCGCTCTCTCGATCAAGGTGAATGGGCGGAGCCTCGGCGCTGAGCGGCTTCTGGCCGGGGGCGCCGAATGCCGCCAGCCCTGCAGCGCCAATTGGCCCACAGCGCCGCTGCCGACGTGTTCCCTGGTCAACGGCCAGCCGCAGTGGCTCGTCCGCTTCGACGACAACTTCACGATCGGCGAGGCGGACACCTTGTCCTGGCGTCGTCAATACGCCTCCGAAGGACTCGCGCCCTCGTATCTGCTGGACCTGACGGGGTTGGTGCGGCCCGGCGACAACACGCTGGAACTCGGCAATTCGCTCGACGCAAAGACTGCCCCCAGGGCGGCCGATCTGACTTTCCTGGACAATCCCGAAGTGCCTTACTTCACCGTGCACTCCAGTTTCGTTCGCGTGGGGAGCATCCCCGACGAAGCGGTGGCCGCGTACAACGCGGCGCATACGAAGCCGTTCGATCCTCGGATTCGGACCTTCGACGTTCGCGACCCGGGAGGTTTTCAGAGCATGGAGCGTTATTACGCGGAGTCCGCCGCGCGCTCCGATACGCCGCCGGAATTGCGCGCGCTGTTGCGCATGGCGCAGGCCAACTTTGAAATCTGGAAGGGGAACTACTCTGAGGCGGCGGCGCTGCTCGTTGCGATGAGACGCGACGCCCCGGCCTCCGGCGATCTCCCCGAGAACCTCTTCCTGAGCGGCGTCGCCTTGTCGCGGGAGGGGAAGGGAGAGGAAGCGGCGCAGGCCTGGAGCGCCCTGGCGAAGCAGTTCGCCGGTTCCCCCTGGTCGGACTTGGAGGCGCGCGAGGCGGCCATCGTTTCATGGAAGGGGCAACCGGGCCGCATCAACTGGCCCGTTCTCGAAGCCGTGCGCGCGGAATCGCCGGTTGCCGTGGATGGCAAATTGGAGGAGGCCGTCTGGCAGAAGGCGCCGGTCGCCGATGCCTTCTTCCTGTACCCGTACGCGGCCCAGCGTCCGTCGGTCCGAACCGAAGCGCGCGCCGCGTATGACGAGCGCGGCCTGTACCTGAGCATCACCAGCTTCGAACCGGCGATGGATGAGATCCGCAATCCCCACCGCGAGCGCGACTCGGCGGTCTGGTATGATGACAATGTGGAATGGTTCCTCGATCCCGGGCGGACCTATGTGGAGTCCTATGAGTTCGAGTTGGGGGTGGATGGGGGACTCGTGGACTGCCAGAATATCTGGCAGGTTTACTACCTGCGATACGATCCGCCGCGCGTGGACAAGGTCGCCCGGTACGCGGACCGATGGACTGCGGAAACGGCGCTGACATGGGAGGCGCTCGGCGTCAAGCCGCCGAAACCCGGCGACGTCTGGCTTTGCAACGTCGTTCGCAACAGGCCCGCCAGCGCGCACCGACCCGGAGAGTCCATCGTGCTGGGGCACTCGACGGGGCGCTTCAGCGCGCCGGAGTCGGCGGCGCTTCTGATCTTCCGCTAGCGGGAGCGGGGCTGATCGCAGATAAGACTACGGCTTGGCCGCCGGCGCCTTCTCCGCCTTCACGAATTCCAGTCCGTCAATCCAGATGCGGTCCATTCCCGCGTCGTTGTAGTAGAACGCGATCGTCGACACGTGGCCGAAGTCCGCATTCGGGGCGGCATTCTTGTTGAACGTCGCTTCATCGAACGCCAGTTCGTACTGCGTCCACTCGGTGTTGAGCTCCACCACGGCGTCGCGGCGGACCTCAAACCCGTTGGTCATGAGCATCACGAGAAGGTTGTCGGTCTTCTTGGATGCTTTGGCCCAGAAGCGCAACTTGGAGTAGCCCGTGAGGTCGAAGCTCGTCTTACCGGCCATGTCCGCGCAGAACAGCGCGCTCTGCGTGAACTCGAAATCGCCCACGATGGAGTGTTTGCCCACCTTGGCGTCGTCGGAGAGCGCCAGGCTGGGGACGTAGTGATTGTTCCAATGTGCGAGACTCTCCGTGGCGTTCGCATCATTGACCTCAAGCGGCTGCTCCGCGGCACGCACTGCTCCGGCGGCGAGGAACGTCACTGCCAAGATCCCGGCGACGATAATACTTGTGCGCATGATGACCTCCTGTCTTGAAAGAACCTGAACACTTTGTTATAATTATAACACTTCTTCTAATACGATGCAACTTCTTGTATTAAGTTGTTGACACGAATGATTCCGCGGGCTATACTTAGGATTAAAGACTAAATAAGGAAAGAGGGCAACCAGGATGAATATGAAGAAGCACATGTACGCCGAGCAGCAGTTGCGCGAGAAGATCGGCCTTCAAAAGGCGGGGGACCTCTTTCCGCCCGAAAATGCATTGGCAAAGGAACTTAAGGTGAGCGTCGCGACGATCCGGCACGCCATGGAGCGGTTGTCGCGGGAAGGTTTGCTCGTGCGCAGTCAGGGGCGCCGGACGACCATTGGACAGGATGCGGAGCGTCGCCTCGCAGGCAACGGGGGCCGAACTGTGCTGCTCTTGAGTTGTGATGAAGGACCGTTCTATCACGAGGAGCTCGTTGAGGTTCAGAATCTCCTCTTCCGGAACGGCTTCATCACGTCATTGTGCCATTTGGGCGGGGTCGCTCTGCATGAGGCAGGCGCTGCCGAGGCCCTGCGCGAAGTGTGCCGCGTTCACTCCGATGCGGTCGGAATGATCTGCGGCCCGATCTTCGGTTGGTACGAGACCGTGCAGGCCGGGCTGGCGGAGTGGTCGCGCCCGATCGTAATGCTGGGGAGCACGCGGCCGATTCCCGCGAACTACGCGGCGGTCAACGTGGGCGCGGGGGCGTATGAGGCGCTCAGGCATCTGGATCAGATCGGCTGCAAGACGATCCGTTTCATCGGGAACCTCGGGCATGGTTTCGCCTGGGACCGCGGCAGCGGAATACGGCAATTCGTCGAGGAATTTTCCCCGGATGGGGGGATGGAGGGGTTTACGATCCCCGCCTTGGGGACGGTTGAATCCGGCTATTCGGCAGCCGCCAGGGAGTTCGAAGCGCACCGCGTGCCGGACGGCATCCTGGCGCACAACGATCTGTGCGCCATCGGCGTTCTGCTGGCGGCGAAGAAGTGCGGGGTGAGGATCCCGGAGGACGTGGCGCTGGCCGGGTTTGACGGCATCGCGCGGGCGGCGGTCGTGAAGCCGCCGTTGACCACCGTGGAACAGCCGAAGCTGCAAGTGGCGGCTGAAGCGGTGCGGATCATGAAGGAGTTGCTCTCTCCCGGCGACGTTTCGTTGCGTCATCAGGTTCTGTTGCAACCGCGGTTGGTGCTGCGCGAATCCACCATGGCGTACGGTGGCGGGGGCTGGCGCGCGGCGGTAGCGGCGGAGAGCGAGAGTTCGCAGCGGTAGGGTGAGGTGCGTGGGCGCGTGGCCCGGCGCTTGGATCCTGAGTTTCAGATTGGAGGTGTGCCATGTTGAGGCGCATGATGTCGGCCTTTACTCTGATTGAGCTGCTTGTCGTGATCGCGATTATTGCGATATTGGCTGGAATGCTTTTGCCTGCGCTGGCCGCTGCGCGCGAGAAGGCGCGTCGCTCCGCCTGCCTGAACAACCTCAACCAGATGTCCAAGGGGCTCGAAAGCTACTCCAGCGATTACGGCGGCTATTTCCCCTCCTGGGCGGCGTATCACGGGGCCACGTCATGCTGGAGAGGATTGGGGAACAACGGGGCATACGATTACGGCACACGCGACGCGGGCATCGTGAAGGACCCACGCAACTCAGCTCAGTTCCTGTGCCAGGCGGTCAACTATCAGGACTACTACGGGCAATGCGCTTATCGCTGGATGTGGCCGGTGATGTTCTACCGGACCATTTACTACGGTCTGCCCCAGATGACCAGCAATTCGAACTATGGCTGGAGCCTGACCATTACTCCGGGACAATTGACCATGGCGCCGGTGGGCCTGGGGTACCTTATCAACGGCAGCTACATGCCGGACGCGCGCACTCTGTTCTGCCCGTCGGCCGGCGGCAACATGCCGCGCGATATGCGCCTCACCAACGATGTGCTTCAGACCAATTACAAGCAATCGGCGACCAGCCCCGCGGAACTGCAGAAAGCCGGAGGCTTCGACAGCAAGACGCTCGGCTACGGCGACTGGTCCCAGTTCGGCGCCACGAATACGGGTTTCATGGGTCTCTGGGTGTCGAGCAATTACAATTATCGCAATGTGCCGTTTGGCATCGAGGGCGACGGCACCCTGGCTGCCGCCAGCGGCAGCATCGCGGAACTCCAGAAGGCAAAGATGTTTTCATCGACGGGCGATGCCCTGACTTCCTTCACCGACTGGAGCGCCATGCCGGAAGCGAAGAGCGACTTCCAGGTCATCATGGGCAACAGCAAGCCGTACCTCAAGGTGAGCCCGGGAGGACCGGCATTTAAGACGTCGAAGATGCTGGGTTCCCGCGCGATCGTGGCGGACTCCTTCTCGCGCGACAACGATGGCCCGGCGGTGGGCCAGATAATTCCCGGCATGGGCGCCTACGCGCATCGCGACGGCTACAACGTTCTCTACGGCGACTGGAGCGCCCGCTGGTATGGCGATCCGCAGTCCCAGATCATCTGGTGGAAGCCCTTCGGCTACAATCCCGGCGTCTATTATTGGGAAGGCGGGTTCAACGCCCTGTTGGTCAACTATGTCCATACGTTCCGGTATGTATCGGACAATTCCCTCTCGACCACCGATCCCGCAAGGCAGCGCGGTGATTATGTCTGGCATACGTTCGATGTGGCGAACGGTCTTGATGCGAACTGAGTGGAACGATCGGCGCGCGCCGGCGACGGCGCGCGCCGATGACGGTTGTTTGAAAACGGGGTAACGGCATTGGGGGAAGCGTAGGGGAATGTGTCCAAGTGCGGAAGTTCAGTGGCTTAGCGTAAAGGGTGTGCGATGTGGAGGCGATTTGTTTCGGCGTTCACGTTGATCGAGCTGCTAGTCGTAATCGCGATCATAGCGATACTGGCGGGGATGCTCTTGCCGGCGCTGGCAGCGGCGCGGGAGAAAGCGCGTCGCACCGCCTGCCTCAATAATCTCAGCCAGATGTCCAAAGGACTTGAGAGCTATTCCGGAGACTACGGCGGCTATTTCCCGTCGTGGGCTGCTTACCGCGGCAGCACGTCGTTCTGGGGCGGCAGGGCGGGCAACAACTACGCATGGGATTACGGCACGGCCGACGGGGGCATGGTGTCGAACCCCAAGGTTCCCGGTCAAGTGCTCTCGCAGCAGCCGAACTATCAGGACGATGGCTACCGCATCCGGACGAATCGCTATGAGTGGGGCCCCCAATATTTCCGGACGATCTACTGGGGACTTCCGGGGAAGACAGCGAACAGTGAGTACAACTGGGGCCTGACGATCACGAAGGGCAATCTGAACATGGCGCCGGTGGGACTCGGATACCTGGTTGCCGGCGGCTATGCGGGGGATGCGCGTTTCTGCTTCTGCCCTTCCTCCGGCGGCAATATGCCCGCTGACGGGCGGCTCATGGACTCCGGCGTGCCCTGGAGCAGCCTGAATGTGCATCCCACGGCCACAACCCTGGCCGAACTTCAGAAGGCCGGCGGGTTCGACCATAACGCCATTGCCTATGGCGACTGGGGGAACGTCCTCAATGTCGTGGGCAACAACGGCAATTTGTACGGCTATCTTGGGATTGGCGTTCAAAGCAGCTATAATTATCGCGACGTTCCGTGCGCCATTGCGGACTCCGGTTCCAATGCGGGAACGACTCCGGAGCTCGAAGTGGCCAAGATTCCCGCACCCGACGGGACTTATGCGACGAGCCTGGCGGATTATCGGAACATTCCGCAAAGCAAGGACTATCAGGTTTACCTGGGGTACTCGAAGCCGAAGATGAAGATCAGCCCGGGCGGTCCCATATTCAAGACTCAGAAGATGCTCGGCGGGCGGGCGCTGGTGAGCGACTCCTTCTCGCGAGCCACGTCGGACGCCGGAAGCCACATGATTCCCGGCAACGCCGCGTATGCGCATCGCGACGGCTACAACGTGCTTTATGGCGACTGGAGCGCCCGCTGGTATGGCGATCCGCAAACCAAATTCATGTGGTGGCATTACTACCCCTACAACGTCACCATCTACTATCAGGCTGGCGAGACCCACCAACTGGAGAACAATTTCATTCACATGTACCAGTACTGCAATGCGGCCAACGACGGCCAGTGGGGTTGCAGCGGTGATGACCAGAAGCAGAGCGACGAAATCTGGCATCAGTTGGACGTTTCACAAGGCATTGACGCGAACTAGCCGGGGCAGACGGTGCGCGCCGGGTCTTTGACGATGGAGGGCGCCCTCGGACCAAGGCAGTGTCCGAGGGCGCTGTTCCTCCGCGACGCGCCGTTCTTTGGCAGGCTCCCGAAAGAACCAGGGGAAGGAAAGTACGTCAAAATATGACTCCTGACGATCTCATACTGGCCTTTGCGCGCGCGGAGGCGGGCAGTCTTCCGGTCCGCTTCAAGATCGAGAACGAAGCCGGGGACGGCTACGTCATCGAGCGCAAAGGGCAGGGGCACCTGATCACCGGAAGCAATGCGCGCTCCTGTTTGCACGGGCTGTATCACCTTCAGATGGGGCGACCCGCCGGGAAGTTCAAGTCGGCCTTCGGCGTGCGCGGCATCAACACCTGCGAATCGCTGGCGCGCCACACCCCCGAGGAAATGCGCCTCCTGATCGACCGGATGGGGCATTGGCGCATGAATGCGCTGGTGGTCCACGTCAGCTACGGCTGGCGGCGGCAGCGCGACCTGATCATCGCTGAATGCGCCAAGCGCGGGATCGACCTGGTCTTCTATGTCTACGCCAACCTGGCCTTCCTTCCCCCCGACGCGCCGGCGCGATGGTTCGCCAAGCGGGAGGATGGCACGCCGATCACGAAGCAACTGGAATGCGAGACGCGCCTCTGCCTTGCCGAGCCGGAGGGGTTGCGGGCATCGGACGAGGGAGCGGAGCGGTTCTTCCGCGACGAGGCCGGACCGGCCGCTTCGCTCGTGGCGACCACCGGCGACGGCTACTCCCATTGCCGCTGTCCGCGCTGCCGCTCGCTATCGCCCACGGAACAGTTCCAGCCCATCCTGAAGAACTTCATCGACACCGGCCGGCGGCTGGTTCCGGGGAAGCGCCTGGAGTCGCTCATCTACGTGAACCGCTATCGTCCCCCCGCGCAGATGGCCATTCATAACCGTCTCGACGCCGTGCTCTTCGACGACCACGTCCGCATGCGCTGGCGCGCGCTGGGCGAGGAACATCCGGCCATGACCAATCCGGAGAACTACGTCGACCCGTCATCGGTGGGGGTGCCGATCAACGTGTACCTGGCCGACCGGCTCGCGGAATGGCGCGCCAAGTTCCATGGCGGCGTCGCGATTTTCGACAACCTCCAATTGCACAGCACCTGCTCCTGCCCCCAGCCGAACACTGGCGCGCTTCTGCGCGACATGCGCCGGGCGAGCCGCCTGGGCGTGGGGGGGATGATTTTCGAGATGCTCACGGGGCCGACGTATTTCCTCGACCAGATGGGCGTCCTGTCCGACGTCATGTGGAATCTGGATATCCCGTACCAACCGAGCCGGAGCGAGGGATGGTGCTCGGAGCACTGCCCCCCCGGGCCGCTGTTCTTCCTGGAGTCGTACGGCTTTCCATGGAAGGAGTTCCGCGGCGACTTTGAGGAGACGCTCCAGCAGCACATGCACAACCTGCGCGAGCTGGACCGCGCGCCCTCCGGCGCGAACGTGAAGAAACTCATCGAACATATGTACCGCGACCCGCTACGGTTCGACCGGCAGGCCACGGCATTCCGCTATCTCAAGCAGTTCAACAATCGCACGCCGGTCTCCGGCCTCACGCCCGCCGAGGCCAACTTCCTGGCCCGGGCGAAGCTCTGGGACGTTATGGAGCCAATGAAGGACCCCATTGCCGAAACCGATGCGATCGTGCAGGGGATCCTCCGGCGCCTATAGTGAAAAGCGACTTGCGGAGAGTGACATGACCATGCGTGTCGGCCTGATCAAGGCGGTCCCGGAGCAGTGGGAACTGAAGAGGAACTGGGAGCGGTTCTGCGCCCTCGCCGAGCGCGCCGCACGGGAGAAATGCGACATCCTGTGCACTCCGGAGTGTTTTCTGGACGGGTACGTCGTCACCGACAAGGAGTGGACGCCGCGGCGGTTCGCACGCATCTTCCAACCGCTGAACGGCGGTTACTTGAAGGAAGCGCGACGGCTGGCCAAGGCGCTGCGCCTTCACATCCTCTTCGGATTCACCCAGAAGGCCCGGGGGGGGGCGTACAACGCCGCGGCTCTCCTGGACGATCGCGGCAAGCTGGTCGGCGTTTACCACAAAACGCACCTGCTGGACCATGACCGGCGATACCTGCCGGGGCGGGACCTGCCGGTTTTTCGCACGCGCTTCGGCCGCCTCGGTGTGCTGATCTGCGCGGACCGGCGCTGGCCCGAGGCCGCGCGCACGCTGCGCGTGAAAGGGGCCGAAATTCTCTTCATCCCCAGCTACGGCATGTGGAGCGAGGCGAACGAGTGGTGGATGCGGACGCGCGCGTACGAGAATGAAACCTTCCTCTGCTTCGTGCACCCGCGCGTCGCTTTCATCGCGGGGCCGAAGGGGGATATCGAGGCGAAGCTGCAATCGAATAAGGACGACCTGCTCATTCATGACGTGGACCTCGGACTGAACAGCCGGGTGATGCTCGACAACCGCCGTCCGGAACTATACCGCTCCCTTGCCACTCGCTCCTGAAGGAGACCCAGTATGCGCACCGCCTGCCTGAGTCTGATCCTGTCGCTTGGCGTTTCCGCGTGGGCCGCCGCGGCCCCCGTTCCCGCCGCTCACTGGGACTTCACCGAAGGGAGCGGCGCAGTGCTGCACGACCGCAGCGGCAATCATCACGATGGCAAGGTCATCGGCGCGCAATGGGTCAAGAGCGGCGAGCGCTGGGCGCTCCAATTCAACGGCTCCAACTCCTACGTGGATTGCGGCGGCGCGACCGCGCCCGAGCTGGGAGAGGAGTTCACCGTCGCCGCGTGGGTGAAGCTGACGGCCTCGCCCTACCCGGATTGGAATACGAACTGGGGAATCATCTCGACGGAGACGCTCGGCGAGAGCGGCATCATGTTGCGCGTCGACGGGGCGGCGGGGCAGGAGTATTTCCGCCTCAACCCCGGCGGCGGGAACTTCAACGGTTTCATGGCGGGGCCGCGGATCGAGAACAACACCTATTACTACCTGGCCGCCACATACAAGGGGGGGCTGGCGCAACTCTTCCTGGACGGCTGGATTCAGAAGGCGCTTCCGGGATTGCCCAAGCCGGTCGTGGCCAAGCGGTATTTCAGGATCAGCGAGGCGGGGCAGGGATTTGACGGGATCATCGACGACGTGGCGGTGTTCAACACCGCCCTGACGCGGCAGGAGATCATGGAACTCTACAAGGGCGGCGCCGCCGCGCGCGGGAAGGACTCCGCCTGGATCGGCACGATGCCGATGCGCATTTTCGACCGCGCGCGCTACGGGCAGGTCGCTTGCGAGGTGGACTTCCGCGGGCTGGCGGGCCTGCCGCAGGACTGCTCCGTGCGTGTCACGCTCCAGCCGCTGCCTGCGCGCACGGCGATCAAGACGGTGACGCTGGCCGCCATCCCGGAAGAGGGAAAGAAGGAGTTCACGTTCAACCTCACCGGTCAACCCGAGGGACGTTACGAAATCAGCGCCGTCGTGATGCAGGGAGAGAAGGTCGTTATGGAGAAGAGCGCGGCGTTCGAGTACCCGACTCCGCCTGTGCGCCTTCCCGCGCCGCAGGAGGCGAGCGTCGCCGCGATGCCCGCCGTGGCGGCCCCGATGCCCTATCAGGTGGTCCTGGGGGCCGGGGGCGGCTTCACCCTGAACGCCGGCGGAAAACGCTTTGCCGTGGAGTCGCTCTTCTCCTATCCCAACGGGGGGGAGAACGGCTGGATGACCGACGCACCCGCCGCCAGGCCGGAAGCGCAATGGCGCGCCGACAGGAGCGAGCCGGACGCGGCCACGCGCCTCATCACCAGCGAGGGAACTTCCTACCGGGTCAGCCGGCGGATGGAGTTGCGGGAGAACCGCATCGTCATTCAGGACACCTTCACCAACAAGGGAAAGGAGCCGGTCGGCATTCTCCTGTCGCACCGCATCCGCCCGCTACAGGGACTCTGGGAGGAGGGTTTCCTCTCCGGGTACAACCACGTGCGTCCGCAGGCGGCGCTGTCGATCAACTACAACCCCACGCTTTTCCTGCGCACGGCGGGGATGGGGCTGGGCGTGATAGCGCTGGATGACGTTTTCATCATGCAATCGAAGGGGGAATTCGCCCCCGCCGCGGCGCGCCTGCTCACCGACAATTTCGCGCTGGACGGCGGCGCTTCATACACCCTCGAATGGGCGATCTATCCCACCGCTTCCGGCGAATATTACGACTTCATCAACGCCGTGCGGCGCGACGAGGGGCGCAACGGCGTGACCCTCCAGGGCGCTTTCACGACCTCCGGCAGCATTCCCAGGGATGAACTGCTCGCCCGCTGGAACATCAAGTACCTCTCCGTCGGACAACTCAGCAACCCGCCGGATGACCCGGGAATCTCGCTGGAGGGGATCGAGTTCATCGAGTACCCGAAGATCCGCGCGGCGCTTCGGCAGGTCTGCGACAATCTGGCGCGCAGCCACCCGGATATCCAGCGCGTCTTCCACATTGCGCACAACCTGTACGCCACGAACAAGCCGAATGAGAAATTCCCCGATTCGCGCATCATCGGCGCGGACGGCAAGCAGGGACTCATCGCCCCGTACAGCGCCTACTTCAGCAAGCAGCGGGTGGCGGAGGGGTGGAACTGGTATGGCTACTACCCGACGCTCACGAACAGCTTCAGCAAGGCGTTGCTCCAGAGTGTGGACGTCATGTTCGACGATATGCACGCCACGGGCGGGTTCATGGACGGTTTCTCCAAACCCTACGCCGGGGAGGAGACCTTCGACCAGTGGGACGGGCACACCGCCGAAATCGACCCGAAGACCAAGTTGATCCTGCGAAAGAAGGGGGATGTCGTCCTCCTGTCGCAGGATGCCATGATCGCCTTCGCGCGGAAGATCACCGGGCGCGGCGGCGCGGTCATCGTCAACAACGCCATCATCACCCGCAGCATCGGGCGAGAGCAGATCATCGTGGACAAGGAGAATACGGAGAGCCCCTACGTGCACCTGGCGCAAACGCCCGTCTCGCTGGGGCGGTACCTGAGCACCGAGCGCGACGCCTACCTGGAGGTGCTGCGGAAACTCTCCCTGGGCAATCTGCACTTTTTCTATCCCGGCGACGGGCTCTGGCCGCTGAACAGCTATGTCCCGAGCCATGACCACGTCGTCTGCCAGATGTACCCGATCACGGTCCAGGAGGTCCATGCCGGCTGGGTGAAGGGGAGCGACCGCCTTGTGACGATGAACTCCGGGACGTACGGCTGGCCCGGCGACCGCGATCTGCATTGCCTGCATTTCTACGACGCCTACGGGTGGGAGGCCCCGCATTCTTTCTACACGACCGTCGATGAGGCGGGTGTGCGCACGGCCATGAAGTGCGGGGAGAACGAGATGGCTGTCCTCAGGAAGATCCCCGTCACGCTGAGCGCCGCGGGGCGGGTCAACGTCCTGTGCACGCAGTACGACGCGCAGGGCGTCAACCTCCTGCTCAACGGGGAGGGGAAGGCGACGCTGGAGTTGCGCAACGGGGAGTTCAAGCTCCAACCGGGCGCGGAGTACAAAGTCGAGGGCGGGGAGGCTGGGAGCGTGCGCGCCGACGCAGCGGGCAAGGTCGCGCTGGAGATCACGCTACATGGACAGACCACGGTGCGGGTGATGCCTGCGGCGCAGGGAAAGCAGTGAACGCCGCGTAATCCGGTCGGCGTGAGTGCGCGCAGAATGACGCGCGTAGGAGATGTGGAGTGCGCCGCCGTCGGCGGCGCTTTGGCTCATGGGGAAGGTGAGAAACCAAGTCCCGATATCCTGTGGTCGGCCATGCTTGCTCCGAGCCAAAGCGGCGTCGTTGCCGCCGCAGTCCATAGGAGGTGGCGCTGTAGAACCTGCGCCCGGCAGTTCAGTGCCGGGCCAGCTCCATGCCGTTCCGCCAGGTCGGTGGGCCGTGTTCAGACCATCACCGGCTTGCAGAGTTGCTTGAGCCAGCGCGCTTCGATCTTCACCGACCGGGTGTGGACCCCGGGGTTGAAGTACACTTCCTTCTTGAAGAGAAGGTTGCGGTCCATGTACACCTGGACCGGCTTGAGGTGCCCGAAGGGGGGCACGCAGCCGACCTCGCAACCGGCCACGTCCAACACCGTTTCAGGCTTGGCAAAGCCCACCTTGCGCGTGCCTGCCGCCTCCGCCAGCTTCCGGGCGTCAAAGCGCATGTCGCCGGGCAGGATGACCTGGATGACCCTGCCCTCCGCCGTTTCGAGCATGAGGTTCTTCACCGTATCGCCGACCGGCACCCCCAGCTTTTCGGCCATCGTCGGGTTGGTGTAGACCGCCTCGTGCTCGATTACCGAGAAAGGCACGTTCTGTTCCTTCAAGAGCGCCAGTATCTTTTGTTCCAGGTCGGCCATGCGTTCCCTTTGCGAAATGGGCCCTGCCTGCGCGCTCACTTCATCAGCAGGTTCGGCAGGAAGGTGGCGAGCTGGGGGAAGATGAAGAGGAGGATCGCGACGAATACCAGCGCGAGAAGGAAGGGGTAGACGCCGCGATAGATGACGCCGAAGGGAACTTTGGTGATGTTCTTGACCACGAAGACGTTGATGGCGACGGGGGGAATGACCACGCCGATCATCACCGTGACGCCCACCAGCATTCCGAACCAGAGCGGGTCGAAGCCGAGTTTCTGGACCGCGGGGTAGAAAATCGGCGTGGCAAGCACCATGAAGGCGAGGTCGTCAATGAAGGAGCCGCCGATCAGGTAGACGAGGCAGATCAGCGCCATGATGGCGCGCGGGGAGAGGGGGAGGGATGTGACCCAGTCCGCGGCGATCATGGGAATGCGCGTCACGGCCAGGAAGTGCCCCAGCACCGTGGAGCCGGCGATGAGCATCAGCACCATGCAGGCGGTGCGAAGCGACTCGTCGACCGACTTGAAGAATCCCTTGAACGTCAGATCGCGCCGAACCAGCGAGAGCACCAGGACGGCGGCGGTGCCGACGCTGCCCGCCTCGGTGGGGGTGAAGAAGCCTTCCATCAGGCCGCCGATGACGAGCAGGAAGACGCCGATGACGTAAAGGCACTCCGGCAGCGAGGCGGCGCGCTCCTTCCAGGTCGAACGTTCCCCGTGCGGCCCGAGCTTCGGATTGATGCGGCACCAGCCGAAGATGACGATGATGAAGCAGGCGGCTATGAGCAGCCCGGGTATCAGCCCGGCCAGAAACAGCCTGCCGATGGATTGCTGCGTGATGACGCCGAAGACGATGAGGGTGACGCTGGGGGGCAGGAGGATGCCCAGCGTGCCGACGCTGGCGACTACGCCGGTGGAGAGGCGGCGGTCGTAGTTGTAGCGGTCCATCTCCGGCACCGCGACGCTTGCGAAGGTCGCCGCCGTGGCGGGGGAGGAGCCGCAAATTGCCTTGAAAACCGTCGCGCCGCCGACGGTCGCCATCGCCAGTCCGCCGGGGATGTGGCCGATGAAGCGGTAGGCGGCCTGGTAGAGGCGCCGCGCGATGCCGGCGTTGAAGGCCACCTGCCCCATGAGGATGAAGAGCGGGATCACCGTGAAGCCATAGCTGGTGAAGGTATCGAAGAAGTCCTTCGCCAGGATGTTCACGCCGGCGTGGAAGTTGACGATGATGCTGAAGCCGACGACGCCGACAAGCGCCATTGCGAAGCCCAACTCGATGCCGGTCGGGAAGAGCGCCAGCAGCAGGAGCAGGCCGACGATACCGATGGTGACTTCACTCATGGCCGCCTCGCAAGCTGATCACGATGTCGCAGAGCAACACGACGACCTGGACGAATGAGGCGAGCGCCAGGCCGAACGCGATGGGGTAGAAGGGGAGTTGCAGCGTCAGGGAGACCTCGCCGGAGGCGCGCAGGTCCAGACCGAAGCGGATCAAGTTCCAGCCGAGCAGCAGGAAGAGTCCGGCGGACATGAGCCGCGTGGTGATATGTATCCCCATTTGGACGCGTTTCGGCAGGGGGGTGAGGAAGGTGTCCACGAAGACATGGCCGCGCACCCAGGAGGTGAAGGGCATGGCCAGCCCGATGGCGATGCCTCCGGCAAACCCGACCAACTCGTAGGTGCCGGGGATCGGCTTGATCCAGCTCCTCAGGAAGTCGAAGCCGGCCGCGTGGGGGATGGCGCTGAACATTGTCCGCAACAGGACATCGCAGATCGTCAGCACCATCAGGAACACCAGGCTTGCGCCTGCGATCCATTGGAGCACTCGGCTGCTCTTCAAGACGATGGCCAAAATGCGCGTCATCAGTCCACCTTGCACAAGAGAGGCAAGGGCGCAGCATGCTGCGCCCCTGCAACCGACGGGTCTACTTTGCTTCACCGGCCTTGGGCGCGGTGGACTTCTTCATGAACTCCTGGCAGAACTTCAGCGCTTCTTCGCCGGGGAGTCCCTTTTCCTTCATCCGCTTGGCGTAGTCATCCAGAATCGGCTGCACCGCCTTGGCCCAGCGCGCGTTCTCCTCGGGGGTGAGCGCGATCATCTTGTTCCCCCGGGCGACGGTGAACGCTTTGCCGCTGGCGTCCATCTCGTCCCAGCCCTTGCCGGTCTTGGGAATCCACTCCTGGTTCACTTTTTCGATGATCTGCTGAATGTCCTTGGGAAGCGCGTTCCACTTGTCCTTGTTCATCGCGACGAAGAAGGCGGTGGAATAGGCCGCGCCGTAGCACTCGGTGGAGTCCTTGACCACCTCGCCCCAGCGCCACCCCTCCAGCGACTCCTGGGGGGCCATCGAGCCATCCACCACGCCGCGGCTGAGCGCGTCGTACGTTTCGCCCATGGGCATCGCCACGGGGGTGCCGCCGAGCGCTTCGACGATCTTCGCGGCCAGGCCGGTGCAGCGGATCTTCATTCCCTTGAGGTCCTCCAGCGACGTCACCGGCTTCTTGGTGTGGAGGAACCCCGGCCCATGCGCGTGGAGGTACATGATCTTGACGTTATCGAATTCCTTCGGCTGGAACTTCTGGTAGTACGCGTTGATGAGTTCCGTGGCCTCGGCGCCCGAGGTGTAGCCCAGCGGCAGGTCGATCACCTCGGAGAGCGGGAACTTGCCGCGCGTGTAGCCCAGCACGGACATGCCGATGTCGGAGATTCCCTTCTCCACGCCGTCATAGCACTTGTCCGCCGGGGTCAGGGTGCCGCCGGCGAAGAGGGTGATCTTCACGCGCCCGTCGGTGCGCTTCTCGATCTCCTTGGCCCAGTCGGTCGCCAGCAGCGTGTTTTTGTGCATGGCGGGGAAGAAGATCGAATAGGTCAGCGTGATCTGCTTTGGGGGAGTTGCTTCCGCTGCGGCAAACAGCGAGGCCGCAAACGCGACGGCGCACAGCAGCGCCAAGGCCATCCACTTCGTGCTTCTCATCCGGTTCTCCTTTTGCCTGTATTATTTGCGCAAGTTGCGCACATAGATTGAAGCCAAAATATAGGCAAACTGGGCAGGGATTGCAAGCGGAGGAGGAGGAAAAGGGGGCAGGGGGCTGTTGAAAAAGTGTAGCGCGGGTTATCAAACCCGCGTGCGCAGACCGAGAAGCTCGCGCCATTTATGCATTGACCATGCGATCGGGTGCGTTTGCGGGGCTTCTTCAACAGCCCCGCAGGCATGGATAAATGGTCATTGCGAGGCCGAGCGGCCTAACGGAAAAGCAGAAGATTGCCACGTCGTTTCCCTGCCCTTCGACTTCGCTCAGGGCGGGGAACTCCTCGCAATGACTTCTTGTTGACGGGGGCAAGGCATGTCTTGCCCCTACAACCGCGGCGATTGGCAGGGACAAGCAGCGCGCTCCACCGTCACCGACTTCGCCAGCGCGCGACTACCTCTTCATAGTAGCGCTCGTATCCTTCGGCGGTTCGATCCCAGGTGAACTGTTCGGCCCAGCGTCGGGCGTTGTGGCCGAGGGTGTGGCGCAGGGGGGCGTCATCGACGAGGCGTCCCATCGCGTCGGCGAGTGCGGGGGTGTCCTCATAGGGCACGAGGAGGCCCGTCTCGCCGTCACGGATGACGTCGCACACCCCCACCGTGTTGAACCCGATGGCGGGCTTGCCGCAAGCGCCCGCTTCATTCACGACGATGGGCCATCCTTCGCGCCGCGAGGGGATGCACAGGGCCAAACAGCGTCGCAGGAGGTCGCTCCGGGCGGAACCGGTGACCCAGCCTGCCCAGGTGATCGCCTGCCCGAGACCGCGCTCCTCAGCCATCCGGCGAAGTTTCTGCTCCTCCGGGCCGGAACCGGCAATCACCAGACCGATCCGGGGGTGGCGTTGCTTGAAAAGGGAGTAGGCGTCGAGGAGACAGTCCAGTCCCTTGTGCTCGATGTCCAACCGCCCGAGGAACAAGAGGCAGGGCGCTTCCTCGCTCTCCAGCGCGAACAACTCCTGATCCACGCCGAGGGGGACCACGCGGACGTCAATCCCGTTTCCCAGCTTCTCGCGCAGCAGCCGCTCCAGACCTGGGGCGACGGCGATGAAGTGGCGATGCCCTCGCAGGTTCCGGCGCAGGAGCGCAGTGAGGATAGGGCTGAGGGCTCGGAACCTGCGCGCCGAGCCGTACAGGTCCAGCCCGATGTCGGCGATGGAAGGTCCGCGCGTGAGCGTCCCGGCGAAGGTCGGGCAGAAGGGGCTGACGCTGTCCACGAGGAGGTCGTGGTCTCTCCTCAGCGCGCGCAGCCCCGCGCGGACGCCGTAACAAATCTGGCTCTGGATGCGCCCCAGGCCGGGCCCGGCGTGGAGGTAGCGGACGCCGTCGATGACCTGCTCGCGCGGCGCGCCGGGCCAACCGCCGGTCATGACGGTCACCTCGTGGCGTCGGCAGAGACGGCGGTAGATTTCATGGACGTACTTCGCCCCGCCCCCGCCCAGCCAGGGATTCTGAGGATGATCATACTGGAGGTGGAGGATTCTCATTGGAATGCCTGCTGGAGCTGCGTGCGGTCGATGCCATGCTGGACGGGGGGCGGCATGTGCGTCACGGGCGGGGCAGGCGGAATATCGCGGATCTCGATCGCCTTGCCATTCTCTATGCGATACAGCACCCAGTACGGATTCGTCGGAATGTTCCGCTGCCCGGTCAGCCATCGTTGCAGCGCGGGCACGCGGAAGTGCCAGAGCCGCCAGGGGGAGATGGGGGAGCGGAGAAGGAAATAGTGGATGCCGCGCTTCTCGGCCCACCTCACCAGTTGCGGCGAGGGGCCATACAGCCCGACCCGCCCCGGCGTGGGGACGATGATGTGGTCGGTCATCATGGCGGAGGTTGCCATTCCCACCTTGTTGTAGGTGAGTATCAGCATGTTGTCGTACAATCCGTTGAGGGCGATGATTTCCTCCGGCGGAATGTTCCGGCGGACATATTGCGAGATGGCGATCAGCGGCTCATACTCCCCCGCGAGGTAGACGGAATAGAAATTCCGCGAGCGCATCACAACCATGTCGATGGCGTACAGCGTGAGGTTGCAGAAGAGGACGGAGCCGATCACCACGGCGAGCGCCGCGGACTTCCAGCGCAACGCCGGGAAGGAGTGCTCGCTCCGCAGCCAGTCGGCGACGAGGTCGAGGCCGTTCCAGAATGCCAGCAGGAACAGCGGAATGAACGGCACGAGGTATCTTCCCTCCGGGATGTCCCAGCGGCCCATGAGCACCACGAGGTAGAGGAGAACGCCGCTCATCAGCCATTGCTTCCGCCGGGCCTCTGCGACGGTGAATGTGAGGATGAAGGGCCAGAGGAACCAGCCCGCGAGGATCGCCGTCGTCAGCAGCGCCGGGCTCCAGACGATCCGTTTCGTCGTCGGCCAGAGAATGTCGGCCATCCAGAGACCCGCATTGGAGAGGTTCCCGAGTTGATTGAGGACGGACCCACCGCTGTTGAGGGGGAAGCGGTAGGTGGTCCAGACGATGGGGTTGTTCTCTTCCAGCCCCACCGTGGCGCCATAGAGGATCGCGAAGGTGGCGAAGGTGGCGGCTAGGCTGAGCCAGAGGCAGAGCCATTGGCGGTTCCGCCGGGGCCAGAACTCCCCCGAGAGCAGCATGGCCGCGACGCCGGCCACGGCGAGAAGCCCAAGCCACCGGATGGCGACAAGGGAGGCGCACAGGAGCGCCACTAGCGCCATGCGCCACCACTCGCCGCGCCCTTCGACGACTTGCCGGGCCAGAAAGAGCGCGGTCGCCAGCAAAAGCAGGAAGATACTCTCGCTGTAGAGCAGATAGGCGTTGGAGAACCACCACCAGAGCGTGGCGCTGGTGAAGACGCAGAGGAAGGCTCGCCTCGGCGTGGTCAATCGAAGCAGGAGCAGGTAATACATGAGCGCCGCGCCGAGCAGCAGCAGCTTGGCCACGGCGTTGAAGACCCAGAAGCTCGTCGTGAAGTGGAGGATGCCGGCGAGGATCAGCGCCCAGCCGGGGGGATAATGGACGATGGGGGCTCCGTCGAAGGTGTATCCGTTGCCGGCCAGCAGGTTGCGCGCCGCGCCCATGTAGACTTCCGAATCGCCGCTGGCCGACCAGTAGCCGTTCTGCAGCAGGGCGTACAGGAGGGTGAGGAGCGCAATCAGCAGCGCGCCGTACCGGAGCTTCAGGGAGTGCAGGGATGGCAGGGGCATGCTCCTACCCTCGTGGTGCGTTCAAGAGCGTGCGGATTTCAGCCACGACCACGGAGGGGGTCAGGCTGCCCCAGCAGACGGGGTGTTTGCACTCGATGGATGAATTGGCCGTGTGGAACGGATAGCGATAGCAGGGGATGCGCGCGCAACTGCCGCCGACCAGAACCTTGCTGCCGGGCCAGACCGGCGCGGTGTTCTTCGGACTGGTGGGGCCGAAGAGCGCCAGCACGGGGGTGTGCAGCGCCGAGGCGATGTGCATGATGCCGCTGTCGTTGCAGAGAAGCAGGTCGCAACGTTCGATCAGCCCGGCGATCTGGCGGATAGGCGCCTGGGGGAAGTGGACGTGGTCCAGCCCCTCCCGCTCCACCGATTGCACCAACTGCGGCAGGAGGGAGACCTCGTCGGGACCGGTGAGCATGAAGACGGACGCGTTCAATTCCCGCCTCAGCCGCATGATCGTCTCCACGTAATTCTCCAGCGGCCAGCGTTTCGCCTTTTGCCGCCGTCCGGGCTTGTCGCCGGAGCCGGGATGCACGGCAATGGCGGGCCGCAGGGGGGCTGCGCGCTGCCAGAGCTCCTCGGCGAAGGCGCGGTCCTGGGCGGTCAGGTATATCCGCGGCCGGGGCAACTCTCCCGTGGCGTCGGAGTCGGTGTTGACCAGCCGGAGGTTCTGGCGGATCTGGTGCAGTTCCCCCGCGGCCGGGACGCTGTGCGTGCGGAGCCATTCCATGGTGGGGGCCGGGGCGTCGGGGTAGGAATGCGCCACCCGCGTCTGCGCGCCGATCAGCCGTTCGAGTATGCCGAAGTGCGGCTTGTTGGAGGGGTACACGGTGATGGAAACGTCGTACCGCCTGCGGCGCAACTCCATCACCACTCCGAACGCGTTGCGGAAGCCCTGGCTGTACCCCAGGTCGAAGATGTGGTTGAGGCTGGGATTCCCCTGGAGCATCGAGCAGGTGCCGGAGCCGTCGGTGAGCAGGTCAATTGTCGCCTGCGGCCTCAGGCGGCGGAGCTCCTCCATTGCCGGGGTGGCCAGGAGGGAATCTCCCATCCCTGAGACGGAGATGATCAATATTTTCGCGCGATCTTCCATAATTCCGCAGCACCGAAATCAGGAGTGAGAAAACCGCCGACGTCCCCGGCGCGACCGGATCAAGCGCCTGCGCCGAGTTCGCGCGTCAGCGAGTGGCTGTAATACAGCCCGCAACCGAAGACGACGGCCATGGATGCCGCGCGCTGGACCAGCGCCGCCAGCAGCGCGATCTCCGCGGGCAGTCCGATGAGAGAGCTCGTGTATGAAACGAAACCCTCCTTGATCCCCAGTCCTCCGGGGGTCAGCGGCAGGAGGATGGCGAACGCTCCGACGCATTGCACAATCAGCGCCTGGAGGAAAGTGATCTCCGCGCCGATCGCGCGGCAGCATACGAAATAGCCTGCGGCGGCGGCCGCGATCTTGGGCAATTGAACGGCCGTTCCGGAGAGGAGAAGACCGCTCCGCCGGTACAGGCGCTCCATTCCGCCGCTGAATGCCGCGATCCTCTCCTTGAACCGTCCCAACGGGAGACGCCTGCCGATCCGCGGCAACAGGATCAAGGCCGATGCGCCGGCGATCGGCACGGCAAGCAGCAGGAGGGCCGCGCCGCTCGCCCGCGACTCCCAGAGCAGGCAGGCGCCTGCGCCGACCAGCGAGAAGAGGCTCAGGTTCAGAACGTTCGCAACGACGAACATCGAGCCGAAATGCGTGTAGGCGAGCCCGCGCTTCTTCAGGTAATAGGCCCGGGCCCCGGTGGCTGCGCGGCCCGGCAGGAAATAGTCGTACAGGTCGTTGCATGCCGTCAGCCCGAACCACTCCCGGAAGGTCAGCGTCAGGTCGAAGGCCGCGCAGAACTGCCTGAGTTGCATTCCCTGAAGCAGTTCCTCCGAAAGCGCCAGGCAGAGCAGCAGCGCCAGGGAAATGGGGGGAATCGATCGCAACGAAAGCAGCGACTCCCGATGCCCCGTCACGTACCACGCGGCGGCCGCGGCCAGGAGCGCCAGGAAAATCCACCGCAGCGTCGATTTCATTGAAGGCATGTAATGCACCGCAACCATTGTGAACGCCTGTTCATGCTTATACCGCGCTTTTCCAGAGAGTGTCAAGCGAGTCGGAACGGCCAAGTTGCGCGCGGGAGGGCGGAATGGACCTTGCGAAGGTTCGTCTAATCCTTCGCAAGGTTCTCCCCGCGCCAACCAACCTTGCGAAGGGCCAAACGAGCCTTCGCAAGGTGAGAGCGGCGACTGGGCGTTGACAGGCCCGCGCGGGCCTGTTATCGTCCTATTAACCTACTCTTTTCAGGAGATTTTCATGGCTCAAGGCGAACGGCATGACCTGGCGCTCTTCATCGACTTCGAAAACATCGCGCTGGGCCTGCGGGGCCGCGCCGATGCGCACTTCGACATCCAGAAAGTCCTCCAGCGCCTGCTGGAAATCGGCAACGTGCTGGTCAAGCGCGCCTATGCCGACTGGTCGCGCTTCGGCTCCTACACCAAGCCGTTCCACGAGGCGGCCATCGAGCTGATCGAAATTCCCCGGCGCGGCGACAGCGGCAAGAACTCCGCCGATATCCGGCTCTGCGTGGACGCGATGGACTTGTGCTACGCGAAGGAGCACATCGACACGTTTGTGATCGTGTCCGGCGACAGCGATTTTTCGCCGCTGGTCTCGAAGCTCCGCGAGAACGGGAAACGCGTCATCGGCCTCGGCCTGCGCGGAAGCACCTCGAACCTGCTGGTCTCCAACTGCGACGAATTCATCTTCTACGAATCGCTCGACCGCCACGTTGTCGCCGAGAAGCCCGCCGGACCGCAGGGCGTCCGCGGTGACAGGGAATCGCTGATGAAGCTGGTCGTCCAGACTGTCAGCGCGCTGCTGCGCGAAGGGCGCGACCCGATCCAGACCTCGCTGGTGAAGGACACCATCAAGCGGATGCAGCCCTCCTTCAACGAGTCGGATTACGGCTACCGCGCCTTCACGGAAGTGCTCGGAGACGCACAGTCGCGCAAGCTGATCCTGATGCGCGAGGATGCGCGAAGCGGCACCTACGTCGTTACGCTGCCCGCGGGCAACGCTCCTGCGAATGGGCAAGCCTCTTCCGCCGCTCGCGACCATGGGCAGGCGCGCCAGCAGACGCCGCCCGCTCCCGCTGCCGTCGTTGTCCAACCGCCGACGCCTGCGGTTGCGCCGAAGCCTGCTCCCGCTCCCGCCCCGGCGTCGGCCGCTCCGGTTGCGCCCGTGGCTGCTCCCGAGAAGGCCATTGAGTCGAAACCGGCTGCTGCCGCGGAACCCGCACCGGCCAGGAAGCCGCGCGCACGGAACCGCAGTCGCGCAAGCTCGACTTCCTCTGCGCGCCGCCGAGCTCCCGCAAAAGGCAAGACGAAATCTGAAAAGGGCTGATGTGAACCACGCGGAACGCATAAGCCGGAGGCTGTGGAGCCGTCGCGCGAAACGGACTTATTTCGCGCTCGCGACGCTTTTCGCGCTATTTAACGCAGTCGTTTTCCTCCTCCTGCCGCCGATCGCGCGCTCCATCGCCGCGCGGAAGGCCTCCGAGGCGCTGTCGCGTCCGGTGACCATCGAGGCAATCTCCTTCAATCCCTATGCGCTTTCGCTCTGCATCCGCGGGCTGCGGATCGGGGAACGCGAGGGGGCGGAGGAGTTCGTCCGCGTCGGGCAGATCTACGTGAACGCGCAACTTGCCTCTCTCTGGAAGCGCGCGCCGGTGATCGCCGCGGTTTACGTGGATGATCCGGCCATCCACATCGTGAGGACGGGGCCGGCCACTTTCAACTTCTCCGACCTGATGAAGCCGAAGACGCCGGCGGAACCGGGCGCGCCGTTCCGCTTTGCGATCAACGATATTCAAGTCCGCAACGGCGAGGTCGATGTCCAGGACAACACCACCGGCACGACGCACCGGTTGGAGCAGATTCGGCTGAGCGTTCCCTCCGTTTCCAATTTCCCCTATTTCATCGACACCGATGTCCAGCCCTCCTTCTCCGCGCTCTTCGATGGCAGCGCCATCGCCCTGCATGGCAGCAGCCGCCCGTTTGCGGAGTCGCTGGAGACGACATTGGACCTGAATCTGAATGCCCTGGAGTTGCCGCGCTATATGCGGGACATCCCGATGCCGGTCAACTTCCGCATTGATTCCGGGAAACTGAGTTGCCAGTTGCATCTGACGTTCACGCAGTTCGCGAACGTCACGCCGGTCCTGACGCTCTCCGGCGACGCGGTGCTGGCCGACCTTCACGTCAGCGACCTGGCCGGCAAGCCGATCCTGAGCCTGCCGGAGGCGAGCGTGCTGCGGTTCTCCGCCTGGCCGCTCAAACGGCAGGCGCATTTCAAAACAATTCTCATCCGCGAGCCGGAGTTGAACGTCGCGCGCAACCGCGATGGCGTGGTCAACCTCCTTGCGCTCCTTCCGCCTTCAGCGCCTGCCGCGGCCAAGCCCGACGCGCAGCCATCCGCGCCTGCGCCGGCGGTGGACGTGGACAGCTTCGAGTTGAAGGGGGGAAAGGTTGTCTTCAGCGACGACCTGCCCGGCGGGACGTTCCGCGCCGTTCTCTCTCCGATTGACCTGGAGTGCGAGAATATCAGCACCGTTGAAGGCAAGAGCGCCCGGTACAAGTTCTCGATGCGGACGGACTCCAATGAAACGCTGGCAACTTCCGGAACGTTCTCCATCAACTCCGTCGCCGCTCAGGCGCACGTCGCGCTGGAGGGGCTGTTTCTGCCGAAGTACGCGCCGTATTACGCCGACATGTTCCGCGCCGACGTTGCGGATGGCCGCATCAGCGTGACCGGCGACGCCACGGCGGCGCAGCAGGGGGGGGCCTTCCAGACGACCTTTCGCGGACACGCCTCACTCAGCAAGCTGAGCGTCCTTGACCGGCGAACCTCCGAGACGATGCTCAGTTTCGACGCGTTCAATGTCGACGGGATTGTCGCCTCATACCCGCCCGCCGCACTGAGCATCGAGCAGATATCGCTGGCCAAGCCGGTGATCAATGTCACCGTGAATAAGGACAACTCACTGAACCTGATTGCGGCGCTTCCGCCGAAGAGCCCGGCGGCGATTCCTGCCGCGGCGGCTCCAACCGGCCGGACGCCCGAAAAGCCGCCCATGCCGGTGGTCGCAGTCGGCAAGGTAACGGTGACGGAGGGGCGCTTCCAGTTCCAGGACCGGTCGCTGGAGCCGAGCTTCAGCACCGGCCTGAACGCTATCGAGGCATCGGTCCAGGGATTCTCCATGGACCCCCGGAAACAGGAGCAGCCGGCGCAGTTCGCGTTCAACGCGCAGTTGGACAACCAATCGCCGATCTCCATTTCCGGAAAGCTCCTCCCGAATCCGGATCACTTGTTCGTCGATATGCGCGTGGACTTCCAGGATGTGCAACTCAGTCCGCTGACTCCGTACTCCGGCAAATTCATTGGCTACCCCATCGACAAGGGGCGCCTGCGTCTCGATTTGCAGTATCTCGTGCAGGGGGTGAAGCTGGAATCTCAGAATCGCATTCTGCTGGATCAGTTGACGCTTGGGGAACGCGTCGACAGCCCCACGGCCACGAAATTGCCCGTCAAGTTCGCGATTGCCCTGCTCAAGGACCGCCATGGGCAGATCAATCTGGACGTGCCCGTCAGCGGCAGCCTCAACGATCCGAAGTTCCGCGTGCTCCCGATCGTTTTGCAGACGCTGGTCAACCTGGTCGAGCGCGCGGTCACATCCCCCTTCGCTTTCCTGGCCGGCAGCGAAGAGGTGAGCCGCGTTGAATTCGATTACGGGAGCGCGACGCTGAGTCCGGAGGAACTGAAGAAGCTCGATAAGATCGCCCGGATACTCGCCGACCGCCCGGCGCTGCGCTTCGAGATACGGACGGAGACTGTCGCCGGGCCGGATTCGGAGGCGCTGCGCAAGCAGTTCCTCTCGGACATGCTGAAGGTCGAGAAGCGGCGCGAGATGGTTGGCAAGAGCAGCGGGAACCCGCCGCTTTCCGATATTCAGGTTGAGCCGGGGGAGTACGAGCGGTATCTCAAGAAGGTCTATGACTCCGTCGCCATTCCGGAAAAGCCAAAAGGGTTCCTCGGGGGCACCAAGAGCGCCCCGGCTGAGGAGATGGAAAGACTCATCATCGGCGCGATACAGATCAGCCCGGATGATCTTCGCCGTCTTGCCTATCAGCGAGCGGCCTGCGTAAGAGATTATTTGCTCAAGAGCAAAGCCACGGACCCGGAACACATACTCATGGTTGAGCCTCGCCAGATCAGCAGCGAGGGCGCCGAACTTCCCCGCCCGCGGGCGGAGTTCACGCTGCAAATGGCTGACAGCCCGCGCTCTCCCGCCGACGCTGCCTTTGGCGAACCTCCCGAAGGAGCAGGTGCCCGCCTCCCTCAGCAGGGTCATAAGACCCGCAACGTCCTTTTGGGCGCAGGAGCGGCGCTCCTCATCGGAGCCGCGCTCGCTTTGTAGCAGAAAGCCATCTCAGCGGCCCACATGATGTCAGGCCAGGTTATGGAAGCTCTCGCCCGACCGCCAATCCTCGAAATGGATCGGCGTCCCATCGCGCCGGAAATACGCCGCCGCGACGATGGAGGGGTGAGAGTGTCCGGAAACCAGCAGCACGCGGTCATGTTCCGGCTGGAAAACCGGATAGAGCATTTCCATCTGGAGTTCCTCCGGTTCGGAACCGTGCTGCCTGTATGACCTTCTGCAAAGGGCCAGCAGTTCCTGCTGCTCGGCGGTCATCTCTCTTGTCAGTGTCGTATTCATGGTACGCCCTCCTAATCAGTCCTTACACTCCTTACTTAACTAATAGGCCGCAAATCGGCCTGCGTCAAGGGGATTGAGCGAATAGTTGAGGCGATGGGTCGGATATGATAACGTGCCTCCCTTCGCGCCCGAAAGAACAGAAGTCCACAGCGCAAAGGATTGCCGTGAAAGAAGCGCGCCATGCAGTATGCGGATTTACGCTGATAGAACTCCTGGTGGTGATTGCGGTCATAGCCATTCTAGCGGCGCTGCTGCTCCCAGCGCTGGAGGGGGCGCGCTCGAAAGCTCGCCAAACCGCTTGCGCGGGAAACCTGGCGCAGATCGGCTTCGCCTTCCAGATGTACCTCTCCGATTACTCCGAGGTCTTCCCCATCGCCGACGACCCGGTGAGCGCAGTCCCGAGCTATTGGCTGTGGATGGGGCGGGGGTGGCGTCCGCTGTTGAATGGATATGTTGCGCAGGAGCAGAAGACTTTCTGGTGCCCGGTGGATACGACTTCGCATCAGAAATATGCCGACACCTCCTATTCCTACACGCTTGCCTTTTATCATACGCCCGATCAGATCGACGCGATGACGACGATGAAGCAGACCTATTCGGGGCCGACGCCCGACCTTCGCGGCGACCTGACGCCGGTGATTCCTTCCGTGCCGCAGCACCTTTCGCGCGTGAGGTCGCCGGGACAAAAGGTGATGGCGGGGGAGTGGTTGAGCAATCACGAGCGCATCTCGGGCGACAACGGATGGTGGAACTGGCAGGGGAGCCGGAACTTCCTCTTCGTGGACGGGCACGTTGAAAAGCGCGACGCCATCTCGATCCGGCCGGCCAACGACGGCTTCCCGGACCCCAACCTTACATTGCACGGGCTCCGGGGGATGGATGTGCCATGACGGGAATGACGAATGAACAATGGCGAACGAATGACGGAAATTCACCATTCGCTGATGTGGAAAATCGTGTAGTGTGGGCTTTAGAGCATATTAACATTTTACACCTACGTTGCAGTGACGAAAAAAGCCCTGGCTGTCCTGCGGCGTAACGGCGTCGAGCGCTGAGGCGATGGCTGTCAAAAGCGCGTCATGCGTTCGAGCGCACAGGCGTTTGAGGAT
>CAIUPP010000069.1 GCA_903901045.1 uncultured Planctomycetota bacterium
CAGAACGTATTGTATCCGGAGAACTGAAGGCCATGGCCGGGTCTTCCTGTGTTAAGCCCCCTCCGGGGGCAACATCTTCCGCTGGCCCCCTTGGGGGGCCTTCCTGAGGCCACGCCCTATGGGCGTGGTCCTCACTTCCAACCTCAACCTTCTTCGGCGAGTTTCAGGTACAACTCGGCCATCGCTTCGACCTGGCGTTCGACGCCGAAGCGCTCATGGGCCTTTTCGCCGGCGGCCTGGCCGAGCCGTTTGCGCAGATCGGCGTCGCGCGCCATGCGCAGGATCGCCCGGCTCATTTCATCCCCGGAGCTTCCCGCCAGGATGCCGCAACGCTCCTCCTCGATCAGCTCCGGCAGCGCGCCGTTGCGAGGCGCGACCAGCGGCTTTCCGAGCGCCATCGCCTCGCGCGCGGCGCGACAGCCGCCGGCGCACCCGGCGGGGGGGATCAGCAGGAAGTCGATCATTCGCAGGTAGTCGGGATAGTCATCGCCGCGGTAGCCGCAGAACAGGAGCCTGTCCTCTCGAATGCCGAGGCGGGCCGCCGGCTCGCGCAGCGCGGAACGCTCTATCTCACTGCCGATCACGAGTATCCGCAGCGACGGCTCCTGCTCCAGAGCAACCGCCAGCGCCGGGAGGAGCTGTTCGAGGCCGCGCCCCGGCGCGACGCGCGTCACGATGCCGGCGACTTTGTGTTCGGCCGCCAGACCCAGGCTCTTTCGCAGGCCGGGGTCCTGCGCGCGCGGGGAGAAGCGGGCGAGGTCCACCGCTTCCTCGACGACGATGCCGCGCCCGTGCCGGATGCCGAAGTTCGCCATGTCCCGCTCAAGGCAGGTGCGGGTGGGCGCCACCCACGCGTCCGTGTGCCCGCGCATCAGCCAGCGGGCCGCCAGGCCGCTGGGCAGCGGCTCGCCGGCGTGGTTCGTGCGGATGACGAAGGGGCGGCTGTTCACCTTGTGCGCCGCGCGGGAGCCGGCGTAATGGTCGAGACCGGCATGGACGTGGACGATCTCCACCTCCTCGCGGTCGATGAACTCCGTCAGGGCGCGGACGTCCTCCCACGCGTTGAACGGGTTGCGGCTTTCGCCGTTCAGGCCGAAATCCAGGATCGGTTCGATGCGCCGCTCGCGCGCGTGATGTTCGAGCGACTGCGGATAATTGCCCGGCGGGCGGCGGCAGGCCAGGTCCACGGGGAACCCGAGCCGCCGCAAATGGCGGCAGATGTTCACAATGGATTCCGCCGCGGCGGTCCATCGCCAGTCACTGTAGAGGTGCAGCACTCTGGGGCGCGGACGCATCATTGCAGCCAGATCCCTCCGCGTTCGAGACTGAGGCGCGCGATTTCGCGAGTCACTTCCCGCCCCGCCAGTTCCGGGCGGCGTCGGACGACGCGTTCCATGAAACGCAGCCGATCCGCGCGCGTTATGACGCGCGGGGTCGAACTGTTCAACTGAACCAGATTCAATATCATCTCCTGCACCGTCAGGCGCTTGCGAAAAACGACGGCCGCCGCGTCGATCAACTCGAACTCCCATTCTCCCGGCGCGCTCTCGCGCACGTGGAGGTTCGTCGCCTTCATATCCTGGTGGAACACCCCGCGTTCCCAGCCATTGCAGAGGAACTCCGCGCAGTCGGCCGCGAAGGCGCGGCGCGCGGCCACGTTGCGTTCCCGGGGGAAACGGCGCTGGACGTAAAGCCGCAGATGGTCCTCGCCCGCCGCGCGGCGCATCACCAGGCAACTGCTGCTGCGATCCGGGCCGAAAATCAGCGCCAGCGGCTCGGGCGAGGCGATGCCGCGCGCAAGAAGCTCGCGTCCGGCGCGCCAGGAACGGATGGCCGGCAGATGCCGAATCCCCGCCGGAAGCAGCCGCAGCGCGGCGGGGCGCACAAACTCCTTCACGCAGACGAGTTCGCTCAGATCGCCATCCACCGCCGTCACCAGCGTCACATTCGTCTTGGCGGCCTTCTTCAGCACGATGCCGACCAACTCGCCATCCAGGGTGCGCCGGTGCAGGCGGATGGCGCAATACGCCATCTCCGGGGATATCCCCGCGATGTGCACGATGCGCCCATTTTCCAAGCGGTCGTTCATGGCATGAATGCGGGCGCGCGCCGTTCCTGAAAATGCCCGTTCGCCGGCAAACGCGCTGGCGCCCATTTGACGAACTCCGGGCAGGCAGCGCGCTCCACCCTGCGGACAGGCAGAAAAGATCTCGGGGCGGCGGGATTTGAACCCGCGACCTCGTGGTCCCAAACCACGCGCGCTAGCCAAGCTGCGCTACGCCCCGGCATGAAATGATTCTACGTGCTGGATTCTCGTGCGTCAAACGGCGTGGCAGTATGGGAGGCCTGTTCTATATATCTTCGCGCACCACGCGCCTTGATCGCGCGTTCCCGGCGGCGGGCGACTTCACTTCTGGGGATGTAGACAAAGCACGTCATAAGCGGCGCCGCGTCGGTCAATTGTTGGGGCGTCCCGCCTTTGGCGGGAGACCTCGTGGTCCCAAACCACGCGCGCTAGCCAAGCTGCGCTACGCCAGGGATGAAATGATTGTATGCGGACGCGGGGCGTGCGTCAAACGGGTGAGGGATTGGGATAGGGTGGCGCATTAGGGGGAGAAGCAAGGTGGCGCGGACTATCCAGTCCGCGTTGCGGGACGAAGTTCCGCAAGAGAAAGCGGAGGAAAGCACAATGATCGCGGGTTGGATAACCCGCGCCACCCCTGCGGGCGAAGTCTGAACCGCAGAGGCCCCGGCGGTTTCCCCTGGCGATCCTCCTCCACGCGCCTGTTGATGGGCAAGTTGAGTTCAAGAGGTCCGAACAGCGGTCTTCTTCCACGACCGAATCTCCTTGACAAGCGGGATTATAAGGGCCAGAATCCGACAGTTGACGGCCGATCGCTAGCGGGGCGGCGGCCATCTGGCAAATCCCCGTAAGCATGCCCCAGTCACGAAGGAACGAAAATGAGGCTGAAGGGACCTGGAAAGCTGGGCTGGGTGATTTTGGGCATCGCCGGGTTGCTCATTCTGGAAGGCGCGGCTCCTTCGCCTCAAAACGGTTCCGAGATTCCGGCTATTAGCGAGCGGATCAATGCGTTCACGTTCGATCTGCTCAAGCACAACGCCGCGGGCGAAAAGACTGCTGGGAATGTGATCTTGTCCGCTCAGAGCATTTTTCACGGGCTGGCGATGAGCTACGTCGCCAGCGGAGGGGCGACGCGAAAGGAACTCGCTTCCGTACTGCATTTCCCGGACGATGATGCGCAGCTCATCAAGTATCTGTCGAACCTCCGCCGGGAACTCATGCCTGCTGAAAAGGATAAGAAGCTCGAAGTCCGGATGGCCAATGCGGCATGGCTGGACTCGACCTGCTTCAACTTTCGCGAGGAATATGTTGACGAGATTGAAAAGGGCTTCGGTGCCGCGCTCCGTTCCGCAATATTCGAGAAGCACGAGAAGGAAGTCAGCGCGGACATCAACAAGTGGGTCTCGGAGAACACTCGCGACAGGATACAGAGGGTCACCAGCCCCGGGGACCTCGGCGCCAAGCCGAACGGCGATTTTCCGGTCCTCGTGACTGTGAACGCGGTGTACTTCAAGGCGGACTGGGCAAGCAAGTTCGACAATGGGGGGACGGCGAAGCGGCCTTTCCACGTTGATTCTGCCAAGACGGAAGATACGCTCATGATGCATCAGAAGTCGCTGCTTCGCTACAGCGAGGACGAGCAGTTGAAGTTCCTGGAGATACCGTACATCGGCGGCAGCTACTCGATGTATATCGTTCTGCCGAAAGAGACTCTGACCGTCAGGCAGATGATGGACCTGGTGACCGTTGACCGCATCACCAAACTGGCGCAAGGCACGTGGGAGTACAGCGTGGACGTGCTGCTTCCGAAATTCGAGATGAAGAGTCATGTGGGAGTGAAGGACGAAATATCAAAGATGGGCGTGAAGTCGGCTTTCGACCGAAGCAGTGCCGACTTCGATAAGATGATCGTGAAGGTAAATCCACTTTCGCGGGTATACATTAGCGAGATTTACCACGACGCGTGGATTAATGTGCATGAGGAAGGGACCGAGGCCGCCGCCGCAACAACAACGGTCCATTTCGGATGCAGCGCAAGCGCGCAACCACGCCTGCAACTGTTCCACGTCGATCATCCGTTCCTCTTCCTGATAGTCCACAACGGGAGCCGCAGCATCCTTTTCGCGGGTTGGATTTCACGCCCGAGCGAGCTGGCGCTGGGAGGGCGATAAGGGGCACGAGTTCTTCCGGGAAGTTCCGGGGAGGCACGACCCAGCCTTGGCGTCGGTCGCCATGCCCATCACGGCGGCCATTGAACGACGCCTGCGTTGAACCCCTTTTGCGCATTCGTCCGGTCGGTTGTGACGCTTCCGCGACAAGCGCGCTGGGACCCGTTCGACAAGCTCAGGGCAAACAGCGCGCTCCACCATTTACTTCTTCTTGCGCCGCTTGCGCTTCCTGGCCTCCACCGCCTCGCCGAAGGCGTGGGGCATGATTTCGTTGACGCGCTCGACGAAGAAGAACTTCATCCCCTTCTTGGCCATTTCGGGCACTTCGGACATATCCTTCTCGTTCCACTTCGGCAGGATGACGGTGTGGATGCCGGCGCGGTGCGCGGCGAGCACTTTCTCCTTGATCCCGCCGACGGGGAGGACGCGTCCGCGCAGGGTGATCTCGCCTGTCATTGCCACGTCGGCGCGCACGGGCTTGCCCAGGAAGAGGCTCAGCAGCGACATGGCGATGGTGACGCCGGCGGAGGGGCCGTCCTTGGGGATCGCGCCGGCCGGGACGTGCACGTGGATGTCGAAGCGGCCGAAATCATCCACTTTCAGATGCAGTTTCTTGGCGCGCGCGCGAATGTAGGAGAGGGCGGCGAGGGCGCTTTCCTTCATCACGTCGCCGAGTTGGCCGGTCATGGTGAGCCGCCCGCTGCCGGGGTACCGCGTGCATTCGATGAAGAGAATATCGCCGCCGGCCGCCGTCCATGCCAGTCCGGTCGCCACCCCCGGCTCGGCCATGCGCTCGGCGATTTCCGGAAAGAAGCGCGCCGGACCGATGAGCGCGGGCACGTCGGCGAGGGTCAGGGTGCGTTGTTTGCGCTGCTTCGGCTTGCGCGCAACCACGGCGGCGTGTTTCCGGCAGAGGGCGCTGATCTCGCGCTCGAGGTTGCGCAGCCCCGCCTCGCGCGTGTAGCTCGCGATGAGGAGGTTCAGCACGTCATCCCCGAACACGAGGTCCTTGTTCGTCAGCCCGTTCTCCTCCAACTGGCGCGGGATGAGGTATTGGCGCGCGATGCGGACCTTCTCCTCCTGCGTGTAGCCGGGGAGCTCCAGGATTTCCATCCGGTCGCGCAACGGCGCGGGGATGGTGTCCAGGACGTTCGCCGTGGTGATGAACATCGTTTTGGACAGGTCGAACGGCACGTCGAGGTAGTGGTCGCTGAAGCTGAAATTCTGCTCCGGGTCCAGCACCTCCAGCAGGGCGGCGGAAGGGTCGCCCCGGAAGTCCGAGCCGAGCTTGTCCACTTCGTCGAGCATGAAGACGGGATTGTTCGACTCCGCCTTGCGCAGCCCCTGGATGATGCGGCCGGGGAGCGCGCCGACGTAGGTGCGGCGGTGGCCGCGGATTTCCGCCTCGTCGCGCACGCCGCCCAGGCTGATGCGGACGAACTTGCGCCCCATGGCGCGCGCGATGGACTTGCCCAGCGAGGTCTTGCCGGTGCCCGGGGGGCCGACGAAGCAAAGGATCGGCCCGCGCGATTCGTTGCGCAGCTTGCGCACGGCCAGGTACTCCAGGATGCGCTCCTTGACGCGCTCCAGGTCGTAGTGGTCGTGGTCGAGTATCTGCCGCGCTTTGTCGATGTCCAGCTTGTCTTTGGTGGAGGTGTTCCAGGGGAGGGAGATGATCCACTCCAGGTACGTGCGCGCGACGTGGTACTCGCTGGCCTGCGGGGGCATGCGCTGGAGGCGGTCGAGCTCGCGCTCCGCCTCGCGCTTGGCCTCGCGGGGGAGCTTGAGCTTGGCGATGCGCTTGCGCAGTTCATTGGTCTCGGCGGTCTGCTCGTCGGTCTCGCCGAGTTCCTCTTGAATCGCCTTAAGCTGGCGGCGCAGGATGAACTCGCGCTGGTCCTTGTCCATCTCGCTCTTCACCTGGCCGGTGATCTTGGTGGAGAGCTCGGCCGTTTCGAGTTCGCGCGCGAGGTACTCGTTGACTTTGCGCAGGCGGTCGGCGACGTTGAGAATTTCCAGCGCGGCCTGGCGCTCGGGGATGCTGAGGTTCAGGGAGGCGGCGACGACGTCGGCGAGCCGGCCGTTGTCGTCGATGCTCATGATCGCCGGCTTCAGTTCGTCGGGGAGGTGGGGGGAGAGGTCCACCAGTTTCTGGAATTGCTGCACGACGCTGCGGGCCAGCGCGCGGCTGTTCAGATCGTCTGCGGTGACGCTGTCCAATTTCGTGACCGCGGCGCGCAGGTAAGGTTCCGTGGCGACGTAGCTCTCCGTGCGGATGCGGGCGATGCCCTGCACGAGCAGGCGGGTGGTGTCGTCGGGGAACTTCATCAGCTTGAGGATGTTCACCGCGCAGCCGATGGGATAGAGTTGCTGCGGGGTGGGAGGATCGGAGGCGTCCTCCTTGACCGTGACCATGGCCATCATGCGGTTGCTGAGCACCGCGTCGTTGACGAGGCGGATGTCGCGCGCATCGGTGATCGCGACGGGCAGAACGACTTGCGGGAACAAGACGAGGCCGCGGACGGGCAGGACGGGCAGTTCGGGGGGGATCGGCGTCTGTTCGATGTCGTGCCCGTTCAGCGAGGCGCCGGGGCCGGGCGCCGAAGCCTCGATATGCGGCTCTATCGGGTGTTGCGGATTCATCAGCATATTCTGCTCCCTGCGATTGTCTTCCCGGGTGACGATCAGGATTGTGCGGAACGGCGTTTCGAGGCGGGGGCCTTGGGCTTCTTCTTCGGAACCATGACCCTGAGGAACCCATCCTCGTAGACCGCGCGTATGCCTTCCGCGTCGAACGCGTCATGCATCTGCAACTGGCACTGGAAGGGGCCGTAGTGAATTTCCATCTGGAGCGCCTGGCGGCGGGGAATCTTGCAGACGTCGCGCCGGTTCCCTCGGATGCTGATGAGGTCGCCGTGGACCGTCACGGTCGCATCGGTAAGCTGCCCCTCCTCATCGCAGTGAAGTCCGCTGATGGCGCACTTGATGATGAACTCGTCGACGCCTTCAAAGACGTCGGTCGGCGGGCACCAGGCGCGGGCGGGATGAGTGACCATGATCTTGGGGCCGAACGGCAGCTCCTCGTACGCCCTCCCGGTGGTGGTCACCATGAGGGGACGGCACTTCTTCGGACGATGCGTGTTCATACGCATGCCTCCTTCCTGCGCGAACATCCCTGCTACAGCCGCCCCTTCAACTGATCCCCGGCACAGGGGGTTGCTTGTACCCATGCAGACTGTGAACTCCGCCCTCGCGCTGGGCGGAGGGGGACCGTCTCTCAAAGCGCAGCTTCGAATCGCTGAGGGCGGTATGCATCTCGGCCAGCGTGCGGCAACCCACTTCCTGGAGACTGTGGCGCAGACATTGGGCCAGGTAGGGGAGGAAGGTGCGCAGCGAGCCGCGGTCGGGCACGAAGCCTTCCACGCCCTGCACGACCTTGATCTTGTCCTTCTCGGAGAAATAGCGTTTGGCGCCGCCGGCGAGCATCGCCTCGGCGGAGGCCATGCCGCGATAGCGCTTGAGGCGGCGCTCCCCTTCGTAGAAATACTCCCCGGGCGATTCCGCCGTCCCGGCCAGGAGCGAGCCCATCATCACGCCGCTGGCTCCGAGCGCCAGAGCCTTGGCGATGTGCCCCGCGGAGGAGATGCCGCCGTCGGCGATGACCGGCACGCCGGATTCGCGCCCAACCCGGGCGCAGTGATAAACGGCGCTGGCTTGCGGCCGACCCACGGCCACGGTCTCCTGCGTGATGCAGATGGATCCCGGCCCCATGCCGACGCGCAGCGCGTCCGCGCCGGCGGCGATGAGCCGCTTGCACTGCCGCTCCACCACCACGTTGCCGGCGATCACCTGCAACTCCGGGTACTTCGATTTGATGTATTTGATCATGTTGGCCTGGTAGATGCTGTCGCCCTGCGAGGAGTCGATGACCACCACATCCAGCCCGACCTTCATCAATTCGGCGAGGCGGTTCTTGTCATCCTCGTGGGTGGAGAGGGCGGCGCCGACGCGCAGGCGCTTCTCCTTGTCCTTGGAGGCGAGCGGGTAGATTTCGTTGGTGATCAGGTCGCGCCGGCAGACCATGGAGACCACGCGCCCCTGTTTGTCCACGAGCGGAAGCTTCCCCTTCTTGGTCCTCCGCAGGATGTCGTTGGCGGCCTGGAGCGTGATCCCTTTGGGGGCGGTGACGACCTCGGTGGTCATGAAGCCGCGCAGCGGCAGCTTGCGGTTCGGCTCAAAATCGATGTCGCGCCCGGTGACGATGCCGATCAACTTCCCCTTGCGCGTGCCATCCTCGGTGATGGGGATGCTGCTGAAGCCGTACTCCTCCTTGATCTTGTCCACGTCGCTGATGAGGTTGTCCGGGCCGAGGACGATGGGGTCGGTGATGAAGCCGTTTTCGAAGCGCTTGGCGCGCTCGACGTGGCGCACCTGCTCCTCGATGCTGTTGTTGTAGTGGATGATGCCGATGCCGCCGAGCAGCGCCATGTAAATGGCCATTTCCGATTCGGTGACGGTGTCCATCGGCGAACTGACGAAGGGGAGGTTCAGACGGATCTCGCGGGTGATGTTCGTGGAGACATCCACGTCATTCACGCCGAAGCTGATGTAGTCGGGCAGAAGAATGAAATCGTCGTACGTGAGGCCGCTCTGCGCCTGGAAAAGGCTTTTTGCATCGATGCCGTCGCCGCTGCCTGTCATCTAACAAGGTCTCCGGTTAGAGGGAAAAGGGCTTCATTCCCGAATGAGTATAGCACTGTGGGGTGTGCAGTTCAAAGGCAAGTTGGAGGTGGATCGGGAAACATTGAACTACTAAACACGCGAAAGTCGCGAAAACGGCTGCGTCCCCGCTTCCGGCACGCGGCTGCATCGCGCGCAGGCAGGGCAAGGCATGCCTTGCCCCTACATTCCATAGCATAACCGTCTCTCCCGGCATTCTTGTTGACACGCTGCCCTCAAGACCGTAATCTGCCGACAGCGTGGAAAAGGGGCAGGTCAGGAAAAGGCGGGAAAAGGGGTCGGGCTACTTTTCCTCCGTTGGAAAAGTTGCCTGACCCCCTTCCCCCGGAGAGAGGGAAAACATGCTTCACCCGGTGATCATGGCGGGCGGGCTGGGCACGCGGTTCTGGCCGCGCAGCCGGAAGAACCATCCGAAGCAACTCATCCAGATCTTCGGCCGGGGGACGATGATCCAGCAGACGGTGGGGCGCGTCGAGAGCGGTTTCCCGGCCGGGAGCATCCTGGTCGTCACGCGCGCGGATCAAGCGGAGGAAATGCGGCGGCAGCTTCCGCAACTCTCCTCCGGGCAAATCGTGGCCGAGCCGTGCGGGCGCGACACGGCGGCGTGCATCGGGCTGGCGGCGTTCATGCTGCGTCGCACCGACCCGGATGGGACGATGGCGCTGCTCTCGGCGGACCACGCGATAGAACCGGCGGCGGAGTTCGTCCGGTGCGTCAAGGAAGCCGCCGACCTTGCGGCGCAGCGGCACGTGCTGGTCACGTTCGGCGTGCGTCCCACCGAGCCTTCCGATCTGTTCGGCTATATTCGCCGCGGGGAGCCGCTGGCGGGGGTGGCCGGCGCGTACCGCATCGCGGAGTTCATCGAGAAGCCTCCGCGCGCGCGGGCGGAGGAGTTCCTGCGCTCGGGGCGGCATTACTGGAACAGCGGCAATTTCGTTTGGCGCATCGAAGACATCATCGCTGCCATCCGCGACTTCCTCCCCGACCTGCACGCAGGGCTGACCCGGATCGAATCGGCACTCGGGACGGCGCGCGAACGGGAGGCGCTGGAGCGCGAATACCCCGCCTTGCAGAAGATTTCCATCGATTACGGCGTGATGGAGAAGGCGGCGAACGCCGTGGTGATGGAGGCGCGGTTCGAGTGGGACGACGTCGGCTCGTGGGAGTCCGTCGCCCGCCACCAGACCCCGGACGCGCAGGGGAATATTCTCCAGGCTGACCATGTGGGGGTGGACACATCCAATTGCATCGTGGCGGGGGAGCCGGGGCACGTCATCGCCACCCTCGGCGTGGAGAATCTTATCATCGTCCAGACCCCCGACGCGACGCTGGTCTGCGACCGGCGGCGGGCGTCCTCGGTCAAGGCGCTCGTGGAACTGCTCAAGGAGCGCGGGTACGAGGGGCAGTTGTAAGTCGATAATGAAGCGCGCTGAGGACAGCGCGCTCCACCATTCACTGACGCGACATTCCCATCGCCGTCCTTCGTCGCTCGTACGCATGCACTGCCGAAATGAAGCAGGCGTGGCTCCAAGTGAGTGGGCTGACGGAGAGGGGGTCGCCGGTTTCGGGATGCAATTGCTCGGCCATGACGCCGCTGGGGAGGGCGTGCTCGACGACCCAGTTCAGAAGCTGCAGGCTGGCGGCAAGTTGTTCCTGATTCTGCGCTATGGCCATGTGCCATTCCGCCATCCAGAGTGTGCAAACGAACCATGGGTTGCCGGGAATGCGGGATATGTCCTTGCTGATCTGCTGGTACGGGTCATTTTCGTAACGCGCTATGCCGCCCACCTTCGTCCGAACCGTGAGCTTGTCGCTGAGGAAGCGCATCGTCGCGGCGACGGCCGGATCGTCCGGGGGAAACATGCCGGAGAGCCAGAGCCCGCAGAGGGAGGCGTCGGCCGTGGGGTCTTCGGGGGAGGCGTCGGCGGCGTGCTGCGTCATGCGGAGGAAGCGCCCGAGCTTTTCCGACCAGAGATGCGCGCGCACGCCGGCTTTGATCTCCTCGGCCGCCTTCCGGTAGCCGGCGGCCAGGGCGAACTCGCCAAAGGCGTCGGCGAAGTTGGCGGCGGCCTGCAGCCCAGCCCAGGTTGCCGCGCAGCTCCAGCCGAACACCCCGCGCCGTTCCTCCCAGAGGTCCCATGAGGGAAGGGGCAGGCCGTCCCCCTTGTCGCGGTACTCCGCCATCCAGTTGGCGGCGCGAATGACCAGCCCGCGGTAGAGCGGCTTGATAAACTCCACGTCATGCCAGCGCTCGAAGTGCCGCCAGAGCGCCCAGAGCACCAGCCCCGTCTCATCCTCCTGTATGGGGAGTTCCTTCTTTCCGTCGCGGTACCAGCCGTGCCAGGAGGAGGCGAGCGAGCCGTCCGGGTTGTACTTATGGAGCAGGTAGCCTTCGTCGGTGATGGCGCGGTGGCAGAACTCGAAGAAGCGGCGGGTGACGTCGCAGTAGCCGGCGTCGTCCATGGCGGCGGCGGCCAGGGCGCTGTCACGCGGCCACATGTAGGAGTAGGTATCGCGCCCGTACTGCGTGATGTCGAAGTCGTTGGCGGCGAGGATCGCGCCGGAGTTGTCAACTTGCGTGCGCAGGATGAGCAGGCTGCGGCGGTAGAGCTGCTCGATGGGGCCGGGGAGATCGGCGAAGCGGGCGCTGACGTTGTTGATCCAGAGCGCCCAGTAATGGCGCGTGCGTTCGATGAAGGTGGCGGGCCCTTTCTCGCGGACGGCCCGGTTGATGCGCGTCACCTCCTCGAAATCGCTCCCCACGGCCATCCAGTAATACGCCTTTGCCTCGGCGCCGGGAGGCACGCTCAGGTGGAGCGCCAGCGTGGAGTCGACGTTCCCCTGCGCGACGGGGTTGCCCGAAAGGAGGCCATCCTCGGCGTCGCGCCAGGTCCCCTGCAGGTCATTGCGCTCGCTGCGCCCGGCGGCCCACTGGTCCAGGCCGATCACCAGCCCTTCGGGGCCGACTTTGGCCCCGTTGATCATGATCCAGCATTTCCCTTTGTAGTGGAAGAGCGCGTGGCGCTCCGGCTCGTAGTAGGCGGTGTTGCCCAGGTCGTCCCCGCTGAGGTGGAGGTCATGCCCGAAGAAGAGGCGGACTTTCCGCGGCGCGTCGGACTCGTTGCGGACGACGATTTCCCGCACGAAGAGGTTGGCGTGGAAGTCCACGGCGTCGCGGCAGATGAGGGAGAGTTGCAGGTCGGGACGCGCGAGGGTGACGCGAGTGACCAGCGTATCCTCCTCATAGCGCAGGTCGCGGCGCCAGAAGTTGTCGCTGACCCAACTGAAGCGCCCGTCCACCCAGACGCCGAAACGCGAGGCATGGCCGTTGGTGTGGTTCTCCGAGCCGACGTGCGGCCAGTAGAGGTCGCGCAACTGGTAGGCGCTGTCGAAGTTGGCCAGGAGCGACCCGTTTCCGATGGGCAAATCGCGCGGCATGCTCTCTCCCTCAGGTTTATCCGGACGCCTTACCACCCCTATCTTATGCAGTATCAGGCCAGCCATCTTCTCAAGCAAGGGAAAAATGGGCAGGGGGCTTTGACGCCGATTTAGATAGGGCGGCGGGGGCGGGAAAGGCTTTCGGTTGCCGGAAAGAAGCCCAAACCTCGCCCGGCGACCGCGTTATGCCGTGCCGTTATGCAATATATTCTAGCGCGTGCGGGGCTGCGCGGTGTGTTGTTCCTGTACAATATTCTGCTTGCATATTCGGGCGCGGAACGGTACTGTAGTGCCACTCCGTGTGCCTATTTCAGGCTCGGGGCATTATCCACGAATTTGTGGATTAGCTGTCCAAAAAGGGAACAGCCTGTGAAGTCGAAGCAGCATGACACCAAGCCGGCGTCTGATGGGGTCGCTCCGCACGGGAGCGCGGCGCCCCGAGGCGCTGCTTCCGCTGCTTGCGACAATGCGCTCTGGCGCGCGATGTTCGAGAGCAGCAACGATGCCATCCTGCTTCTGGACGATCAGCTCAAGATCAGCAATGTCAACAAGGCCGCGGAAGAGCGGTTGGGCAAGCCGGCCTCGGCGCTGATCGGCAAGGCCAGTCATGATGTCCTCCACAAGTTGACGCTGGAAGCCGCCGATGCGCTCCTGGCCAGCGCTGTGAAATCCAAGACGGCCCAGCAGGCTGAAATGCGCATCGAGAAGGGGAGCGCCTGGCTGCTTCTAACGGCCGACCCCATCCTGGACTCTTCCAAGCGACTGAGCGGCATCGTCTGCCGGTTGTCGGATATTACGCCGCGCAAGAAGATGGAAATGGAGTTGCGCGAAGCGGAGCAGCGCTATCGCATGCTCTTCGAGCAGGCGGCGGACCCGATGATGCTGGTGGATGCGGAGACGGGGGTGGTCGTCGAGTTCAGCGAAATCGCACACATGACGCTGGGATATGACCGCGCGGAGTTTGTGGGGCGCAAGATCAGCGAGCTGGAAGCGCCTCCTTCGGCGGAAGAAGCCGACCGGCTCAAGGAGCGCCTGCTTTCCGAAGGGCTGACCTCGTACGACACGCGGTACCGCGCGGGGGATGGATCGCTGCGCGACGTGCGCGTCAGCAGCCGCTCGGTGACGCTGAACGGTCGGAACTACGTCCAGAGCATCTGGCGCGACGTGACCGAGCAGAAGCGCGCCGAAGAGTCCATGCAGGCGCTTTCGCTGGTGGACGACCTGACCGGGCTGTACAACCGCCGCGGCTTCCTGACGCTGGCGGAACAGCAGTTCAAGATCGCCGCGCGCATGCGCAAGAAGATGTACCTGATCTTCCTGGACGTGGACGGCATGAAGCGGGTGAACGACAACATGGGGCATCGGGAGGGGAACCTGCTGCTTGTGGAGGCGGCCAGCGCGATTCGCCAGGCGTTCCGCAATTCGGATATCGCGGCGCGCATCGGGGGGGATGAGTTCGTGGTGCTGGTGCTCGAAGCCGAGCGCCTCTGGCCCGCGATGCTGCGCAGCCGCCTGGAAAGCAAGATTGCCGCCAAGAATGCCGGCGGGCGGAATCCGTCGCTCTCCCTGAGCGTCGGCGTGGTCGCCTTCAATCCGGAAGATCCGGCCGGCCTGGAGGAGATGCTCCACCAGGCGGACCATGCGATGTACGAAGAGAAACGCGCCAAGCGCGAAGCGTCGCACTGACCGCCGGTTGTCCCCCGCGCAGAAATCACCTCATGCCCTTCGCCGTCTGACACTCCGCCCCGGTTCTCCCCTCAACGCCCTCATATCCGGTCGAGGATGAAATCCTTGAACACCGCGCAGAGGGGGCCGAGGATCAGCAGGGCAAAATAAAGGCCCTGCAGCGCGGTGCGTTTCGGCGCGTCGGGCGACGCGGGGGTGGAGGCTCTCCCGCCGGTGAGAAGGCGGGTATCCATGATGAGCGCCGCATAGAAAAGCACGGGGGCGGTGGCAAGCCACGGGAGTTCGCAAAGGACGCACAGGCCGATCAGCGCCAACCCCTCGCTGGACAGGGAAGCCAGCGGCTTGCGCATGCAGAAGGCGAGCAGGGAGACCAGCAGGAACAGGGCGCCGACCGCTGTGGTGACTGTGTCCAATTCCATCTCCATGTTGCCCACGAGAACGGCGGCGCTGAGGGTAACCAGGCTGATCGCCACGCGCGCGGCGGGATGATGCAGGAGGGTGGAGAGGGTCAGGCGGCCCAGCTTGAGGTGCTGCTGGAACGACCAGGAGAGCCCGTACAGCATGATCAGCGCGCTCAGCGCCAGCAGGCGCAGGTGATAGGTGTCGGAGAGCAACTCCTTGCCGTTCGCCCAGAGATGCGACCAGAGCAGGAATATCAGCGGGTAGGCCAGCAGCCTGCACATGCGGGGGAATTCCATCCCCTCCGCGATGTTGTGGTTAGTCCAGGAGAACCCCTGCCCGTTGGCAGGCAGCGGCCTTCGGAAGGGGATCAGGCGGGGGATGGCCTTCATGTAATTCCGGTAGCCGTCGCCGAAGATGCCGATCAGGTGCTGCTCCTCACGCCGCATCACCGGGATGTAGATGGCCAGCCACCAGAAGGGGAGCAAGAGCATAAGCAGCCACCAGCCGGACATCACGGCGATCGAGGCGTCCACCAGGCCGTTCGCGAGGTAGAAGGGATGCCGCACGTAGCGGTAAGGGCCGATGACGGCCACCACCCGGTTCTGCATCAGGCAGCCCTTGGCCCAGAAATGGATTGCCGTGCCAAGCAGTATCAGCGGCAGCGCGGCCAGGATGGAAAGGCCCGTCATGTTCCCCTTCAGCAGCGCGGTCACTGCGGCGGGCGCGTCCTTAAGCAGGGGAAGTTGGGAAATCGCCGAATTGATCAGGACGATCAGCACCAGGTAATAACGAAGACCGCCCCGACCGAATGGTGACTTGAACACGTTCCTCGGCTCCAAGAAAAAGTTCCCCGCCGGAGATTCGCCAGTAGGATCGAACAGGGGATCAAGCGGCTCATCATCATGTCCATCTGCGACAGGAGGCCCCGTTCCACCGCCAGCCGGGATGTCGCCGGGATCGCCGCCGTGCCCGACAGCAGGAGAAGGAACAGTGGTGCGCGGGCGCCGGACAGCATCACGCCTCGTCTCCCATGACGGTCGAGAGGGCAGGAGAGCGGGCATCGCTCACTACGGTCTGACGCTCGCCGGAGGGGGCAACGGAGAGCCCGCCGTCGGCTCGACAGGAGAAATCGTCCCTGTGGCCAGCTCGAAGTCCAGCTTCGCGATTTGATGATTGTAGAGAGCCTGCGCCAGGTTCGCCAGGGCGGTGGTGAGGGCGCGGAGGGCGTCGTCCACCTCCACCTGCTTGCGAATTCCCTGGTTGAAACCGAGCCGAGCCAAACGCAGCGCCTCCGTGGCTTGGTCCACATTGGCCTTCTGCGAGTTGACGAACTTGACGGCGTCCTCGATGTTCAGCAGCGCCTGACGGACCTGGAGCAGCACGCGCTGCTCGGTGTCGTACAGGGTCACGCGGCTCTGGCGCAGCGAGATTTCCGCCTCGCGCGCCTGGGCCACGGCCTTGAAGCCCTCGAAGAGCGTATAGGTCGCCTGCAAGCCGGCCGACCAATCCGTGCCCCAGTCGTGGAGGAGAGGATTATTCGGCTCGGGGCGCGCGTAGAGATAGTTGAACACGGCGTGGAGTTCCGGCCAGAACGGGGAGTTCGCAACCGACAGCGCCTCGCGGAGCAGCCGAACGTTCAACTCCCCCTGGAGCAGGTCGGTGTGGTACATGAACGCGCTCTGGACGGCCTTGGCCATGTCCGGAGTGGAGAACGGCTCGTAGACCAGCGGCGTGCTCAAGATGGCCGTGCTGCCCTGGGAGACGCCGATGAGGTTGTACAGGGTGGTCATCGCCAGGTGGTAGCGGTTCTGGTCCTGCACCTGCTGCGCGGTCAGGTTGCTGATCTCCACCTTGGAACGCAGGACGTCGAAGGAGGCGACCATGCCGGCGGCAAAATTCTTCTCCACATCATCCAGGTGCGCGGAGGCGACGCGCACGGCCTCGTCGTCGGCTTTGACCAGTTCGCGCGCGAGCAGGGCGTCATAGTAGGCCTTGCGCGTGTTGTAGATGACGCTCTGGTAGGTGCCGCGCAACTGCTCGTCCACCAGCACGGTGTAGATGCGCGCGGCGCGGATTCCCGCCGAGATCGCTCCTCCCTTGTAGAGCGGCTGAGTGACGCGGCCTTCCAGAATGTAGTTGTTGATCTCCCCCTGGGTGCCCCCGCCGGTGACACGGAGCACTTTGTCGACCCGGGAGTATGTCGCGCCGACGGTGGCGGTGGGCAGCGCCTCGGACCGCGCCTCCATGACGCGCGCCGACGCGGTTTCCTTCTGCAACAGCGCAATCTGCACCGGGCGGCTGTTGCCCAGCGCGGTGAGCACGCTTTCCTCCAGCGACAACTCCCCCTGGATGGGAGCGGGTTGCTCCTCGCTCGTTCTGCGATTGACCCAGCCATCGTACCGGGCCTCGCGCGCGTTGTGGAGGTCGGAAGTCACGTCATTGGTGCTGAGGCATCCCGCCGCCGGGAGCGTCGAGAGCGTCAGGCCTGCAAAGAGCAATGTGCGGATCAGACTGCGCATGAGCGGATCGTCCTTTTCGTTGTCGAGAAGAATGCACACAGTGTAAATAGGAGGCGGCGGAGAGTCAATTCAATGGTCAAGTGGCAAGGGTCATTTGTCAATGAATGTCCAATGGCCCGTAACCACGCCTGTCTTGCCGTTGAGAATTGCCCATTAATCCGTTACGGCGCGTTCTGAGTCCTTGCCTGGAGTATCTGGCCCAGCGGCAGCAGCAGCCCGGCCTGGATGCACCCGTCCGGCATGAGCGTGCATTCGGCGGCGAAGCCAAGCGCACCTGGTCTCGGCGCGGGGGCGGGAATTTCCGCCAGCGCCAGCCAGCGCGCCACCGCCTCCGGCGAGGCATACAGCAGCACGTTCGGGAGGATGGACAGCGCGGCTTTCGTTCGAAGGAAGGTCATATTCGCGCCCAGACTGCCCGCCGGGTCCGCATCCAGGCCGCGGACTTGCGCGAGGAGCGCCAGTGGTTCCGCGCCGATCGCCAAAACGCTCCGCCCCGAGCGGAGTTCCTGCGCCGCCATCGGCCGTGGCCCGAGAACGCGCCTTAGCGCGCGCGTCCCGCCGGGGCCGAGCTTCGCCTCATTCACCGTCACCTCCGCCAGAGAGACCGTCTCGCCTCCCGGAGGCTCCACCGGCTTCAGCCCGAACGCGGTGGATTCACCCGCCTGCGCCAGACGGCTCCAGAACTGGCCCGCCGACTCCGCCGTCTGGTTGGTTCGCATCATCAAGCCGGAGAGCGTCCCGTTCGGCCCCTGTGGCAACAGCAGCCCGACCAGCGTCTGAGTCGCCACGTTCGCTGAGACCGCCTCTCCCATCCCGGGCAACCCGAGCCGGCTCAGCAGCATTCCGCTCACCGCGCCCACCATGGAAATATTCTGCGCGAACACCACATCCACCCCGGCCGGGCAGGACTTGAACAACTCCAGCGAAGCGCGCGGGTGCGTCCTCACCAGATTCGCCAGCGTGCTCCTGGGCAAGGGGAGGGCGTAAGCGCGGATCGCCGCTGCGGTTTCGGACAGGTCGATCCCGATGTCAAGATTCTCCACCTGCTTCACCAGCGTCACCGCCATATCGAGCTGCCCCTGTGCGCTGCGGATTCCCTCCTCCGTCTCCGGTCGCTTCCCGAGACGCTCCAGCGCCTCGCGCATCCGGTCGCGCATCGCCTGGACCTCCTGCGTGAACTCCGCATCGTACGCCGACAGGAGATGCTGGATTGCGAACCTTGCGCGCAATTGGCCGGGCACGCGCCATTCCGGCGGCGGCTGCGCCTTCTCCCAGCGCAGCAGCGAATCGCAGGCGGAGGGGGAGAAGTAGATCGTCGCCGTATCCCCTTGAATGAGCAGGTAGGCGCTGACGGCAATGGGGGGCAGGGCGGGTGCGGCGGCCGGGGGTTGCGCGTTCTCATCCGCCGGCTTTTCGATGGAGAACTCCAGCGCGCCGAGGGGATGCCCCTGCGGCGCGGGGCGCGCGGGGCCGAGCGCCTTCGTCAGCGCCGCCGCATCCGCCACCGCCACCTGATAGACCCAGGGCTGGCCGTGGAGCTTGGGGGACATGTAATAGAAGCGCATCGGGCGGTCGAGCGCCACGCCGTCCATACCGGGATTTCCCATCATCTTCCCGAAGACCCGCCGCAGCATTCCCGGCTCCGGCTTCTGCTCGATGGAGCCCATCAACCGCTCGACGATGCCGCAGAATTGGTCCGGATTGGTGAATTCGCCGGCCACGAGGCAATCCGGCGGCATCTGCGACAGGTCCGCCGCCGGCGGGGCGGGCGGCTGCGCCTGGGGCTGGGATTGTGTAACGCACGGGAAGAGCAGCAACGCGCTGAGCAGGAAGATAATTCGGGCCATGACTCATTCCCAGATGAGAAAATTGGAAAAAACCCTACTATGGCCGATGTTAGGCGGGGAGGGGGGAATTGTCAAGCGGCAGACAGGGGCGCTGCTTGAAACTCTGTGAGGCCAGATGCTACGCTTCTCTTCTGTGGCATTCGTCCGTCGTAGGGGCGCAGCATGCTGCGCCCTTGTCCGGTCACAAGAGCGCCGAGTGAACAGCGCCAGTCCTTACGCGAGAGAAGATGGAAAAAGCTTGCCCAAATCAATCCCCCTGGCTTCCCGCCCCCGCGCGTCCTGCGCTGGCGGAGGGAGAGGTGCATCTATGGCGGGCGTGGCTGAGGGCGTCGGATGTGCATTTGGCGCATTTGCGCGCTCAGCTGAATGCGGAGGAACTGGGGCGGGTCGACCGATTCATCTTCCCGGAGCATCGTCGGCGCTTTCTGATCGCGCGCGTGGCGCTGCGCGGTATCCTGGCGCGTTATGTGGGGCGCGCGCCGGGGGAACTGGGTTTCGAAACCGCCCCGGGTGGGAAGCCGTACTTGGCGGCGAATCATGTGGGGACAGATATGGTGGATAAAATGGGGACACAAAACTTTCC
>CAIUPP010000070.1 GCA_903901045.1 uncultured Planctomycetota bacterium
CCCCCACGACTCGCTTCGCTCGCCGTGGGCTACTATCCGTCACCCCCTGCGGGGGTTCGCAGAATGATTTCAACAGAGCAAAACCAGTTCTGGTGATTACTGAATTCTGATTTGCGATATTGACGAAAGACGCACCCAACGGAGGGCTGTGTGCAACTGCGGTTGCGCCAGCTCTCCTGTTGTTTCCGGCCAGCCCCCGAATCGCCGTGCTCCGCGTCTCCGCGTGATCCCCCGCCGTCGCTTACAGATCAAACCCGAAGTATCGCGCGGCGTTGTCGTGGCTGATATCGCGCACCATGCCGCCGACCAGGGCCATATCCTCGGGCAGTTCGCCGTTCTCCATGTCGCGGCCGAGCAGGTTGCAGAGTACGCGGCGGAAGTACTCATGGCGAGTGTAGGAGAGGAAAGAGCGGCTGTCGGTGGTCATCCCGACGAAGCGGCTGAGGAGGCCGAAGTTCGCCAGCGCGCGCAGTTGCTGCTCCATCCCATCCTTCTGATCCAGGAACCACCAGCCGCTGCCGAACTGCAGCTTGCCGCGCGTCTCTCCGCCCTGGAAGTTCCCGGCCATCGTCGCCAGCACGGCGTTGTCCGCCGGGTTGAGGTTGTACAGGATGGTGCGCGCGAGCTTGTTCTGCCGGTCGAGCCGGTCGAGCATCCGGGCGAGGGGGCGGGCGATGGTGAAATCTCCCACGGTGTCGAAGCCGGTGTCCGGGCCGAGCTGGCCCATCATGCGCGAGTTGACGTTGCGCAGCGCGCCGAAATGGAATTGCTGGGTCCATCCCTTCTCCGCGTCCATGATGCCGAATTCGATCAGCATGGCCGACTTGAACTTGCCGACCTCCTCGGCCGTGGCGGCGCGACCGGAGCGGAGCTTGCCGAAGAGGGCGCGGATTTCGGCGTCGGTGTAGTCATCCGCGTACGCGGTCTCAAGCCCGTGATCGGAAAGGCGGCAGCCGGCGCGGTGGAACTCCTCGTGGCGCTTGCGCAGCGCGGCGAGGTAGGAATCGAAATCGCGCACGTCCATATCTGCCGCAGCGGCCAGCTTGTCCACCCAGGCGTTGAATCCCTGCGCCGACTCCACCGCCATCCCTTTGTCCGGACGCCAGGTGGGCAGCACCTTGACCTTGAACGAGCGGTCCGCCGCAATCGCCTTGTGATACTCCAGCGAATCGGTCGGGTCGTCGGTCGTGCAGACCAGCACCACGTTCATCCGGCGCATGATTCCGCGCGCGCTGAAGTCCGGCTGCGCAAGGAGGGCGTTGCAGCGCTCCCAGACTTCCTGCGCGCTCCCGGGGTTGAGGAGGCGGTCGCCGATGCCGAAGGGGCGGTTGAGCTCCAGGTGCGTCCAGTGATAGAGCGGGTTGCCGAGGGTGGCAGGGACGGTCTCGGCCCACTTGAGGAACTTCTCCCAGTCGCTCGCGTCGCCGGTGCAGAAGCGCTCCGGCACGGCGTTGGCTCGCATGGCGCGCCACTTGTAATGATCGCCCGCCAGCCAGATCTCCGCCATGTTTCGGAAGCGGTGGTCCTCGGCGACCTGCCGCACGGGCAGGTGGCAATGGTAGTCGATGATCGGTAGATCGCGCGCGAATTCGTGGTAGAGCGTGCGCGCGGATTTCGTCTGAAGAAGAAAGTCATCATGGATGAATCGTTTCGCGCTCATGGAGCCTCCTGTCATTCGGCCTCTCTGTCGCTGGGGAAAGGGGGTCAGGCAACTTTTCCAACGGCCGAAAAGCAGCCCGACCCCTTTTCCCCTGTCTGTCGCGAGCACATTAACCGCGCGAACGGCTGCGCGGCTGGTGCATTAGTATGAACTGCCCAACGGCGGGCAGTTCATTAGGAGTCGGGATAAGTATAGGCGGAAGGGGGGCGCTTGTCGAGCCGAGCGGGGGGAGGCCTGCACAGCCGAGGGCGGCTGTGCCACATGGGTTCTCGATAACGGGGCAAGGCATGCCTTGCCCCTACAACGGCTGCCCAGTCGGTTCGTTCCTCCGTGAGTCCACGGTGCGCTGGACGCACATGGTGTCTCCGTGGTGAACTTGCTCCTTCCTTCTTGTCCTCTCCGATTCGACTTGCTACGATGCCCTGCGAAAGAGGAATGCGATGCCGCACTTCAAATTGATCTCGCCGCGCTCGTACAGACGCGCCTGCGGGGGCCTCCTTGTATGCCTCCTGCTGGTCGCGGCGTCGGGATGCCGCGTCCTGGGCGGCGAGGCATCCGTCGCGCTCTACGAGCCGTACACCGCCTGCCTGAACCTCACGGAACAACCCGCCAACCCGTTCGATCCGGCGGAGATCAGCGTGGACGCCGTGTTCACGCATGAGTCCGGGGCGGTGGTGGCGATCCCCGGCTTCTGGTATCAGGAGTTCACCTGCCGGCGCGATGAAGGCGCGGACGCGGGGAAAGGGGGGCGGGCTACTTTTCGGCCTCCGGAAAAGTTGCCTGACCCCCTTTCCCTGGAACAGCTCGATCCCTCCGGCGAGCCCTGCTTCCGCGTGAAATTCGCTCCGCGCCAATCCGGCCGATGGACCTGGCATTGGCGCATCACGCGCAACGGGCAGGTCGAGGAGGGGCCCGGCGGGGCGCTTGTCGTCGGCCCGGCGCGCGGGCGCGGCTTCGCCGTGCGCAGCCCGTCGCCGCACTACCTCATGACCTCCTCGGGCGAGCCGCTCTTTCTCGTCGGGCAGAACGTCGCCTGGAGCACCTCCCTCGCGCCGCTGGCGGACCTGACGCGTTACGTCAACGACCTCGCCGCCAGCGGGCAGAACTGCTTGCGGCTCTGGCAGTGCACCTGGGGGCTGGGGATCGAGCATGACCGGATCGGGCGGTACGACCTCCGGCGGGCGTGGATGCTCGACCGGATCGTCGAACTCGCGCGCCGGCGCGGGGTGTACATCTTCTTCGTCCTGGAGAACGCGCACGACGTGCATGACCGGAAGTCGCCGTACTGGACGAAGATGGAGGTGCGCGAGGACTTCTTCACCTCCGCGCCGTTGCGCGCCGCCTTCAAGAACCGCATGCGCTACGCCGCCGCGCGCTGGGGGTACTCCACCAGCATCCTCGCCTGGGAGTTTTTCAACGAGATGGAGTATGCCCTGCTCGACCCAATGGAGTCGAGAGAGGGGCGCGCAGACGCTTCCGGCGACTCCGCGCGCGAGCGCTGTTTCGCTCCCTGGCTGACCGAGATGGCCGCGGCCATGAAGTCGAGCGACGGGCATGGGCATCTGCTCACCAATTCGCTCGCCTGCGACCGCGTATGGGATGCGATGTTCGAGGCCCCCTGGCTGGATATCGTCCAGCAGCACCTCTACCTGCGCCCCTGGGATGCGGACGCGGTGGAGCAGGTGGTGGTGGCGCTGGAGGAGGTGAGCCGCTACGACAAACCCTGCCTGCTGGGGGAGTTCGGCGGCGCGCCGATGACGCTGGAGGGAGGCGTTGAGAACCTCGTCAATGACAACGACCCTGAAGGGGTGCATCTGCACGATTCGCTCTGGGCCTCCGCGATGATCGGCGCGGCGGGCACGCCGCTGAACTGGTGGTGGGACACCTACGTGCGGCCGCGGAAGCTGGACCACCACTACGCGGCGATCAGCCGTTTCCTCGCCGGCACTCCCTGGCTGGACCCCGCGCTGACGACCGCCTACATCCCCGTGAACGGCGCGCGCGTCCTCATGTTGCGCGGGAACGGCTGGGCGCGGCTCTGGGCGCAGAACCGGCGCTTCACCTGGCAGCCGCCGGAGTCCCCCGGCAGCGTCGCGCTGGTGGAGGCGTTCCCGCTGCGGCTGGGGAATATGGCAAGGGGAACCTACCGCGTGGAGTGGTGGGATACGGAGACGGGGCGCATCACCGACACGCAGACGCTACGGTGCGATGGGGGGCTCACGCTGAATTTCCCGGGGTTTGGGCATGATGTGGCGGCGAGAGTGGGGAGAGTTGATAATTGATGATTGATTATTGATGAGTGATGATTGGGCGTGGCACGGCCAAGAGAGGCTGTCTCCCACTACTTGGGATTACGGTCACCATGTGACCGCAGCCGAAGTTTGTGAAGTCGGGAGGCGCATCCACTTGGGCGTGATTAGGACTTCCTTTCCGCTACGCCGTTCGGCAGCCGCGTATCGAAGCGAGAATGGCCGGATCGTTGCCCACCCCTTGTACATCCGACGAATTTGGGGGCAGTCGTCGTAGGTCAAGACCCAGGCGGCGTTCTTCACCGACCTCAATTGCGCCGCAAGGTCGGCGTGGTACTTGTCATCCAAAGCGTTCATATAGAGCGTTTTTCCCTTGGCGTAGTATGGAGGGTCAATGAAGAAGAAGATGGACTCCGAGTCGAGACTATCGATAAACTCCAATCCATCGCGACACGACACGTGAATACGGTTGCGGTATTCAGCCAGTTTCTCACAACGGTGCCGAAGCTCGGTCTTGTTGAACCGTGCATTGAGTTTCCACGGACCCTTTTGCCGTACTCCTCCGATAGGTCCACCATTCATGACAATACCGGACCGGTTGCATCGGTTTAGGTAGAACGCGGCGAAGCCACGCTTAAGTCGGGAGACGCGTCGCCGCTCCCTGTATACAGCCCGCTGGCGACGCCATTCGGCGATACTAACGCGCGTCGAATCGAGCATTCTTAGAAACTCGTTAGTCCCGTGAACGGCGCTCCACCAGAAGTCGTGAATTGCTGGATCAGCGTCGTTGATATGTATGTCTTCAACTTCTTCCATGTACAACAAAGCCAGCGATGCGCCAGCCCCACCAGCGAAGGGTTCAGCAGTCGATCTGTTGCCAAGTCGATTCAATTTGCGGACTTGGCCCAATAACCCAGCCATGGACGATTTGCCGCCAGGATATCGAAGAGGGCTAGCGGTCCTCATGCTTTAGTGTCTCCTCCATTGTCTCCCAACATCAGGCGAAACAGTGGCTCCGTGCGGAGCCAGAACTGCTCGATATCTCGTTCGCTGGGAATGTCCGATGAATGCACAAACCCATGAAGATCGCTGATCGTGAAAGGTGCAGCAGGATCATAGCTCATGGCCTTCTCAACCCTCTTTGCTTCCGAGGCGCTTAATCGCTCTTTCGCGATCCGTTTGATCTCTGGGACAAGGTCCTTCATCTTCGGCACACCAAAGGGAAGTTTTCTCTTCTGCAACACCTCTATCCTAGCAATGATTTCGGGAAGCTCACGCGTTCGCTCGAGATAGTGGACGACAGTGAGTTCGAAGAACACGCGAAGTAAGACCGCTCCTGCGTTCGGAAAATCCCTTCGTTTGAGCCGGGTCAACTCGCGTCTGATGTCGGCGAGGCGTGGGGCATTGACTCGCACTTTCAAATCACGTGGTAGAACTGTTGTATTTGCAGGGTTTGCCCTCTTTGGAGTGGGCGATGGCTCCGGATTGCGGGTTGACGACGCGACGGAACTTCCCTCAATAAGATCTGAAGGGACAAATGATCCTCGTTTGGCTTGCGGGCGCTCCGCAACGTCCCACCCTTCGAAATAGGCCCGGATATTGTCGTTGGTATTCAGTGTTCGGGACGACTGCTTCCCAAGCGCCACATCTCTTACGAGCCTGGTGAAGCCACGGGAGAATTCCCCTTTTGTTGTCTTTCCGCGAATTCCGTGTTCGGGGTCGGGTTCCACCATGAGGTACTCACGTCCTACCGATGAATCAAATACGCGCTCGATCGTTGTGAAGAGCTTGGCCCTGGGATTCTCCAACTTTGCCTTCACTTCTTCGGGAAGATCAAGTGACCGTGCCATGTCCGCGATGGCCCTGGTTTGGCGGGCCTGCTGAATGTCCGCAACAGTAAAACCGAGGTCATCTCGCAACTCATCGTTGCTATAGCCCTCGGCAAGTTTTTCGAGAATGAAGCTTGCCCGGTTTTCCGCTTGCCATGCGAGGACAGGTGTCCCGATATGGCGCCCTGCAATCTGGCGGTCTGTTGCACGGCGGTTGGGGGCAATTGTCACCGGCACCCTGACCAATCCAGGTGGTTGAGCAATCCTTCGGGAGAGCCGCTCGACCTGGCGTTGCAGCGACCCTTCAAGTAGTCCGGGCTCACGTAGCGCCTTAAGTGCCGCGAGTCGCCGATTTCCCTCCAGGACGACATGACGTCCGTTTTCTACGACCGCAAGGAGCGGCTCATTTGGGAAGAAGCCACGCGACGAGATGCTGTCAGCCACCTCGATCGCCTTGTCATGCTCGAATAGGTACTGAATGATCTCGCGCGGCGCGCGCAACGTTGTTTCGCGGCCAAGACGTGGGTTCTTCGCGTCAAGATGGAGATTCGCGATTTCCAGTTGCTTCGTGGGCCAAGTATCAGTTGCCATCGCCTGTCTTCCCCTCCTAAGCTGTTCGCTGCGCACCGCCCCGTTGGCGTGCTTCTTGGTGTACTCAACCTGCTATTTCATACGTTTCCCCGACTGAAATGGAACGCTGGCCGCTGTGCACACAGCCTAGCGGCAGCAGGGGGAAACGTCAAGCCCCCGTTGGGAGAATTGCAGCCATAGGCACTGACTATCGTGGTAATGGGGGACAGTGGGGCCGTTGAAGTCGTGTGGCACGGCCGCCCTCGGTCGTTCGCGCATAGGTGAGGGTGCCTATGCCATGTGGAGGGCGCAGCATGCTGCGCCCCTACAACGCCCGGCGTAGCTCGCGACCCTGAGGTTCCCGAAGGGGAAAGGGGGTCAGGCATCTTTTCCAACGGCAGAAAAACAGCCCGACCCCTTTTCCAGCCTCCTCTCGCATCTGCGTCTATCCGCGTTTATCGGCGGTTCCCGATTCTGGCGTTTCGTTGTCGTTGCCCTCGTCTGCCGTTCTCCGCGTCCTCCGCGGCTCCGCGTGACACCCCTCGTTCTATCGTTCAAACGCCATGGCGGCATACGTCACGACGAGGAGTTCCGGGGACGGGAGTTCCGGGGATGCACGACTTATCTGTGAGGGCGCCGTCCCGTAGGGACGACGTGAAAATAGGCAGGCGGCTTTAGCCCCTGCTTCGGGTGATATCCCCCATTTGTTCACGCGTCCTGTAGGGACGCGGTGACGCCGATACGATTGCAGGGGGGCGCTTCTCAAGAGGAATGATTTCCCCGCGTCCCTACCCTTCGGCAGGCTCAGGGCCGCTTGTCGAGAGCCTCCAAGTCGAGCGATGAGCAACGCCGAACGGTGGGACGCGAAGAAATGCAGGACGGCACAATATCGGCACTGAAGTGCCGGCCTATTATCATGGCGTCCCGACGGGACGCCTTCTTGTTTTCAGGGCCAAACCGGTGAGGGAAGCATCCATTGCCTTGTGGAGAGGGGAAGGGGAGACACAAGCGCATGGGGGAACGGGGAGTGATAGTTGATGATTGATAGGTGATGATTGATGATTGGCGGGGGCGCGGTTTGTCAGTGGTATAGGATAATAAGAGTGCAGAATGTAAGAGGGGCGCGCAAGCGCTCTCGAGATTGCAGAATGCAGGGTGCAGAATAGGAAAGGGAAGGGTTGGGGCTCGATCGGGTCGGCGGGCGCATGACGATGCGCCTGGGCGGTCCTGATGGGGTGGCGGACACGGAGACCTTTCGCCCGGGCGAGAGGGGGATGTGTCCGGCGCGGCCTTGATTGCCGGTGGCCGATCTGTCTCGAAAGAAGCGCCGACGCACGCGGACGCACAGGACGCGCGCAGACGCGCCGACGCAGACAGACGGACACGACGCACACAGACGCACCGACTGAATTGCCGCACTGGTTGCGGCACGGGACAGACGGCTGCCGGCAATTTCTGGCTGGAAGCGCGGAGGGAGCAGTCTGTCCTGAGGACGGCAAGGTGACGGAAGAGTGCAGAATGCAGAACGGTGGAGCGCGCTGTCCAATCGCGCTGTATCTGCCTTACCACATAATGGGCAAGGCATGCCTTGCCCGTACAACTCATATGCCTGCCGTGCCGTTCTCCGCGGCTCCGCGTGATCCCCGGTCGCTATCGCTCAAACGCCATGGCGGCATAAGTCACGACGGAGCGGGTTTCTTCTTCGACGGACTGCTCGTAGCGCAGGAGGCGGCCGCGTTTTGCGGGGACGGCGCTGAGGAGGGCGTAGAGGGCGGTGAAGCCGCAGATGCGGCGGCGGTCGTTGTGGGCGCGGTTGTCGTTGAAGAAACCGGCGGCGTCCATCCGCTCGGCGTGGCGCAGGAGGGAGAGGTCCTCCGATTCGATCCGCCCCAATTCCTCCGCCGTGAGTTCCATGCTGTCGCCAAATCGCTGTCCCACGTGCGCGAGGTCGACGGAGGCGATGACGGCGGCCTGCTCTCCGTACTCGCGCAGCAGCGCGCGCAGCGCCTCGACGAAGCGCGCGACCGGCTCGACGCTCATGGGGTCGGCTCCGGCGGGGACGCGCTCCATGAGCGAGCCGCACAGCACCGGAACGATCCGCGCGGGGCGGACGCGGCTGAACAGGTGACGCAGGAAGAGCGCCTGGAATTCGATGGAATGCTCCGAGCGGTGGACCAGTTCCGCCTCGCCGCGTTTGAGCCCGGCGCGCCGGATGAGGTCGGCGGTGAAATCGCGGTCGCAGGGGACGATGCCCAGGGGGGTCTCGAAGCCCTTCTCGGTCGCGACGAAGAGCTCCTGCATCGGCTCGTGCGCGACGCCGAGGATGACGAAGGTTTCCGCCGCGCACCCTTCCGCCAGCGCCTTGTAGGCGTGCGCGTAGATGGAGCCGCCGCGGCGGGGGTCGATGTGCGGCGCGGCGATGGCGAGGGTCTGCGCCCCTTCGGCGCGCGGGTCCACCATTCCGGGGCCGGCGGGCGCGGCGAACCAGCCGCGCATGGCCTGCTCGATGGCGGGGGGGCGCGGGGGGTAGGAATGCCCGGCGAAGGCGGCTTTGCGCGCGGTGGCGCGCGCGAACTCCTCCGCCACGACGCGCAGCCGCGCCTCGAAACGCGGCCCCTCCAGCATCAGCGCGTCGTCGAGCTGGCGCACCATCTCCTCGATCCTTCCCAGCGGCAGCGGGTCGTCGAAGCGCTGGTTGTACTCCTCCAGGATTTGCGGCAGCGTATGCTCGCCATCCATGAGGGAGATGATGAAGAAGGCGCGCATGGGCATGACGACGGTTCTAGCGGAGTAGCCGGCGTTGTCGCGCAGGCAGACGACGCGCTCCCCCTCGCTGTCGTACGGGATCGCCTGAACGGCGCGAAGCTTGGGCTTTGTTTCGTCCATTATTCTGGGACCGATAGGACCTAAAGGACACCAAGGACGTAAACGACACGAACGGCACGAAAGACGGCCAGCCGCTTCCTACAGCGCAAACGTCTCTCCCGGCGCGGGGATGGTGATGTCCTTCCATCCCAATTGCTGCCCCAGCGTCTGCTTCAGCGCGGCGCTCTGGGGCGGTTCGCCATGGACGAGGAAGGCCTTCTGCGGATGCATGGCGGAGGCGCGGAAATAGTCCACCATCTCTTTCGCATCGGCGTGTGCGCTGAGGGATTCCAGCTTCTCCACCTTCGCGCGCACCGTGTAGGGCCGCCCGAGGATGTTCACCGGACTCACCCCGTCCCCCAGCTTGCGGCCGAGGGTGTTGGCGGCCTGGTAGCCGGTCAGCAGGATGAAATTGTTCGGATCTTCGACGCCATGCACGAGGTGGTGCAGGACGCGCCCACCTTCGCACATCCCCGAGCTGGCGAGGATGATCATCGGCCCTTTTTGCGTGTTCAGCTTCTTCGAGTCGGCGATGGTCTCGACGGTGTGCAGCGTGCTGAAGCTGAACGGTTCGCGTCCGGCGGTGAAGAAGAGGTTGGCCTCGGTGTCGTAGCATTCCTGGTGATTGCGGAAGACCTCGGTGGCCTTGTTGGCCAGCGGACTATCCACGTAGATGGGGATCGTGCCGATGCGCCCCTCGTGGTGGAGCTGGTTGAGGTGGTAAATGAGCGTCTGGACGCGGCCGACGCTGAAGGCGGGGACGATCAGCCGCGACTTGCGCGCGGTGACGGTTTCGATGATGCGCTGCAGGTCCGCGCGCGTCTCGTCCACGGTGGGGTGGAGGCGGTCGCCGTAGGTACTCTCGCCGATCAGGAACTCGACGGGCCCGGCGGGCGCGGGGTCGCGCAGGATGACGCTATCGCGCCGGCCGAGGTCGCCGGTGTAGAGCAGGCGCGCGCGGGAGGCGCCGTCGCCGACTTCGAGAATGCTCAGCGCGGAGCCGAGGATGTGGCCGGCGTCCAGGAAGGTGAGGGAAAGCCCCCCGCCGAGGTCCGCTTGCGCGCCATAAGGGACGGCCTGGAAGCACCGCATGAGGGTGTCCACGTCCTTCTCGTCATAGAGCGGCTCGAAGAGGTTCTTATGCTCCTCGGCGCGGAGGCGGTTGACCAATTCCACCTGGCGCACCTGGAGGCTGGCGGAATCGCGCAGGATCAGTTCGGCGAGGTCGACGGTGGCGGGGGTGGCCAGCACTTTCCCCTTGAAGCCTCGGCGGGCGAAGGAGGGGAGGTTGCCGCTGTGGTCGAGGTGCGCGTGGCTCAGGACGATCATGTCCACCGTGGCCGGATCGACCGCGGGGTTGCGGTTGATCTCGAACGCTTCCTTGCGCGCGCCCTGGTAGAGGCCGCAATCCAGGACGATGCGCCGTCCGGCATGCTCGATCACGTGCAGCGAGCCGGTGACGGTTTGCGCGGCGCCATGGAACGTTACGGTAAGGCCGTAGCTCATGCTATCTCCTTCGCAAAGTGGATCAGAGTGCATTGGAGCGCATTGGGGGGGCCGTGTCAACCTGTGGCGAGAAGCGCGTCAGCAACATCGCGGTCATTGCGAGCCGTTCGACAGGCTCACGGCCCTGAGCAGTAGTCGAAGGGGAGTTCCCCCGCGAAACGCGGGGGAACGACGTGGCAATCTTCATGATTTCCGTTGGTCGTTGGCTTGCCGGGGGCGAACGGCAACGGAAAACTGGGAGATTGCCACGACCCGCAACGGCGGGTCTCGCAATGACAATCCATTGGATGGCGCAACAACGGTTTCACGCCCAAAACAACGCGGGCCGGCTCATCGCCGGCCCGCGCGCGTCAGTTCCCAGGCAGAGAGGTTATCGGCGGATATATGAATCCGAGTCGCCGCCGCCGAGGTCCTCTATGTAGTAATTATCATCCTTGTCCACGTTCTTCCAGGTGTTGACGGACTTCCAGTCCACGTGCGTGTCATAGAACAGCACGTTCTGGCCGCCGCGGTGATTGGAGGTGGTGGACTGCGGATTGGCCACCGAACTGCCGTCCATGTCGGCGGCGACGGGGCACATCGGGTCCACATTACGGAAGCCGACCTCCTTGTCGTAGCCGAAGCTCGTCCAAGTGGGAGCGGTCGAGCCGAAGGCCTTGCCGGCCACAGCGCCCTTGACGCCACCGCCGGAGCCGTCATCCAGCGTCACGGTGATCTCCGGGCGGTCCGAGGTGCTGAGGCAGCGGAACGTCGGGATCGTGGCGATCAGGTCGGGATAGAGCAGAGCGAGGCTGTCAGTGGCATACGTGCTGCTGCTGTACGGATAGAACTCCGCGTTCTGCTCCGAATAGAGATAGCAGCCCTTGCCGATGTTGTAGAGGTTGTTCTTGCAGGAAGCCTGCCGGGCGCGTTCGCGCGCGGCGGCCAGAGCCGGCAGCAGCAGGCCGGCCAGAATGCTGATGATGGCAATCACGACCAACATTTCGATGAGGGTGAAGCAACGCAGCAGGCGCAACAGGATTCTCACGGCACTCTCCTTTATACGGATACGGACGAAATCATCCAACGGCCCACTTACAACCATTCTACTTCCTGCTGGAAGAAAAGGTCAAGGGAGCGGGGGAAGAAATTGATAATTGATGAGTGATGATTGAAGAGGGCCGCCTGCGGCGGAAAGCGGGGAGGTGATCGGGCTATCGCGTCTGACATGCCGGGCGGCCCGAAGCCCCTTTCGGGCCGCTGGCATGGAAGCGAAACTACAGTTTCCCTTTGTCAGGCAGATTGCGCAGGTACGTTTGGTAATCCGCCGCGGAGGTGGACCCCACCTCGTTGTTCCACAGGCTCATGACGCTGCGGTACATTTTCTCTGACTGATGACGCTCGGCAATTCTGAGCGGGCCGAGGGCGACAAGACCCAACACAATCAAGCAGCCGACCCATACCGGAGCCATGCTGCGGCGCACGGTGGCGTTGTAGGAGCGGAGGTTGGGGCTGGGGCGCAGCATGTTGACTATCCAGCGCGAGAGGCGCCGTTCTGGCACAATCACGCGACTTCCCGGCAGCGCGCCTTGATTGCTGCATGTCCCAAGTGCAGCGCCAATGCGAGCATCAGTGCGACTGCCACGTACATTTCCGTCGCCATTCGGCCCCATGCCCAGTTGATGCCCCGTCAGGAGTGCGGCTTTCATGTAGTTGTAGAAGGCGTTATCCGGCTCCACGCGTTCGCCAGCGTCCATGAATTCCAGCCCGCGCGCAATCAACTGTGGCGCACACGGCCGCTTCTCACGCTGCAACTCGTTTAGGAACTCCGAGACACGGTTGGCCTGGAAGATCGGGCTATCGGGGAATAGCGCAACAAGTTGATCGGCGGCCGCCACATAGTCCCAATTGCCGTTGAAAATACCCAACACCGCCTTCTTTTCGGGACTCAAGTCGGTTCTGAATGAAACTCTAGCATGCCCAACGTTCGAGATATGGAGCAATGTGCTGCTCAGTATCGAACTGTCGTTCCACATGCCCATGTACTGCACAAATCCCAGCCCCTGCCAGTTAAGCAGGATGGCCAGCAGGACAGCGCTCGGCAGAACAGCGGCGCGGAAGGCCCAGCGCGCCACGGCGCGCAGGCGCATCCGGCGGTGGTTGGCCTGCCAGAGCTTGTCGCTCAGTTCCTGTGGGTCGCCGAAGCGTTCCAGCGCAAGTCGTTGCGCCTCCTCCTCGGACGCCCCTTCGGCGCGTGCGGACTCGATGGCGTCCTCCAGGTGTGCGCGCAACTCGTGCGCGATTTCCAACTGCAACTCCGCGTCCGGGCGGAGCCGACGCGTGGCCAGTTGGATCAACTCCTCAATGGAGTTCATGCCGGGGCTCCCATGAGCAGGCTGGTGACGACGGCGCTGAACTGGGTCCATTCCTGCGTGCGCGCGGCGAGTTCGGCGCGGCCTTTGCGCGTGATCCGGTAGTACTTGCGTTGCTTGCCGGTGGGGGCGTCGCGCCAGGCGGAGGAGAGCAGCCCGTCCGCTTCCAACTGGTGCAGGCAGGGGTAGAGCGTCCCCTCCTTGTACTGGAGCGCGCCGCCGGTGCGCTCGTTGACGACCTTCACGATCTCGTAGCCGTACATCTCCCGCTCCCCCAGGAGCCGCAACACGATGGGAGCGGTGCTCCCTTTCATCAGGTCGGGGTTGAAGCTCATGTTGTTATCTCTCCAAGAACCGCGCCGGGCGGGCATACCTCGGCATCCGATGTAATATATACATCGGGTTTCTGGGTATGTCAGGGGGGGGGGGATCGGAGAATTGATGGTTGATGGGTAATCGAGGACATAAAGGACAGCAAGGACGGCAAGGACGGCAAGGACAGAAACGACGGCGTTGCTATACGGCTCCGCTCTCTTCCGTATCAGTGTTCCTCTGTGTGCATCTGTGGATAAATCTTCAGTTCCCGCCGTTCATTCTCACGAGCGTATGCGAGTGGACGCGTTCGACGGGGTGGTAGGATTCCTTGACGCGGTCGAGCTGGGCGAGGCAGGAGCCGCCGCCGGCGTTGATGCGGTCGCAGGGGGCGGCTTCGCGGCAGAATTCGCGGAAGGTGATCTGCGCGGCCCCCTTCACGAGGAGGTCGCTGAATTCGTGCAGAACGTAGAAGGTGCGGCCGTCGGCGAGAGGGTAGCCGCTGGTGTAGGCGACGATGCGCGCGTCCGCCTCCAGCACGCGGGCGCGCAGGCCGAGCGCCTCGGCGTCGCGCAGGGAGCGATGGAGCGTGCGAAACCCGGCCTCGGCCTGGGCGGTGAAGAACTCCTCCGATAATGACGCCGCTTCAGGGGGGTGCGGCACACCGGCGCGCGCGGCGAGCCAGTCGCGGTAAAGCGCCATGACGGCGGGGAAGTCCTCGGGCTCGCAGGGTCGAAAACGCCAATCATGGTCGCGCTCGAAGCGGTTACACATCTGGCGCTTCGCCTCGTATCGGTTGCCGCGCAGGTCGGCGAGATCGGCGCGCGAGTAGAGGTACTCGACGGCGCTCTCGCGCACGCGCCAGCCGGCCGGCTCCAGTTCGCGCGCGAGGAGGTCGTCGGCATCCTGGATTCGCGGCGAGGGAACGGATGGGTTTAGCGCGCGCAGAAGCGCCAGCCCTTCCTCCGCCGCGGGTGCAGCAGGCCCTTTGCCGAGCGGGGGGCAGAGCAGGAAGCTATCGCCGTCGCCGTCGGCGATGACGAGCAGCCGGTCGCCGCTGACCTTCCAGTACAGGTCGAAGAGGTCCGCCCAGATGGCCAGCGAGGGGAAGCTGTGATAGGAGAGCGGGCTGGCCTCCGCCGCGAAGAAGGGGGCCAGGCGCTCGCGCGTGGTGGGGAGAAGCCGCGCAAGGCCGAGGTCGCTGCGGCTGAGCGCTCGGGCGAGCGCGGGCAACTGCCGCATCGGTTCGGCATGTTCCTTGAAACTTCCCACGAGGCCGCGGCCGGCAAGCAGTCCGGGCAGCAGGGGGCCTTCGAGCAGAGCGGCCACCTCCCCGGCCAGATCGGCGGTGGCCGGGTCGCGCAGGCGTTCGAGGGCGCGGGGGCAGTAGCGGTCGAGGCCGAGCGTGACGGTATCCCCGTCGCGCGAGTACATGAGCAGGAAGGGGTAGAGGCGGCAATCCAGCGGACGGCTGTTATAGATGGCGCAGTCGTTGCTTGCCGTCCGGAAGGCCGGGCAGCGGTGGATCAGATCGAAGCGCGCCAGCAGCGGCCAGCCTCCCGCGCCAAAGCGCCCGGGCAGGAAGTCCTGCGCGCTCAGCCCCGCCTCCGCCGCCCCGGCCTGCTCCTCATGCGAGAAGAAGGGGGCCAGCGGGGAATCGGCCAACGGGAAGCGGCAGCAAACCTCGCAGGCGAGGCATTCGCCCGGTCTGAGCAGGCCGGAGCGTTCAACGGCCCGGGAGATCGGATCGCCCGCCGCACAAGGGAATGAATGGCTCGGTTTCGTTGGCATACCGCCATCTTGCCGGAAAACCGTCCAATTCTCAACTGGACCGGCCTGAGTTCTCCTTGACAGTTCGGCCTCCGCCGTGTAAATAGTAGCAGCGTGATACATCAGTCGATGCAATCCGTTCCGTTCGCATTTTGCACCCGTTGACTCTGTTCTGAATCGCCTCTAGAATTGGGTAGCGGGCAGTTGCCCATACAACGATGGATGGTGCAGAGTGGCCTCTGGAAACGGTCGGCTAGACAAGGTCGCGCGGATCATCAGGGCCAGGTCGGCTCTGGTGGGCCTTCTCGGCGCAACTTGCCTTTCCGTTGCCTGTTACGCGCAGGACGCCGGCCAGCTTGTTCTGTCCTCGGAATTCTCCTCCTTCCCCGCGCGCCGACCCAAAGTCATCCAGCCGGTCAAAGCGCTGAAGCCGCCCGATCTGGATGGCGTTCTGGACGATGCCTGCTGGGGGCCCTGCATACCGCAGGAACTCGGCTCGGAGATGGGGGGGCCGGTGACGCGCAGCACGCTGGTGCGCGCCTGCTATGACGAGGTGGCTCTCTACTTTGCCTTCGAGTGCCAGGAGCCCGCGATTGCGGATCTTCCGCCCCTGCCGCCCCCGCCGAAGCCGAACACTCCGCCGGTCGTGCTGCCGCATGACGAGTGGAGCGCCGACAACGTGCAGGCGCGCCTCACCTTCCCGGATGATCCGGATGAGATGTATCTTTTCGCGGTGGGAATCACAGGCATCCGCTTCGAGTCGAGCCTGTTGAAGGGAAAGGCATGGTCGCCGGACTGGGAGGCGCGGGCGGGCAGGACGCCGACCGGCTGGACGGTGGAGATGGCGATTCCGCTGTCGGCGTTCGGCAATCGCCGCATCGTCGACAAGGGGGCATGGCAGGCCAACTTCGCGCGCGACGTGAGCCTCAGCGGCGAGCGCTGCACTTGGGAGGCGACGTCCGGGAACCCCGTCAACCCCGCGCTCTGGGGGACGATGTTCTTCGGCGATTCGCAGGCGTTTGCGAGGATGGAGACGCCGACGCGGATCAGTCTTTTCCCGGTGCGCTGGACGTTGACGCCGGACGACCGCACTTTGCGAATGGTCGTGCGCGTCGACCCGGGAAATCAGCCCCTGTCCAAGTGCAGGCTGCGCCTGGCGGTGACGCCGGAGAAGGGAACGGCCGGGGTTCCGCGTCAGGCGCTGATCCCCCTCAAGGGGGAGCGAGCCAACCTGATTCTCGACGCGGCGCTGCTGCCGATAGGGAGCTTTGTTCTCGAAGCGGAGTTGATGGACGCCGCCGGGGGCGGGCACGGACTGACCAAAGTGACGCTGCGCCGCGAGGATGGAGCGGCGGCGGCGCTGAGGCCGGGGCAGTTCGAGTTGATCATCCCCGATTACGGAGTCAAGACGCGCACGGCCGAGTCCTGGCCGATGAGCGTGGGGGTCGCCCTGCCGAAGGGGGCGGTGCGCGACCCGGCCAACGTGCGGCTGCTGGATCATGACGGCGCGGAGATCCCGTCGCGCGCAACCGTGCGCGGCCGCTGGCCCGGCGACGGCACCATCCGCTGGGTGGCGCTGGACTTCCGCGCCAACCTCTCCCGCGGCGCGCAGACGCTGACAGTCCAGTACGGTCCCCAGGTGACCGCCAAACGCGTGCTGGGGTTCACGCGCAACCTCCAGGTGCGCTATGAGAAGGCCGAGAATATCTACGTGACCGAGAAGGGGAACGCCTGGTGGGTGAACACCGGCGAGCTGCTCTTCAAGGTCAACCAGACCAAATTCTCCGGGGTGGAACAGACCTGGGTGGACGTGGACAAGAACGGGCAGTACGACTTCAACGAGCAGATTCTCAATGGCGAAGCGAGCGACTCGGGCCCCTTTGTGGTGGATGGCGGAGGGCATATCTATCGCATCTCGGGCGACCCGAATTTCCGCATGCAGTTGGAGGAGATGAACGAACTGCGCGTGGTGCTGCGCGGCGAAGGGCGGCTCCTTCCGGTCGATGCTTCAGGCGGCCCGGACGTCGGGCGCTGCGTTTTCCGCCTCACCGCTTACGCGGGCCAGCCGTTCCTGAACGCGCAGTACAGCTTCTTCTTCAACGACCGCGCCGTGCACAACCCGCTGAGCGACATAGGAATCTCCGAGAAGATGGACTACGATTTCCGCAGGCGCCTCAACGGCCCGGACGTCCTGTTCGGCGCCCCGGAAGGATTCCAGCAGTCGCTGAAACAGGCCGGGACGATGTTCATGATTGCCCTGGGCGGGAATGAATTCACGGTGCAGAACCTCAAGGACCCGCTGACGGTCAACGTGAGCGGCACGGGGGCGCAGGAATGGAGTTGCATCGCCGCGTCGGACCGCGGAATGGCGCTCTGCCTGCGCGATATGACCCGGCTGCATCCCAAGGAATTCGAAGTCAACGCCGACGGGCGCGTGCTGGTCCATTTCTGGCCTCCGCATGGCGACGATCGCGTGCGCAGCTCGCGCGAGGAGATCAACCGGAATACCGTCGGGCGGCTCGATTTCGCGCATTACGGGCGCTGGCTGGACCTGACCGTTCCCCCCAGCTACTCCGCCGGCCTGAAGGACCAGAACGACCTGCCGGAATTCGATGCGGTGCGCGATATGGGGCTGGCCGACCCGACCGGCGTGGCGGTCACCTATGACGTGCTGTACTTCTTCTACCGCGGCGCTGCGGCACCGGGGGATATCAGCGCCATCTGCAAGTTGTTTGCGCAGCGTCCCCATGCCGTGCAGAGCCCGGAGAGCCTCGCGGCGGCCAACGTGCTGCCGGACATGCTGCCTCCCGCGCGCGCCGCGCGCGCCGCCGGACTGCTGGACCGCCTGCTGGCATTGGACGCGGCGCGCGGACCGGATGACGGCGATTTCAATTACCAGGATGTCCGCCGCACCTGGCTGCCCCGGGAGCAGCGCTGGAGTTTGAAAGATTACTGGCTGGGGACCACCGGCGACCGGCTTACCGCGTTGTGGATGGTGTACCTCCAGACCGGCCGGCCCGACGCGCTGCTGGCCGCGCAACGGATGGTGCGGCACCTCATCGACGTGGATATGTGCCACGAAGCGCCCGCCGCGATGGGCGTGCAGGCCGACCCGCGCCGCCGGAAGGTGGCCGGAGGGTTCGGCGACCATCATACCCCCGTCCACTGGCAGTCCACCTGGCACCTCAGCGACCGCGTCCCGCGCCTTCGCGGGTTGCTGCTCTCCTACTACGCCACCGGCGACCTGCTCGCGCGCGACATGGCGCTCAAGTGGGCCGAGGCGGTGAAGGAGCATGGCACCCCCTTCCCCGGCGAGGACGGGATGGTGTATCTCGACAACCTCTCCGATCTGTTGATGGTGGACTACGACGCGGCTTTGCAGGAGCGGCTCGGGGATTGCGCCGACTACTTCTTCCGCATGCCCCCCGCGCTGGATAACGTCGACGTCTGGATCCCCGGCCTGCGCAATTACCTGCGTCAGAGCGCCGACCCGCGCGCGGCAGCCTACCTGCGCCGCGTGGCGGCGGCCATGCCCCACGATGATCTGCGGCTCCTGGGACTTCTGCGCGACGTGCAGCAAGCCGCCCCCGCGAACGAACTCAACGGCCAGATGGAGACGATCGTGCAGGCGTACGAGCAGCAGGCGGACAAGATCATGGCCGCGCCGCTGTCGAAGAACGAGCCGCTGACGTGGGAGGCCTTCTGCTCTTACGTCTTCGGCGCAACGGTTCCCTCGAGCACGCTGATACCTCCCGCACCCGCCGAGCCGCCCGCTGCCCCCGCCGCGCCCGCGGCAACACCGCCTGCGCAGAATAAATAGAGGCTGTTTCAAAACTCGGCAGGTGGCGCGGACTAACCCCTCGACTGGCTCGGGGCCGCGAGCGGAGTCGAGCGGCGAGTCCACGCTATGTTTCTCGCGGGTTTGATAACCCACGCCACAGTTTTGAAACAGCTTTGCTCTGTTGAAATCATCCTGTTTCGCTTGTCAGGCCGCGAAGCGGCCGTCGGACTCTAGCCCACGGCGAGCGAAG
>CAIUPP010000071.1 GCA_903901045.1 uncultured Planctomycetota bacterium
CAGAACGTATTGTATCCGGAGAACTGAAGGCCATGGCCGGGTCTTCCTGTGTTAAGCCCCCTCCGGGGGCAACATCTTCCGCTGGCCCCCTTGGGGGGCCTTCCTGAGGCCACGCCCTATGGGCGTGGTCCTCACTTCCAAACGAGCGAGCCATGACTGAAACGCTGCTGGAAAAGCTGAATCGCCTCAAGAGCGCGCGCAACGCGGTGATCCTCGCGCACAATTATCAGCGCGCCGAGGTGCAGGATGCGGCGGACTACGTGGGCGATTCGCTCGGCCTGTCGCGCCAGGCGGCAAAGACGACCGCCGACGTGATCCTCTTCTGCGGCGTGGACTTCATGGCGGAGACCGCGGCGATCCTCTGCCCGGAGAAGCGCGTGCTCGTCCCGGACCTGCACGCCGGTTGCCCGATGGCGAACATGGTCACGGCGCGGGAACTGCGCCAGCTCAAGGCGCAGCACCCGCAGGCGCTGGTCGTTTGCTACGTGAACAGCAGTGCCGAGGTGAAGGCGGAGAGCGACGTCTGCTGCACCAGCGCGAACGCCGTGCAGGTGCTGGAGCGCCTGCCGGCGGACAAGGATATCCTCTTCGTCCCGGACAGCAGTCTGGGGCAGTACGCGGCGGAGAAGTCGGGGCGGAAAGTGATCCTCTGGCCCGGCTACTGCCCGACGCACCATCGCATTATGGCGGATGATATTCGCAAAGCGCGGGCGGCGCATCCCGGCGCGGAGGTGGTCGTCCATCCGGAATGCACGAGCGACGTGGTGGCGCTGGCGGATAGCGTGGCCAGCACCACCGGCATTCTGCGCGTCTGCCGTGAGAGCGCAAAGGAGGAGTTCATCATCGGCACGGAGGTGGGCCTGCTCCACCGCCTGCGCCAGGAGAACCCCGCCAAGCGCTTCCACCCGGCCTCACCGCAGGCGGATTGCCCGAATATGAAGATCAACACCCTCGAAAAAATGGTCTGGGCGCTTGAGGAAATGATCTACCCCATCACCGTCCCGCAGCCCATCGCAGTCAAAGCGCGGCTGGCGATCCAGCGGATGCTGGAAGTGGCTTGATGGCGACGGCGTTCACCGCGGAGACGCGGAGAACGGCGGAAGCGGGGCAACGACGACAACGGAAGTAACTACGAAACACGCGAAAGGCGCGAAAAGAATCCAAATTCAAGTTGCCTGCTTCCTTTCGCGTCTTTCGCGTGTTTCGTAGTTAAGGCCGTTGCCGTCGTTGCCGTTACCCTCTTCGCTCCGTTCTCTGCGTCCTCTGCGTCTCCGCGGTGAAGGCCGTCGTTGCAGCACCAGCCTTGCCGCCGCCCATCGCATCTGCTAAAGTCATGCAGGGTGCGCCCCAGGAGCCCAGCGCGTTTTTCCCGGATCCCTGATATGAACCTCGGACCGCTCCTGGTCGGCTGAGTCTTCCGCCCCGCTCCATTGGGGGTGAGCGCGCGAGAGCGTATGAATTGCGGTCGGATCGGCCCGCACGCCTGGTCCGTCTCGCTGAAGGAGAGAGTGACTGATGGCGCTGGAAAGACTTCAGAAGATCCTGGCCGCCGCCGGTCTCGGCTCGCGCCGGTCCTGCGAGGAGTTGATCCTCCAGGGGCGCGTGACCGTGGATGGCAAGGTGGTCGCCGAGTTGGGGAGCAAAGCCGACCCGGCCCGGCAGAAGATCTGTTGCGACGGCGAACTGGTCCGCAAGGCGAGCCAGCTCTATTTCCTCATCAACAAGCCGCAGGGGTACGTTTCCACCAATGAGGATGAACGCGGGCGGCCGCGCGTGGTCGACCTGCTGCCGATGCACGGCGAGCGGCTGTTCACCGTCGGACGGCTCGATGCCGACACGGAGGGGCTGCTGATCGTCACCAACGACGGAGATTTCGCGCAGCGCGTGGCGCACCCGCGCTACGGCGTCACCAAGACCTATCGCGCCAACGTGCACGGCGTGCTGAACAATTTCGCCAAGCAGGAGCTGATGGCGGGAGTCTGGATCGCCGGCCACCGCTGCAACGCCGACTGGGTGAAGGTGGTGAAGAAGGGGCACAGCGATTCGCAGGTGGAAATCACGATGCACGAAGGGCGCAACCGCGAGGTGCGCCGCATGCTGGCCAAGGTGGGGCATCCGGTCGCTCACTTGCGCCGGGTGCGCATCGGACCGCTGGAGGATCATAATCTCAAGCTGGGCCAGGCGCGCCGGCTCGAACCGATGGAGGTGCGGGCGCTGCTGGAAGCGTCCACCGCGTCGCCGCGCCGTCCCGCGTCCGCCGCCCGGAAAACGCGACCTGCTCACAGGAAGGAACTCTCATGACGCAGATGGAAGAGGCTCGCGGCGGCCGAATCACCGCACAGATGCGGGAGGTGGCCGCGCAGGAACATATGCCGGAAGATATCGTGCGCGAACGCATCGCGGCGGGGGTGATGTCCATTCCTTTCAACCGCCGGCGCATCGCGCTGGGGCTGCCGCAGCCGAAGGGGTGCGGCATCGGCCTGGGGTTGCGCACGAAGGTCAACGCCAACATCGGCACCTCCCAGGACTTTCCCTCTCCGGAGGCGGAGTTCGCCAAACTGACGGCGGCCTGCGAGTCCGGGGCGGACGCGATCATGGACCTTTCCACCGGCGGCGATATCCAGTCCATCCGCCGGAGCCTCCTGGAGCGCTGCCCCGTGCCGGTCGGCACGGTCCCCATTTACGACGCCGCCGTTCAAGCGTTCGCCAAGGGGGGCGGGATCAAGACGATGACCGCGATCGGGATGATGCAGGCGGTGCAGGCCCACGCGGAGCAGGGGGTGGACTTCCTGACGATCCACTGCGGCGTGACGCGCGAGGTGATCCGCACGCTGGAGCGCAGCCCGCGCGTGTGCGGCATTGTCAGCCGCGGCGGCACGTTCCTCTCGGCCTGGATGAGCTGCCACAACAAGGAGAATCCGTTCTACGAGCAGTTCGACGACATTCTCGCGCTCTGCCGCGAGCATGACGTGACGATCAGCCTGGGGGATGGCCTGCGTCCCGGCGCGCTGGCCGACGCGATGGACCGCGCGCAATTGCACGAACTGAACATTCTGGCCGAACTGGTGCAGCGCTGCCGCGAGGCGGGGGTGCAGACCATCGTGGAAGGCCCCGGCCACGTCCCGTTGCAGCAGGTGGAGACGCAGGTGCGCCTGCAGAAAGAACTGTGCAAAGGCGCGCCGTTCTACGTGCTGGGGCCGCTGGTGACCGACGTGGCGCCGGGGTACGATCACATCACCGCGGCCATCGGCGGGGCGGTCGCCGCCGCCGCAGGAGTGGACTTCATCTGCTACGTCACGCCGGCGGAGCATCTCGGCCTGCCGGACATCGAGCACGTGCGCGAAGGGGTCATTGCCGCTCGGATCGCCGGACACGCCGGGGACATCGCCAAGGGAATTCCCGGCGCGGCGGAGTGGGACCGCGATTTCTCCACCGCCCGGCGCGCGCGCGACTGGGACCGCCAGTTGAACACCTGCATGGACCCGATCCGCGCGCACAAGCTGCGCGCCGAGCGCCGCCCCGGCAAGGAAGAAGTTTGCAGCATGTGCGGGGAGTTCTGCACCTATCGCATTACCGAGGAAGCGCAGCGACAGAAGAATCAGGGAACCGCCTGAGTCCTGTTGGCGGTCTCCCATGGGAGGGGTCGCCTGTGGAGATGACGAAGCGCCGAACGAAGATCGTGGCGACGCTCGGGCCGGTCTCCGAATCGCCGGAGATGGTCGGGCGGCTGATCGCGGCCGGAGTCAACGTCTTCCGCCTGAACTTTTCCCACGGCACTCATGAGAGCCACGGCGCGGCGATGCGCGCCATCCGCGCGGCGGCGGCGGAACGCCGCTCGAATGTCGCGATCCTCCAGGACCTTCAGGGGCCCAAAATGCGCATCGGCGCGCTGGCGGGGCATGAGCCGGTGACGCTGGAGGCGGGGGCGCGGGTGAGGATCGTCACCGACCCGATTCTCGGCACCGCCGAATGCCTCTCCACCACCTACCAAGCGCTCCCCGAGGATGTTCGCCCCGACGACCTGATTCTCCTGGATGACGGGCGCCTTCAGCTCAAAGTCGTCAGCAAGCAGGGGCGCGAGGTTGTCACCGAGGTGCTCGTCGGGGGGTTGTTGAGCGAACACAAGGGGATGAATCTTCCGAAGACGCCGTTGAGCGCTCCCTGCCTGACGGAGAAGGACCTGGACGATCTTCGGTTCGGGCTGGAGCAGGGGGTGGACTTCGTCGGGCTTTCCTTCGTGCGGCATGGGGCCGATATCGAGAGGCTGCGGCGGGAGTGCGGGGTGGGGCGTAAGGTGATGGTGATCGCCAAAATCGAGCGCGTGGAGGCGATTGAGAACCTGGCCGAGATCGTCAAGGCGGCGGACGGGATCATGGTCGCGCGCGGCGACCTGGCGGTGGAGACCTCCACCGCCGAGGTGCCGGTCCTCCAGAAGCAGATACTGGCCACCGCGGCGCGCTACGGCAAGCCGGACATCACCGCCACGCAGATGCTGGAAACGATGGTCGCCAATCCCCAGCCGAGCCGCGCCGAGGCGACCGACGTGGCGAACGCCGTCTTCGACGGCACCGATGCCGTGATGCTTTCGGCGGAGACCGCCGCGGGGAAATATCCCGTGGAGGCGGTGCGAATGATGTCGGCTATCGCCATGCATGCCGAGGAACATCTGGAAGAATTCCGCGGCCCCGCGTCGCGCAAGGCGCCGCTGGAATGCTCGGTCGCCGCCGCCACGGTCCATTCCGCCGTCGTGGCCGCGCACGAATTGCACGCCAAGGCGATTGCCGTCTTCACGCTCTCCGGCCAGACCGCCTTCCTCGTCTCCGCGCGGCGGCCGATGCAGCCGATCCTGGCCTTCTCCCCCCACGACGAAACGCGGCGGAAGCTCTCGCTGAGTTGGGGCGTGCAGGCGCACCCGATGGAACTGGTCCCGCCGGGCGGCAGCCTCGACCTCATCGCCGATACCACCCTGCGCGCCAGCGGTATGCTGCGCGACGGGGACCTCGTGGTGATGGTCGCCGGCTCCTCCGTCGTCGCGGGGGCGACGAACCTGATGAAGATACACCGGGTCGGGGCGAGCGGGTGAAGTGTAGTTCGTCGCGAAGACAGGGAGAACGGCGAGAACTGAGAACTGAAGACTGAGAACTGAAAGGGCGTCGCGCGGACTTCGTTCCTTATCCTCGTTCATCGGCAGTTTCCAGTCCCGTTGTTGCTCTGGTTCGTCGTTCTCTGCGTCCTCTGCGTCTCCGCGGTGAACATAGTTGTCGTAACCTTGACTCGTCGTCCTCCGTGCCTCCGTGTCTCCGTGGTGAAGGAATGCTGACGACCGATGAGTGAGAATTTGGAACTGGCGTACTGGGCTCTTCTGCACGGCATCCCCGGCATGGGGCCGGTGACGTTCCGCCGGCTACTCAGCCGGTTCGGCACGGCGCGCGCCGCCGTGGCGGAGTCCGATGCGGCATCGCTGGGGGAAGTGCGCGGGGTGCCCGGCATCATGGCGGAGGCGATTCTGGCGGCTCGCGCGCGCATCGGCGCGGTCGAGCGCGAGGTGGATGACCTGCGTCAGCGCGGCGTGGCGCTCCTGCGAATGAGCGACCCGGCTTACCCGAAGTCCCTCCATGACCTGACCAACCCGCCCCCGCTGCTCTACATCATTGGCGCGGTGGGGGGCGTGGGGGATCGGTTCGTGGCGATGGTGGGGACCACCCGCCCCTCGGACAAGGGGCGCGCGATTGCGCAGCAGTCCGCGGGCCGTCTGGCGGCCGCCGGGGTGACGGTGGTCAGCGGCTACGCGCATGGAGTGGATGCCGCCTCGCATCGGGGCGCGTTCAATGCGGGCGGGAGGTCCATCCTGGTCCTTCCCTACGGCATCCGGGAATTTCAGGCGAGGCCGGACTTTCCGCCGGTGCGCGAGATCGCGCAGCGCGGCGCGATCCTGAGCGAGTGCCCGCCGGACATGGAATGGAACGCCGCCGCGGCGGTGGCGCGCGACCGGCTGATCGCGGCGCTGGGGCAGGCGCTCTTCGTGGTCGAGACGCGCCCGAAAGGGGGGACCATGCACACCGTGCGCGCCGCCGAGCAGTTGGGCCGGCCGATCTTTGCGCTCCAGTACCTCCAGCCTCCCGAGGCGGCGCGGGGCAACAGTATTCTCATCGCGCGCGGGGCGACGCCGATTACGCGGCTGGGCGAGGTGGAGAATATTCTGGAGGCGTTGGGGAAGTAGGGGACGGAAGAGTGCGGAGTGAACGACGAGAACTGAGAACTGAAAACTGAGAACTGAGAGCGCGTGTGAAATGTGCCGTGCGCGCCACGCGGCGCGCTTATCGTTGTTGCCGTCCTTGCAGTCCTTCCTGTCCTTGCCCGCGAGCCCTCATGCGCGATTTGTGCGGTTGTCGGCTTGCGTTGCCGGGAGGCGTGGCGTCACGAAGATCGCCAGGGCTGCGAAGAACATGAAGATAGCGACCCACTGTGCCGGGCTCAGCTGACCCCGCGTGTGATCGCCGCGGAAGAACTCGACCGCGAAGCGCTGGACGGATTCCAGGAGCAGGTACAGGGCCAGGACGTCTCCCATCCGCTTGCGATGACGCCAGAAGAATGAGAGCGCGACGAAAAGGATCAGCAGGTTTAGCGAACTGACCAGTTGGGCCGGGAACAGCGGAGTCCCGGGGGGGATGCCGGTGGCGGGGGAATAGACATCGCAGTCCGGCGGCAGCGGGAACCGAACCCCGTACCACGCGTCGGGCGAGACGGGGACGCCGTAACAGCAGCCCCGGAGGAAGCAGCCGATCCTGCCGAACGCCTGCCCGAGCGCGACGGAGGGGACCAGAATATCCAGCGCGTTCAGCGCCTGGAGCTGGCGGCGTTTGATGACGATCAACCCCGCAAGCACCGCCCCGATGAAGCCGCCGTAGAAAACCAGCCCGCCCTTCCATATCTTGAACACTTCCCCGATGTTGCTGAACTCCTCGGGATATTCGATGACGTAAAGGGCGCGCGCTCCGACGATGCCGCCGAGCAGCGCCCAGATCGCCACGTCGGTGATATGGTCCGGGTCCACCAGAACCTTCCGCGCGCGCCAACGCGCGACGGCGAGGCCCAGGAGGAAGCCGACCATGATCATCACGCCGTAGGAGTGGATCGGGATGTCCGCGCTGCCGAAACGGATGTGGAAAAGGATGTCGTGCATCGATTACTCCGGAGACAGTAGGGTGTTGTCGATCAGCCGGGTTTTTCCGAAGCGCGCGGCAAGAAGCACCACGGCGCCGGTCTCGATCCGCCGAAGCTCCTGCAAATTGTTCGGGTCGACGACGGCGGCGTAGTCCAATTGCGCCAGCGGCGCTTCACGGAGGATCTTTCGGACCTCGTTCAGCAGCGGCGCTGCGCTGCGTTCGCCGGAGGCAAAGGCCCGCTCCGCTCCGGCCAGCGCGCGCTGCAGCGTCGCCGCCTGGAGCCGCTCCTCGGGGGAAAGGTAGATGTTGCGCGAGCTCATGGCCAGTCCATCCGCCTCGCGGACGATGGGGCAGACTCGAATGTCCAGCTCCATGTTCAGGTCCTTGACCATGCGCCGGATCACCACGGTCTGCTGGTAATCCTTCTGCCCGAAGTAGGCGACGGCGGGCCGGAGCAGGTTGAACAGCTTGGCGCAAACGGTGCAGACGCCGTGGAAATGCCCGGTGCGGACGGCCCCCTCGAACGCCTCCGTGTAGCGTTCCTGGAGGACGTACGTGCCGTACCCGGCGGGGTACATCTCGGCCGGGGAAGGGGAGAACAGCAGGTCGACACCGGCCTTCTCGCAAAGCGCGCGGTCGCGCTCGACCGGGCGCGGGTACTTGTTGAAGTCCTCGGAAGGGCCGAACTGGGTGGGGTTGACGAAGAGGCTGACCACGGTGGCGTCCATCTCCTTCCGCGAGCGGCTGACGAGGCTCAGGTGCCCCTCGTGCAGCGCACCCATGGTGGGGACGAAGCCAATCTTCCCGCTCTTCCGGCGCAGGAGATTCAGCGCTTCTTTCAGCGCGTCGACCGAGTTGATGAATTGCATGCTGGTTCCTTTACGTCACGTGTCAAACGAGCGTCGCCGCTGATAATCCGCAGTCCGTCCCCCGCAACCGGCTCATGCCGCCTTCTGTATGCGCGCGATGCGCTCGAAAAGCTCCTGGAGCGCGAGGTTCATGGCGACGTTGGAGTCGATCATCCGGCGGGCGTTCCAGATCGCCTCCTCAATGCGCAGAATGCCGCTGACTCCCGGCGCGCCGGGGCGCGCGGCCCACTGCGAGGATTGCTCGGGCATGAAGGGCAGCTCGGCCGCTCCCACCCGTTCGGCCAGCAGATCGCGCCAGGCGCAGGAGAGCAGCCGCAGGAACTCGCGCACCCGCTCGCGCTGCGGCTCCAGCTTGGACGAAGTGGTGCGCGCCCAGTCGGCCACGCTGTCGGAAAGCTCGAAGGCTTCTCCGCGGCCGGCCGCGAGCAGCGGGGCGATCACCTCGCTGAATATCTCCCGCCCGCCGGAATCGAGGATGCCGAAGGCGCGGCCCGCCGAGCCGTTGGCGAAGCGCGCCGCGAATCGAACTTCCGCCTCCTCCAATTCAGGGCGCGTGCGGAGTATCTGGCGTATTTGCTCCGGCGTGAGGGGGCTGAAACGCACCTCCTGCGCGCGGGAGCGGATGGTCGGCAGAAGCGACTGGATGCGGCTGCTGGTCAGGATGAGCAGCGCGAAGGAGGCGGGCTCTTCAAGCGTTTTGAGCAGCGAATTTCCCGCCTCCTCGGTCAGGTTCTCCGCCTCGCGGATGATAGCGATGCGCCGTTCGGCCTGGACCGGCATGATGGTGAGGAAGTGGCCCAACTCGCGCGCCTGGTCGATGCCGATCAGCCGCTTCTCCTCCTGCGCCTGCATCACCAGCACGTCAGGGTGGGTTTCATGCTCCATCATCCGGCAGTCGCGGCAGACGCCGCAGGGGCGTTCGCCGGTGGCGCGGCAGAAGAGCGCCTTGGCCAGGTCGAGCGCCAGGAGGGTTTTGCCGACGCCGTCGGGGCCGCTGAAGAGGTAGGAGTGGCCGAGGCGGTTCTGCTCCACCGTGCGCTGCAAGAGTTGCTTGGTGCGGTCCTGCCCGATCACGCTGTCGAAACGCATGGCGGCGTTCATTCCTCAGGGGTGCTCAGGTCCAGGTCATCCACCTCCGGCTCCTCCTCCTCGGCCTCCTCTTCCTCGGGGCAGTCGAGCAGCGCGACGGGTTCGCCGCCGCGGACCGTCTCGTCTTCGTCCGCGATGCGCTCCAGCAGGACGCCGGCTTGCGGCGCGGTCACTTCGACGGTCCCCGATTCCGTGGAGATTTCCAGCAGGATCTCTCCCAGCTCGACGAACTCCCCTTCGTCGAAATGCCACTCAACGACCGTCCCCTGTTCGTTGTCCGTCCCGAGATCAGGCACTTCCACTTCCACGTTCATCGAAGTCCCTCCGCAGGTCAGGACCACAGGCTTCAATTATTGTATTCGGACCAGACAGCAAAGCAATTTGCCACTCGGTTGTCAACTGCCATTGTGCTGATTTTGCAATCCCTCAGTTGCGGTGGGAGGGAGGCGCGAGCAGCGGGCGCACCGCTCGAACGCTGGGGACACAAAACTTTGCTCCGCAAAGTATTGTGTCCCCAGTTCGCGCAGTTCGCGCCATCTCAGCGCTCCGCGCAGGAGGCGTCATACAGCGCGCCGGCGTGGTATGAGCTTCGCACGAACGGGCCGCAGGCGGCTCCGGAGAACCCCATCTCGCGCGCGCAAGTCTCGTAGTCGGCGAAGCGTTCGGGCGTCACGAACTCCTGCACCGGCAAGTGGTCGCGGCTGGGGGAGAGATACTGGCCGATAGTCAGCAGGTCGCAGCGCGCCGCGCGCAGGTCCGCCAGCGCGGCCATCATTTCCTCGCGCGTCTCGCCGAGTCCCGCCATCAGCCCGCTCTTGGTGCTGACTTCCGGATGCCGCTCCTTCACGAAAGCCAGCAGCGCGAGCGACCGGCGATAATCCGCCTCCGGGCGCACGACCGGGTAGAGCCGGGGCACGGTTTCAATATTATGGTTATACACGTCGGGGCGGGCCGATGCCACGAGTTCGATGGCCTCCCGGTTGCCCTGAAAGTCGGGGGTAAGCACCTCGATGCGGCAGGCCATCCTGCGGCGCAGCGCCTCGATCGTGAGACGAAACTGCCCGGCGCCGCCATCGGGTAAGTCGTCGCGGGTGACGGAGGTGACGACCACGTGCGCCAGCTTCAACTTCGCGGCGGCCTCGGCGAGGCGTTCCGGCTCCTGCGGGTCCGGCGGCTCGACGGGGCCGTGCCCCACGGCGCAGAAGCGGCAGTTGCGCGTGCAGCCGTTGCCCAGGATCATGAAGGTGGCCGTCCCGCGCGCGAAACATTCGCACTGGTTGGGACAGTGCGCGCTCTGGCAGACCGTGGATAGCCGCAGCCCGCGCAGCAGGTCGCGCACTTCGTCGGCCACGCCGCCTGAGGGGAGGCGCTTCTTGAGCCAGGGAGGGAATCTCGACGGGCGGGGTGACTCCGTCACGGCCTCTCCTCCCGGCGCATCGCCGTCATCGTTTGCCCGGCGTCGAACCCGAATTCGACCATGAAGTGGCGGATGATCCGTCCCTCCACCTCCGCGCGCTCGGGCGCGCGGCCCAGGATGCTTTCCATCGAGGCCATCTTCACGCCGACCAGCCCGCACGGGTTAATGAGCCGGAAATGCTCCATGTTCGGGGAGACGTTGAGGGCGAAGCCGTGGTAGCTGACCCAATGGCTGATTGCGATGCCGATGGAGGCGATCTTCCCCTGCGGCGTCCAGACGCCGGTGAAGCCTTCCTTGCGATCGGCCTTGATGTTGTACTCCCAGAGGGCGGCCATGAGGACCGACTCGATCCGCCGCAGGTACTTGTGAACATCCTTGCCGTGGTGCTCCAGCGGCAGGATGGGGTAGCCGACGATCTGGCCGGGGCCGTGGTAGGTGACATCGCCGCCGCGGTTGGTCTCGCGCACCTCGACGCCGACGGCGGAGAGATGCGCGCGCGGGACGAGGATGTTCTGCTCGGTTCCGCCGCGGCCGATGGTGAGGATGGGGGGATGCTCCAGCAGGATCAGCGCGCCGGCGTCGCGCGGCGTTCTGGTGAAGTCTTCCACCAGCTCGCGCTGAAAGCCGAGCGCCTCGTCATAGCCGACGGTTCCGAGACGATAGATTGTGAGTGTGCGCGGCATGGGAAGCGGCTCCCGCAGGGGACACGCGATGTTGCGCTGCTTACTGGATATTAGGTGCGGGGGCAGGGGATGTCAAGTGAATGGTCAACGGTCAATGGTCAATTGCCAATTGACAGATGCCCATCGACCATTTCACCGTTCATCAATGCGCCCGCGGATGCGCTTTCTCGTAGATCTGCTTCAGCCGTTCGGCGGAGAGGTGGGTGTATATCTGCGTCGAGCTCAGGCTGGCGTGCCCGAGCAGTTCCTGCACCGAGCGCAGGTCGGCGCCGCGGTCGAGCAGGTGCGTGGCGAAGGAATGGCGCAGCGTGTGCGGGTGAGTCTGGGCGTTCAGCCCGGCCTGCGCCAGGCGCGCCGAGAGCATCCGGCCCACACTGCGGGAGGTCAGCCGCGTCCTGCGCAGACTGGTGAACAGCGGCTCGCGGCAGCGGGGGGCCTGGATCGGCGCAATGCCGCGCGCCTCCAGATACGCGAGCAGCGCAGTCAGCGCGTAGCTCCCCAGCGGGCAGAAGCGCTCTTTGCGCCGCTTCCCCATCACCTTGACTATCTCCGCGGGGAAATCAACGCTGCCGACGTTGCACGACGTCAACTCTCCCACGCGCATTCCCGTGCTGTAAAGCACCTCCAGAATCGCCTTGTCGCGCAGATCGGCCATTGCGCCCTCGGAGCCGGCGAAGGGGGTTTCGAGGAGCCGCGACACCTCCTCGCTGCCGAGCACGTGCGGCAGGCGGTGCTCCAGGCGCGGAGTGCGCACGGCCTTGACGGGATTGCTCTCCAAAATTCCCTCTTTGCACAGGAAGCGGAAGAAGGAGCGGAGGGAGGCGAGCTTGCGAGCGGTGGAGCTCTTGCCCAGCCCGCGCGCGCGCAGTTGCGCCAGGTAGTTGCGCAACAGGAGATGGGTGACGGCCCCCGGCGAGCCGACGCCGGATTCCTGGGCGAAGCCGATGAACTCCCCCAGGTCGCCGGTGTAGGCGCGCAGCGTATGGGGGGAGAAGTTGCGCTCCTGCTCCAGACGCTTCAGGAATGTTTCAGCCAGTTGGCTCAGTTCGGTCGGCATGGAGCACAATCCTTGTAAATGCCGTACGGGATGCGGAAGCCGTTATTGGGCAAGGCATGCCTTGCCCCTACAAGACTGCACGACGCCAGAGGCTCATCCTGAAAGAACCGCGTTGACTGAAATCATGCGCATGGGTACAGTACTTGTCAAGTTCCACTGAGCCAATCGAAAGGAACAGGGATGTTTCGCGTCAAATGTCCGGTGTGCGGCGGGATGCTGACGATTGACGAGCGCACGCGCAAAGTGACCGACCACGTCACGCAGGAGGATGCCGGGCGCAGCGCCGGGGAGCGCTTCGGAGCGGTTGTGGACAAAGTCCAGAAGGCCAAGTCCGAGCAGGAAGCGCGTCTGAAAGAGGCGCAGGAGCGCGAGTTGCACCGCAAGACGCACATCGAGGAGCTTTTCAAGAAGGCACAGCAGAAGGCGAAGGATGAGCCGGATGTGGATAAGCCACACGGGCCGGTGTGGGATTGACGGAATTGATGATTGATAAGTGATGATTGATGATTGGATATTTGAAGGGAAGAGCATGAAGGCGGCGCGCTTCGCGGTGGCACTGTGCGTTCTCTGCTTATGCGGCGTTGCAGCAATGGCGCAGGAAGCTGCGACGGTGGCGAAGGTTGCGCCGCCTGCCGCGCGCGTGGCCGTCATCACGATCAATGGGGATGTGGACTACGGCCTGTTCAAGTCCATCGAGCGGCGCGTGCATGAGGCAGTCGACGGCGGGGCCGACGTCCTGCTGTTCGAGATAGACACGTATGGCGGGGAGGTGACCGCCGCCGTCCAGATCGGCGACCTGATCGACGGCGTCAAGCTGAGCGCCCACGGGCGCGTGACGACCGTCGCCTACGTTCACGTCAAGGCGATCTCCGCCGGGGCGCTCATCTCCCTCTCCTGCCAGAAGATCGTGATGAAGCGCGGGACGACCATCGGCGACGCCGAGGCGATCATCCCCGGCCTGCACGGCATCGAGGTCGCCCCTGAGAAGTACCAGACGATGGTGCGCGCCCTCGCGCGCAAGTACGCGCAGTCCAACGGCCACCCCGTGACGCTCTGCGAGGCGATGGTGGACCCCGACCTGGAGGTCTGGCAGGTGAAGTTCCCGGATGGCCGCGTGGAGTACCTCTCCACGCAGGCGTGGAACGACCTGAAGCCGGAAGAGCGGCAGGGGGCCGATCGCAAGCAGGTGGTCGCCAAGGGAAAATTGCTCACGCTGAGCGATACCGAGGCGCTGGAGTACGGCCTCTCCATCGGCAGCGTGGGTTCGCGCGAGGAGGCGCTCGCCCTCTTCACTTCCACTCCAGGCACGGCGATCCGCGAGGAGACGGACTGGTCCGAGGGCCTGGTGCGGCTGCTCAGCAGCGGACCGGCCTCGGTGATCCTGATCATCGTGGGGATGGTGGCGCTGTACATGGCGTTCAAAATTCCCGGCCTGGGCGCGCCGGAGGTGGTGGCGATCCTCTGCTTCGGCCTGCTCTTCTTCAGCAAGTTCATGATCGGCATGGCGGGAATGACGGAGGTGCTGCTCTTTGCCGGGGGCGTGATGCTGGTGGCTATCGAGATATTCCTCATACCCGGATTCGGCGTGGTGGGGGTGCTGGGACTTCTGTGCATTGTGATCTCCCTGATCCTGGCGTTCCAGAATTTCACCATTCCGCAGTACCCGTTCCAGGTGATGATCCTGGTCAAGAACATGGGGCTGGTCTTCGGCAGCCTGCTGGCGGCGACGGTGCTCTTCATGATGCTCGTGCGCTTCATGCCGAAGACGCCGTTCCTCAAGGGGCTGGTGCTCAACGCGCAACAGACGCGCGCGGCGGGGAATGTCGCCAAGAGCGCCGAGCAGCGCGGCCTGATCGGCAAAGGCGGTCGCGCCCTCTCCACGCTGCGTCCCTCGGGGCGCGCGGAGATCGCAGGCGAGCCGTTGAACGTGATGTCCGACGGAGAGTATATTGAGGCCGGCGAAGAGGTCGTCGTCATCGACGTGAAGGGGAACAGCATCTTCGTCGCGCGCAAAGGCTAGAGGCGCGCAGACCGGCGCTGTGTGAATGGAACGGTCGAGGGCTGAAATAACTACACTGGGAGGATCGCTGTGGGCCAACTGGGGATCATTCTTCTCTACGTTGCCGGCTTGGCGCTGATGATCGCGGAGATCATCCTGCCGGGCGTCATTATCGGCCTGGTGGGGATGGGCTGCATGGGCGCGGCAATCTGGCTGGCGTTCAAGCTGAACTCCTCGTTCGGCTGGACGCTGGTAGTCATTGCGCTGGCGTGCATCCCCGTCATTGTGTTCCTGTACGTGAAATTCATCAATCGGTTCCTCATCATGTCGGGGACGCAGAAGGGGACCAATGCGGCGAAGTTGCAGCCGAAGGACCTGGTCGGGCAGGAAGGGGTGGCGCTGACGCCGCTTCGCCCGGCGGGGACGGCCCGCATCGGCGAACGCAGGGTGGATGTGGTGTCGGACGGCGAGGTGATTGACCCGAACACGCGCATCCGCGTCGTGGAGGTCAAAGGGAACCGTGTTGTGGTGCGCGCGGTCGGCGGCTAGAATAGCAACGTCCGTATTTCCAATTGGAAGGAGAATCCGAATGAGTCCTATGGCAGTGCTTGCGCAGGAGCCCGGCGTATCGCAGGGGGCGATTATCCTGCTGGTGGTCGTGCTGGGTCTGGCTGTGCTGGTGTTCGGCATCCTCTTGCTGTCGTACGGCTGGCTGTACATCCGTGCGGCGGTCTCCGGTGCGAAGGTGAACTTCCGGACGCTCATCGCCATGCGGCTGCGCCGCGTGGACCCCGGCGCCATCGTCGCCGCCCGCATCTCCGCGGTGAAGGCGGGCCTGGAGATCAGCACCGAGCAGCTCGAAACCCACTTCCTGGCCGGCGGGCACGTCGAGCGCGTGGTCATTGCGCTCATCGCCGCCAGCAAGGCGGATATCGACCTGACCTTCGACCGCGCCTGCGCCATCGACCTGGCCGGCCGCGACGTGCTGGAAGCCGTGCAGGCCAGCGTGGTGCCCAAGGTGATCGACTGCCCAAACCCGCAGCAGGGGCGCATGACCGTTGACGGCGTCGCCCTGGACGGCATTCAGGTGAAGGTCAAGGCGCGCGTGACGGTGCGGACGAACCTGGACCGGCTCATCGGCGGCGCGGGCGAAGCCACGATCATCGCGCGCGTCGGCGAGGGTATCGTCAGCACCATCGGTTCCTCCCCCACGCACAAGCGCGTCATGGAGAACCCCGATACGATCTCCAAGACCGTGCTGGCCAAGGGACTCGACGCCGGGACGGCGTACGAAATCCTCTCCATCGACATCGCGGACGTGGACATCGGCGAGAACATCGGCGCCAAGCTGCAGGCCGACCAGGCCGAGGCGGACAAGCGCGTCGCCCAGGCCATGGCGGAGAAACGCCGCGCGATGGCGGTCGCCATGGAGCAGGAGATGAAGGCGAAAGTGCGCGAGAATGAGGCGGTGGTCATGCTGGCCCAGGCCGAGGTGCCCAAGGCGATCGCTTTCGCTTTCCGCGAAGGGAAGCTCGGCGTGATGGATTACTACAACCTGCGGAACGTCCAGGCCGATACCGATATGCGGCGCTCCATCTCCGGCAAGAGCGGCGGGGACAGCGACGTCAACGCGTGATTTGAGCTTGCGAGCCTTGCGAAGGGCCGGACGGGCCTTCGCAAGGTCCGGCAGGAGGCTGACGCACAAGGACCGAGGAACCCATGCACCCAGGCACATTCCTGGCGCTGAGCGGCGACCAACTGTTCGGGCTGATCATCTTCGGGGTGATCGTCGTCAACGTCATCCGCGCCATCTTCAAGGCGCAGAAGGAAAATACGGAGCAGCAGAAGGAGCGGTTGCGCCAGCCGCCACCGCCGCGCACGCAGCCGGGCGAGAAGCGCGCCGACAAGGAGATTGAGGATTTTCTGGATGAGATTTCGCGCGGGAAGGGCGGGCCTGCCGCTCCGCGCCCGGCCGAGCAACCCCATCGCCAACCGCAGCCGACGATGTCGCAGCCGCCGCAGCGGCCCGTGCCCCCCATAGCGCATCCGGTGCCGCCGACGGTTCCCGGTCCGATCAGGCGACCCCAGCAGCAACCGGCGCCTCAACCGGCTACGATGCGCCAGCCCACCCCTCCGCCGCATCGCCCTGCGGAAGTTCCGGCGGAGAAGCCTCGGACCGTCGGTGCGGCTCCCGCCCCAACCTCGCACCCCGTCGGGCACAAAGTCACCACCGCCCCCGCCGCCGCGACGCCCGCTCAGCCGCCGCGCAAGAAGCGGGAATACGCCCTCGAAGTCGCCGAATCGCTTGAAGTGACGCATGCCGAGCAGGCCGAGTCCACCGCGCGCTTCGATGAACTCCTGCCGGAAGATCCGCTGAAGAAGGCCATCGTGCTGACGGAGCTCTTCGGGCCGTGCCGGGCGAAGAAACGATTGCGGAGTGGGGGTTGCGGATTGCGGATTTGAACGGCAGCGGGATTCAACCCATGCGCTTTATCCTGCACGGGCGGCACCCGTCGGCACACGCTCCTGCTCTTCTTGCCATGGCTCCCTTTGTCAGGGAGCAAGTCAGCATTATCGGATGTTGTCCTCGTCATCGCTTGGAGCTTGGGGATGGGAGTTGCCGGGCTTCTGTGCTGGAGAAGGGGGAGGCGTTCGATAAAGCAGTATGCGCAATGGACGGTGACAATGGGAAAGCAGCGTTCGGCAGACCATCTGGAGCATCGAGCATCGCGCGATCTGTAGTTTGTCTACAACGCCTCGGTGAATTCGTCAACATCGATTCTGGCTTGGCGCAGGAGGCCCCGGAGCGTTCCGATCTTGAGTTCGCGGTGCATGGGTACCGCGCAACCTGTCTTGCCTTCCGGCGTTTGGCGGACCATCACCACATGACTTCCGCGTTGTCGCGCCTGCCGAAATCCAAGCATCTCCAGCGCCTTGACCGCCTCGCGTCCGGAGACCTTCCGCAATTCAGGCATGGACCGGAACCTCAAAAACCGTCAGGAAGGGCTTCTCAGTTTCGGGAAGAGGGAACTCTTCAAGATAGAGTTCCGTTGCTTCCTTGAGGTTCTCGATGGCCTCTTCGACCGTATCACCCTGGCTTACGGTGCCGACCTCCGGACAGTCAGCCACGTACATATCTTCTTCCCGGTGAATGACCGCCGTCAGTGTGCGCGTGTCCATCCTTCCAACCTCCCTGAAACTGCCCTCTACAACGTAACAGAACGTTCATTTCCACGTCAATGCAGAACTTTCATTCTTCCCTTGCACTGACGCCGAAGTCCGGTGTGACCTCAGGCACGATGACGGTTCCTTCCGGAAATGATTCCCTGAGTTCCGCAAATGCGCTTTCGCTCTGAACGGCCACAATGACAACCTCGACGGGCGACAGCCGCTCCTCCAGCACAGGGCGCAGACCTTCGGCAAAATGGCCGATGCTGAGATGGCCGAAACCGGTCGCCAGAGCCGTCAAAGCGACGCTGCGCGCACCCTCGTGGGCAGCGAGGCGAAGAGCTCTCCGGACAGTCTCTGTGATCAACTCGACGTTGGAGTCGTAGAAGGCGTCGATGGCAACGGCGTGCAGCACAGCCTTGTAGGGTGTGTTGGTGGGGTGCGTCACAACGACATCACCTGGCTTGGCAAAGCGAGGACCCTGCTCAGGCAGGTGCCGGTGCAACTCCGCTTGCAGCGCCGGCCCGAACCGCAGGAGAAGTTCGCCGCCCACCCCGCCCGACAAGTTGAGGGAGACATTGGCGGAACAGATGAGAACGTTGACCGGCAGGTCGAGTATGTCGCCGTGGTACAACTCCAATTTCATCTCATTATCTTCCGTCGAGCCTGTCGTTCTACAACGATTGCCGCTCCCCCGAATCGTGTGAGCAAAGGCGTCGCAGGGCGCAGCAGGCTGCGCCCCGGCCTTGCCCCGCGCATGTCTGCGTGCACTCCGTTCATTCGCAAATCGCTATTCGCAATTCCCCATTCGCCAATCATCCATCCGGCGTTACACCCCCAGCTCCGCCCTCATCCGCAGGTACCCCATCAGCGCGTCGCGTCCGACCATACCGAGCAGCCTGCCATTCTGGATAACGGGAAGTTGGTTCACCCCTTCCTCGGTCATTTCCTCCATGGCCGTCCAGAGATCGTTGTCCGGGCCGATGGCCTTCACCGCGCTGGCGGGGACCATGACGTCGCGGACCTGGACGCTGTTCCATTGCTCCTGCGGCACCGCGCGCGCGTTGTGAACGGTGATCAGGCCGAGCAATTGGTCCCCCTGGGCGACCGGCACGCAGCGAATGCCGCGCGCCAGGATCAGGTCCTGAATCACCGTGCCGATGCTGGTCTCAGGCGCGACGATCGCACAGCCGGCGTTCATCACCTGATGCACCGGCACTCCCTGAAGCATGCGCTTGAGGCGCGTGCGGTCGAATGTGCTCTGCGCGGCATTCTTGAGGAACCAGCCGATGAGCGCAAACCAGAGTCCGTTGATCTGCCCGAACAGCAGCATCACGATGCCCAGCCCTATCAGGCCCCAGGCGATGGCGATTCCCAGGCCGACCGCCCAGCGCGTCGCCTTGTCCAGGTCCCCCGTGATTCCCCAGAGGATGGAGCGGAATATCCGCCCGCCGTCCAGGGGAAAGCCGGGGATCATGTTGAAGATGGCCAGCATCACGTTGATGAGCGCGAGGTAATAGAAGATCGCCCCGATTGGCTCGTTGACATGCTGCGTCAGAAGCCAGAGGCCCGCGGCGAGCAGGGAGAGCAGAAAGCTGGTCGCCGGTCCCACGACCGCCATGAGGAACTCCGTCGCCGCGCTGCCGGGCTCTTCGCCGAGTTCCGAGACTCCGCCGAAGACGAACAGGATGATGTCGCGCACTTTCATTCCGCGCGAGACCGCGACCACTGAGTGCGCTATCTCGTGAATCAGCACGGAGGCGAAGAAGCAGAAGCTGGTGATCAGTCCGACCACCCAATAAAGCAGGGGAGCCCAGTGCGGATATTGGCTCGGGAAGTATCCGGCGGCCAGCGTCCAGGTGACCAGAACGAAGATAATCAGCCAACTGACGTGGATGCGGATGGGGATGCCGAATAGTTTGATCAGATGAATTGAGCCGCCGTTCATGGGCAGTATCCCTATAATCGCTGGCGCGCGGTGGAGAGTCCTCGACACAAGGATAATGGAGCGGCGGGGCCGCGTCAATGATAACCTGAAACGGCGGAGGGGCGACGAGAACTGGAAACGAGGGACTGAGAACTGAGCGGGCGACCGCGTTGACGCGGCATTTGCGTTCGGGTAAGGTGAAGCGCATCGTTTCAGGAGGAGCAGTGGTGGAGCGCGGTGTCCACGGCGCGCTTGGTTTGGTGAAGGCGCAGATTCGCGATGATTCTCGATGATATTCTAAGGAACAAGCGCGCGGAGGTTGCCGCCCGCAAGCGCGCCGCGCCGGCAAAGGCGCTGGAGTCCCTGGCGCGCTCGGCTTCGGCGCCGCGCGATTTCCGGACGGCGCTGGCAGGGGGGCGGAAGCGGGGCATCCGGCTGATCGCCGAATACAAACGCGCTTCCCCAAGCAAGGGAATCATCCGCGCCGATCTCGATCCGGCGCAGGTGGGGCGGCTGTACGAGGCCGCGGGCGCGGCGGCGATCTCGGTTCTCACGGATGAGAAATTCTTCTCCGGAAAGCTGGAAGAGCTGCGGGCGGTGCGGGGGGCGGTGAAGATTCCGGTGCTGCGAAAGGACTTCATCATCGACCCCTGGCAATTGCTGGAGGCGCGCGCCGCCGGGGCGGATGCCGTTCTCCTGATCGCCGCGGCGCTGGAGGAAGCTGAGTTGCGGGAGTTCCGAATTCAGGCGCTCGACCTCGGGATGCATTGCCTTGTCGAGGTTCACGACGAAACGGAACTGGCGCGCGCGCTGGCCTCGGGGGCTGAAATCGTGGGAATCAACAACCGCAACCTGCAAAGCTTCCGCGTGGAGCTTGAGACCACCTTCCGGCTGCGCGCGGGGATCCCGCAGGAGAAACTCGTCGTCAGCGAAAGCGGCATTGCCACCCGCGCGGATGCGGTGCGGCTGCAGCAAGCTGGAGTGGATGCCATGCTGGTGGGGGAGACGCTCATGCGCAGGCCGGACCCCGGCGAGGCGGCGAAGGAATTGCTGGGCGGCTAGATCTGGAAATCCGCCGCGCCCTCTTCCTTGATCGTGACGCTGGAGTTCTTGAAGCGCAGGCGGGGCTGCTCGATGAGCACCTTCGTGCCGGGGGGCACGCTGTGAGTCAGCCAGACGCTCCCGCCGATTGTCGAACCCGCGCCGACCACCGTGTCCCCGCCCAGGATTACCGCGCCGGCGTAAATCGTGACGTGGTCCTCGATGGTGGGGTGCCGCTTCGTATCGCGAATCAGCGCCCCACAGGCGTCGCGCGGGAAGCTCAGCGCGCCCAGCGTGGCGCCCTGGTACATCTTCACGTGGTCGCCGATGACGGTCGTCTGGCCGATCACCACGCCGGTGCCATGGTCGATGAAGAAGAAGCGGCCGATCTGCGCGCCGGGGTGGATGTCGATGCCGGTGGCGGAGTGGGCCGTCTCCGACAACAGGCGTGGGAGCAGCGGCACCTTCTGCTGGTAGAGCTCGTGCGCGATGCGGTGCACCGTGATCGCGTAGAAACCCGGGTAGCCGAAGATGATCTCATCGTAGCCGGTGGCGGCGGGGTCGCCATCGAAGGCGGCGCGCACGTCCTCCTCCAGCCAGGCGCGTATCTGGGGCAGCTTGCGGATCAGCGCCAGCGCCTCCGCCTCGCCGCGCGAGCGGCACTGATCGCACGCTCCGTGCTCCTTCTTGCAGCCGTGACGGAAGGAACGCGCGATCTGCTCGGAAAGCAGCGTCAGGAAGTCTTCGGCTAGCTTCAGGACGTGGGCGTCCAGGTTCTTCGCGTCCAGGTCCTGACGGCCCACGTAACCGTGGAAAAGAATCTGCCGCGCCAAGTCGATGATGCGTCCGGCCGCCTCGGGCTGCGGGAGAATGTAAGCGCCGACGGGCAGCAGCGTCTCCCCCTTGCGAGAACGCTCCAGCATCTCCTTCAGCAGGTCGCGGAGCGCGGGAGCGCCCTTCTTTGGATTGTTCTGCGCCTTCTCGGGCATGGTTGTCCTCTTTCTCAGGGCTGATCGACTTTCATCATACTGCAAACGCCGTCGGCGCGGCAAATTGTAGCGGGGGTCCGTGCCGTCCTTCGCTGCGCACGCTGCGGAGGCTCGTTTTACCCGCGAAGGCGCAACCTTGTAAACCCCTCCGCATGCCGGTATAATCCTGTGTCATTCCCGGCGCTCAATTTTGCGTGAAACAACCATGTCCCGAGACCGCGTCGACAGGAAGAATCCGCGTAAAGGCACCCGTCGGGCGTATGTGGAATACGCCAAGATAGGCACGCGGCTGTCGCGTTTATTCAAGCCGGACGTGCAGCGCGGGCCGATGGTGGACATCAGCCGCAACGGCGTGCAGTTCCGCGCCACGGCGCCTTTGGAAGTGGGCGAAAGCCTGTACATGACGCTGCAATTCGTGGATATTCCCGAGCCGGTGAAACTGAAGGCGGAGGTGCGTTGGGCGCGCGAGGAGAAGAAGGTCGGCATTGAGAACTACACGCACCTCATCGGCGCGGAGTTTGTCGAGTTCTCCCCTCATGCCTGGGACCTGATCGCCGCCGCGATGCGGGATGGATAGGTGGCCTTTTCCCCCGCCGCATAACGAGTTGAGGTGAATTGCGTTGGCTAAGGATTGGTCACTGGGCCTGTTCGGAAGCGGCAGCAGCCACGAAGGCTACTCCGCGCCGGACAACTACAAAATCCTGCGCACGGTGGCGCAGGGGGGCATGTCGGTCGTCTTCGAAGGACGCCGAAAGTCCGACGACGCCCCCGTCGCCATCAAAATCATCAAGCCGGAATTCACCCAGATCGCCGAGCAGCTCGAGAAGCTGTTCGAGAAAGGGTCCGAGGGGGAGATCGCCCTGTCGCTGCGCCACCCCAATGTCGTGCGCACCTTCGAGTTCGGCCACAAGGGACGCGAGTACTTCATCATCATGGAGTTCATCGACGGGCCGAACCTGAAACAATTGATCGACCAGCGCCACGCGCGCTGGTCCGAGAACCGGCTGCAGATCGCGCTGCAGATCGGGCGCGGGCTGGCGTACATCCACCGGAACAACTTGGTGCATCGCGACTTCTGCCCCAAGAACGTCCTGCTGACCGAGGAGGGGGTCGCCAAGATCATCGACTTCGGCCTGGCGATTCCGGAGCAACTGCGCCAGAAGTGGCGTTTCGACCGTTCCGGGACGGCGGCCTACATGGCCCCGGAGCAGGTGCGCGGGCAGAAGGTGGACATCCGCACCGACGTGTACGCGCTGGGGGTGAGCATCTACGAGGTCCTGACGGGCAACCGCCCCTTCCCGGACGATTCCGACCGCTTCCGCAAAATGGCCGTGCACCTCAACGTGCAGCCCACCAGCCCGCGCCAGTACAACAAGAACATCCCCGTCGCGCTGGAGCATATCCTCATGCGTGCGATGTCCAAGGATGCGGATGAACGCTACTCCAACGTGGACATCATGCTGAAGGAGCTCCAGGCCGTCGCGGCGACGTTCTTCGGCGATGCCAAACTGCCGAAGGAATAACGGCGACGGCGTTCACCGCAGAGGCGCGGAGTACGCGGAGAACGGATTCGGGGGATACGTCAGAAAAGGGGGGAGTTTGGCCCGAGGGAACAGGGCGACAGCGATTCTCCGGCGCATGCTCCTTGGCATAGCGGATGTGGCCATTGCGCTGGGGTCGTTGGCGTTGCTCCTCTGCCCGTGGTTCGCCATCACGTCATTCCCCTGGGCTGCAGCGATTGGCATGATAGCCCTTGGCGCGGCGCTCCGCCTGCGGTTGAAGTCGATGGCAAATGCGCGCCTGGGCAGTCGGCTCTTCATCGCAGCCATCGGGCTGTTCATCCTCTGCCTCCTGGCAATCGGAAGCGTTTGCGCCCGGCACTGGACGCGGCATCAAGGCCGCCTCGAAAGTTCCTGTGGGCGCGGCGCGTGGAAGATCGTCAACGTCGTGCCTGAGGCGGACATCGCCTCGCTGGGCGTCCGTCTTTGCGGCGTCATGGGCTTTCTCCCCTCCAACCAGGCGAGCGAGGTGCATGCGCTCCTGAAGGTTGAATACCGCCGGATGGAGCGGGACGAGGGCGCAGCCGACGCCGGCAATGTTGCGCTGATGTCGGTCATGGACAAGCGCGCGAGGCATGCCTTCATCCTCTACCCCCGGAACGACGGCGGCAAGCCGCTCGGAGCGCTGCTTTTCCTTCATGGCGCGGGCGCGCCGATGGCGCTCTATCCATGGCTGCTCTCCGATCTCGCCGACCGGGAGAACCTGATAGTTCTCTGCCCGTCATGGGATAGCGGGGAGTGGTCGCAGGCGGGAGCGGCGGAGTATGCCGTCGAGCGTCTGCGCGCGGTCATGGCGGCGCAGCCGGTGGACGCGAAACGAATTTACCTCGGTGGCATCTCCATGGGGGGCGCGGGGGGATGGAGCGTGCTCGACGTGGAGCCGCGCTTATTCCGAGGGTTCATTTGCATCAGCGGCTATGGCGCCGCGCACAGACCCGCGGGCACTCCCGTCCTCATGGTGGAAGGGGGAAGGGATGCTGTGGCATCCACCGACCAGGAATTGCGGCGCGCTAACCCTCGTTCGCGACTGATCGTTCTTCCGGACGATGACCACTTCGCCTTTCTGCGCTCGACGGCAAAGGTGACAGAGACTATTTGCGAGTGGATGGACTCCATGGAAGCGGAGACTCCGTAACCCCATTATCTCCTTTCCTTCATGCTCTCTGCGGTGAACCCCGCCGTCCTCAAGCCGTCAGCCGTTTCCCCGTCGGGCAGAGGCTCAGGAGAACGCATTGGGGGCAGCTCGGGCGCTGGGCGTGGCAGGTGTCGCGCCCGTGGCGGATGAGGAGAATGTGCAGGGGGTAGGTGAGGTCGGGGGGGACGAGCTTCTGTAATGCTTCGTGCGCCTCTTCGGCGCTCATCTTTTCCGGGATGATCCCCAGCCGGCGCGTGACGCGGTGGATGTGCGTGTCCACCGGGAAGACCGGCATCCCGAAGCTGAACAGCAGCACGCAGGCGGCGGTTTTCGGGCCGACGCCGGGGATGGCCAGCAGGTAGTCGCGCGCGGCGGCGGTTTCCATCTTGCGAAGGAACTCCAGCGTATGCTCGCCGCGCGTCTCGCGAAGGCGGCGCAGAATCGACTGAATGCGCCGCGATTTGATGTTCGCCAGCCCCGCCACGCGCAGCGCCGCCGCGACCTCCTGCCAGGGGGCCTTCTCCACCGCCGCCCAATCGGGGAAGGCGGCTTTCAGCCGGCGGAACCCCTCGCTGGAATTGCGGTCGTTGGTGTTTTGGGAGAGGATCGTCAGGATCAGTTCGTCCAGCGCCGTGCCATCGCGACGGCGGAGCGGAATGCCGTAGAGCTTGACGAGGCGGCGATATGCCTTGAGCAACTGGACGCGGTTCTCGTTCTTGGATGAGGTAGAAACGAGCGATTTCGCGGGTTTGATAACCCGCGCTACACGCTTTGAAGCGGTGGAAACGAGCGATGTCGCGGGTTTGATAACCCGCGCTACACGTTTTGATGCGGGCTTGATGGCCCGCGCCGCAGGCTTTGCCTTATGGGCGTCAGCCACCTTTGCGCTCCTTCGGAGTGAGCGTCTCGTTCATGCTTCCGGTGCGGTAGCCTTCGAGGTCGAGCGTGACGTAGGTGTAGCCGAGTTCCTTCAGCCGCCGGACGATCTGCTCGCGGAGGGCCGGATCCAGCGCGCGCGCGATGTCCCCCGGCGCCAGTTCGATGCGCGCCGTGTTGCCGTGATGGCGCACGCGCAGTTGCTTCAGCCCGAGCGTGCGCAGGAACGCCTCCGCCTCCCCCACGCGCGCCACTGCCTCGGGCGTGATCGTCTCGCCATAGGGGAAGCGCGAGGAGAGGCAGGCGTAGGATGGCTTGTCCCAGGTCGGCAGGCCGAGGTGGCGGGAGATGGCGCGTATCTCTTCCTTCGTCAGCCCCGCCTCCTTCAAGGGGCTGAGGACGCTGAGTTCCGCGGCGGCGCGCATGCCGGGGCGGAAATCGCCCGTGTCATCGGCGTTCGCGCCGTCGAGCAGATGCTTCAACCCCATTTCGTCCGCCACATGCCTCAATTTGCCGAAGAGCTCCTTTTTGCAGTGGTAGCAGCGGTCGGGGGGATTGTGCCGGAATGCGGGGAGGGTGAGCTCCCGGGTCTGGACCGTCACGTGCCGAATGCCGATCCGAGCGGCGAGCGCGACCGCCTCTTCGTATTCGAATTGCGGATAGGTTTCTGACCGCGCCGTGACCGCCGCGACGCGCTCTCCCAATTCCTCCTGCGCCAGGCGGGCCAGGAGGGTGCTGTCCACGCCGCCGCTGAACGCCACGAGCGCGGAGCCGAGCGCACGCAGGCGCTCGCGCAGTTGGGCCAGCTTGCGGGTCTGCTCCAAGGTCAGGGAATTGCTCAAAGTCGCACCTCGATCGTGAATGGTGACGCCCGATTCTATCATCTCGGTTCGCGCGCGTCATCCTGGTGGAGCGCGCTGTCCCCAGCGCGCTGAGGATAGCGCGCTGCACCCCGCCTTGTTGCGTGCGCGCTGCGCCTGTATAATCGTGCCAACTATGGTGGTCAACCAGGGAGAGCGCCGGATGAGAACGGTACTTGTCGCAGGTGGTTGCGGGTTCATCGGAACGAACTTCGTCCTGCATTTGCTCCGCACTCGGCCCGAGCTGCGCGTGGTGAACCTCGACAAACTCACCTACGCCGGCAACCTGGAGAACCTTGCGGAGGTGGAGGGGCATCCGAATTACCGTTTCGTCAAAGGGGACATCTGCGACGAAGCGCTGGTGGACAAGCTGCTCGGCGAGGGGGTGGATGTTCTGGTGAATTTCGCCGCCGAGACGCACGTCGACCGAAGCATCAAGGACCCGGCGGAATTCATCCGAAGCAATGTCGTGGGCGTCCAGACGCTGCTGGTCTGCGCCAGGAAGCGCAACGTCAGGCGCTTCATCCAGATCGGCACCGACGAGGTGTACGGCTCCCTGGGCCCTTCCGGGCGCTTCACCGAGGATTCCCCGCTCCAGCCGAACAACCCGTACTCCGCCAGCAAGGCCGCCGGCGACCTGCTGGTGCGCGCGTTCCACAAAACGCACGGGATGGACGCGGTCATCACGCGCTGCACGAACAATTATGGCCCGTTCCAGTTCCCGGAGAAGGCGATCCCGGTCTTCGTCAGCAACGCGATGCAGGACCGTCCGATCCCCGTCTACGGCGACGGCCTGCACGTGCGCGACTGGCTGTACGTCGAGGACCATTGCCGCGCCATCGAGTCGGCCATGGAACGCGGGCGCGCGGGCGAGGTGTACAACATCGGCGGCGGCAACGAGTTGCCGAACATCGAATTGGCCCGCCTGATCCTGCGCGAGTTGAAGAAGCCGGAGTCGCTGATTCAGTTCGTCACGGACCGTCCGGGCCACGACCGGCGCTACGCGCTGGATTCGGCGAAGATTCAGAAGGAATTGAACTGGCGTCCGCGGGTGACGCTGGCGGAGGGGATACCGCGCACCGTGCGCTGGTACCTCGAACATCAGGAGTGGCTGGGCAAGCTGCGCAGCGGCGACTACCTCGAATACTACCGCCGCCACTATCATCAGACCCATGGACTGAAGGAATAGGGGATGCCTTCTTCGACCGCTTGCGCGCTGGTCCTGGGGTGCCGCGGGATGCTCGGGCGCGATTTGATGGAGGCGCTGGAGGCGCGCAGACTGTACGGCCAGATCATCGGCGGGGAACCGCCGGCGGTGGATATCACCGACCCCCGGAGCATCGAATCCTTCCTGGATGGGCGCAGGCCCGACGTTATCTTCAACTGCGCCGCCATCACCGACGTGGACGGCTGCGAGACGCAGCGCGAACGCGCCTTTGCCGTCAACGCGGAGGGTGCGGGGAACGTGGCGGCCTGTGCGGCGGCGCTGGGGGCGAAGTGCATCCACGTCAGCACCGACTACGTCTTTGACGGGCGCAAGCGCGCGCCGTATGTCGAGGAGGACGCGCCCGCGCCTCTTTCCGTTTACGGGGAATCGAAACTGGCGGGGGAACGGTTGGTGGCTGCCCGCGGGAAGGGGTGGTGCATCGCGCGCACGAGCTGGCTTTACGGGCGGGGGCGCAAGAACTTTGTGGACGATATGGTGCTGCGGGCGAGGCAGAACGGGGAGCTATCGGTCGTCACGGACCTGGTCGGCTCGCCCACCTGGTCGCGCGACCTGGCGACGGCGCTCATCGCGCTGGCGCAGAGCCCCGCCCAGGGAATTTTCCATGCCGCCAATGCCGGCGGCTGCTCGCGGTTCGAGCAGGCGCAGTTCATGCTCAAGGTGGCCGGCGTGGAGGCGCGGCTGCGGCGGGCCCGTGCGCGCGCCTTCCCGCGCCCGGCGCGCGTGCCGGCGTATTGCGCGCTCGATTCGGGCAAGCTGGCGCGCGAGACCGGCTTCGTGATGCGTCCCTGGCAGGAGGCGCTGGAAATGTACCTTCACACGGAATCGCCCTCGCGAACTTGACCCGCGTTTCCAATGCGCTCATTCAACGGAGAAACTCATGGATGCCGAGGAAAGTCCGTACTCGCGCAACGAGACGCTTGCAGCCATGCGCAACCGGCGCAGCATCCGCAATTTCACCGATCAGCCCGTGAGCGACGCGGATGTGGCGGCGATTCTTGAGGCGGCAAACCAGGCCCCCTCGGCGCACAACCAGCAGTCCTGGCGGTTCGTCGTCCTGCGCGGCCAGAAAAAACTGGAGTTGGCCAATCTGGTGACGGCGCGCGCGGCGGATTTTCCGCGCCCGTCGGCGGCGCTGTTGCGCATGGCGGCCCGCAGCATTGCCGGGGCCCCGCTGGTCATCGCGGTGGCGAATACGGGAGAATTGATCCGGCACGGCACGGAGCTTTTCGAAGCGGGCAAGGAGACGGCGCGCGATTTCTTCCGCACGATGGAAATCCAAAGCTCCGCCGCGGCGGTCGAGAACCTGCTGCTGGCCGCCACGTCGCTGAACCTGGCGACCGTCTGGCTGGGGGTGCTCTATCTCGTGAAGGATGACGTGCTGAAGTTCCTCGGCGAGCCGCAAGGGGAGTTCATGGCGGTCGTGCCCGTGGGCTGCGCGGCCAAGACCCCGCAAGGGCCGCGCAAACGGCCCATCGGAACGGTGGTGCGGTATCTCGAATAGCGGAGAGGAAACGGCGGGCCAAAACCCGGTAGTGCATTACTTACGCGCGGGTCGAGGTGGGGCCACAAAACTTTCCTTTGGAAAGTATTGTGGCCCCACCGGCCCGGCCTGCCAAGCGGGATGGTTTCAATAGAGCAATATAGTACCCAAAGTCCGCCAGCCTTGACTCCCGGCTTGCGCGCGACCTAGAATTGAAGTGGAGATTGTTTCGCGACTTCAGATGAATGCGGCGACATGACCGAATCCGCGCAGAGATGTCCCAAGTGCCGAGTTGCGGCCCCTCCGGGGGCTTCCTTCTGCTCCTCCTGTGGCGCAGCGCTGGTTGCCGCGGCCCCGCCGGCGCCTCAGCCGGTGCGCGCCGTGCCCCCGGCTGAACGCGCGATACTGCGCGGCCCCTGCACCCTCCTCTTTGCGGGGGAAGAGGAACTGGATATCAGGCGCGTGGGCCATACGCTGGCCGAAAAGGCCGGGCGGCCGCTGTCGGATGTGACGCGCGATCTCCGCGCGTCCAAGGGGTTTCTGGCGCGCAGCCTGGACGCGGCGGAGGCGGTGCGGCTGGCGGAGCAGCTTGAGGGGGAGTTGCTGGCCCCGGTGCTGGTCATACCCGACGCCGAAATCGTGCCGCTGCCGCCGGCATTGCGGATGCGGCGCATCGCAATCAACTCCTCGGGCATTCGTTGCGACGCCTATTCCTGGGACAGCACCGAACCGCTGAAGCTCACCTGGGCGGAGCTCTTCCTCATCTCCTGCGCCAGGCTGGAGGTGCAGGAGGTGGTGGAGTCCCACGAGGAGGGGGGGGCGACCGATATGATCGGGCGGCGGCTGCCGAACCTGATCACCACGACGCGGACCGAGTATGTGCTGGACATCGTCCTTCGCGACCCGTGGCGACGGCTGCGGCTGGACCAGAACACGGCGGCGTTCTCCCTGACGGAGTTGCGCCGGGACCGGGACCAGGCGCTGGGGACGCTGCACCGTTCGCTGATGCAACTGGAGCGCTATGCGGAAGGAGTGCCCAGCAACCGCGGGTTGATGCTGCTCGCCTCGGGCGCGCCGGAAGCGGTCTGCCAGTCCGTCACGTTTCAGAACAAGCGGGACTTCGATTCCTACACCCACTGGCTGATCCAACTGGTCCGCTTTGGCCGTTCCATCGCCGAGCAGTGAAAGGAAGCGCCGGCATGCTGCAACCCTCGCGCGCGCTGTCGGCATTGGGGGCGGTGCTGCTGGGAGGATCGCTCGGCCTGGCCGCCGCGCCGTCGCTCTCCATCGAGTTTGCCCAGGAGCCGCCCCCCTCCGCGCTGCTGGTGAACCGGATGGCGCTGGCCGCGCGTCTGCCCAAGGCGCCGGCGATCGACGGACGCATCGAGGCGGACGCCTGGGCTCAGGCCACGACGCTTGCGCCGCTTTCCTGCATCGAGACGGAGGATCCCGCGCCGGTCGCCACGGTCGTGCGCGTGGGATGCACGGAGGATTACCTCTTCATCGCGCTCGACTGCGAGGAGCCGGATGCGGAGCGGATGGCCGGCCCTACCGAAACGCCGCGCGACCAGCGCGTGTGGGCGGGGGACAGCGTGGAGTTTCTCTTCGATTCGGCGAACGACCGTCGCCGCCCGAAGGGGGTGGTGATCGGCCCGGCGGGGGGCCTGGCCGACTTCGAGGTCGTGCGGGATCAAAGGAACATGGATTGGGACAGCGGCGTCGTCGCCGCGGTCGCGCGCACCGAGCGGGGCTGGAGCGCGGAACTTGCGCTGCCGCGCAAACGCATTGACGACTCCGGGAATGGCGTCGTGGGGTTCAACGTCATTCGCCGGCGATTGGGGGCGCTCGGCGCGCCGTACACCTGGAATCCCGCCGCGCCGCAGAATGTCGAGTCGGGGGAATGGATGGGGAGCCTGGCATTCGATACGCCCCCCATTGGCGTTCAGCAGGTGCGGATCGGCTGGCCGCATGCGGGACGGAACCGGCTGCAACTGCGGTTGCGCAACGACACGGCTCGGGAACAGCACGTGAGGATCGGCTTGGCCACCCGGCCCGCCGGGGGCGCGGCGGACTTCAGCCGCTACAGGGTCGTGCTGCCGGCGTCGCAGACGGTGGAACTGGAGTTGAGCCACACCATCCGAGCCGGGGGGCCGCACGATTTCGAGTTTCTGCTGATCGATGACGGGACGGGGCGGCGGATCACCTGGTTCGCGCGCCGGGAGGTGCCGGTGAATGAGAGCGCGGTGCGCCTGGAGGGGCCCTCTCCCGTGGCGGAGGGGCAGTTGGGGGTGGTGTTCCGGGTGATGCTTCCGTCCGACGATCTGCGCGGCGCGGTGGTGCGCGCCGCGGTGCGCGAAGCGGGGGGGCTTGTGGCGCTGGGGGAGGCCGTCAAGCCGCTGGACGGGCGGGTCGGACGCGTCCTCGTGACCGGCGATGTGACGGGGAAGGAACTAACCGTCACGATTGCGCGGAGGGATGAAATGCTCGGGCGCGGCGTGCTTCAGTTGAGTGCGCCCGCGGCGCCGGGGCCATAAACGAGAGAGGACGGCGAGCAGCGCTCGCCGTCCTCTCGAACTTCCTGCCCGCCGGGGCTCTCAGCGTTAGCGGCGGACGATCGGCTTGAACTCGTACGTAATTTCCCACCGCAGGAAGCAGGCATCCTGCGCCTTGCTGCTGTAGTAGTTGCCGGGCTTCAGGAATTCCGCCCAGAGGTGACCGCTCAAACGGTCGGTGAACTTGTAGAACAGCTTGCCCGTGAAGAGATTTCCGCGGTTCAACCCATCGCCGAAGTTTCCGGTCGTGCCGAACTGGTGATGGTTGGCCAGCAGGTAGCTGTAGTCGAACATCAGGGTCATGCGCTTGGTCGGGAGGAACTTGATCCCGGTGCCCATGCGCCGGAGGTTGCTGTAGTTCGCCGCGAGCCCGCCTTCAGACTTGTAGCGGTTGGCGAAGATCTCGCTCCACTGCGGCCAGCGGCCCAATATGGGGTCCCATCCTTCGTACTGCTTGGTGGCGGGGTTGTCGCCGGAGAGGAATTCGTAGAATGCGCGCAGGCGCGGCTGCCAGGCGGCGTCGAAGGTGTAGCCCAAATCGCTGTTCAGACCCCAAGCGGCGCTATCCGATCCCTGCTCGCGGCCCCACTGACCGGCGGCTTCCAAGTAGTAGTCGAAGCGAGAGTCATTGGTGAACTTGCCCTGGCTCAAGGCGCCGACGGTGTGAACCGTGCGATCGCCCGGAATCTTGGACGAGTTCAGAGCCTTTTCCTCATTCTTGTAGATGTAGTAGAGGTTCACTTCGCGCGGCTTGAAGTAGTTGCTGATCAAGTACGCGCCGAAGAGTTGGGCGTTGTACTCGCTGGTGAGGCGGTGCTCGTCGTTGATCGGATCGACGCGCGGGTTGGCCTTGTTGTCGATGACGAACAGGTCGACCTTGGTGGCGGCGTCGAAGTAGAGGGTGGCTTTCACGGCGTCGTCGTAGATCGTGCGGCCACCGTCAGCGGGCGTGCCATCGCACATGACCCAGCCGCGGCCGTAGACGATGTCCTGGCGACCGACCCGGATGGCGAAGGGGAGGCCAGCCATGCGCTCCCAGTTGACATACAAGTTGTCCAGGACGACCTCGTTCCACTGCCGGGTATTGGCGACGCCATGCGTCCCTTCCTGGTAATAGCGGGGCTCATAGAGGCCGCGAATGTAGGTCGTCAGCCCGTTGGGCACTCCAAGGGAATCGTCCTTGAAGAAGGGGCCGAACTCACCCCAGAGGCGCGTGCGCCAGCGGATCACGTTCTTCGTGTCGTTGGAGGATCGGCTGAGGTCGTTGTTGTTCTTCTGATACTCCTCGCGGAGACGCGTATCGAATCCCCAGTTGAACCACCAGACCGGCTGTGTGATCTGGTCGATCAAGTCCATCTCCGGCGCAGCGGGCGCCGAAACTGCCGCAGGCTGCTGGGCGGCAGGAGCCGCCGCAGTCGCCGCCGGGGCGGCGGGCGCTGCCGGAGTGGCCGCCACATCCGCGTGAGCGATTCCCCACGTCACCACAAGACCCAGAATCAAAGCCCAAACGCGCGATGGCTGCTTCACTTCCTCTTCCTCCAACAGATTGCCCATGTGGAAAGAATGGTGCGGACCAACGCCGCCGCCAACTTCATAACCAACGTGTTTACGCATGGCAGGGAAAGGCGTCCCCGCCAAACGAATGGAACGAATTGTATCAACCTTGGCGGTAAATGCAAGTCAACTCGCGTGTTAGTTTTGTGTTCGGGGAAATGGCGGGGCTGGGGGTTGGTTGATGCCCGGTGAAACACTCTGCTATACTTGCGTTGACAGGGCTCTGGAATGTTTGTGCGAGGTGTTCACAGATGCGCATGGATTGGCTGCAAGGGAATCTGTGGGGCAGGTGCGCACGGTGCGCCGCTCTGGCGGGGCTCTTCCTCTTTGCGCTGGCTGTTCGGAGCGGGGCGGCGCCGCAGCCGGATATTCCCTGGCAGCTTCCGGATTGGAAGTACCGGCAGGTTGTGGAACTGGTGCAACTGGACCCTGCGGGGAAAGTGGATACGGGGCGGATTGAGTTGGCGGAAGCGCCCCCGCGCATCGCGGCCGACGGCGCGGACGTCCGCGTCCTGACGGAGCAGGGGGAGCCGGTGACGTTCCAACTGGTGACGCGCGCCGGCGAGCCGCTTCAGGGGAACCCGCCGGCGGGGGAGCCGTTCCACATTCAATTCAGGGTGGTCAACACCTCCGACCGTTTCTACGTCGTTTACTTCGGCAATCCCAAAGCCGCAGCGGCGTCCGGGACGTGGCCGAAGAAGCTGGGCGGGTTGATGCTCGAAACGCGCGCGAACACGGCGCGCACCGCCCCGAGCTCCCTGCGCGACATGCTCTCCCATCTGGCTCAGAGCAAGATGAAGTACGGCGAGGGGTACCGCCGGCAGATCAACGACCCGGAGAATCCGTTCGGGCCGAACGAGCAGTTCATCAGCGTCTACCGCGGACCGATCTATTGCCCCGAAGATGGCTCATACACCTTCGCCACCGATAGCGACGATTCCTCCTTCCTGCTGATCGACGGGCAGTTGATCGTGCAGCGGCCGGGGAGCTCGGCGCCGAGCGGGAAATTCGACACGACCGGCAAGGTGGAGCTGAAGGCCGGGTTGCACCGGATCGAGTATTACCATGTCCAAATCACCGGCGGCTCCCTGGCGCGCGCGGGCTGGCAGCCCCCCGGCGCCAACGAGGTCTCCATCATCCCCGAAGAAGCGTTCGTGCGGGAATTGCTCACCGAGCCGGTCATCGCGGAGAGCCGCGAGACTCCCGTTAACGCCTTCTTCACCTGCAAGACGGTCAGCCTGCTGCAGTTCAACAACGGCGGGCCGATATTCGCGACGGTCGCCTTCACGGACAGGAGCCGCTCGGCGCACGGAGAGATCGCGCTGCGGGAGTGGGAGTTCGGGGATGGCGACGTCAGCCGCGAAGAAGCGCCCCGCCACGTCTTCGAGGGGGGGCGGACGTACCCTGTGACGCTGCGCTGCACCGACAAACTGGGCTTCGAGAACCTCTTCACGCGGGAGTTCACCGCGCCACGGATCGGGGCCGACCGCGTCGATGCGGAATTGGAAGTGACTCCGACGCAGCCGATTCTGCTGGCGGACGAGGCGCCCGTCGTGCGGCTGTCCGGAAGATTCTCGATGCTCCCGTCGCTCCCGGTGACGCTCGTGACGGAACTCCAGTCCGCCGGGGGGAGCGCGGAACGATTCGGCGAGGACGTGACGGTGGTCCCGGGCAAGTGGATGCCGCTCACCCCCGCGCTCTCCGGACTGAGCGCGGAGGCGTTGCAGCAACTCAGGCGAATGACCTTCTCGCTCAACCTGTGGAATACCTCCATCGCCTCCAGCGCGCTGGAAATACTCTCGGCCTCGGACAATCCCGGGAAACTGAGCGTGGAGGGGGACAGCGTGCTGACCGAGAAGGGGCAGGCGGTCATCCTCCGCCTCGGCGCGGGCACACTGCCCCCACCGCAGCACGGGATGTTCGCAAAGCTGGCGGCGGTCAAGGGCGGGACGGTGACGGTGTCCGTCGTAGATGATTCGCTGGCCGGCAAAGGGGACGAAGGCTACCCGGCCTACCCGGCCGTCATGGCGGCATTGGTCAAGGCGCGCTATCCCGGCCTCCAATTGAAGCTGCACCGGATCGGCGGCTCGAAAGCGGACTCTCCGCCGGGGCCGCGCAATGCGCTGGCGGCCGCCGTGCAGCAGCCGGAGGAAGTGGCGGCGCTGAAGCCGGATGTGGTGATCCTCGCCGCCTCGCTGCGCGACGTGCTTCGGCTTGCGCCGGTGGAGCGATTCGAGCGGAACCTCCAGGCGCTGGTCGAGCGCATGTACGCGGCCACCGGCGCGCAGATCGTGCTTGTCTCGCCGCCCCCGGTGATCACCAACCCCGCGCTCAGCCAGGCGTACGCTCTCGCCGTCAAGCGCGTGGGGATGCGCAAGAATATCCAGGTCGCGGACGCTTACAGTGTCTTCATTCGCGCGGGCGAAGCCGGCGGAAACGGCTGGCATGCGCTCTACAGAGATTCGAGCAGTGAAACGCCGCAGTATTTCGCTGCGCCGACGGCTGAGGGGCAGAAACTGATCGGCGAAACGGTGTTCAAGGCGATGGAGAAGGAATAGAGCCGGTTTCGCTCTGTTGAAACCATTCCGGTTGGCAGGCCGGGCCGGTGGGGACATAATACTTTCCAAGGGAAAGTTTTGTGTCCCCACCTCGACCAGCGCTAATGCATGCGCGGGTTTGATAACCTACGCAGCAGTTGCGAAACCAGTTCCAGTGATAAGCGGAGGTGGTTGTGGAACAGAACAAAGGACGCACGGCGCTGGCGATGGGCGTCATCATGATGATTCTTGGCGCGGCGGCGCTGGTCATTTCCTTCATGCACCCGCGCGCGCTGCCGGAGCCGGCGCGCATCACGACCACCACGCTTGCCGCGGTTTCGAGCGCGCAGCCGCTGGATCAGCGGGCCGAGGAACTGGCGCGCCAGCTCAAAGCGGCACAGGAAAAGCTGGCGGCTGACGAGGCGCGGTTGGGAATCGAACGTGGCGCGAACGAGGGCATCCGCAAGGAGATCAACGACATGCGCCTCGCGAAGCAGGATATTGAGGCGCGGCTTCAGGGCGTCACGGCGGAACGCGACCTCGAAAAGAAGAACGCGGCGGCTGCCCGCTCCGAGATGGACAAGGCCAAGGCGGACCTCGCCAAGTTGCAGGCCGAGAGCAAAGCCGCCGCCACGAAGGCGGGTGAGGAACTTGCCAGCGCCAAGACGGAGGCCCAGGCCGAGATTGCGAAGGTTACCGCAGCGAGTAAGACGGAGTTGGACAAGGCCAAGGCGGACGCCGCCGCGCAGTTGGCTCAGTTGAAGGCGGACCTGGATAAGATGGCGGCGGAGAATGCGCAGTTGAAGGGGCCGGCGAAGCCGACCGCGCCGGCAGGCGCCAAGCCATGAGGTTAGAACGTGCATGAAGGCGAGGCGGCTTGCGGTCCTATGGCTGGCGATGGCGCTGACGGCGCTGGTGGCGCGCGCGGAGAACCTGGCACCCGTGCCCGCTCCTGTCGCGCCGCTGGTCTTCGATTTTGAGAAGGGCAGCGCCGACTGGGCCAGCGGGACCGACGGGGTCGCGGCGCGCATTATCCCGGCGGCAAGGGGCAGAACGGGGCAGGCGATCGAGGTGGAGTTCAACGGGAAGGAATCCGGACTCTGCCTGAAGAAGCCCCTGGACCTCTCCAAGTACTCCGCCGTGCAATTCGATATCTTCCTGCCGAGCAAGCGCGCGGACATGCGCGTGCTCCTGTATTTCGTCGATCAGGATGATTTCTGGTACCAGTCCTGGGTGCACATCGCCCCCGACCAGGGAAAATGGGCGCGCGTGGATGTGGACATCCGCCCCAAGTCCGGGCAGTTCCTCCCCCTGGGGCATTCGCGTCCCTGGAGCTTGTACGCGGCGCGCGAGGTCAAAGAGGTCGGCATTCGCGTCTTCGCCGACCGGCCGGTGATCGGGGGCGTTTCGTTCGACGACATCACGTTCGTTCCCAGCGCGGAGGAGACCCCGCCGCAGGCGGTGCTGAATTTCGAGACCTCCGGCACGGAAGTGCCGCGCTACCAGTTGTTCGAGGTGACGTTCGAGCTTGCGCGGACGTACGAAAACCCGTTTGATCCCAACCAGATTCAGATCAGCGCGCTCTTCCAGTCCGCCGGCGGAAAGCGCGTCACCGTGGACGGGTTCTTCTACCAGGACTTCGAGCGGCGGCGCGACAAGCGGGTGGAGTCGCTGATTCCGTTCGGCGCGCCGAAGTGGAAGATCCGTTTCTCGCCCACGGAGCCCGGGGAGTGGAGTTACCAGATCACCATCAAGGACACGGAGGAACTGCGGTTGCCGCCGCGCGCGTTCACCTGCGTCCCCTCCGACTTGCACGGCCGGGTTCAGGTCTCCTCCGACAAACGCTACTTCGAATTCGAGGACGGGAGCTTCTTCTACCCGATCGGGCACAACATCCCGGCGGCGTTCAACGAGAAAGCGGCGCTGGCGCTGGGGCTGACGATCGAACGGCGCGAGGGGACGCTGGCGTTCGACCGCTACCTGGCGGGGATGCAGAAGGCGGGGGAGAACTTCGCGCGCGTCTGGCTGGCGGTCTGGTCCTTCGGCCTGGAATGGAGCAGCAAGTACCACCCGAATTACCGCGGCGTGGGGCGGTACAATCTCCAGAATGCGTGGCGGCTGGACTACGTCATGCGCCAGGCGGAGGAGCGGGGGATTTTCGTTCAACTCGCGCTGAGCGCGTTCGGGGAATGGCGGCTGGACAAGCATGAAGGGGACTGGCCGTTCAGCCCCTACAACGTCGCCAACGGCGGCTGGCTCAAGCAGCCGCAGCAATTCTGGTCGGACGAACGCGCGCAGGAGACTTACCAGCGCATGGTGCGTTACGTCATGGCGCGCTGGGGCTATTCCAGCCACATCGTGGCGTGGGAAGTGTGCAATGAGGTGGACCTGGTCACCGGCTACAACGAGCACGTGGCGGAGATCGTCGCCTGGCACAACCGCTGCGCGGAGACCATCCGGCGGCACGATCAGTGGAGCCGCCTCGTAACGTGCACCTTCTGCTACGTGACCAACTACCCGACGCTGCTCTCCCAGCCGGCCATCTCGTTCAGCAGCACCAACCCGTACGCGATCCAGGTCATCGACAAGATGCGGCAGGTCTTTCAGCAGCAGTCGGCGTTCGGCAAGCCGGTGATCATGACGGAGTGCGGCTACGACGTGAAGGGGGCCTTGCCCGAGACGACCGAGACCTACCTGCATGTCGGCCTGTGGGCCAGCTACATGATGCCGTTCGCCGGGGCGGGGATGTCCTGGTGGTGGGACTTCCTGGATGACCGGAACCTGTACTGGATGTTCACCCCGCTGGTGGAGTATGCTCACGGCGAGGATTTGCGCAGCCGCAATCTGCAGATGGGCGGGGCGGAGTGCCTCTCCGGCGAGGGAGCCGCGGCCGGCCTCGCGGCGTTGACGCTGCAGAACGACACGAGCGGCTATTTCTGGATCTACGAAACGCAGATGCTTCGCGCGGAGTCGGAGACGGTCTTCACCCCCGCCCCGCGCAAGGAGACGCAGATCGCCTTGCACGGCTTGAAGGCGGGGGCGTACCGGGTGGAGTTCTGGGATACGCTCAAGGGAGGCAAGGTCGCGGAGGTGACCGCTCAGGCCGGCGGCGACGGGCGGCTGCGCTGCGCCGTGCCGGAGTTCAGCGGGGATATAGCGGGAAAAGTTAATCCTCTTTGATCGGTCAGATCAGTCCGATCCGGCCGATTGTGGGAGTCACATGAAATACGAAGCGGTGATCGGCGCGGAAGTGCATGCCGAACTGGCCACGGAGACGAAGCTCTTCTGCGGCTGCCCGACGACGTTCGGCGCGCCCCCCAACACCCAGACCTGCCCCGTCTGCCTGGGGATGCCCGGCGTCCTCCCGGTGATGAACCGCAAGGCGTTCGAGTGCGCTCTTAAGATCGCCCTGGCGCTGAACTGCCGGGTGGATGAGATCACCTCCTTCGACCGCAAGAACTACTATTACCCGGACCTGCCCAAGAACTACCAGATTTCGCAGAACCACCGGAACCTCGGGCGGGAGGGGTACCTGGATATCGTCGTGGACGGCGCGCTCAAACGCGTCAACATCTGGAATGTCCATCTCGAAGAGGATGCCGGAAAACTGGTCCACCCCGAATCGTCCTCGGATTCCGGCACGCTGGTGGACCTCAACCGCACCGGCACCCCGCTGCTGGAGATCGTCAGCGCGCCGGATATGCGCAACACCGCCGAGGTCGAGGCGTTCATGAAGACGCTGCGCAACATCCTGCTGTACACGGGCGTCTCGGACTGCAAGATGCAGGAGGGGCGGCTGCGCTTCGAGCCGAGCATTTCGCTGCGCCCCGTGGGGGAGCAAACGCTGGGCGCGCGCGTCGAGGTGAAGAACGTCGGCAGCATCACCGCCGTCGTGAAGGCCGTGGAGTATGAAATCGAGCGCCAGACGAAGGCGCTGGAGTCGGGGGAGAAATTGCCCCAGGAAACGCGGTTGTGGGATGACCGGCTCAGCCGCACCGCGTCGATGCGCCGCAAGGAAACCTCCGCCGATTACCGCTACTTCCCGGAGCCCGACCTCGTGGAGGTGCGGATATCGGAAGAGTGGCAGGCGAAGGTGCGCGGCACGCTGCCGGAACTGCCGGTGGCGAAGCGGCTGCGCTTCCAGAAGAGTTTCGGGCTGGGGGACTACGAGGCGGCGGTGCTGACCGACGACAAGTCCTTCGCCGATTACTACGAGGCCTGCCTGGCGATCGGCGGGGCCTCCCCCAAAGCCATCGCCAATTGGATGATCAATGATGTGTTGCGGCACTTGAACGAGCAGCGCATCGAGATGGCGCAGTTCCCCTGCGCGCCTGCGCGCGTGGCCGCGCTGGCGGGGCTCGTCGAGAAGGGGACTATCGGGCTCGGCACGGCGCGCGAGGTGTTTGCCGAGATGGTCGCAGCCGACCGCGACCCGGCGGAGATCGTCAAGTCCAAGGGGCTCGCGCAGATCAGCGACGAATCCTTCATCCTGGAAGTGGTCAACCGCGTCCTCGCGGCCAATGCCAAGTCGGTGGCCGACTACAAGGCCGGCAAGTCGGCGGCGTTCAACGCGCTGATCGGCCCTGTGATGCGCGAGACGAAGGGCAAGGCGAACCCCCAGGTGGTGCGCCAACTTCTTGAAAAGCGGCTCGCCGAATCATGATGAAACTTGCGTGCGACCTCTGCGGCAAGACGCTTCTGCTGGACGAGGATGTGCGCTATGTGGTAAATATTGAGGTCTTCGCGGCCGCCGATCCGATGGAATTGACCGCGGAGGACCTGAAGAAGGATCTGCGCCGGGAACTGCGGGAGTTGGTTGAGCGGATGAAGAAGATGGACCCGGAGAAGGCGCAGGACAGCGTTTACCGGAGCTTCCGGTTCGAGTTGTGCCCGGCCTGCCAGCGGGAGTACCTCAAGGACCCGTTGCGGCGGCAGCCGCCGGGGCTTTGACAGCTTGCTCGATGCGGGCCGTTGGTTGTTATGGTGAGCGGACGTTCAATTTCGCGTGTTAGGAGCAGCCGAACATGGGTATGACGATTACGGAAAAGATCATCGCCGCCCACTGCGGGCGGGAGCGGGTGAAGCCCGGCGAGTTCGTTTACGCCAATGTGGACATCGCGCTCGGCAACGACATCACCGCCCCGCTGGCGATTCAGGAGTTCGAGGCGGCGGGGTTGAAGCGCGTGTTCGACCCGGAGCGCATTGCGCTGATTCCGGATCACTTCACGCCGAACAAGGACATCAAGTCCGCGCAGCAGTGCCAGGTGCTGCGGCGGTTTGCGCACGCGCACGGGCTGAAGCACTATTACGACGCGGGCCGCTGCGGCGTGGAGCATGCGTTCCTGCCGGAGCAGGGGATCGTCGTCCCCGGCGATCTCGTGATCGGCGCCGACTCGCACACCTGCACGTACGGCGCGCTGGGCGCGTTCGCAACCGGCGTCGGCAGCACCGACCTGGCGGCCGTCATGGCCACCGGCAAGGTCTGGCTGCGCGTGCCGTCGAGCCTCAAGTTCAACTACAACGGGGCGATGCCGAAGTGGATCGGCGGGAAAGACCTCGTGCTGCTGGCCATCGGCAAGATTGGCGTGGACGGCGCCCGCTACCAGTCGATGGAGATCTGCGGCGAGGCGATCGAGTTCCTCAACATGGATGAGCGTCTGGCGCTGTGCAATATGGCGATCGAGGCGGGCGCGAAGAACGGGATCATCGCGCCGGACCAGACGACGGTGGACTACGAAGAGAACCGCGCGCAGCGGCCGTTCAAGAAGTACGCTTCCGACCCGAATGCGGCGTACACGAAGACGTACGACTTCGACGTGTCGAACCTTGAGCCGCTGGTGGCGCTGCCGCACCTGCCGGAGAACGTCAAGCCGGTGCGCGAGTGCAAGGACATCCGCATCGATCAGGTGGTGATCGGCTCCTGCACGAACGGGCGCATCACCGACCTGCGCACGGCGGCGCAGATACTCGACGGGCGCAAGGTCGCCCCGAGCGTGCGGCTGATCGTCATTCCGGCCACCCAGGAGATCTATCTGCAGGCGATGCGCGAAGGACTGCTGGAGATATTCGTGAACGCGGAGGCGGTCGTCTCCACGCCCACCTGCGGGCCGTGTCTGGGCGGACACATGGGCATTCTGGCCGAGGGAGAGCGCGCGCTGTCCACGACCAACCGCAACTTCGTCGGCCGCATGGGCCATCCGAAGAGCGAGGTGTACCTGTGCAACCCGGCCGTGGCCGCGGCGAGCGCCATTACCGGGCATATCACGCATCCTGACGAAGTGCTTTGAAAGAAACGGGAGGATCCCATGAAAGGCAAGTGCTGGAAATTCGGCGACCACGTGGATACGGACCAGATCATCCCGGCCCGCTACCTGAACACGATCAACGCGGCGGAGCTGGCGGCGCATTGCATGGAGGACGCCGACGCGGGGTTCGCGAAGAAGGTCAAGCAGGGGGACATCATCGTCGGGGGGGATAACTTCGGCTGCGGCTCCTCGCGCGAGCATGCCCCGCTGTGCATCAAGGCGGCGGGGGTCTCCTGCGTGCTGGCCAATTCCTTCGCCCGCATCTTCTTCCGCAACGCGATCAATATCGGCCTGCCGATTCTCGAATGCCCCGAGGCCGTGGCCGCGATCAAGGAAGGGGATGAGGTGGAGGTGGACCTGGAGAAGGGGAGCGTCAAGCACCTCGGCACAGGCAAGGTGTACAACACCACCCCCTTCCCGAAGGAACTGCGGGAGATCATCGCCGCCGGCGGGTTGATGAATTACGTCAAGACGGTCGCGGCGAAGTAACGGCGAAACAGCGAAGGCGTTCTATCCACAGATTACACAGATTAGCGCAGATTACGGCAACGGCTCTATGTTTCTTCTCAATCTGTGAGAATCTGCGTAATCTGCGGATGTCGTTTGTCGTTGTCTCTCAGAACCCGGCTCGTTCCATGAGGGCATGGGCGGAGGGGCCGCGGGGGGTGAGGGTGACCTTGCGCTCGTTCTCGGATCCCACTTCGATGGAGACCTCCAACCGTTCGGCGGGGAGGGACTCTGCGACGCGGTCGGCCCATTCGATCACGCTGACGCCCGCGCCGTAGTAGGCCTCCTCGGCGCCGATGTCGAGCATGTCGCTCTGGCGCGCGAGGCGGTAGGCGTCGAAGTGGAAGAGCGGCAGGCGCGCTTCGTGGCGCATCATGAGGACGAAGGTGGGGCTGGTGACGTGCCGCGGGTCCCCGCCGAGTCCGGCGAGTATCCCCTTGGCAAAGACGGTTTTCCCCGCCCCGAGTTGCCCTCTCAGCGCGAACACGTCCCCTGCCTGCGCCGCGCGGCCAAGCCGCTCGGCCAGGGCCATCGTCGCTTCGGGGGAGGCGGTTGTGATCTCGATTAAACCCATGATTGTCTCGGTGGAGCGCGCTGTCCTCAGCGCGCTTTGTTTAGTTTTTCCCGTCGCTACGAAACGAGCGCGCTGAGGACATCGCGCTCCACCAAGCCGGCGCTGCAGCAGATGAAAAAGGCCCGGGCCGCTCATGCGCGACCCGGGCCTTTCCATTCCAACCTGCTTAGGCCGACGCGGCGTCCACGATCTGGCCGACGGTGTCGTCCCAGCCCAGGGGCATGATGTGCGCGCCCTGGCACATGGGCTTCATCTGCTTGATGAGCCGCGCGGAGACTTCCACCGCCTTCTTCTTGGTCTGGTCCTTCGGCGTCTCGGAGAGTTCCTTCATCAGCGGCTCGGGAACCACCACGCCGGGGACGTTCTCGTTCATGTACTTGGCCATGCCAAGACCCTTGAGCACGACGATGCCGACCATGATGGGGATCTGGATGTTCCGGCGGCGCACCTCGTTCATGAACTTCTCGAACGCGGCCGCGTCATACACCGCCTGCGTCTGGCAGAACTGCGCGCCGGCGGCGACTTTCTTCTCGAGCTTGAGGATCTGCGCCTCGACCATGTCGGAGCAGGGGGTGACGACGCACCCCTTGAAGAACTTCGGCGCGCCTTCCAGCTTGTTCGGGCGGCCCTTGAAGTCCTTGCCCATGTCCGATCCGCTTTCGAGGATCGTTGCGGCCTTGAGCAGCTGCACGCTATCGAGGTCATAGACCGGCTTGGCGTCGCGGTGATCTCCCTTGACGACGTGGTCGCCGGTGATGGCCAGGACGTTGCGAATGCCCAGCACGTAGGCGTTGAGCAGGTCGCTCTGGAGGGCCAGGCGGTTGCGGTCGCGGCAGACCATCTGGAAGACGGGCTCGACGCCGGCCTCGACCAGCTTGGCGGAGACGGCCAGCGAACCCAGGCGCATGACGGCGGTCTGGATGTCGGTGACGTTGATGGCGACCACCTTGTCCTTCATGACGGCGGCGCCTTCCATCACGTGGTGGAGATCCACCCCTTTGGGCGGGCCCACTTCACCGGTGAACGTGAAATGTCCGGCGGCAAGAGATTGTTCGAGCTTGCTCATTTCTTGATCCCCTCAGGTGTCTTTTTGGGCCAGGTGAATTGACGAGGCGTGTGGCGGCTGCCTTGGTCCTTGGCGGGCTGATACGCGCGCATCTTGTCCAGCTTGCCGAGGGCCTCCATCTTCTTGTAGATCAGCACCCAGCCGCAATCCTTCTCCGGGTCGATTTCGCATTTGCCGCCCTTGGAGCCGCCGCAGGGGCCGTTGAGCAGTCCCTTCGCGCAGCGCGTGACCGGGCAGATGCCCTCGAACGCTTCCAGGACGCACTGGCCGCAGGTGCTGCAGCGTTCAGTGTACTTGCCGAGGCGATTGACCTGGCCGACGAACAGCGAGTCGACCCCGATGTGCGCCTTCTTCTCCAGGGTCTCGCCGATGGTCTGCGCTCCGGTGCCGCAGGCCATGACGAGGATCGAATCGGCCTCCTTGATCGCCTGCTCGTACTCCCGCGCCTTCTGACGCACCGCGCCGAGTTGGCAGGCGGTGTCGAACACGGCCGTTCCTGTGATGCTCTTCCCGGCGGCCTCCAGGCGGGCCTTCATCTCGACCAACTCCTCCTCGCCTCCGGTCTTGCAGGCGGCGGCGCAATCGGCGCAGCCGGCGAGGAACACTTTTTGCTCGCCTTCGAGGGACTTCAGAATGTCCTCGAACGCTTTCTGTTTCTGAATAATCACGGGCGCCTCCAGACAGTTACTTGGTTTCGACGATTGCCAACAGGCCGCCAACCGACACGAGGTCCTCTTCCTTAGCGACGATTTTCTTCACCTTGCCGGTGACGGGGGAGGGGACGTTGAACGTCGCCTTGTCGGTCACCATTTCACAGAAATCGTCCCCCTCTTTCACGTCAGAGCCTTCCTTCACAAAGAAGAAGGAGACCGTCGCTTCTTCGGGCGCGTCCTTGCCGAGTTCCGGCAACTTCACCTCAAAGTCGGCCATCGTCGTTCCTTTCGGTCGAAAAAAAGATCGCGTTACAGAACAGTAGTATAGCAAAATCCGCGGCAACCGAAAACTTGCGTCTTGCCCGACAGTACCCGCTGGGCAAGGCATGCCTTGCCCCTACACAACGGGGGAAAAGTCACACGTGAATCGCCTTGCCCAGCCAGGCCTCGGCGCACTCGGAGATCACTTCCGGCATCGTGGGGTGGGCGTGGATCGTGTTGGCGATGGATTCGACCGTCGCTTCCATCGACATCGCCAGCGCCGCCTCGGCAATGAGGGCGGAGGAGTGCGCGCCGATGATATGCACGCCGATCACCTCGCCGCTCTTCGCGTCGGCGATGATCTTGGCCCAGCCGTAGGTCTCCCCCGTGGCCTGTGCCTTGCCCAGCGCCATGAAGGGGAACTTGGCTTCCTTGACGTCCAGCCCGGCCGCCTTGCACTCGACGTTGCTCTTGCCGACGGAAGAGATTTCGAACTCGGTGAAGACGCAGGCGGGGATGACGCGGTAGTCCATCTTGACGTGATGCCCCATGATGCTCTCGACGGCCACGATCCCCTGGCGCGTGGCGACGTGCGCCAGCATCATCTTCGCCGTTACGTCGCCGATGGCGTAAATGTTCGGCACGGAGGTGCGGCACTGCTCGTCGATCGTCACCGCGCCGCGCTCGGTCTTGACGCCCACCTCATCCAGCCCGATCCCCTTGGAGTTGATGGAGCGGCCGATCGAGACCAGCACCTTCTCCACCTGAAGCTCCTGCCCGTTGGAGAGCTTGCACTTGGCGCCGGCGGCGTTGACCTCGACCGCTTCGACCTTCGTCCCCAGGAAGATATCCATCTTCTTTTTCTTGAACAGCCGGAAGAGTTCCTTGGCCAGGTCGGAGTCGCTACGCGGGAGAAGCTGGTCCATCAGCTCGACGATGGTCACCTGGCATCCGAACTGCTCGAAGATGCTCGCCCACTCGACGCCGATGTACCCGCCGCCGACGATGAGCATGCTGGCGGGAAGCTTGTCGAGCTTGAGCGCGTCGTCGCTGGTGAGGACGGTCTTGCCGTCGAAGGGGAAGCCGGGGAGACGCAGCGGCTCGGAGCCGGTGGCGAGGATGAGGTTCTCGCCCGTCACCTTGCGCGCGGCGCCGTCGGCGGTCACCTCGATGGTGTGCTTGTCCAGCAGTTTGCCGCGGCCGCGGATGACGTCGATCTTGTTCTTCTTCATCAGCGATTCGATCCCCTTGCGGAGGCGCTCGCTGACTTCCTCCTTGCGCTTCATTACGCGCGTGAAGTCGGGCTTCGACTCGCTGCAGGTGAAGCCGAACTCCGCGCCGCGCTTGGTGGTGGAGTAGGAGTGCGCGCTTTCGATGAGCGCCTTGGTGGGGATGCAGCCGCGGTTGAGGCAGACGCCGCCGAGCTCGCGCTCCTCGATGATGCCCACCTTCGCGCCGAGTTGCGCCGCCCGAATGCCCGCCACATACCCCCCGGGACCTGCCCCCAGGATCAGAATATCGTAGTCCATGACTCTCTCCAGAACAGTGTGACACGCGGTCAAAGAGTTCGTAATTATACGAAGGGCGGGGCTGTACGGTCAATTGCATGTGTGGGGGGGGGCGGTTTGTCATTGCGAGGAGCCCGCCGCAGGCAGGGGACGAAGCAATGACATCGGGCCGAGGCGCCCTTCCATCATTTTCCGCTCCAGTTCCGGGCGCTCCGGCCGATATATTCTATGGGACATTGCCCTCGCGCAGGGCGCCGCCGTTTGCCCGGACGCGTGCCGCTTCCTATAATCATGCGGCATTACTTTCCACTATAAGGAGATTGTCCGATGCCTCTACGCATTGCGATCCTTACCGGCGGCGGCGACTGCCCCGGGTTGAACGCGGTCATCCGGGCGGCGGCGAAGACGGCGATTCTCGAACACGGCGCGGAGATCATCGGCATCGAGGACGGATACGAGGGGCTTGTCGAGGACCGTGTGCGCGAACTGGATTACCTCTCCGTCTCCGGCATTCTCAACATGGGCGGGACCATCCTGGGCACGAGCAACCGCGCCAACCCGTTCGCTTATCCCGTGAAGGACGCCAAAGGGAAGGTGACGTTCCAGGATCTCTCCGAGCAGGCTGTCCGCACCTTCAAATCGCTCAACGCGGACGCGCTGATCGCCATCGGCGGGGATGGCAGCCTGACCATCGCGAACGAATTGAATAAGCGCGGCGTGCCGAGCGTCGGCGTCCCTAAGACCATTGACAACGATCTGTATGGCACCGACCAGACCTTCGGCTTCGACACGGCGGTGACGACCGCCACCGAGGCGGTGGACAAGCTGCATACGACCGCCCAGGCGCACCACCGCGTGATGGTGCTGGAGGTGATGGGACGCAACGCGGGCTGGCTGGCGCTGGGGGCGGGAGTGGCGGGGGGCGGAGATATCGTCCTGCTGCCGGAAATCCCGTACCGCTTGGAGGCGATCCGCGATTACATCCTCGGGCGCAAGGCGAAGGGGAAGAAGTTCAGCCTGGTGATCGTGGCCGAAGGGGCGCACCCGGAGGGGGGGGACGTGGTGGTCGGGCGCATGGTCGACGACGCCTCCGAGGCGCGGCGGCTGGGGGGAATCGGCAACAAGCTGCGCAACGATATCGAGCAGGCGACGGGCATCGAGACGCGCGCGACGATCCTGGGGCACCTCCAGCGCGGCGGCGAGCCGACGCCGTTCGACCGCATCCTCGCCAGCCGCTTCGGGCGCGAGGCGGCGAAACTGGCCGTCGCCGGGAAGTTCGGGCAGATGGTCGGCCTGCGCGGCGCGGAGATTGTCCCCGTCCCGCTCGCGGACATCGCGGGAAAACAGCGGCTGGTCAATCTCGATAACCACCTGCTGCTGACGGCCAGGTCGGTGGGGACGTGCTTTGGGGATGGGGTGTGATGAACAACGGAGAAACGGCTTGGACAAGATAACAAGATCGACAGGATATTAACGGCGTCCGTTGAATCTATCTTGCGTTATCTTGTAATCTTGTCCAGACCGTTTCTGCCGTCGTTGTCAGAACAGCCGCTGGCTGTCGATCAGTATCGTCACCGGCCCCTTGTTGGTGAGCGAGACGTCCATCATCGCCTGGAATTCCCCCGTGGCAACCTGCTTGACGCCGAGCGCACGGAATTGCGCGACGCAACGCTCGTAGAGGGACTTGGCCTGCTCGGGGCGGGCGGCGTCGATGAAGGAGGGGCGCTTGCCTTTGCGGACGTCGCCGAAGAGGGTGAATTGAGAGACGATCAGTACCCCGCCGCCGATCTCCAGCACCGAGCGGTTCATCTTATCTTCGGCGTCCGGGAAGATTCGCAGGCCGGCGATCTTCTCGGCGATATAGTCGGCGTCCGACTCCCCGTCCTCATGCCCGACGCCCAGCAGCACCACCAGCCCTTCGGCGATGGCGCCGACGACTTGGCCCTCGACCGACACGCTGGCCTGACTCACTCGTTGAACCACCGTACGCATGGCCTATCTCCGGTAGTGAACCGCCAAGACGCCGAGGACGCCAAGAACGATGATGGAAGAGTAACGGAAACGGCGGCTTGGATGCAACGGCGACGGGGTCAGCGGGAGATCGGGGGCATCGGTAAGCCGTGGTCGGTGTGGCACAGCCGAGGGCGGCTGTGCCACACAGGCCATTCGCCAATCGCAAATCGTTCGTGTTAGAATCCGCTCTGGACGTTCTCCCGATGTTTCCAATGAACTCCGCACCCGAGGACTGAATTGTCTTTTGAAGAACTGAAAGAAGCCTGCCTGGCGGGCTGCACGCCGGCGCAGCGCGAGGCGATAACGCATATTGACGGGCCGTTGCTGGTGCTGGCGGGGCCGGGCAGCGGGAAGACGCGCGTCATCACCAGGCGCATCGCGCACCTCATCGCCAGTGGCGTGCGTCCCGGCGACATTCTCGCCATCACCTTCACCAACAAGGCGGCGGGGGAGATGAAGGAGCGCATCGAGGCGATGGGGGTGCCCAAGGGCGCGCTGGTCAGCACCTTCCATTCCTTCTGCGCGCGGATGTTGCGCATCTACGGGCGCTGCATCGGCCTGACGGATGCCTTCACGATCTACGACACCTCCGACTCTCTCTCCGCGGTCAAGCGCGCGATGGCGGAACTGGAGATCGACCTGGAACAGTTCCCGATGAAGCCCGCCGGCGTGGCGAAACTTATCAGCCATGCGAAGAACCGGCTGCTGACGCCGGAGAAGATCATGGGGGACCGCCCGCCCGAGGAGGCGCAGACGGTCGCGAGGATTTATGAGCGCTACCAGAAGTTGCTCACGCAGGCGAACGCGGCCGATTTCGACGACCTGCTGCTCCTGATGGTGAAGCTGCTGCAGGAGGTGCCGGAGACGCGCGAGAAGCTGCCGCATCGCTTCCGCTACGTGCTGGTGGATGAGTATCAGGACACAAACCGCGCGCAGTACCTCATCGCGCGCGGGATGGCGGCCTCCGGGAACCTGTGCGTCACCGGCGATCCCGACCAGTCCATCTACGCCTGGCGCGGCGCGGATATCAGCAACATCCTGGAGTTCGAGAAGGACTTCCCGACCGCGAAGGTGGTGCGGCTGGAGCAGAACTACCGCAGCACCAAGAAGATTCTCGCCGCGGCGGACCGCGTGATCGCCAACAACAAGTCGCGCAAGGAGAAGGCGCTCTGGACGGAGAACCCCGATGGCGAGCCGCTGCGCCTGCTTCGCTGCGAGGATGAGATGGAGGAGGCGAATGCCGTCGCGGATGAAATCGCTGCCTGGATGCGGCGCGGCGAGTTCGCCCCGCGCGACGTGGCGATCTTCTACCGCGTCAACGCGCAGTCGCGCGTGATCGAGCGGTCGCTGCGCGCCGAGGCGATCCCGTACCGCATCGTCGCCGGCACGGAGTACTACCAGCGCAAGGAGGTCAAGGACCTGCTGGCCTACCTGCGGCTGGTCGAGAACCCGGCGGACAACGTCAGCGCGCAGCGCGTGGCGAACGTGCCGCCGCGCCGGCTGGGGGATGCCTCGGTCACGAAGTTGCTGGACTGGGGCAGCGCGCAGGGTGTGAGCCTGCTTGTGGCGATGACGCGCGCGGGGGAGGCGGGGGTGCGCGGCGGGGCGGTGCAGGGGATAGAGAGTTTTCTGAACGTGATCCGCACGCTGCGCGCCATGCCGCGAACGCCGGTGGCGCCTGTGGTCGAGAAGCTGCTGGAATTGACGCAGTTCGAGCGCCACCTCGCGGACTCCGGCGACGGGGCGGAGGACCGCATGTCCAACGCGCGCGAATTGGTCAACGCCGCCGCCGAGTATCAGCAGGCGGAGCCGGAGGGGACGCTTCAGGGGTTCCTCGAACAGACCGCGCTGATTTCGGACGTGGATGGCTGGGATGCGAAGCAGGGGGGCGTGACGCTGATGACGCTCCACGCCGCCAAGGGGCTGGAATTCCCCGCGGTGGTCATCCTGGGTTTGGAGGAGGGGCTTCTGCCGCTCCAGCGGAGCGAGGATGACGGCCACGAATTGGAGGAGGAGCGGCGGTTGCTTTTCGTGGGCATCACGCGCGCCAAGCGGCGCGTGATCCTCACGTGCGCCGACTCCCGCGCGCGCTACGGCAAGCGGGAGTACACCCAGCCCTCACGCTTCCTTGAGGAATTGCCGCCGGATGTGGTGACGGACGTCCCGGCCGGCTCCAATCGGCGCAAGGAAACGCGCGAGACGCCGCTGTTCCGCCCCTCGCCGTTCAAAGCGCGCCCGAGCGCGCCGAGCGCCCCGCGCGTCGTGAAGCGCAGCGAGAACGAGGAGATCGTCTACGACGCCGAGTACGACGAGGACGCGATGCAGGCCGCGCTCCACGCGCCGTTCCGCGCGGGGGACCGCGTGTCGCACCCGATGTACGGGGCGGGGAAGGTGATGGATGTCAGCGGCTACGGGGAGGAGATGCGCGCCAGCGTGCATTTCAACTCCGTCGGGCTCAAGCGGCTCGTGCTGAAATTCGCGCATTTGAAGAAGTTGTGAGGCACGAGGGGGGCGCGTTGCCCGTCGAAGGGTGCTATTCGTTGTAGGGGCAAGGCATGCCTTGCCCCTACAATAGGGTACACGCGCACGGCGACACTGCGCAGTGGAATCCATGAATGGTCATCGCGAAGGACCCCGCCAACGGCGGGGGACTGTGGCGATCTTCATGTTCTCTCACCCCTGGCGCGCAGAAGAAGCGGGGGAAACAGCGAAAGCAGAAGATTGCCACAGCCGACCGGAGAGCGCCCCCTTCGTGAAATCCCGCCCGCGCCGGTCGGCTTCGCAATGACAATGACCGCTGCCGCGCACGGTGAAGCCCCGCCGAGTTCAGACAAAAGACGCGCGAGGGGGGCGTTCCCTCCGATTGACTTGCCCCGCCGCGCGCACCTATACTAACGAGTGAGTTTGCAGGGCGTTACGTCCTGGTTCTTCCTTTGCTGCCCAAAGGCAATCGGATCGGAGTGTGGCGTGAGCATTGTCGGAATTCTCGAAGCGGCCGTCGGCTTTGGCCTGCTGATTCTTGTGCATGAACTCGGGCACTTCCTCGCAGCCAAATGGATGGGGGTGCGCGTCGACGTCTTCTCCCTCGGCTTCGGAAAAGCGCTGCTGAAGGTGAAGAAGGGGCAGACGGTCTATCAGCTCAGCGCGGTGCCCTTCGGCGGCTACGTCAAGATGGCCGGCGAAGAGGATGATCCGAGCAAGCCGGCCCCGCCGGACAGCTTCAGCTCCAAGAGCGTCGGCAAGCGGTCGATCATCTTCGCCGCCGGGGTGATCATGAACGTCATCTTCGGCTTCCTGGTATTCATGCTGGCGTATCGCGTCGGGGTGCCGGTGGTGCCTGCGCGGGCGGGTGAGTTGGTGCCGGGCTCGCCGGCGTGGATGGCGGGCATCGAGCGCGGGGATGAATTCACGGCGATCAATAGCATCAGCCCGCCCATCGACTTTGAAGACCTCAAGGTCGCCGTCACTCTTTCCGGGCCGAAGGAGGCGATGCACCTGACGATCCGCCGCAACGGGGAGACGCTGCAGAAAGAGTTCATCCCGGAGTACCAGGCGGAACTGGGGCTCAAGACGGCGGGCATCGGGGTGCCCTTCACGATGGCCCTTGCGGACCCGAAGAAGCTGCCGCCGCCGGAGGAAGGGGTGGATTACGCCGCCGCCTATTCGCGCGGCGGGGCCGCCGGCGATTTGATCGTGGCGGCGCGCATCGAGGGGGGGAAGCTGACGCCTATCGTAACCCCCAGCGATTTGGATAGCCTCGTTGATATGGCGGCGGGGCATCCGGTGGATCTGGTGCTTCAGCGTCCCGGCTCGACCGAGACGCACACCGCCAAGGTGGACCTGGTGGCCGCGGGCAAGCCGGCCTGGCTGGGGATTCAGTTCGGCTCCACGCGGATCAAGGCGGTCCGCCCCGGTTCCTGGGCGGAAGCGGCGGGTCTGAAAGCGGATGACCGCATTACGGCGGTTCAAGGCCAACGGGTCCGCTCTCCCTCCGAAATCGAGGCGGCGTTCAGGGGCGTCGTCAAAGAGGATAGCTCCAACGTCGAGATGCTGTTGCAGGGGCGCTATGAAAATCAGAAGGGCGAAACGCTGACAGTTCTGCGCGACGACAAGCCGCTGACGCTGAGCCTTCCGCCTTCGCGTCCGGGTCGCCTGAGCGACGCGCTGGCGTTCCAGCCTGATCTGACCGTGGATAAGCCGTGGATGGGCTATCCAGCGCAGACGGCGGGGATGGAGCCGGGGGACGTCATTGTGGCGCTCAACGGCACGCCGGTCGTGGACCATCCGACCTTCTCCGAGATGCTTTCCAAGACGGAAGGGAAGCCGCAGGAACTGACCTGGCGGCGCGACGGCAAAGAAATGACCGCCACGGTGCTCCAGCAGAAGCGCTGGGTGCTGCCGGTGGCGCTGGTCTCGGTGCAGCAGCCGATGCGCGTGGGGTTCCTGCGCTCGATCACCCTGGGCGGGCGCAAGGCGATGCAGTGGGTGGTGCGCATTTACGGAACGCTCAGCAGTCTGGCGGAACGTCAGATTTCCGCCCGCCACCTGAACGGGCCGCTCTCCATCGGCTACTTCACCTACGCGGCGGCCAAGGAGGGGGCGGGCACGCTGCTCTACCTGCTGGGGGTGCTCAGCGTGAACCTGGGAGTGTTCAACCTGCTGCCGATACCGGTCCTTGACGGCGGCCACCTGCTCTTTGCGCTCATCGAGAAGGTGCGCGGCAAGCCGGTGAGCGAGAAGATTCGCGCCGGCGCCACCTACGTGGGACTGACCCTGATCCTCGGCATCGCCGTGGTTGCGATGTGGAATGATATCCAGAGCCTGATCCTGTCCAGGTTTTAATGCGAGGGACTGCCATGCCCGGCGACAAGATCGAACTGCCTTATGATGCGCTGCTGCGCGAGACGACGACCGCGCTGACCGATTCCGGCATTCTGCTGGTGACGCAAGGGAAGCACTCCAAGCCCAACGCCATGACCATCGGCTGGGGGCTGATCGGGTCGGTCTGGAGCCAGCCGATCTTCGCGGTGCTGGTGAGGCCGTCGCGCTACACGCACGGGTTGCTGCGCGAGAATGGGGATTTCACGGTCAACGTCATGCCGACGAGCCTCGAGCAGGCGGTGAATCATTGCGGCGCGGCCTCCGGGCGCGATACGGACAAGTTCCGCGATACCGGGCTGACGCCGATCCCCTCGCTGCAGGTGAAAACCCCGATCATCGCCGAGAGCCTCATCGCTTATGAGTGCCGCACCGTGATGTCCAACGACGTGCTCCCCGGTACGCTGAACACGCTCATTCGCGAAACCGCATACGGCAGCGGGGATTTCCATACGATCTTCTACGGCAGAATTCTGACCGTCCGCGCGGACCCCAGCGTCGCACCGCGCGGGAAATAGGGCAATCACACCAAGGGACGGGTCGATCATGATGGATCTTTCGCACTTCGAGCGCAAGCGCATCCTGATTACCGGCGGACTGGGGTTCATCGGCAGCAACCTGGCGCATGCGCTGGCCGGGCATTGCGCCGAACTGACGCTGGTGGACTCCCTCATCCCGCAGTACGGCGGCAACCTGTTCAACATCTCCGGGATTGAGGATCAGGTGCGCGTCAACATCGCCGACGTGCGCGACGAAAGCTCCATGCGCTACCTCGTGCGCAACAAGGACATCATCTTCAACCTCGCCGGGCAGGTGAGCCACCTGGATTCCATGCAGGACCCCTTCACCGACCTGGAGATCAACTGCCGCAGCCAGCTCGCCATCCTGGAAGCGTGCCGGAAGAACGTCGGCGACGTGAAAGTTCTCTTCGCCGGCACGCGCGGGCAGTACGGGCGTGTGGAGAAACTGCCGGCGGACGAGGAGACTCCCCTGCGCCCGATGGACGTGAACGGCATCAACAAGATCGCCGGGGAGAGCTATCACCTCCTGTACAACCGTGTGTACGGCATCCGCGCCTGCTCGCTGCGGCTGACGAACACCTTCGGCCCGCGCCACCACATGCGCACCAGCCGGCAGGGGGTGCTGAGCTGGTTCATCCGGCTGGCGATCGACGGCAAGACGATCCAGCTGTTCGGCGGCGGCGAGCAGCAGCGCGACTTTAATTACGTGGACGACGTCGTGGGGGCTTTCCTTCTGGCCGCGGCGAACGACGCAGCGGATGGCGAGGCGTTCAACGTCGGCAGCGGACGCGCGGTCTCCCTCCGCGAGGCGGCGGAACTGGTCGTGCGCGTCGCCGGGCGCGGGAAAGTGGAAGTGATCGAATTCCCGCCGGAGAAGAAGCAGATTGAAATCGGCAACTACTGCGCCGACTGCCGGAAGATCAAGCGCGCCGTGGGTTGGGAGGCGCGAACGCCGCTGGAGGAGGGGGTGGCCAGGACGGTCGAGTTCTTCCGGCGCAACCGCAACCATTATTGGGACGAGGAGTGACACGCCGATGAGCGAGCCGGTTGTGATCGAATGCGTCCCGTTCCGCGTGGACATGGAGCAACTCTTCCGCAAGGCCCGCATGGAGCCTGATGATGCGGATGCCGGACTTCTGCGCGAGATGGCCCAGCGCGCGCAAGTGATCGGCCGCCCCAAGGCGCTCTTCCGCGAGGTGTTCATCGAATCGCGCACGGAGGATGGCGTCGTCCTCGACGGCGTCCACTTCACCAGCCGCATCCTGCGCGTGAACTTCGACAAGATCTACCGCGTCTTCCCCTACCTGGCCACCTGCGGCACCGAACTGGAGGAGTGGTCGGCCTCCTTCGACGACGACCTGCTTCACGAATACTGGGACGACCAGATCATGCACCTGGCGTTGAACGCGGCGGTGGAAGGGCTGCGCGAGGCGATCCGCAAGCGCAACCCCAGCCAGACCTCCTCCATGAACCCCGGCTCGCTGGAGGATTGGCCCATCCAACAGCAGCGTCCGCTCTTCGAATTGCTGGGGGACCCGGAGCTATCGGTGGGGGTGAGGCTGACCGACAGCTTCCTCATGCTGCCGACGAAGTCCGTCTCCGGCATCCAGTTCCCCACGGAAGTCCATTTCGAGAACTGCCAACTCTGCAGCCGCTCGGACTGCCCGAACCGCCGCGCGCCGTACGATGCGCACCTGTACGAAGCGCGGTATGGCGCGTCGTAGAACGGCGGGGCGGGGCAACGGCTGACGGCAGAGGCGATCCACAGATTGCGCAGATTGGCGCAGATTACGGCAGGAAAGAAGGAAGAGGGGGGGGCTGGCTGCTTCTCCGAATTTCATTTCACCCCTCGGCCTCTTGCCTTGTAGGGGCGCAGCATGCTGCGCCCTCCGGCATTCTCCAATCTGCGCTCTCCTCCTCCTACCTCCGCGCCTCCGCATCTCCGCGTGATCCGCCGTTCGTTCTGCATTCTCTTCCTGCGCTTGACTTTCCCCCGCCGCGCCGCATAATGGAGCCATCGCTGCTTCGTCCGAAGCTCCGACGGAAGTCCGTTGGGAAGAAGGGGAAATAGGTCGTGTGTCACCAGATATCAGATATCCATATTCCGATCTGGGTCTTGGACGACTCAGACGATGTGACGAAGCAGGAGGAGCGAGAGATGCGGACTCAATTGACGCTGTTGCGCCAGGCAGGGCGGCGAGTTCCGGTCATATTGGTCACGGTCATTCTGGTCGGAACCATCTGGGGTACGGGTCCGCGAATGGAGGCGGCCGGGGCGGAGCCGGAGAAGACGCCGAAGGCGCGCGTGGAGGAGCTTCTCAAGAGCCAGAAGAGCGAAGACATCTTAGCGGGTCTCGCTGTGATCGTCTGCGAGGAGCAGTTCGAGATGCGCAAGCAGGTCGCACAGCTTGCGGGGGAAAGCGCGGACAAGGAAGTTCGGCGTCAGGCGGCGCTGGCGCTGGTTCGCTTTGACGACATGGACCTTTCGGGGGACAAGAAGAAGGAGTTGGACGAGGCGCGGAAGACACTTCCCACGCGGCTTGGATCGGAAGATATTCGGGACCACTGGAGCGCGATTGACGATATCAAGCGCTATCGATTAAGAGAGTACAGTGACAAGCTGGCCGACATGGCCGAAAATGACAAGGACGCTGAAACGCGGCTACAGGCGCAGATGACCTTGAAGACGTTATCTGAAGAGGTTATCGCACCGTGGAAGTACACATTGGTCTCAAATATGGAAAATCGCGCGGCGCAGGTCGAAATGCAGAGACTCTACGAAGAAATTGCTGCCCACGCGCGGGCGAACGAGAAGGAAATCATGAAGAAACTCGCAACGGGCACGGTGGAGGAGAAGAAGGCCGCGCTGTTCGAGGTGGAAACAGGGCATCTGGCGGGTTGCCTCCCTTTGGTGAGGGAGATGCTTCTACAGGCCAAGCAAAAAGACAATTTGACGTTCGAAACATACAGGCTGCTTAATGACTGGAAGGGCAGCAAGAACGACATTGACGCCAACTACGCTTGCATGAAACAAGCAATGATGACTGAAGACTGCGCGGCGCGGTTGTGGTGTGCAGTCAAAGTCGCAAAGAAGGAGAAGGACCCTGCCGCAGTAGATATCCTTGTTGAGGCGCTTCGCAGTGAGAGAGGAACCACACGCGATGTGGCTAGGGATGCGTTAGAGGGGATCAGCGGTAATAGGTTCGGTTCTGAAGGCTTCGATACGTCGCAGGTCGTGACTGACGCAATAGCCGCCAAATGGGAAGCTTGGTGGAAAGAGAACAGGGGTAAGCTCAGATAGGAGGAGATATCCGGGAGTAGTGGATATCCGGTGCCACACGACCTATTTCCTGCGGGATAAGAGAGATATCCTGTTTCGGCGTTTAATGCCGGTTACGGCAACGACCCTTCCTTTACCCTACCGGATCGGCATCCATCGGCGTAATTTGTGGAAGACCTCATCTTCGTGGCATTGAACTGCCACAGGGGATGGATAAACGCGGGGCGAGCGGTTAGAATCATGGCGTAATGTCCGGCAGGCGCAGGCACTCTGTGGGAGACCCGGCAAAGGCCATGAACGTCAGCATCGTGATCCCGATCCATAACGAGGCGCCGAACGTCGAGCCGCTGGTGCGCGAACTGCGCGATTTCGCCGACACGGAGCCGCGCGTGCGGCAGATCATCTTTGTGGATGACGGTTCGACCGACGGCAGCTACGCGCGGCTGGTCGCCGCCTCCGGGCTGGATGAGCGCATCCTGGTCATCCGGCTGCGGCGCAATTTCGGCCAGACGGCCGCGCTGAGCGCCGGGTTCGCCGAGGCCACCGGCGACGTGATCTGCCCGATGGATGGCGACCTGCAGAATGACCCCAGGGATATACCGCTGCTCCTCAAGAAGATCGAGGAGGGATTTGACGTCGTCAGCGGCTGGCGCAAGGACCGCAAGGACCCCTGGCTCACGCGCCGCCTCCCCTCCGCCGTCGCCAACCGCCTGATCAGCAAAATCACCAGCGTCCGGCTGCACGATTACGGCTGCTCGCTGAAGGCGTACAAGCGGGAGGTGATCGAGAATATCCGGCTGTACGGGGAGATGCATCGCTTCATCCCGTCGCTGGCGAGTTGGATGGGGACGGACGTTGCGGAGGTCGCCGTCAACCACCGGGCGCGCGTCGCGGGGAAGAGCAAGTACGGCATCTCGCGGGTGTTCCGGGTCATCCTCGACCTGATCAACGTCAAATTCCTCATCAGCTACTCCACGCGGCCGATTCAGGTCTTCGGGAAGATCGGCATCTACGCCTTCATCCTGGGGGTGCTTTGCCTCTTCGCGACGATTCCCATGAAGATTTACATGGGCTACCCGATCACCGGCAACCCGCTGTTCATGCTCTCGGCGGTGCTGGTGCTGGTGGCGGTGCAGTTTGTCTGCATCGGCCTCATCGGCGAACTGACGATCCGCACCTATTACGAATTGCAGAACAAGCCGACCTATGTCGTGCGCGAGACGCACCGCGGCGGTGAGGGGAACCCTCCGCGCTGAAAATGGCGGGTTTGTCAGTGCGACCCTGAGCGCATTCGCTTCGCTCAGTGCAAACTGCGCGAAGGGGAAGCAATCTTTTCACGGCGCAAGGTTCTGAATCAGTCAAGGCGTTCGCGCGCAAAAAGATTGCTTCGTCCCCCGCCTCTGGCGGGGTCCTCGCAATGACCGCCACATGACTGCTGTATCCGTGTGCATCAGTGTTCATCTGTGGACTCATTGTTATGAGAATCCTGTTCATCTGCTATGAACTGCCGCCGCTGGGCGGAGGAGGAGGGCGCGCGGCGATTCAGATCGCCCGCCGCCTCGTCGCGCGCGGCCACGACGTATCCATCCTGAGTTCCCTCTTCGACGGGCTGGCCGAGTCCGAAGAGGACGGCGGCGTACGGATTCGGCGCATCCGCGTCCGGCGCAAGCGGCAGGATGAATGCACTCCCATCGAATTGCTCTCCTTCATGTGGCGCAGTCTCGGCGCGGCGCGACGCTTGGCGGAGGAGCTCAAGCCGGAGGTGACCTGCGCGTTTTTCGGCATCCCCGGGGGGCCGGCGGCGCTGCACTTGCGCAATCGCAGGGGGATTCCGTATGTGGTGGCGCTGCGCGGCTCGGACGTTCCGCGCCCGGAGATGGCGAAGCACCAGCGGCTGCACCTGTTCACCGGCCCCTTCCTGCAGCGGATCTATCGCAAGGCGGCGGGAATTGTTTCGGTGAGCGAGCCGCTGAAGCAGGCGGCGCTGAAGGTGGCGCCGGAGGTCGCAATCGAGGTGATCCCGAACGGCGTGGATACGGATTGGTTCTCCGGCGCGGCGCGGCAGCGCTTGCCGGGCGAGCCGCTGGAACTGCTCTACGTCGGGCGGCTCAAGGAATTCAAAGGGGTGCAACACCTCATCCGGGCGCTTCCGATGGCCGAAGCGAAGCTGGGGCGCGCGATCCGCCTGACCGTCGCGGGAGACGGGCCGCACCGCGCGGAACTGGAGAAGCTCGCGGCGGAAATGACGCCGGGGCGGTCGCGCGTCGAGTTCGCCGGTTGGCTCGAGCGCGAAGCGCTTCGCGAGGCCTATGGGCGCGCCGCGCTTCTGCTGCTGCCTTCGCTGGTGGAGGGGCATCCGAACGTGGTTCTTGAGGCGATGGCGATGGGAACGCCCTGCGTGGGGACGGACGCGCCGGGAATCCGCGAGGTGATTTCCAACGGCGAGGACGGCCTGCTGACGCCGCCGTCCGATCCGGCTGCGATTGCGGATGCCGTCGCGCGCGCGCTGTCCGATGGGGAACGCTGGTGCGCGATGAGCCGCGCGGCGCGCGCCAAGGCGGAGCGCCTTTCCTGGGACTCGATTGCGGCGCAATATGAACAGGCGCTGCTTCGCGCCGCGCGGAGCGGGAAGGAGGGGGCGTGCGCCACCTGATCTTCCTCTTCTCGGACCATTTCGAGCCGCGCTCCCCGGAAGCGTTGGAGGCGTGGCTCCGCCAGTACCCGCAGTCGCTGGGGCGCTATGGCGACGCCTCGGGGCGGCCTCCCCGCCACACCTGGTTCTACGACGAGGATGATCCGGCGGCGCTGGAAACCCTGGGCCGCCTCTGCCGGCAGGGGTTCGGAGAGATTGAACTCCACCTGCACCACTCCTTCGATACGGCGGAGGGGTTGCGCAAGCGGCTTGAGGAGCGCAAGCGGGGATGGGGCGAGCAGGGGGCGCTGATCACCGTCGACGGGTGCCGGACGTTTGGCCTCGTGCATGGGAAGTGGTCGCTGGACAACTCCCGCGGGGATGCGCATTGCGGGGTGAACAATGAATTGACGATCCTCCGCGAGGCGGGCTGCTATGCCGATTTCACTTTTCCGGCGTGGGGGCGGATGCAGCCGAGGCGGAAGCGGAGCATCTACTACGCGACGGATGATCCGGCGAGGGCGAAATCGTACGACGACGGCGTGCCGGTGGAGGCGGGGCGCGCGGCTTCCGGCGATTTGATGATCTTTCAGGGACCGGGGCGGGTCAGCGGCGTGCCGCGCTCCTTCGCGCGGTTCGGGAACTGGCTCCCGTGGCTGATGGACCGGCTCTGGCTGACCTGCGCGGTGGATGCGCATCTTCCCCCGACGCCCTCGCGTGTGGACCGCTGGGTGAACGCCGGGGTGTGCGTCAAGGGGCGGGAGGATTGGGTGTTTGTGAAGGTCCACTCGCACGGCGCGCGCGCGGAGAACACGGAGAGCTATTTCGGCCGCTTTGCCTCCTTGCTGCACGCGCACCTAACCAGCCGGTACAATGACGGCGCATCCTGGCGGCTGCATTACGCCACGGCGCGCGAGGCATACAACATTGTCAAGGCAGCCGAGGCCGGGCATTCCGGCGACCCGGAAGCGTACCGGGACTTCATGATCAAGCCGTATCAGAATACAAGGTAGCCTGCTCTATGGGCGGGGTTCTTGTCGCAAAGCACGGCGAGAACCGGGAACTGAAAATGCTGTATATAAGAGAGGCGAACGCTCTTTTGCAGCCGACACGGCAGGGCCGCGACACGGAATTGGTAGTCATCGCGAGTGAGCGCCGCGAAGGAGCATCTTGGCGCACAGGAGGTCGTCGGCGCGAACGTGGCGATCTTCCTGTTGATCAACCCGCACGAAGGCCAGGTTGTGCCGCCGCGCTGAGGGATTCGGGAACCGGAAGATTGCCGCAGTCGGCGCGGTTGCCGGACGGACCTCCCGACCCCCTGTGGCGCGCCTCCTTCGCAATGACCGATTATTGGTCGCTGCTGCATGGCTCGTTGCCCGGGTCTGTTCTCTGCAGAGCGAACTGAAGACTGAAGGAATGCCGTGCTCTGGCCGGCTGTTCTCCGTGTCTCTGTGACTCCGTGGTGAAAATTGCCTGAAAGGCGCTGCGATGTGCGGAATCAGCGGATGGGTGGGACGTCCCGACGCCGAGGCGGCGGCGCGCATGCGCTCCCTGCTGCGCCACCGCGGGCCGGATGAGCAGGGGGAGTACGCCGACGAATTCGTGACGCTCCTCCATGAGCGCCTGAGCATCATCGACGTGAAGGGGGGCCGCCAGCCGATTGCGAACGAGGATGGCCGCTACCGCATCATCTTCAACGGCGAGATATACAACCACGTCGAGTTGCGGAATGAACTGACCGCCCTGGGGCATCGCTTCGCCACTCACTGCGATACGGAAGTGATTCTCCATCTCTACGAGGAGGTGGGGGAGCGCTGCCCGGAGCGCCTGCTGGGAATGTTCGCCTTCGCGATTTGGGATTCGCGCGACCGCACGTTCTTCATGGCGCGCGACCGGCTGGGAATCAAGCCGCTCTTCTATGCGCAGAAGGGGGAGCAACTGCTGTTCGCCTCGGAGCTCAAGGCTGTTCTGGCGAACGGCGCGGTGCCGCGCGAACTCGACCCGGAAGGGCTGGATCAGTACCTGACGTTCATGTACGTCCCCGCGCCGCGCACCATCGTCCGGAGCGTGTTGAAGCTGCTGCCGGGGCACTCGCTGACCTTCCGCGACGGGAAAGCGCATCTGCGCCGTTATTGGGAACTGCCCGCCGCCGGGGATGTGATTGCCGGCGGCAGGATGTCCGAAGGGGTGGAATCGCTTGCGGCGTTGCTGGAGGATGCCGTGCGGCGGCGGCTGATGAGCGAGGTGCCGCTGGGGGCGTATCTCTCCGGCGGGTTGGATAGCAGCCTGGTGGTTGCGTTGATGGCGCGCACGGCGACGACGCCGGTCAACACCTTCTCCGTGGGGTTCGAGGAGCAGGGGTTCGACGAGCGGCGCTGGTCGCGCATCGTGGCGGAGGCGTTCAAAACGCAGCACCGGGAACTGGTGGTGGGACACCACAGCGCGTCGGAATTGCCGGCGATCATCCGCGCGCTGGATGAGCCGGTGGCGGACTCGGCGGCGATCCCCACCTATTTCATGGCGCAACTCACCAAGCCGTACGTGACGGTGGTGCTGACGGGGGAGGGTGCGGACGAGCTTTTCGCCGGTTACTCGCACTACAAGATACTGGCGGGGGCCGACCGGTTGGCGTCGCTCAGCCCGGGCGGCGCGGCGCGCTGGCTGGCGGGCGCGCTGGGGCCCGGCGCGGCGGGCCGCGCGGCGGAGTTTGCGGGGCGGTTGCGCGACCGGGCGGAGGCGTACCTGGCGCTCAA
>CAIUPP010000072.1 GCA_903901045.1 uncultured Planctomycetota bacterium
CCCCACAACCATGTGGGGGAGGGGAAGGGGGTGGGGGCGCCTGCCGGTTCCCGGCACTGAAGTGCCGGGCTATTATCTTGCCGTCCCTCCGGGACGGCAGAGCGCATGACGAAGCCCTGTGATGGATTTGGCATTGACTTCCGTCCTCCGAGCGGCCAAACTATCCCTGTTCGAGATTCGGCTGATCCTCGTGCGAGAATTGTCTGTGGTTTTCGTCCGCCTGCGGACGGGGTTATGAGGAGGCGTATCATGCAGAAAGCAAGCGTGCTCGCGTTGGCGCTCTTGGCGGGGGCCATTTTTGTCGGCTGCTCCAGCCAACCCAAAATGAACCAGTCGCCGGTGACGGGGACCGCACAGGAGCCACTGTGGGTTTCCAAGGGCGTCTCGGCCTTCCCGGCCGAAGTCGGCAAGACCTTCTTCGGCGTGGGAATCGCCGAAGGCAAGATTTACCCGGGCGTCGCGCTGCGCACCACCACCGCCATCCAGCGCGCCCGCGCGGATCTGGCGGCCCAGTTGCGCACGATAATCAGCTCCGTCTTCAAGGATTACCAGAAGTCCTGCTTCTCCCAGAACCTCAATCAAGGGCAGTTGGACGTGGTGACGGAGAACGTCGCTAAGAACGTCACCGACGAGACGCTCTACGGTTCCGAGAAGCGCGATTCCTGGACCAACCCGGCGACGGGGGACATGTACGTGCTGGTGGCCGTCAGCAGCGACTCCGTCGCGCAGCGCCTGCGCAGCGAAATCGCCAACGCGGAGAAGGATCGCCTGAACAAGGACGCGACGGCGGCGCACAAGGAACTCGACCAGATCATCGACCGGTATCGCCAGCAGCCGCCCAAGTAAGGGTCAGCGATGGGAGCGAGGTTGCCGATGCCGCCCGAGCCGAGCGCGAGACCTTGCGAAGGATCGTTTAGTCCTTCGCAAGGTTCGTTTCCCCTCTTGCGTGCCCTGCTGCTGATGACGCTGGTGATGATATTGTCCAGCGGCTGTTCCATATTCGCGAAGCAGCCGCCGAAGAGGGAAATGCCGCTCCAGAAGCAGAGCGAGCAGGCGCTCCAGCAACTGAACGACCTCCATCCCGGCAATGCCGGGACGCAGGAGATCACCGGCCTGAGCAGCGCCGCGCCGGAGGAGTTCCCGACGCGCCCGCGGCCGGAGTGGGCCGGCGGCGTGCCCGCCTCCTACCCGCCGGACCTGTACTTGACCGGCATCGGCAGCGCCGAGCAGGGGGGCGGGCGGAACGAGTACAAGACCCTGGCGATGGCCGAGGACCGCGCCCGCGCCGAACTGGCCAAGAGCATCAAAGTGCGCGTCCAGTCGGAGTTCGTGAACGCCGCCCGCCTCGTCACCGAATCCGCCTCCGGAACCACCGCCACCCTGCAGGACAGCAACGAGACGACCGACCGCATCCGCTCCCAGGCCGATGTCGAGCTGGAAGGGGTGCGCATCGTGGATCGCTGGTTCGACCGGCAGAGCGGCACGTACTGGGTGCTGGCGGTGCTCGAGCGCGCGACGGCGGGCCGCCGCCTGCTCGACCGGATGGAACAGACCCGCCGCCAGTCGGCGGTGGACCGGGACCTGGGGCAGGGCTTCGGAAATGAAGGGCAGCGCGTCCAGGCGGCGGCGTACTTCCAGCGCGCTGCCGGCGCGGTGTACACCGTGCTGAACCTGCGCGCGCAGTTGAGCGCCATCGCCCCCGCGCTGCTGCGCGAGCAACCCCCCGAGCCGCTGCCGATCGCCGCGCTAGTAAAGGAGGCGGCCACCTCCCTGGAGCGGCTGCGCGTCAAGATGGCGCTCTTCACCGACGCCGAGGGGGCGACCGTGACCCCCGCCGACGCGGAGGCGCTCATCGCCGCCGCCCTGCGCAAGGGAGGGATCAACGTGACCCGGCTGGGCGCGCCGCCGGCGGGGGGGTACGATGAGCTGGCCGCGCAGTCGGTGGAGACGCAGCGCGCCTGGGCCGGCGCGGAGACGGATATCCTGCTGCTCGCGCGCCTCTCCGCCAAGCAGGTGGCGGAGCGCGCGATGGACAAGATGACGATGTACTTCTACCAGTCGCGCGGGGGCGCGCTGGTGATCAACCTGGGGGCGGGGCGGTTGCTGACCAGCGCGAATTTCGACTGGCTCCTCAAGAGCCACAGCGCGAGCCCCGAACGCCAGCGCGCCGCCGAGATGGCCCTCCACGAAGGGGCCACAGAACTCGCCGACCGCATACGACAGGGAATCGGCGAGGCGCTGGGGATGGGGGGCGTCAAGGAGTGAAGAAACGGCACGATTGAATGGGGACGGGAATCGACGGCGA
>CAIUPP010000073.1 GCA_903901045.1 uncultured Planctomycetota bacterium
AAGTAGCCCTCAAACCTGCCTTTTTTTTCTTACCACTCTCACCACAGCCCCTTCCGACTTTATATCGCGCATCCCTTCAGATTATAATGCTTCGCGTCAGCGGGCGTCGGGCGCATGGAAACGGGCGTGTGCGCGCCGGAAGTGGCGCGGACTATCCAGTCCGCGTCTCGCGCCACAGGCGCGAGAAAAGCGAAAGCGGAGGGAACGCGCGACATTCGCGGGTCGGATAACCCGCGCCACTTCGGCCTTCTTCATACGTTATTTCCAAGCATGTCGGAGTCTTGACAGAAACGGGCGGGCGTGAGACTATGCCAGCCGTTATATGATAGTTGGAGGTGCCGCCATGCGCGATAAGTCGTGTATCCGCCGCATTCCTGAACACCAAGCCGATGCGAACACGACGATGACAAATCCGCCCCTACGTCTGTGGACTTGGCAGCTTCCCAACTGGGATTTGACTTGCGAACGCCGCGATCCTGAAAGGCTGTGTGACGCATGGGGCAATGAACTGGCCGGGGAACTCAAACCCTTATATGCCAAGCTATTTCAGACGATTGGCACTGACAATTTCATTTGGTGTTCCCCGCTCTACGAGCACTGGGCCCAATGGGAGGTACGACGGCTTTGGGTTCTCAATGTACAACGCAGCATGGTGCTTCGATACATCTGTGATCGTACGTGGGAAAAACTTCGGCACGACGCCCGATCGAAGCGTGAAAGCCTCGAAGATTTTGCGCCTTGGCACTCATTGTTTCTCAGTGAAAGCGTCGCCTCTGACATCATCGCCTCCGACAAAATGCAGGATGACTTGCGCAAGCGAAGTGGCGTCAGTGTACTTCTGGTGCTGCCCATTTCTGCCGCGTGGGTTGTAGATAGGACACGGTTCAACATGGGGCCGGGCGTACTTAACCCCCTCGATATCAGGTATGAGGATCTCCCGACTGAAGAGTCTGAGGCAAAACGCTTAAGGGACATGCCGGGAGAGGCCACGTAAGTCCAAGACGCCGTCGGGCCATAGACACAGTCGTTGTTCACTCTGCACTCTGCACTCTGCACTCCCACCTTCGCCAAGGCTTCGGCGGGCAAGCTGCACTCTCCCCCTTCTCATGGCTTTCTCCCGCAGAAATGGTAAAGTGTGGCTGCCTCGCAACCCTGTTGGACAGGAGCCGCCGCCATGCCGGACAAACTGACGCTCGCCGCCGCGCTGATGGTCTGCCTGCTCGCCTGCGTCCTCTCCTACCTGCTCGTCGCGGACCCGTTCGGGCATTTCAGGAAGCCCAAGCCGCAGGTGCCGCTTCCGCTGCGCGGGCAGGGGCCGGCGATTCAGGCGCTGGAAAGCTACGCCTCTTCCGGCCTCGCCTGGAGCATGAAAAAGCACCCGGAGCAGTATCGCGACGCGGCGAACCTGGCCACCGCGCCGTTCGGCGGCGTCGCCACTGAGGACGACAGGCGCTTCCCGGAGAACGAACGCTTCATGGACATCGCCGGGCGCGGCTACTCGCGCGAGCTGCTGCAGGATTTCAGCTACACCGCCCCCGACGCCAACCGCCCCGACGTGCGCGTCGATTACCTCCGGCGCGGCGAGACGTTCATCGGACGCATCGTCGGCTCGGGCCTGAAGCCGAACTTCGCCTACCAGATGAAATTGCGCGGCCTCTGGGCCGACCGCCCGGGATTCGAGCGGATCGGCTACACCGGCCGCTGGCGGCTGCCCGGGCGCGAGACCAATTATTCCGACAAGGACTACGAGTCCTTCCCGCACAAGGAGTTGGTGGAGGCGTACGTGCTGTTCGATTTCTTCGTCACCGACCCCGCCGGGCGCGTGGACAAGCCGTTCTACCTGGACAGCTCCCTGCACGTCGTGTGGAATTACGATTCGCAACGCAGCTACCAGCCGGGGGACACGTACCCGCAGAGGTTCTTCCGCGACGGGGGCGATCGCGCGTTCTACGCGCACCCGAAGGCGGAACTCTCCCCCGTGCGCCTCTTCGCCGAATCGGAGCAGCACAACCGCGCTACCGACAACCGCAAGCCGGTCGGCGCGGCGCTGCTGCCGGCGGGCCGGTACAACGCGTTTCTGGTTCTCACCGAGGAGAGCTTCCACGGCTTCGGCGACGCGGGGCTCTGGGCAACCGTGATGACGGCGCCCGTCGAGTTTGAGGTGGTCGCGCAGCCGCATCCGCCCGCCGGAGTTCGCCTGAAGAGCGAACCCCTCTTCGGCCCGATGGACCTCACGAAGTCGGCGCTTCAGGAGATCGCGGTGACTTCGCGCACGTCGACCTGCATCGAGGGGAACGCGCTGGATGACCTGCCGAGTGTCGCGCTGCCGGTGGGGCTGGCGCTGCCCGCCGGAGCGCGCTATCTGCTCTGCGCGGAGCTGTACGCCGAAGGAAACCACCTCTGGCAGATCCATTCCGACCACGGACGAGGAGAGTTCGACCGCAAGCCGGACTACTCAATCCCCTCCACCGGCGCGAGCGGCTGGCAGCATTTCGAGGTGGAAATCACCAGCGCCGTCGCCGCTGGCACTGAGCAGGGTCGCAGGGGAAAGCCTGAGCGCGTGCTGCTGGTCCTCTCCCGCGCGAAGGGGCCGGTGGGGATCAGGGACGTCACGCTGCGCAGGGTCGTCAAGGGGGGAGAATAGCGCATCCGGCGCGTCTCGCGTGACGCAGGGCCGTGGAAGAGCGTTGACACCGCGCAATGCGCATCTTCTGCGTCCAATCGCCAGAAAAAAAATAACTTGACATAACAGCGTGCAGACACTACAAGTTATGTCTGAATAGCGGGCCGTCATGTGGGAGGACGGCCGGGCGCGCGATTCGCCTCGCGGGCGGCGGATGTGGCGCGCGCCGGGCGAAAGCCTGAAATTCGCTCAATGTATCTCCCGTGGCGCCGTAAGCAGCAGGTCGCAGGGGAGTGCGTCGCAGTCAATTCAACCCCCGCGCGGTTCGCTGAAAGTGGAGTCGGTATCTTGTTCAGAAAGGTCACCTGTATGGAGAAAACGATGAGGCGTGAATTTATTGCGACGGTGGTGGGAGCGTTCCTGCTCGTGAGCGGCGTGGCGTTGGCGCAACAGAGCTTTGTCGACCTGTCCATCAGCAAGGACTGGCAGGACTTCTCCGAGGGGCCGCTCTCCTCCGTTATCGCGGGGGAAACGGCGGTGATTCATCTGTCTGTGGCTAATTTGGGCGAAGTGGACAGCGCCTCCAACGTCGTGGTCGAAGATTTCCTGCCCGCCGGGGTGACCCCCCTCTACGTCTCAGCGGACCAGGGGTCGTACCTGATGGGCGAAGCGGGCAATCCCGCCCGCCCCTTCACCTGGAACGTCGGCTATGTAGTGGCCAACAACGAACCGCTGGATCTGTATCTCACGGTGCAAGTGGACCCCGCCGTCGCCGATCAAACGACCCTGTGGAATGATGCGGCGGTCTTCGACGCAAGTCCCCTGGACTACGACGTCAACAACGCGAACAACCTGGCGACGGCCAGCGTGTACGTTACCACGGAAGCCGACTTGGAAGTCGACATAGCCGGCGCGGTCGATGGCGGCGACATCAGCGGCCCCGCCCTGGATGTTTATGACGGCGACCTGGTTTCAGGCACCCTGGTGACGTATGCCATCCGGGTGAGGAACTTCGGGCCTTCCGTCGCGCGCGACGTTATTCTGTCGAACTTCGTGACCGACGGGATGCGCATCCAAGGCGCCCACATTATCGGCGGCGACGGCACGGCCACCGTTCTCAACATGGCCGCAGAAGGCGACTTCGTGGTCTGCGACCTGGGAGACATTGCTCCGTTCACGGAGAAGCGGCCCAATGCACCGCCCAATGGCGCGCTGGCGGCGGGAATGGACGCCGGCGAACGCGTGGTCACCGTGGACATGCTCGTCCTGCCGGACGCCTATTTCACGCAGCAATCGGTTTCGAGTTCCGCAACGGTCCGCAGCGGCGATCTGGACTTCGTTGACCTTACCTACGATCCCTTCCTGGACAACAACACGGCGTCTCTGACGGCAGGGCTCATCGGGGAGGTTGACGCATCGATCACGAAGACCGCCAATGTCGCCACCGTGCTTCCGGGCGGCCAGGTGGTGTACACGATCACCGTGACGAACGCCGGGCCTTCCGACGGGTTCGAAGTCACCACGGTCGACGAAATGCCGTACGGGATGACGCTGACAGGCGTCACGACGAACCAGACGGAGTTCCTCAACTACGGCGAAGGCGGCCTGTGGTGGGGACTCCTCGTGCTGCGCAAGGGGGAAACGGCCACGATTCAGCTTCAAGCCTCCGTCACGAGCGACCCGGCCCTCGTGGGCACCACGATTATCAATGAGGCGCAGGTCTATCTGGAAGGGGAGGGCGGACTGCCGGCCCCGGCGATCAAGGGCAAAGGCTTCGGGCCAAAGATTGAGCTGTACCCGGGCTACGCCTTCGACCCCAACGTACTCAACAACACCGCTATCGCGAGCGTGCTGGTGGGAACGGCTAACCTGCCGGACCTCGTGGCCGAATGGTGGGACTGTGGTTTCGGCAAGAAGGGCGCCTCGGTTTATGGCACGTTGCACGTGACGAACCAGGGCACGGCGATGGCGCGGAACTTCCGGGTCTTCATGGGCATGTCCGACGACGGCCAGTCCATGAGCATTCTCGGCAAGTCCGTCACCATCAAGTACCTGGCGCCCGGCTCCTCCGTGGATCTGCCGTTCAAGTACTCTCTCGGCAAGTCGGGGATGGGCCAGAGGCAGATCATGGGCTTCGTTGACCCCAAGCAGACCGTCCCGGAGACGTTCGAGAACAACAACACCTCGTTCTGGGGCGAGATCTAAGCTGTAATGCGGAAGGACGTGAAGCCGTGAACCGGGGCCGGGCGTGGCAAAACGCCCGGCCCCGGTCGTTTTAACTCCCCATTTCGGAGCGCCTGCCGCGCCCTGCGGCGAAGGCCGCCGTCATTCCCTGTTGGAATTATCCTGTTCCGTTCGTCAGGCCGCGAAGCAGCCGTCGGACTTTAGCCCACGGCGAGCGAAGCGAGTCGTGGGGTCAAGTCGT
>CAIUPP010000074.1 GCA_903901045.1 uncultured Planctomycetota bacterium
CGGAGCCTCCCCCAAGGGTCCGTCGCCCCCTTCGGGGGCTCTTAACGCCCGAAAAGCAACTTGGTCCCCACGACTCGCTTCGCTCGCCGTGGGCGACTGTCTATCACCCCCTGCGGGGGTTCGCTGGATGATTTCAACAGAGCAAAACGGCTTCTAGAGCACTTAGGCTTTCATGGCTACGGTGTGTGATAGTGGCGAGGAGCGCTAGCCTCGGCAGGCCGGTCGCCAGATGGGCGCAGCATGCTGCGCCCCTACACAGCGACATAGGCATGGAACGTTAAAACGCTCTAGAGCATTCACGGACAAGGCATGCCGCGGCGATGCGGCTTGGCGCGTACTGGCAAAGGCCGGGAAGCGGGTTGTCATTTTGGCAGTCGGTGACGGCGTTCGGGAGCAGTACCGCCGGAAACTCCCGCGATTGCGTCCAGCCGCCGCATGTCCCGGCGTTGACAATTTGTCGCCGAGATGCTAATAATAGAACTGACCAGTCAGTTCTATTATCCTCGGAGGCCAAATGGCAAGTCAGGCGAAGGAGAAGCAGATCGTCCGCGCCGCGGAGGAACTGTTCAACTCCCGGCGCTTTCACGAGGTCACGATGGAAGATGTCTGCCGCGCAGCGGGAGTCGGCAAGGGAACCATCTACCGCTACTTCAAGGACAAGGAAGAATTGTTCCTCCGCGTGGCCACCTCGGGTTCCGAGGAGCTGTGCGACGTGGTGCGGCGCAAGTGCGCCGAGGGACTCCCCTTTGAGGAGCGGCTGGTCGGCATCCTGATAGAAATCCACCAGGCCAAACGCCGCCGCGGACTGGTGCGGCTGCTGATGCGTTCCGATGACGCGCGCGTCGGGCGGCTCAAGGGAGCGTTGCACTCGCATTTCGAGGACCGGCGCAGCGCGCTTATCAGCGCCATCACTCAGATATTTGACGAGGCGATCCGGGAGGGCAAGGTGCGCACGGACGTGCCGCCGGAGTTGCTGGCCGGAAGTCTCCTGGGGATGTTCCACGGATACTCCTGGCACGCCGAGACGCAGTTTCAGCGCGAGGAGGGGCTCCAGTTCCTGGACCTGTTCCTTCGCGGCGCAGGGGCACGCACCGCCTCCGCGCAAGAGGTCCGCCCGTGAAATCCATCGCACGCTTTGCCCTGTTCCTCCTGCCCCCCCTGCTCCTGCTCGGCGCAGGCTGCACGCGCGCGCACTACAAGAAATCGGCCGACACGGACGTGTACAAGATCATTCAGCAGAAGCAGGAGAAGCTGTTCGGCGAGGCGCAGCCTTTCACGATTGAGCGGACTCCGACCGACCGGATCTCGAAGCTTCCGCGCGCATTCCAGCCGCTCCCCGGCACGGAACCGCCGGAGGGGCAGAGCCCGGAGGGGGAGCCTCCCGCCCTGCTGTCGCTGAACGAAGCGGTGCTCCTGGCCATCGAGAACAGCCGCGATTACCAGTCGAACAAAGAGGCTCTCTACCTGAACGCGCTCTCCTTGACGCTGGAGCGCCACCAGTGGCAGCCGCTGCTCTCGGGAAGCATGTCGGGCAAGTACCAGAAGGCCGGGTCGGATGAGGCCTGGGCCGCGGATTCGCAGTTCGGCGTCTCGCAGATCTTCGCCTCCGGCGCGTCGCTGGGCATATCGCTGGGGACCAACCTGCTGCACTTCATCACCGGCGACCCGCGCGACGTGGCCCTCTCCGCGCTCACCGCCACGCTCACCCAGCCGCTCTGGCGCGGCGCCGGCGCGTTGGTGGCCGAAGAGAACTTCGTGCAGGCGGAACGCAACGTGGTCTACCAGATCCGCTCCTTCCTGCGGTACCACAAGACCTTCCTCGTCTCGGTGGCCTCCAGCTACTACCAGGTGCTCGAACTGCGCGCCGTGGTGGGGAACGAGTGGAGCAACTACCAGCAGCTCATCGGGGCGCGCGAGCGCACGGAGATGATGGCCCAGGCGGGGCGGCTGGCGGAGTTCCAGGTGGATCAGGCCCGGCAGAATGAACTGAGCGCGCGCGATAGCTGGGTCCATGCGGTGCAGCAGTACCGCCAGTCTCTCGACTCGTTCAAGATCACGCTGGCGCTGCCCACCGACTCGAATGTGGATGTGGACGCCGAAGAGCTCCCGCGCCTGCAGGAGCGCGGCATTCTGCACCCGGAGATCGCCGAGGATGCGGCGGTGCGCCAGGCCCTGGCGCGCCGGCTGGACCTGGTGACCGCGCGCGATCAGGTCGATGACGCGCGCCGCGAGGTGGAGGTGGCCGCCAACGGACTCGGGGCGGACATCAACCTGGTCGCCAGCATGGCCGCCCCGTCCGACGCCACGCGCCCGACCTACTTCCGCTTCAACAACGCCGCGTACAGCGCGGGGCTGGACGTCAATCTCCCGCTCGACCGCGTGGCGGAGCGCAACACGTTCCGCTCCGCCCTCATCACGCTGAACAGCCAGCAGCGCAGCGCCGACCTGCAGGGGGACCAGGTCAAGCAGCAGGTGCGCCAGGATTGGCGCACACTGCAGGAGGCCAAGGAGAGCTACGAGATTCAGCGCAACAGCGTCGTGCTGGCGCAGCGCCGCGTCGACAGCACCACGCTGCTCCTCCAGGCCGGCCGCGCGGAAACGCGCGACCTGCTCGATTCGCAGTCCTCGCTCTTGCAGGCGCAGAACGCGCTGGTCAACGCACTGGTCAATCACACCGTCGCCCGCCTGGACTTGTGGCGGGATATGGAAACCCTGGGCGTTACCGACCAGGGCGATTTGAAGGAAGATAACCGTGTCGCAGCCAACAGCCGCACCCCGTAACGACCCGCGCTTCCTGAACCGCGCGCGCGGCCTCCTGGCCGCCCTCACCGCCACCCCTCTGCGCACCGCGCTCAGCAGCGCCGCGCTGCTCGGGGTCGCCACCCTCGTCACCGTCCCCTTCTGGTCCTCCCCCGCCGTGTTGCTGGATCAAACCAGCTACAAGGTGCGCCGCGCGGACCTGGTGGTCTCCGTCCTGGAGGGGGGCACGCTCTTCTCCGTGGGCGCCAAGGAAATCAAGAGCCTGGTCGAGGGGAGCGTCACCATCCTCAGCGTCGTCCCGGAAGGAACGATGCTCACCGACGAGGACGTCGCCAGGCAGCGCGTTCTCATGGAACTGGACAGCTCGGCGCTGAAGGACCGGGCGGTGCAGCAGGATATCACGGTGCAGGGCGCCGCCGCCTCGCTGACGCAGGCCAAGGAGCAATATGCAATCCAGGTGAACCTGAACGACTCCAACGTCAAGGCGGCGGAACTGGTCGTCAAGTTCGCCCACATGGACCTGGAGAAATACCTCGGCGCGGACCTGGCCCAACTGGAACTGGACAAGAAAGTGGACCTGGCCACTCTATGCGCCGCCGAAACCGAGCCGGCGGCCATCGGCGAGAAGCTCCGGGCGCTGGAGATCGGCGGCGACGCCAAGCAGCAATGGCGCAAACTGGACTCCGACATTCAACTGGCCGGCGAAGAGGTGACGCGCGCCAAAACCACGTACGACTGGAGCTTGGCCCTCGGCGCCAAGGGCTACATCGCCGCCAGCGACGTCGAGGCCGACAAGCTGGCTTACACACGCCAGCAGTTGACCCACGAGCAGGCGCTGCTCGCGCTGCAACTCTTCCTGAAATACGAATTCCCCAAGCAGGTCGAGCAACTGACCTCGGACTACATCGAGGCGGGCAAGAAGCTGGAGCGGCAAGAGGCCCAGGCGCGCGCTCAGTTGGCCCAGGCGGATGCGGACTGGAAGTCCAAGGACAGCACCTATCGCGTCCAGAAGGACCGCCTGGACAAACTGAACGACCAGATCGCCCATTGCACCATCACCGCCCCGCAGGCGGGGATGGTGGTGTACCCGGCCACCTCCATGAACGGGCGCGGCGGCTCCTCCGACAAAATCGAGGAGGGGGCGACGGTCCGCCAGAACCAGTTGCTGCTGACCATCCCTAACTCGAACAACGTGGCGATCAACGTCAAGGTGCATGAGGCGTCGATCAACAAAGTCGTCCCCGGCCAGACCGCGCGCGTGGTGCTCGAAGGCTTCCCCGACCGCGAGATGGCGGGCGTGGTGAAGAACGTCGCCGTCCTGGCCGACCAGCAGAACCCCTGGCAGAGCCCGGACTTGAAGGTGTACAACGTGGTGGTTTCGCTCCAGGACCCGCCCACGGACATCAAGGCGGGGATGATGGCGAAGGTGGAGATCCTGGTGCGGACCGTCCCCAACGTGCTGACCATCCCTCTGCAATCGGTCAGCACGCTCAAAGGCAAACACGTCTGCTGGGTGGATAACGGCGGCGCAGGGGATCAGCACAGCATTGAGACCGGCGACAGCAACGACAATTTCATCGAAGTGAAGAGCGGATTGAAGGAGGGGGACAGCGTCCTGCTGCGTGTGCCGATCCTGGCGGGCGCAGCGGCGGAGGCGGAGGTTCGGCCCGACATGAAGCCGCCCGAGAAGCCCGCCTCAGCCAAGAGCGCCGCGCCGGCAGCCGGCTCCGAAAAACCGGTCGCCCTGGCGACCGATGCCCCCGCGAAACCGGAGGCCTCCGCCGCCGACCCCAAGGCGGACGCGGCAGGCAAATTGGATGCGCAGACGGAGGCGCTGCTGGCCCGGGTTCCCGAGGAGCGCCGCGCGGATTTGCGCGCCCAGTTGGCGGCGATGACCCCCGAGGAGCGCGCCGCGCGCGTCAAGCAGATGCAGGAGCGCCGCAACAAACCGCGCGGGGACGGCGCCCGCCCGTCGAAGGACGGGAGCGCTCCGCAGGGCGGCGCGCAGCCGAAGGAAGGGGATCAGCCGCAGTGACGGGGATCGTCGAGATCAGCCAGGTCTGGAAGACCTACCGCATGGGGGCGGAGGACGTGCACGCGCTGCGCGGGGTGAGCGTGTCCGTCCCGGAGGGACAGTACATCGCCATCATGGGCGCTTCCGGCTCCGGCAAATCCACGCTGCTGAACCTGCTGGGTTGCCTGGATCGGCCCACCTCCGGCACCTATCACCTCGGCGGCGAGGATGTGTCCAGGCTCGGCGACGATCAACTCTCCTTCATCCGCAGTTCGAAGATCGGCTTCATCTTCCAGTCCTACAACCTCATCCAGCAACTGACCGTGGTGGAGAACATTGAAGTGCCGCTTTACTACCAGGGCTGGTCGGAGCGCGACAGCCTGGAGCGCGCCACCGCGCTGGCGGAGGTGGTGGGGCTGTCGAACCGCGTGAACCACCGCCCGACGGAACTCTCCGGCGGGCAGCAGCAGCGCGTGGCGATTGCGCGCGCGCTGGCGAACGACCCGCTGATTATGCTGGCCGACGAGCCCACCGGCAACCTCGATTCGCACACCGGCAGTGATATTCTCAGGCTGCTGGACCAACTCCAGGCGCAGGGGAAGACGATCATCACCGTCACCCATGACGAACGCGTGGCCAATCACGCCGAGCGCATCATCCGCCTGGCCGACGGCGAGATCGCCGAGGAAAGGGCGGGGCGGCAGCCATGATCAGCTTCCAACTCAAGCGCACGTTCCTGGCGGGGGTCAAGAGCCTCTGGCTCCACAAGCTGCGCTCGGTGCTCACCGTGCTGGGCATGGTCTGCGGCGTCTGCGCGGTGATCATCATGCTGGCCGTCGGCGAGGGCGCCAAGTTCGAAGCGCAGGAGCAGTTGAAGCAACTCGGAAGCACGAACATCATCGTCAAGGCGGTCAAGCCGCCGGAAGACAAGACCTCCACGACGGGCATAACGAATGTGGCGCAGTTCGGACTGACGTACGACGATCTGGAACGCATGGTGGAAACCCTCCCCAATGTGCAGGTGGCCGTCCCGACGCGCAAGATTCCCAAAACCGTTGGAAATGGGGCGCGCACCCTGGATACGTCGGTCATGGGCACGGTTCCATGGCTGCCGACGGTGATGAACCGCAAGGTGGCCGTCGGGCGGTTCCTGAGCAGCACAGACATGCGCTATCTGCGCAACGTCTGCGTCCTCGAACAGCCCGTGGCGAACACCCTGTTCCCCTTCAAGGACGCCATGGGCCAGGCGGTGCGGATTGACGGAAACTATTACCGGGTCGTCGGGATCATGGAGCCGGTCGCTCCCCCCAAGATGCCCAAGGCCGGCGCCGACAAGAGCGACGGCCCCACGGGCATCTACCTCCCCCTCACGACCGTGCGCGCGCGTTTCGGGGAGACGCTGGTCACCATGTCCTCCGGCAGTTTCCAGCGCGAGCAGGTGGAGATTCATGAAATAGTCGTCAGCGTCCCGGCGATGGAGCAGGTTGAGAAGACCGCGGCGGCCGTTCAGCAGATCATGGAGCGATTCCACAACAAGAAGGACTTCGTGATGGTTGTGCCCCTGGAATTGATCCGCGCGGCGGAAAAAGCCAAGCGCCGGGACCAGATATTGCTGGGATGCATTGCGGCCATCAGCCTGCTGGTGGGCGGCATCGGAATCATGAACATCATGCTGGCCAGCGTCACCGAGCGCACGCGGGAGATCGGCATCCGCCGCGCCCTGGGCGCCAAGAAGCGCCACATTATCAGCCAGTTCCTCACGGAGGCCGCCCTGCTCTCGGGATTCGGCGGAGCGATCGGCGTCGTTGTGGGCATCATTGTGGCCTGGCTTATCGGCTACTTCATGACCACGACGACCATCGTCGTATTCTGGTCGCCCGCGCTCTCTTTCTCGATTTCCGTGACGATCGGCCTCGCCTTCGGCATCTACCCCGCCTACCGCGCCGCCGAAATGGACCCCATCGAAGCGCTACGGCACGAGTAGAACGGCCCGTGGGCTCGGGCGGATCAGACTGATCTGCTTGACTTTACACCGCATGCGGCGCTAGATTCCATCAAGCTGAGAGCGCTTTTACAGGGGCGCAGCGTGCTGCGCCCTCACCGGTACGTCCGCCGCTGGAGAAGGAAGCTGATGCCCTCACCCATCGAAGCCGAAATCCACCGCCACGCTCAGCGGATCAACGCGGTCTTGGAGAGCCTCATCCCTCCCGACCGCAAGGACTTCCTGAGCGAACCCTCCTGGTACCACCTGGCCACCGGCGGCAAGCGCATCCGCCCCGCGCTCTGCCTGATGGTCTGCGAAGCCTTCGGCGGGGACAGCGACCGCGCCCTCCCCTTCGCCGCCGCCGTCGAGTTGATGCACAACATGCTGCTGGTGCACGACGATATCGCCGATGGCGACACCGTCCGCCGGAACAAGCCGGCCGTCTGGGTGAAGTACGGCCTTGGCAACGGGGTGAACGTGGGGGATTACCTTCTGGCGCGCGGCCTGCACGCCGTGATGATGTCCCCCGTGGAGCCCGCGACGCGCGTCAAGCTGCTGGAAGTGTATTTGGAGACGTTCGAGCGGACCGTGGAGGGGCAGGCGCTCGACATCAACTTCCGCTGCAACGAGCGCTTCACCGCGGAGGAGTATCTGCGCATGGCGATCCTCAAGACCGGCCACTACCTGGTGATCGGGATGCTCGGCGGCGCGCTGGTGGCGGGCGCTTCCGAAGCCGTCCTGCACTGCCTGCGCAAGCTCGGGGAGAACCTCGGCCCCGCATTCCAGATTCGCGACGACCTGATCGACCTGACCGCCGGCAAGGGACGCGGCGGCGTGAAAGGCTCCGACGTCCGCGAGGGGAAGCCCAGCATCCTGTACGCGCACGCGCTAAGCCACTCCTCCCCCGGCGAGTGCGAACGCCTCCTGGATATTCTGCGCAAGCCCCGCGAGGAAACCACCGAGCAGGACGTCGCCTGGGTGATCGGCCTTTACGAACGCTGCGGCGCGCTGAAGTTCGCGCAGCAGATGGCGGACAAGCTCATCGCCGAGGCGCTGAAAGAACTCGACACGCTTCCCGTGGAGCAGCAGCCCGGCCTGCGCCGGATCATTACCTACATTGCGGAAAGGACCACCTGAGATGAAAGCGCTCATCACCGCCGGTGGAAAGGGGACGCGCCTGCGCCCCATCACGCATACCCGCAACAAGCACCTGATCCCCATCGCCAACAAGCCCATCCTCCATTACGCCATCGAGTACGTCGCCGAGGCCGGCATCCGCGACGTGGGGATCATCGTCAACGCCGACACCGAGGACGTCCAGAAGGCGATGGGAGACGGCAGCCGCTGGGGGCTGCGCATCCGCTACATTCCGCAGCAAGCCCCCCTCGGCCTGGCGCACTGCGTCAAAATCAGCGAGGAGTTCCTGGGCAAGGAGCCGTTCGTCTTCTACCTCGGGGACAACATGGTGGTCGGCGGCATCCGGCGCTTCCAGGAGGAGTTCCTGGCGCGCAAGTCGAACTGCCATCTCACCCTCGCGCGCGTGAAGGACCCGGAGCGCTTCGGCGTGCCGGAGATCCAGGGGGACCGCATCGTGCGCATCGTGGAGAAGCCCAAAGTCCCCGCCAGCCGGTACGCCGTTTCCGGCATCTACTTCTACGATTCCACGATCTTTGAAGCGGTGAACGCCATCAAGCCCAGCGCGCGCGGAGAGCTGGAAATCAGCGACGCCCACCAATACCTGCTCGACCACGGCCGCAAGGTGACCTTCAGCGAAATCACCGGCTGGTGGAAGGACACCGGGCTGCCCGACGACCTCCTGGAGGCGAACCGGCTGATCCTGGATCACATCGAGGCGAACGACCCGAAGGATGCGGCGGTGGACGGCGAGTCGAACATCGCCGGGAAGGTCATCCTCATGCCCGGCGCGCGGATCATCAACAGCAACATCCGCGGCCCGGCGATCATCGGGGCGCGCACGGTGATCGAGAACTCCTACGTCGGCCCGTACACCGCCATCGCCGAGGATTGCCTCATCCGCAACAGCGAGGTGGAGTTCAGCATCGTGCTGGCGCACTGCGCCATTCGCGACATCGGCATCCGCATCGAGGGGAGCCTGCTCGGCTGCGATACGACGTTGGAACGCGCCCGCGCCAAGCCCCGCACCCACCGGTTCGTCCTGGGCGATCAGGGGATGGTGGAGATCGCATAGAGGCCGGCGGCCCGCGCAGGGTTTTCGTCCGTGCTCGTCCGTATTTGTCCATCTTCGCTGCGGGGAGGCCGCATGTTCCGCAAAGCCGCCCAAGACGCCCCAGCCCCCTTCCTCCTGGAGCTGGCCCCCACCGACCTGAGCGCCGCCTCCCTGGAAGCCGGCCTGACGGGCCGCGCCGAACGCTTCTATCGCGCGGGCCATCGGCTGATGACCCGCGGCTTCTACGCGGAATCGGCGCAGGCGTTCGACCATGCCACCCGCCATGACCGTTCCTACTTCGACGCCTACGTCGGCCTCGCGGAGGTGCTGGTGCTGGCCGGAAGAACGCAGGAGGCGGCCGAGGCGCTGGACCGGGCCATGGAGCGCTTCGGGCTCAACTGCGCCCTCGGCGCCGCGCGCGGTCACCTCTACCTCCACCAGCAGGACGCGGACAAAGCGCTCGAATGCGCCTCCATCGCCAACCAGCGCGATCCGGAATACGCGTACGCCTGGCTCGTGGCGGGCGAGTCCCGCCTCGCGCTCGGCGGCAAAGCGCGCGAGTATTCCGTGGAGGCGTTTGAGAAGGCGATGACCGTCGAAGTCCCCTGGCCGAACCTGAAACTGCGCATCGCCCTGGCGCACCTGGAGTGGGGCAACGCGCAGGGGGCGGGCGACCTGTGCCAGCATCTCCTCATGGAGGAGCCGGAACTGCCGCTGGCGTGGATCCTGGCGGGGGATGCCGCGCGCATCTCCGGAGAGCCCCACCGCGCCGAAGAGTGCTATCGCCGCGCCTGCGAGCTGGCGCCCGAGCTGACCTGGCTGCGCGAGCGCATGGGCTGGCGGGGAAAGCTGCGCCACGCCTGGAGCGGCCTGCGCCGGCGCGCGGCGCAGTTGTTGCAGCCGGCGAGCACGTGATATTGGACGGACCGGACAGATCCGACGGATCATCTTAGGAGGGCCACCATGGACTGCGTCCGCGAACTCGACCTGCTCATCCGGTCGCGCTACCCCATCATCTACCTTCGCACCAACGAGGAGGAGCGCGCCGCCAACATGCTGGCGAACATCGCGCGCGCCCAGCACAAGCGCCTCGTCGAATGGAGCAGCACCGAGGGGCTGCGCACGATCGAAGGCCCCCGCGAAGGGGAACGCCCCGACGAGCAATCCCGGCAGCCGCTGGCCGCGCTCGAAATCATCCAGCAGGACAGCGGCCGCACGATCTACCTGATGAAGAGCCTCCACCCCTTCCTGGACGACCCCTCCATTCTGCGCAAACTGCGCGACCTGTACGAGTCCACCAAGCGCTCCTACAAGACCATTCTGCTGGTCTCCCCCGTCAAGAAGATCCCCGCTGACCTGGAGAAGGCGATCTATTTCCTGAACATGCCCCTCCCGGACGTGGAGATGCTCAAGCGCCTGCTCAAGGAAATCGTCACGAACCTGGCGACGGATACGCGCGTGACCATCGACCTGACCGAGCCGATCTACGACCGCATGGCCAACGCCGCCCTGGGGCTGACGCTGGAGGAGGCGGAACGCGTTTTCTTCAAAGCCATCGTGCGCGACTCGAAGCTGGCGGGGGATGACGTCGGCTTCGTCCGCGACGAAAAACGCCAGATCGTTCAGAAATCCGGCCTCCTGGAGTATTACGAAACCGGCGAGGATATGGGGTCGGTGGGCGGACTGAACCTGCTGAAGGCCTGGCTGAAGCGGCGCTCGCGGGCGTTCGAGCCGGCGGCGCATGACTACGGCCTCCCCGCCCCCAAAGGGCTGCTCCTGCTCGGCGTGCAGGGGTGCGGCAAGAGCCTCGCGGCCAAGGCGGTGAGCGGATCGTGGGGCTTCCCGCTGCTGCGGCTGGACATGAGCCGCATTTTCGGCAGCCTCATCGGCTCCTCCGAGGAAAACATGCGCCGGGCGCTGGAGATGGCGGAGTCGGTCAGCCCCGCCGTCCTCTGGGTGGATGAAATCGAGAAGACCTTCTCCGGCATCGAAAGCTCCGGCATGAGCGATGCCGGCACGACGGCGCGCGTCTTCGGCTACTTCCTCACCTGGCTGCAGGACAAGACCGCCAACGTCTTCTGCGTCGCAACGGCCAACAGTATCGAGCGCCTGCCCCCCGAACTGCTGCGCAAGGGGCGCTTCGACGAGATATTCTTCGTGGACCTCCCCAACGCGGCGGAGCGCACGGAGATTCTGCGCATTCACCTCTCCAAGCGCAAGCGCGACCCGGCGAAGTTCGACATGTCCCACCTCGCCGAGCATTCCGATGGCTGCAGCGGCGCGGAGATCGAACAGGCCATCGTCTCCGCCATGTACGACGCCTACGACGCCGGACGCGAGGTGGGCACGAAGGATATCCTGCAGGCGATGCAGAGTTCTATCCCGCTGTCGGTGACCATGCGCGAGCAGTTGGAAACGCTGCGCCTCTGGGCGCAGGAGCGCGCAAGGCCGGCGTCGGGCTGACGGCGAAAGCGTTCACCGCGGAGACGCAGAGAACGCGGAGAACGGCAAGGCGGGGATAAGGAAACGGCGAGACGGGACAACGGAAACGACGGCAACGGGGCTCGCGCGGAGTCAGGGAGAACGCGGAGAACGGCAAGACGGGGATAAGGAAACGACGACGGCGCTCACCACGGAGGACACGGAGGGCACGGAGAACGGCTTGGCGGGTTAACGACGAGCCAGAGAGGAAGTCTTTCAGTTCTCAGTTCTCAGTTCTCAGTTCTCAGTTCTCAGTGTTCTGCATTCTGCATTCTGCATTCCTACGCCGTCCCCGTCTGTTCCACCAGTTCCCTTGGCACGCCGATGTCGATGATGGACAGTTTGCCGACGTGCGCCGGACCTTCCGCCAGGTCGAAGCCGATCTTGGGCATGACGAAGGTCGCCGTGCGCTCCGCGCGGACCGCCGCGCGCAGCACCTGCCCCGTATCCGCGTCGAGCCCGCTGGGGATATCCACGCTCAGGACCGGCTTGTCCTCGGCATTGATGAGCCGGATGAGCGCCAGGTAGGGGTCGCGCACCTGCCCGGCCAGACCGGTCCCCAGCAGCGCGTCCACGATCAGGTCGGCGTCGCGCGCGAGAAGGGCGGCGTCCTCCAGGCCCGCCTCCGACTCGCCGATCACGAGGGGCATCCGCATGGCGCGGACGATGGCCAGATTGACCGCGGCGTCCCCCGCCGAATCGCCGGCTTCAGGGGTGAACGCAAGGACGAGCCGCACATGCGCGCCGAGGTTGTGAAGGTGCCGCGCGATAACGAACCCATCCCCGCCGTTGTTCCCCTTGCCGCAGAAGATGACGGCGAGCTTCCCCGCAGCGCCACCCAGCCTGTCGGCCGCCACGTACGCCGCGCCGCGCCCGGCATTCTCCATGAGGACCAGCCCGGGGATGCCGTAGTGCTGCATCGCGCGCCGGTCGAGTTCGCGGATCTGTTCGCGGGTGCACTTGCGCATCCTCCCCTCCTTCCGTTCAAACCGATTTCTATGATAGGCCGGAGGGGCGGGCGGTGCAATGGGGAGGGGACGGATGATTGATTATTGATTATTGACGATTGATTACTTGCAGTTCAATGCCAACAGTACAGTCCTATGCTGTTACTTCTGCACTCCGCACTCTGCATTCTGCACTTCTGCACTCTGCATTCGTCATCCCTCCTTCTCGGGAGGCGCCGGCATCGCTTCTTTCTCCGGCTTGATGCCCCCCAACCCGAGCCGCTCGGTGGTGAATTTGTAGAGGATGACGTAGAGCGAGGGCACGACCACCAGCGTCAGGACGGTGGCGAAGGTCAGCCCGAAGATGACCACGATGGACATGTTCTGCCACCACTGGCTGGAGTGGCTCTTGGTGGCCCACTCGAAGACGTGGAAGTCGTAGCTGACCCCCAGCGCCATCGGGATCAGGCCGAGCACCGCCGTGGTGGCGGTCAGCAGCACCGGTCGCAGGCGCGTTTCGCCGGCTTCCACCGAGGCGGTGACGACGTCCATGCCGCGCCGCTGAAGGAGGCGCGTGTAGTCCAGCAGCACGATGGCGTTCTTGACGACGACGCCCGCCAAGCTGATGACGCCGAGGCCGGACATGATCACGTCGAACGGCAGCCTACAGCCCAGCAGGCCGATCAACGCTCCGGCCGTCGCGAGGATCACCGTGCTCATGATGATGAGCGGCACCCCCAGCGAGTTGAACTCCGCCACGAGGATCAGCACGATGAGCATGCAGGCGATGAGAAAGGCCTTCGAGAGGAAAGAGATCGCCTTCTCCATCTCCTCGTTTTCGCCGGCATAGCGGATTTCGTAGCCGGGGGGCAATGCGAGTTTCTTGAGCGCCGCCTGCGCATCCTTGAGCACTTCGGGGCCGAGCCGGCCTTCGGCGTCGCCGCTGAGGGTGACGACACGCTTCTGGCCGATGCGGTTGATCGTGCCGAACCCGCCGCGATAATCGAAGCGGCCCAGGCTGCTCAGGGGGATCGCCTCCCCTTTCGAGTTCGGGACGCGCAATCGCAGGAGGTCGTCGATGTTGACGCGCCGGGCAAGAGGCAGGCGCAGGGTGATGTCGTACTCGTCGTTGTACTCGCGGAACGTCCCCACCTTGCGCCCGAAGATCGCCATTTTCAAGTAGTTGCCGATGGTGGCGCTGTCCACCCCCTGCACCGCCGCCCGGCTGCGGTCGACGATGAAGACCAGTTCGGGGCGGCTGGCCTCGAAGTCGCTGCGAAGGTTCACCAGGCCCGGGACCGAAGCGATCAGCCCTTTGGCCCTAGCGCTCAACTCGTCGAGGACCTGGAAATCCCTGCCGATGAAGCGGACCGTCACGGCGGCTCCGGTGGGCGGACCTTCCTTCTCCTTGTCCACCTTGATCTCCGCGCCGGGCATGTCAACCAGGTCCTTGCGCAGCGCGGCGATGACCTCCGCCGCGGGGCGTTTGCGCACGGCGTAGTCGGGGAAGACGAGCGTGACGTTGGCGATGTGCGGGCCGGCCCCGCCGCCGCCGGAAAGGAAAGAGCCGACGTCGCCCCCCCCTTCCGAGCCGACGTTGGTGATCACATGCTCAATGTCCGTGTCGTACTTCTGGATGCGCTCCTCGACGATGCGCGCGAGCCGGTCGGACTCGTGCACGTTGGTCCCCTGCGCGGAGCGGATATTGACGACGGCGCGGTTCGGGTCCATCTCGGGGAAGAACTCCAGGCCGCGCCCGAACGCGGCGTAGAGGACGATCACCGTCACCAGCGTGAGGCCGGCGAGATAGACGGTGAAAACCCGGTGCTCGATCGCGCTGCGCAGGAGCGCGCGGTAACGGCGGCGGAACCAGTGCTGCTCGTCGCGGGGCTTGGGCTTCGGCCCGACCACGGCGGTGACGGTCGGGTTGATCACCATCGCCACGAAGAGCGAGCAGAGCAGCGTGATCATCAGGGTGATGGGCAGGTACTTCATGAAGGAGCCCATGATCCCCGGCCAGAAGATCAGCGGGAAAAAGGCCGCCACGGTCGTGAAGGTGGAGGTGATCACCGGCCAGGCGACCTCGCGCGTGCCCAGCATGGCCGCCTGCACGCGGTTGTACCCGAGCTGCCGATGCCGGTAGATGTTCTCGACGATGACGATGGCGTCGTCCACGAGCATCCCCAGCACCAGGATCAGGCTGAACAGGACGATCATGTTCAGGGTGTATCCCATGGCGGAGAGGATGAAGAAGCTCATCATCATGCTCAGGGGGATGGCCACCGACGCGATGAGGCTGTTGCGCAGCCCCATAAAGGCGAACAGCACCAGCACCACCAGGATCAGGCCGGAGATGATGTTGTTCTCCAGGTCCATCACCATGTCCTTGATGTCCTTGGAGCGGTCGTCGGTGATCTCGAACTTCATCCCCTTCGGCGCGGTGAGGCGCGCCTCGGCGCAAATGCGCTTCACCTGGTCGGCGATCTCCAGAACGTTGGCGCCCACGCGCTTCTGGATGCTCAGGGTGATGCTCGGGCAGCCATCGATGCGCGAGAAGGTGCTGGGGTCCTTGAACGTATCCTTGACCGTCGCCACGTCGGACAGGAAGATGGGCTTGCCGTCCTTGACGGTGAGCAGCAGCGTCTGCACCTCCTCGGGCTGGACGAACTCAGCCGGGAGACGGACGAAGAACTTCGTTCCCTCGGTCTCCAGCGCCCCGGCGCTGATGTTCACGTTCTCGCTGGGGATCAGCGCCAGGAGCTCGGGGATGGTGAGGTTGTAGGCGGCGGCGCGGTCGGGGTCGATTTCGAGACGGATTTCCCGTTCGAGCGCGCCGGAAATCTCGGCGCTGAGGACGCCGGGGATCGCCTCGATGGCGTCCTGCATGTCGTCGGCGATGGCCTTCATGCGGACGCCGGAAATGTCCCCGGAAAGGTTGACGAGCATGATCGGGAACTCGGCGATGTTGATTTCGCGAATGGAGGGCTCGTCGGCGTCCAGGGGGAGGTCCGGCTTGGCCAGTTCCACGCGCGCGCGCACGTACTGGAGGGCGTCGTCAATCACCACGTCGGGGAGGAACTCGATGATGATCATCGAGATCCCTTCGGCGCTGGTGGAGCGCAGCTCCTTGATCCCCTTCACCCCGGCGATCTTCTTCTCCAGCTTCATCGTGACGGAGGATTCCACGTCCTCCGGGGAGACCCCCTCGTAGGTGGTGGTGACCAGCACGATGGGGATGGGGACGTCGGGGGCGGCCTCGCGCGGCAGGGTGAAGTAGCTGTACACCCCGAGCATGATGATCAGCAGCGCCAGGACGCCGACGGAAGTCCGGTTGCGTACGGCGACGTCGGTGATAATCATTGCGCGGTCTCACTCACGGGGACGACGCGCACGGCTTGACCGGGGCCGATGAGCCTCTGCCCCTTGACGATGAGTTGGTCGCCCGGCGTCAGGCCGCTGGTGATCTGGACGTCGCTTCCCTTGAACAGCCCCAGTTCGACTCTTCGGGATTGCGCCTTGCCCCCCTCGACCAGGAAGACGGCCTTGCCATCTTCCAGCGGGATGACCGCCAGCAGCGGGACCATGATGACGTCATGCAGGATACGCCGGGACAACTGCGCGCGGACGATCTCGCCGCTGCGCAACTGCCGGTCGGGGTTCGTCACGGTGATTTCGAGCCGCGAGGTGCGCGTGCCGGGGTCGGCCAACTGGCTGATATACGTGATGACCCCGTGGAAGTCGCGCTCCTCCCCCTTGACGGTGGCGCTGACCACCGCTTTTTCCCCCACCGTCAGAAATTGCACATCCTTCTCGGGGGCTTCCACGACCACCTTGACCTTGTCGAGTTCGATGATCTGCGCCACAATCGTCCCGGGGTTCACATACTCCCCCACCTCAACCGGCAGCCGGTTCAGAACGCCGCCGATCGGGGCGCGGATGATGGCGCGCTCCAGGCGCGTCTTGGCTTCATCGGCGATGGCCTGGCTCACCTCCATCTTGACCTCGGCGGCCTCGCGGTCGCGTCCGGTCGCCGCCCCGCCGCGCGCGAGCTCCGCCAGGCGGTCGAAATCGGCCTTGTCGTACTTCGCCTGGGCCGACGCCCGGTCGTACTCCGCTTTCAGAAGCTCGGTGTCCAGGCGCAGGATAATGAAATCGGTGGAGACGGTATCCCCTTCATGGGCGAGAATCTCGTCCACGTGGCTGGCCACCTCGGCGGCGACGTTCACGACCTGGAACGCTTCGACCACGGCGGGCAGCGTGACCGTGTCCACCATCTGCGGGATCGGGGTCACGGGCAGGACGGCCACGTCCACGGGAGGCGGTTCGACGATGAGGTTCTTCTTCGGATGCAGATGCGCCCAGATCACGAGCAGCACAATCACGGCGACCACCAGCAGCGTGGCCACGATGGCGAAGAGTCTCAGGGTGTGCGCTGCGCCGCGAACGCCTCGGCGGTGCGGCTGGGGGATCGGCATCTGGTTCTCCATCCGAGGAGCGGTTCCACTGAGCGCGCGCGGGCCGGCGGCGCTGAAAACAACGCGTCCCCCGCAAGATCCTCCACGGGGGACGCGGGCACTCTAACGCCTCAGATTGTACTAAATCCAGTCGCGGTCGACCAGCGAGGAGACCAATTCCTCGGCCGCCGAGACCTGGCAAGCGGTGCGGAACGGAATCTTCTTCGCGCGCGCCAGCTTGACCATGTCGTCGAAGGCAATGCCGATGCGCTCCTCCACGACCTGGAAGGTCTCTTCCTTGGCGGTGATCGCGCCGCTCTTGGCCTGACGCCATTCCACGTAGGAGGCGATCACGCCGCCCGCGTTGGTCAGAATGTCCGGCACGGCGAAAATCTTGCGCTTGTTCAGGATTTTGTCCCCTTCGGGGGTGGTGGGACCGTTGGCCCCTTCGACGATGGCGGCGGCGCGGATCTTGCCGGCATTCTCGCCGTGGATCTGGTCCTCTTTGGCGCACGGGGCCAGAACGTCCACCTCGAGCAGGAGCAGGTCGTCGTTCGAAATCTTCTTGCCCGGCGCGCCGTCGAGCGAGCCGTTCTTCTGCGCGTAGGCGAAGAGCGCAGGGATGTCCAGCCCGTTCGGGTCCTGGAGCCCGCCGTTCACGTCGCTGACGGCCACCACCTTGGCCCCCGCCTCATGCAGGAAGAGCGCCGTATAGCTGCCGACGTTGCCGAACCCCTGGACGGCGACCCGGGCGTCGGAGGGTTTCTTCTTGAGCACGTCGCGCAGGGTGAGCAGCGCGGTGTGGCTGACGCCGCGCCCGGTGGCTTCGCGGCGGCCGGGGAGCCCGCCCACTCGCGGCGGCTTGCCGGTGACGCATTCGGGGATGTGCAACTCACCGAAGATCACCGCCATGTCCGTGGCGTTGGTTCCCATGTCGGGCGCCGGCACGTACATGCCGTTGCTCAACTCCAGCGCCATGAGATGCACGTATTCCTTGATGAGCGCCGTCTTCTCGAACCGGGAGAGCTTCCTCGGGTCCAGCCGGATGCCGCTCTTGCCGCCGCCGAACGGAATGCGGGCCAGCGCGGTCTTCCAGACCATGCGCTCCGCCAGGTCGCGCGTCTCCTCCAGCGTGACATCCGGCGCCAGGCGAATGCCCCCCTTGGCCGGCCCGCGCACGGTGTTGTAATACACCACGAAGCAATCCCCATGGATCACCTGTTCCGCGCTGATCTTGATGCTGATGTCGAAGCTCGTCTCGCGCTCCGGGCGAGCGAGGATGCGCTCGGCCGGCGCGGGAATGGCGGTGTACTTGCGAAGCAACTCAAAGTCCACGTTAGACATGCGGCCCTTCCTTTCCGAAATGATGTTTTGGCTGCCCCTTGAAGAAGTCATTCTGAGCGCAGCGAAGAGTCTTTACGCGTGCGCACCCCGATTCCCGCGCACGGGAGAAGATGTTTCGCTTCGCTCAGCATGACAACCCTGATGCTTCTTCACCGGGCAGTCAGCCTTTTATGACGCCCAGAGGTTTCATCCGGCATACCTTGGCGGCAAGCCCTGCCTTGTGGACCACTTCCACTACGTCACCTACATATTTGTACGCTGCCGGCTGTTCTTCGTCAAGTCCATGCCGGTCGTGTGCCAGCGCAAAGACGCCCTGCGATTGCAGTTCCTGCTTAATGGAACGTCCGCGGGCGGCGGCGACCGCGGCGGTGCGCGACATGAGGCGCCCCGCGCCGTGGCAGGCGGAGCCGAAGGTAAGCTCCATCGCGGCGGGCCGCCCGGCCAGCAGGTAGCTGCATCGCCCCATGTCGCCGGGAATGAGCACGGGCTGGCCGATGGCGCGGTACTCCGGCGGAAGTTCCGGGTGACCCGGGGGGAAGGCGCGCGTGGCCCCCTTGCGGTGGACGCAGAGAAGCTTTTCGCGGCCGCCCACGCGGTGCTTCTCCAGCTTGGCGATGTTGTGCGCCACGTCGTAGATCAGACTCATCCCCAGCTTCTCCGGGCCGAGCTTGAAGAAATGCTGGAAGACCTGCCGCGTCAGGTGCATGAGCGCCTGCCGGTTGGCCCAGGCGTAGTTGGCGGCGCAGCGCATCGCCTTCAGGTAGCGCTGCCCCTCCGGGGAATGGACCGGCGCGCAGACGAGTTGGCGGTCGGGCAGCTCAATCCCGTACTGGGCGGGGGTCTTCTGCATGGCATGAATGTAGTTGTCGCAGACCTCGTACCCCAGCCCGCGGCTGCCGGAATGGATCATCACCGTCACCTGCCCGGCATGCAGTCCCATCGCCTCGGCGGCGGCCGCGTCGTGGATTTCATCCACCACCTGCACCTCGATGAAATGGTTGCCGGAGCCGAGCGTGCCGACCTGGCCGCGTCCGCGTTCGTAGGCGCGCGGGCTGACGGCGCCGGGGTCGGCCTCCTCGATGCAGCCCCCGCTCTCGGTATGCGCGATGTCCTCCGGCACGCCGTAGCCGCGCTCGACGACATAGCGCGAGCCCTCCTTCAGAATCTGCCGCTCCTCCGCGTCGCTGAAGCGGATGGAGCCCTCCTGCCCCACCCCGCAGGGGATGTCGCGGAAGAGCGCGCCGACCAATTGCTGGATGCGCGAACGGATCGCCTCCGCCTCCAGGTTGGTCCGCACGAGCCGGACGCCGCAGTTGATGTCGTACCCCACCCCGCCGGGCGAGATAACGCCCCCCTGCTCCGGGTCCGTCGCCGCCACGCCGCCGATGGGGAACCCGTACCCCCAATGGATGTCCGGCATCGCCAGCGACGCCACCTGGATCCCCGGCAGGAAGGCGACGTTGGCGACCTGTTCCAGCGCCTGATCGTTGCGGACGGACGCCAGGAGGCGCTCGTCGAGAAAAATGACGCCGTCTACGCGCATCCCCGCGCGGTAATCGCGCGGAATGCGCACGCGGTTCTCATCCAGACGCTCGATCGGGCCGGTCCAGGTTGCGCCCACGCGATTATCTCCTGCGTTTGGCTGAAAAGGACAAAAAGGACTGCAACGACTGCAAAGACGCTACAGGTCAAAGAGGATTTCAGAGACCCATTGCCCGCCGCGCTCTTCAACGCGCGCGCCGTGCCAGGTGACCGCCTTGATCTCCTGCCCCGGCTCGTGACGCGCCACGTCCAGCGGCTCGCCGCGCAGACGCGCGGTCAGCCGCCAGGGCTGCAGCTCCAGCACATCCACTTCGGCAAACGCCATGCGCCGGGCGTCAAAACGGAATAGGATCTCATGCAGCCAGGTGACCATGAGGTCCACCGCATCCGCGCCCTCCACCGTCACCATCTCCTCGCGCAGCGGCCGCACCTTCCCCGGCGCGGCCAGCAACGAGAGCAGCCCGCGCGCAGCGTTGGCATACACCTCCGGCAGCGACGCGCCGAACGCGCGCACCCCAACGTCCGCCGTGTGCTCCATAATCTCGAATGGCTGCGCCATGATGCCTCAGTGTAATGCGGGCAGGTGGATCAAACAAGCGCGCAAGCGGTTGTAGGGGCGCAGCATGCTGCGCCCTTGCCCAGCGCGCTGACGAGAACGGCAACGACTTCAACTACGAAACACGCGAAAGGCGCGAAAGACGGCGCAAGGAAGGCGGCCAAGGGGCAAGGTTCACGCCCGCGCAGGGAATTCGTCATTGCGAGGAGTCGCCCCGCGGGACGCGGGGGACGACGAAGCAATGAGGCCTAAGCGGGCCCCTCGCGCTACAACGCCTTGTTCTCCAGGAACACGCTCGCTGCGAACCGGTTGCCCGTCTTCGGGTCGCGCAGGGCGCGCTTGAGGAGGAAATCGAAAAGGAGCAGGTTGCAGTTGTAGACCTCGTTCAGCGCGCGCCGCTCTTCGGGGGTGATCAGCCCGAGCCTGGCCAGCCTGCTCGTCCAGATGAGGCAGTTGATCCCCGGCAGCGGATAGTCGCTGCCGTTCACCAGCCGGTCGTGCAGCTCCGTCCGGCGCAGCAGCTCCAGCAGCGGCCCCGGAATGCGGTTGATCTGGGTGGCGGCGGAAATGTCGCCGAAGAGCAGCCCGCGATACCGCTCCTCCCCCATCATCCGCAGGAACAGGTCGAAATTCTCCGCCTGCCGTCCGGGGTGGTCCATGTCCTCATTGCTCCCCATCCCCGCGCAATGCGCCACGATCACGCGCACCCCCAGATCCAGCGGCCGCCGCAGGCGCAGCGGGTTGCCCAGCGCCTGAGCATCGTGCGACTTGACGGCCTTCTCCTCCCCGGCATGGGTAAGCAGAATCATGCGGCGCGCGCTCATGAGGCGGTAGAAGGGATCGTGGCGGGGATCGGCGGGGTCCATCCCCTGCGCGCTGGGGAGCCACTTCACGAAGCGCGCTCCGCGCGCGGCGCATTTCTCCAACTCCGCCAGCGCGTCGCGCCGCGCGGGATGGACCGAGACGACCGGCACGAACAATTCCGGCTGCCGCTCCGCCAGCGCCAGGACGCTTTCGTTCGGGACGTAGAACTCCGAGCGCTCCGGGCTGACCGTTCCGTCGGGGTTGTAGAAGTGGTCGAAGGCCAGGAGGTGAATGCGCGCGGGATGCCCGAACCCGCGGACCAGCCGCACAAGGCGCGGCGTGTACTCCCGGTCGATCTGCTCGAACCGTTCCACCCCCACCGCGCTGAGGAATATCCCCGCGAAAGCGCGCTTGATCGGATGCCGCCAGGTGAGCATCGTGGGGTTCACTTCCGCGCCGCTGCCGTCGCTGCCCAACCCGAGCAGGTGCGCATGGTAATCCACCAGCGGCGCGTTCCCCAGGTCGGCAAAAGCCCTGTTGATCAGCGCCCGCGTCGCCGGGCCGGCCTTCTCCTGCAACTCCTCCGGTTGCCCGCTGAACGCCCCCCCCAGGCGGCGCATGATTCCGTTCAACATGAACGAGCGCCTTAATGAGCCTGGAACGCCAGGGGCCGGCAGAGCGCCCGCAGGTTCTCCGCGGGAGTCCCGGCGGGGATTTCGCAGCCGGCGTTCACCAGGAACGGGTTGCCCACGGCCTCATAGCTCCGGCGCATGCTCTCCGCAATCCCCTCGGGGGTGCCGCGCAGCACCTCCACCGGATCAATGTTCCCGGCCAGCGCCACCTTCGAACCCACGGCGCGCCGCGTCCCGGCCATGTCCACCATGTGGTCCACGTCCAGCACCTCCACGCGCAGATCGGCGATGCCGGGAAGCAGGCGGGTGATGTTCCCGCAGATGTGCAGTCGCACACGCGCCCCCATCTTCTGGATTGCCTGAATCAGCCTCTTCTCACGCGGCTGGATCAGCCGTTCATAGAGCGCGGGGGAGACCTGGCTGGCGATGGCGTCGCCGAGGCCGATGGTATCGGCCCCCGCCTCCACCTGCGCGCGCGCAAAGTCGACCCCCACCTTCACGCACAGGTCCATCAGCTCGCATGCATACGGCTCGTCGTCCATCAGGTCCACCAGAAAATTGCCCACCATGCGCAAATCCGCCGCTTCCGCCGCAGGGCCTTCCACCCAGCCCAGGATCGAGCAGCGCCCCCCCGCCCGCGCCTTGTAGGAGCGCACGGCGTTGACGCGGTCGAGCATCCGCTCCGATTTCAGCGGATCAGGACGCGGGAGCGAGGAGAGGGACTTCCCCTCCTCCAGCGGGTGCTTCCGGCAGCGCGGCACGTTGTCGCGCTCATAGAGCACTTCCGCGCCGAACCCCTGCGTCTCGCGGTACGGATCGGAGATGGTGCTGACCTGGTCCATCCCGAATTCCTCCGCACAGCGCAGGTTTGACTCCACCAGCACGCGGTAGTCCGAGGCAAAGGCGCCGTAGTTCGACCCGATGTGCTCCGCCGCCAGCCGCATCAGGATCGGCACTCGCGGAACGAAATCCACCCGCTCGCCGCGCAACATCCCCACATATCGCTCATAGCTATTCATGCTGTTTCAATCCTTCCAGTGTCTGAGTCCGTTTCTGCTCTGTTGAAACCATCGCGATGGCGTGTCGCTCTTCGTGTGGTCGAGGTGGGGACACAAAACTTTCCTTTGGAAAGTATTGTGTCCCCACCGGCCCGTGTCCCCACCGGCCCGGCCCGCCAACAGGGATGATTTCAACAGAGCAGTCCGTTTCCTTCATCCTTCATACCTGCCACTTCAACCTTCGTCAAATCCTTCCCTTGTCCGCCAGGCTGACATAGCCTTCCTCGCCGACGACGATGTGGTCGAGCAGGCGGATGCCGGTCAGGTCGCACGCTTCCTTGATGCGGCGGGTCAGGTTGATATCGTCGGCGCTGGGCTCCGGGTCGCCGCTGGGATGATTGTGAAGCACGATCATCGCAGAGGCGGAGTCGGCCACGGCGGCCTGCAGCACCTCGCGCGGGTTCACCATCGCGGCGCTGAGGCCGCCGCGGCTGATCTCCACCTCGCGCATGATGCGGTTTTTCGCGTCCAGCAGCACGCAGAAGAAGCACTCCTGCTTCAGGTAGCGCATGCGCGGGTAGAAACAGTCGAAGACCACCTTGCTGCTGGTGAAGCGCTGCCCGCGGCGCAGTTGATTCTCCCCGATGCGGCTGGCCAGGGCAAGGGCGGCCTTCACCTGCGCGGCGCGCGCCGGACCGATCCCCTTGATGCTGCAAAGCTCCGCGATGCTCCGCTCGCGCAGATCGCGCAGGTTGCCGAACTTGTGCAACATGCGGCGCGCCAAATCCAGCGCGCTCTCCTTGCGCGTGCCGTCGCGGATGATGATCGCCAGCAACTCCGCATCCGTGAGGCTCTCCGCCCCCTTGTGAAGCAGCCGCTCGCGCGGGCGTTCATCCTCGGGAAGCTCCTTGATGGTGAGGCGTTTCGGCTCCGTCGCGGGAGTCGTCTCGGCGTAATCGGTCATTCCGTTGCTCCTCGGCGGTCAATGACATAACAACGCCAGCAGCGTAGCCGAGGGAGGGGAGGCGTGTCAACGGGAACGTCGAACGGCGAGAACTGAGAACTGAAAGAGCGAGAGCATCCGGGGGCAGCGCCACATGCCCGAGTCAGGGTTGGAGTGTCAACCCGATGCAGCGTGACGAACAAGAGCAACGTGCGCGATGAGTCACAGGGAGTCCCCCATGAACCGCTCGCCAGGCCGGCTTCGTTATCTCTCCTTCTCTCAGTTCTCAGTTTTCAGTTTTCGTCGCGTGCCGAACACGACCTGAGGTCGGAGCTCCTTCGTCGGCCAGCGGCCTCCTCAGGATGACGCCCCGAGAGGGCGTCGTTGTTCTGCACTCTGCACTCACCCGACCTGGATGTCCCTCACATCCAGCTCCACCTTCTGCTCTCCCTTCCAGAGGTTCAGGCGCGGGACGAAGGCGATGGAGCAGGTGCGCGCGGCGTTGAGGCGGTCGGCCCACTCCCCTTTGCCGAAGGCGACGGCGCGGAAGGCCGCCCCATCCTGGTTGACCCAGAAGCTGATGTGCCGCCCCGTCTCCCCCATCGTGCGCACCCCGGCGGAGAGCGCCACATCGCGCGCGCAGAGCATCGGCTCCGGGTTCCCTTCGCCGAACGGCGCAAGCTGCTCGATCTGGTCGATCACCGGACGGCTGATCTCCGAGAGGCTCACCTCGGTGTCCAGCAGAAGCTCGGGGAAAAGCTCCTCCCCGCCGATGGCCGCGGCGGCGCACTGCTCGAACTCGCGCCGGAAGGAATCGATCTCCCCCACGGCCAGCCGCAACCCCGCCGCGCGGGCGTGGCCGCCGTAACTGATGAGCCGCCCGGAGCAGCAGCGCAATGCCTCGAAGAGGTGCACCGGGCCAATGGAGCGCGCCGAGCCGTGGCCGATGCCCCCCTCCACCGATAACAGGATGGCGGGTCGCCAGTACAGTTCGACGATCCGCGCGGCGACGATTCCGACGACGCCCGGGTGCCATCCCTCGCGCGCCAGGACGATGGAGGCGCGGTCCTTCACGCCCCCCTCCGCCTCGATCATCGCGCAGGCTTCCTCGAGGATCTTCTCCTGCGCGCGCTGGCGGCGGCCGTTCTCGCGGTTCAGGTGCTCGACGATCTCCCCGGCGCGTTCGGCGGAATCGGTCATGAGCAATTCCACCGCCTGCCGAGCCGAGCCCATCCGCCCGGCGGCGTTGAGGCGCGGCGCGAGCTTGAAAGCGACGTCGAACCCGTTGAGCGCGCGCCCGTCCGCCCCGGCGCAATCGCGCAGCGCGCTGAGCCCCGCCGCCGTCGAGGCGCTCAGCCCGCGCAGTCCGAAATATGCCAGCGTGCGGTTCTCGCTCCGGAGCGGCACCACGTCGGCGATGGTCCCCAGCGCCGCCAGCGCGACGCTATCCAGCAGGAAGTCGCGGAACTCCGGCGTCACGCGCGCCCCCGCCGAGAAACTCTTTCCCACCGCCCACGCCAGCTTGAACGCCAGCCCCGCGCCCGAGAGATCGCGGAAAGGATACGGGCAGCCGGGGAGCTTCGGATTGATCAGCAGCGCGTCGGCGGGGACCAGGTCGCCGGGCTCGTGGTGGTCGGTGATGATCACATCCATCCCCAGCTTACGCGCCAACTCCACCTCGCGCACGGCGCTGATGCCGCAGTCCACCGTCACCAGCAGCTTCGCCCCCGACGCCGCGATCTTCTCGATCGCCGCCGCGTTCAGGCCGTATCCCTCCTCCAGCCGGTCGGGGATGTAGAAATCCGCGTCCGCCTTGAGCAGGCGCAGGCAGCGCATGAGGATGGCCGTGGCGCTGATGCCATCCACGTCGTAGTCGCCGTAGACGACGACTTTCTCCCCGCGCTCGACCGCCAGCCGCAGCCGGCGCGCCGCCGTCTCCATCTGGGGGTGCAGACAGGGATCGTGCAGGTCGTTCAATTCGGGGTGCAGGTGGCCGCGGGCAAGCGCCTCGTCGCCGAGCTTGCGGTTGAGCAACAGTTGACCCGCGACGCGGCTCAACCCGAGCTTCTGCCCGAGGAGTTTCGCCCCCTGCTCATCCTGAGGCAGCAACCGCCAGCGCTTCTGAGGAGAACGCATCGTCCAGACATCCCTTCGACGTCAACACCAGAGACTTCCACCCGCCGACCGTCACGCATTATACGCGCTGGGACTGACAGACGCCAAAGAACAGCCTCGAATTGAAATATGCCGCGCGGGATAGGATACTAACCGTTGAAGATCAAGTTCGGCCCCGGTGGGCCCATGGAACTCGGGAGGCTGCGATGATTAATCGCTCTACATGGCGGAAGTGGTGCGTTGCGTTAGCGGTGGCGGTGGGACTCTTCCTGTGCGCGGCGGAGGGCATCGCGGCCGTGCGGATGCCGAAGATTTTCGGCAATGCGATGGTCCTTCAGCGTGAGATGGCCGTGCCCGTCTGGGGTTCTGCGAAGCCGGGCGAGAAAGTGACGGTCAGCTTCGCCGGACAGCAGAAGACGGCGACGGCCGACGCGTACGGCAAGTGGATGGTCCGCCTCGACGCCATGCCTACGAGCAAGTCTCCGCGTGAGTTGATCGTCGCGGGCGAGAACACGGTGACGTTCCAGAACGTGCTCGTCGGCGAGGTCTGGCTCTGCGGCGGCCAATCCAACATGGAGCTGCGGGTCCTCAGTTGCCTGAATCTGGAGGCCGAGAAAGCCGCCGCCACGAACTCCGCCATCCGCTGCATCAAGATCACCGGCCAGGATGGCACTCTGCCGATGGAGGACGTCGTCGGCCAGTGGGTGGCCTGTTCGCCTGACGCCGTCCAGACGTTCACCGCGGCGGGTTATTTCTTCGCGCGCGAGATCGCGAAGGAACTGGACGTCCCGGTCGGCCTGATCAGCGACAACTGGGGCGGCACGCGAATCGAGCCCTGGACGCCCCCGGAAGGGTTCCGCGCCGTACCCGAACTGGCCGAAATCAACAAGCTGGTGGATGGGTGGGTCCTGACGTCGGACGCGGGCCGGCGCAGCTACGCCGCTTACCTGGCGAGCGTGAAGGCCTGGCTGCCCGAGGCGGAGGCCGCCTTCAACGTGAACCGCAACCCACCCCCTCCGCCCCAGCCGGCCGGCGCGCCGGCCGGCATTGGGCAGCCGACGCGACTCTATAACGGAATGATCGCCCCCGTCGTTCCCTATGCCATTCGCGGCGCGATCTGGTACCAGGGGGAAGCCAACAACGGCGAGGGTGTCACCTATTTCCAGAAGATGAAGGCGCTGATCGCCGGCTGGCGGCAGCTCTGGGGCGAAGGGGATTTCCCCTTCTATTACGTCCAGCTCGCCAACTTCCAGAAATCCGATCCGAACAACCCCGCCGGCGGCGATGGCTACGCCACCGTGCGCGAGGCGCAGTTCCAGGCGCTCTCCATCCCCAACACCGGCATGGCCGTGGCCATTGACCTCGGCGAGGCGGGGGACATCCACCCCAAGAACAAGCAGGACGTGGGCAAGCGCCTGGCGCTCTGGGCGCTCTCAAGGGATTACGGGAAGAAGGACCTCGTGGTCAGCGGCCCTCTCTACAAGAGCTTCGCCGTCGAGGGAAACAAGATTCGCGTCAGCTTCGATTACGTCGGCGGCGGGCTGATCGTCGGCGAGAAGAACGGACTGGAGCCTGCCAAAGAAGTCGCGGGGGGCAAGCTCAAGTGGTTTGCCATCGCCGGGGAGGACAAAGTCTGGCATTGGGCGGACGCGGTGATTGACGGACGCACGGTGCTGGTCAGTTGCCCGGAGGTCGCCAAGCCCGTCGCGGTCCGCTATGCCTTCGCAATGAACCCCGAAGGCGCGAACCTCTACAACAAGGAAGGGCTGCCCGCGTCGCCGTTTCGGACGGATAGGCCGGGGGGCATGTGAGTCCGACGAAATAAGGCGTGTGTCACCAGATATCTAATTCCGGGAGCGCGGCATAACTGGGATTGCACTCCGCCCCCGCGTCGGGTATGCTTTTGGTTGAAAGATAGGTTTCAGGAGGCGTCATTTCCCGGTGAATAAACTAACCACAATCCAGCAGGACATGCGCTATGCACCTCTCTATACCTTGGCGGATATCAGTCGCTACGCCCGCGTGCCGCTGCCCACTTTAAAGACATGGGTGGGCGGTATGCGTCCGTTGATTGTTCCCCCCGAACGAGAAGTAGCATCTTTATACAGCTTCATGAATCTGATCGAGGCGCACGTCATCGGCGCTTTGCGACGAAAACATCGAGTCCCGCTCTCACGCATCAGGACAGCTATTCGTTTCCTTAGTCAAACACAACGTTCGCAACATCCGCTCGCAGAAATGGACTTGGAGTTATTCGGCAGCAAGATAATCGTTGACCGCGGGGGCCGAAAACTCACGGCTTCGGCTGGGGGACAGATGGCCCTGGCCGAAATCATAAAGCCATACTTGGAGCGGTTGGAGTGGGACGAGCGCCACCTTCCTACCCGCTTCTTCCCCTTCACTTATGATGCCTGCCCCAAGACAATAGTCATGGACCCGCTGGTTGCTTTCGGGCGTCCCGTAATCAGAGGGACCCGAATCGCCACTGTGACAGTTTTCGACCGTTACAGTGGCGGCGAAAGCCTGCGTGAGATTGCCAAGGACTATGATTTGAAACTACCCGAAGTCGAGGAGGCGCTGCGGTGCGAGATCGAACGCCGCGCAGCGTAACCCTCGTGCTCGACGAGAACCTCTCCGGCCACAAGGTGCTGGCCGGCCTGCAAGCGGCTGGAATTCCCGCGAAGATGCAAACGGAATTGATGAATCGCGGCCTGCCCGACGAAGAAGTACTCTGCCGTCTTGCAGGGCACCCCGATTACTTCCTTCTTTCCAAGGATTCTGATTTCCATCGGAGGCCCGCAGCGAAAGCGGCTCTCATCCGCCACGGCATCGGCGCATTTGTCATCACCGCGCACAAAGACAAGACGGCTACGCAGCTCGTGGAACTTGTAACTCATGCGTGGCCCCGGATGCTACGCTGCACCCACAATCACTCTCGCCCCTTCGTCGCAAAGATTCTCGCGGATGGCAGCGTTGAGGTGGTAAGATGAGTCGGAGACTTCTAAAGCAACGGACCAGGAAGACGCGCAAGTCAAGTGCCCTATCATTACTATATTATGACCGCTGCACAAGTTGACTAGATTAACGGGCCGATCTACACTTCTGTCCGAGTCCTTTTTTGAAAGGAGCATCAATTATGGCGAAGGAACGACAGAGCCGAAGGGGTGCGAGAGATTCAAGAACCGGCGAGTTCATTCCGATGAAAGAGGCGGAGAAGCGCCCTGCAACAACGCAAAAAGAGAATATCCCCCTTCCTGGCTACGGCGATACCGGGCGCGGCAACCAAAAGAAGAAGTAAATCGGCCATCTTGAAGCACTCGCAATCTGACGATATCTAATATCAAGATATCTCCCTCCAGATATCCCAGATATTGCGTAAAATCAAGAAGCGGATAACCGGCATGCATGCCCCGGCCTCGCAAATCAAGCTTCCTATCAATAGATGACCACGGGAAATCGCCGCAAATGTGGTCCTTTCAGTTTCTCCTTCGTTCCCGCCCCGTCAGATCAGGTTCTCCCGCGCGAACTCCACCGCGTTGCGGAAGATGCGCACGCCATCCCCCTCCTTTTGGAGTCCGTCGCGCGTCCAGCGCGGGTGCTGGGTGGGCTCGACGTGCCGCTCCGGGTGCGGCATGAGGCCGAAGATACGCCCCGTCGGGTCGCAGATGCCGGCAATCGCCTGCGTTGAGCCGTTCGGGTTCCAGGGGTACTCCGGCGCGGCTTCGCCATTCGGGCCGACATATTCGAGCGCAAGCATCTTCTTGTCCCGAATCTCCGCCAGCGCGGCGGAGGAGGCGACGAATTTCCCCTCCCCATGCGCGACGGGCAGATAGTAGAGGAGGTCGCTGGCGCGAGTCGCGCCACGAGCCGGCTTCAGGAAGACGCAGCGGCTGTCGCCGGACTTCAGATAGACCCAGCGGTCCTCGAACTTGCCGGAGTCGTTGTTCGTCAGCGTCGCCTCGTGCTTCGTGCCGGGGAGCAGGCCGGCCTTGACGAGCACCTGGAAGCCGTTGCAGATGCCGATGATGAGCTTCCCCTCCGCCTTGAACCGGCGGATTTCATCCTCCAGCCGGTAGCGCAATTCGTTGGCCAGCAGCTTGCCGGAGGCGATGTCGTCGCCGTAGCTGAAGCCGCCGGGCAGCGCGAGGATCTGGTAGCCGTCGAGCAGCCCCTTCTTCTCGACAAAGCGGTTGACGTGGACGCGCTCCGCGACCGCTCCTACCTTCGTGAAAGCGTAAGCGGTCTCCACGTCGCAGTTGGTGCCGGCCGTGCGTAACACGGCCACTCGTATTGCTTTAGCGTGGGGCATTAGTTTGGTCTGTCTCCAATCTGGTCTTTTCGCGAGAAAAGGGGGTCAGGCAACTTTTCCAACGGCGGAAAAGTAGCCAGACCCCTTTTCCCTCCTTTTCCCTCGCGGAGGAATACTGACAATATCGGGCGTAGGATGGGAAGTCAAGCGACGAACAAGGGCGAACGGCAGCGGCAGGAACCGCCGATGAACGCCGATGAACGCGGATACAGAATTAAGAAGAGGCCATTCTGCGGAATTCTATATCGCTCTATTTTCCGTATCTGCGTTTATCCGCGTTCACCGGCGGTTTCTAACGCCGTGCCGTTCTCCGTTCCAGCACCTTCTGATACACTGCGAGAATTTCGCGGAAGTTCCGCTCGATCGGCCGCGCCTCCGCCAGCGCGCGCGCGGCGCGCGAGGCCTCGCGCCGTCGCTCCGGCGGGAAGAACTCCCCGATATATCTCGCCATGCACTCCGTATCATCGGGGTCGATGGCGTACCCTTCGCGCCCGGCGGTGAGGATTTCGCCGGAGCCGTTGGTGGTGCTGGTGATCACCGGCAGGCCGCAGGCCAGCGCCTCCAGGACGACGTTGGCGCAGGGGTCGTAGTAGCTGGGGAAGCAGAAGATATCGGCGGCGGCGTAGAACTCCTCGGGGGCGTCGGTGGAGCCGGCGTACTGGATGAGATCGGAGACCCCCAGGCCGGCGGCGATACGGTCGCAGACGGCGCGCCGCCCCTTGCCGACGACGACCAGCCGGAACCGTCCCTTCCCCTTCAGCAGCGGCAGCGCGCGGATCAGCGCGTGAAGCCCTTTGCGCTTGTAGTTGTGGCCGAGGAAGAGCAGCATGACCTCATCCTCATCCAGCCCGAGCCGCCGGCGCACCGGCCCGCGCAGCGCGCGGACTTTTTCCAGCGTGAACTTCTCCAGGTTTGCGCCGTTGTGGACGACGTGGATGCGCTCCGGCTCGCAGCCGTACCAGGTGAGGATTTCATCCCGCACGAGCTTGGAAACGGCGACGATTTCATGCCGCCCCCCCGGCCCGAATTGCCGCCGCTCGAGCCGCAGGACGAGCCGCTGGTCGAGGCTCGTGGCCTGCCTCAGCCGCGCGCCCAGCCGTCCCATCGCGCCATCGGTCGCCCGCAACTCATGCCGCATCCATGCCTTATGGACTCCGCCGCCGGGCCGGAACACGTCCATGTACACGCTCTTGCCGAAGCCGTGGATGATGTCGAACGACTCCTTCAGCAGTTCTTCCCGAGCGCGCATGGCGAAGGCGTGGCGGCGGAACATGTTGAACGCCGGCTGCCTGAGCGGGTGGTGGATGAACCCCTTCTCGGCGGGGTCGATGCTGAAGGAGTAGACATGCACCTCGTGCCCCTGCCCCAGGAGCATCCGCCCGAAGTTGCGCGCGTACGTCTCCCCTCCCCCACGGCGCGGTTCGAGATGCTCGATGGAGATGGCGATCTTCATGGCAACTCCCTCGCTCTCCCCGCGTCAGCGGAGGTGGGGACACAATACTTTCCTTCAGAAAGTTTTATGTCCCCGCTGCTCCCTGAGATGGCGATCTTCATTCCTGCTGCGCCTGCCTGCGCTTCTCCCACAGCTTCGCGTATTTGAGGAAGACGTAGTAACTGGAGAGGAACGCCAGGATGAAGCCGGCCGCGCCGTCCAGGAAGCCGAGGCGCAGCAGGTACATCTTCAAGAATCGCGCGCCGGGGCGGAAGATCATGTGGAGCAGCGGATGCCCGCGCCCGGCCTGGTACATCTCCCGCGCGGCGATGGTGGTGAAGCTGTCAATCGTTTTGAGGTGGTCGGCGATGTCGCGATAGGTGAAGTGAAGCAGGTCCCCCTTCAGGTCGCCCACGGGTCCGTCGGCATAGAGGTGATCGTGCGGGTTGGTGCCGGACCATTTCGCGCGGCCGCGCCGGACCAGGCGCAGACGCCGGCTGGGATACCATCCGCCGTGGGTGATCCAGCGGCCCAGATAGAAAGTCTTGCGCGGGACGGTGTAGCCGACCTGCGGACGGTCCGCGCGGCGGATGACCTCCTGAATCTCCACGGCCAGTTCCGGCGAGACGCGCTCGTCGGCGTCGAGGCTGAGGATCCAGTCCCCGGTGGCCTGCTGAAGGGCAAAGTTCTTCTGCTCGACGTGCCCCGGCCAGGCGCGCTGGATGACGCGCGCAGTGTATTCGCGCGCGATCTCGACGGTGCGGTCGGCGCTGAAGGAATCGACCACGACGATCTCGCCGGCCCAGCGGACCGATTCGAGGCAGGCGCGGATGTCCTGTTCCTCATTGAGGGTGATGATGCAGACGGAGATGGAGGGGCTGCCGCTCATCGTTTGCCACCCTTTCGCAAGGAGGCGTAACGCGCCGGGCCGTCGCCGCGCAGCGTGCGCTGCGCCGCCGTCATCGTCCACCAGAGTTCGTGGCTGCGCCCGCTGGAGGCGAGCTTCCGCGCCCATTGCCGCATCAGGAGGCGCCGCTGCGGCTCGTCGCGCAGGTAATCGCGCAGAAAGCGCAGGCGGTCCCAGGCGGTCAGCACCGAATCCGCCACGCTCAGCTTCCGCACGGAGCGCGCCAAGCGGTTCAGGTTGCGCAGCCGCTGCTCCAACGGCAGCGGGCCGGGGGTGGCGCGCGCCATGTCGAAGTCAATCACGTACACCAGCGGGGTGGAGGCCAGCCGTCGCTGCAGAAGAAGGTTCTTCAGGTGCAGGTCGCCATGCAGGATGCCCGCGTCATGCATCTTGCGAAGCTGATTCGCCGTCTCGCGGATCACGCCGCGCTTCTCGATGGCCGCCGTCTCCGCGGGATACTCTCCCAGCCGGCAGCAGTAATGGATGAGGTCTTCGCAATCCGGAATTTCCGCGCTCAGGAACGCCAGCCGCCAGAAGGGCCCCCCCGCCTTGGCCGCCAGGATGCCGATGGGCTGGGGGGAACGCACCCCCGCCGCGAAGGCCCCCTCCGCAACCGCCAGTTCGTTGAAGGCACGCTCCGCGCCGAAGTGCAGATCGCGCCCGATGGAGGCGAACAGCCCGCCATGCACGTAGCGGCGGACCATCATCGTCGGCAGTTCCTTGCCCAGGGGAAAACTGGCGACCCCGGCGCGCCCGCGCACGGTGAAACGCCGCTGCCTGATCCGATCCCACACCTGATGCATCGGGGCAAACGCCCGAGCCACCGGCTCGGCCAACTCCCGCCGAACGACCAGGAAGCCGTCTCCCTCATCCCGCCTCTCGTAGCCGGGGGGCGCAGTCATCGGGCTGTTCTTCTGTTCTGGCACGCGCTCTCCAATGCGAACGGAATCGATACGGAATTGCTCTGTTGAAACCATCGTGACGGCGTGTCGTTCTTCCCGTGGTCGAGGTGGGGACACAAAACTTTCCTTTGGAAAGTATTGTGTCCCCACCGACCAACCGGGAAGGTTTCAACAAAGCAATACGGGATTGAATTATAGCACCGCAGGGGAATGATGCAAACCTGTGGCAGCGCGGCGGGCAGGCGATGAGTGACCGCAGCCTCCAGCGCGGGAGTCCCCCGGGCGCAGCCGAGGGCGGCGGCGATTCCTTTCCCCCGGAAACAGAAAGGGGAGCCTTTCGGCTCCCCTTCCCTTTCGGCTTGAGTGAAACGGCGCGTGCAGTTACTTCGCGGCAGCCGCTTCGGCGGGCATAGCGCAGGAAACGACCAGCTTGTCGATCGCCTGGACTGTACCGTTCTTCGCGGCGATGTCGCCCTTGACGATCTTGGCTTCGCCGACGGTGACGACCGCGCCATCCTTGGCGACAACCATCAGGTCCTTGCCGGAGGCGACTTTGACGGACTTCATAGCGGCAATGTCCGCAGCCTTGAGCGACTTGGTGACGCAGACATGATCAAGCAGAAGAGCCTTGAGCTTGGCCGGGTCCTTGACGAGAGCTTCCATGCTCTCCTTCGAGGCGGCGGCGAAAGCGGCATCGGTCGGGGCGAACACGGTGACGGCCGGGGCGGCCTTCAGGGTATCGGCCAAACCGGCGTCTTTGATGAGGCCGGAAAGCTTGCTGAACTGCGCGTCGGCGGCCAACGTGGCGACGATGTCCTGGGCTTCAACCGCAGCCGGCTTGGCGACGGGAGCCACGGCCGGGGCAGCGACCTGGGCGGCGGCCTGAGCGGCAGCCTGAACCGGGGCCTTGGCCTCGTCAGCCAGAGCCATGCCACCGAAATAGACGCCGGATGCCAACGCGGCGCCCAATACGCACGCACTAACGAGCTTGATGCCAGACTTCATACGTCACTCTCCTTTTCCTATTCCGTGGCTGTGGGGAACTTCCCCATGCCCTAACGGTCCCCCAGATTATAGCAGCAGCGCAGGGTCTGTCAAGGCCAGTACAGTACCATAGCGCCCCATAAAGGCCCATAAGTCCACATTTAAGCCAATACAGCCCCACGCAGCCCTATAAATGCCTACGGTGTAGGAGATTAGCGCGGCCCCGTGCACAGGCCAGCCGTTAGCTGAAGGAGAGCCAGGTGGAGATGTGGATCAGGAGGAGCAGGATGGCCAGCAGGAGGGTTGCGAAGCAAAGCCATATCACCAGTCGCGCCAGCGCCTGATACTCGCGTTCCGGAAGGACTGAAAGCGCGCCATCGCCGGCGTCGTCGGCGACGACCTGTTCCTTCCGCAGGGCGTAACGCAAAGCCAGTAAGGGTGTTATGAAAGGGGAAGCGGCTGCCAGAAACGCGAACCGCCGAACCGTCAGACGGGCTGGGACAATGCCGCTCATCCAGCGGCAGGCTCGCTCCCCGAGCCAGAGCAGGCCGAGGTAAATAACGGCCAATAGCGGCCAGAGAAGCCACTCCAGCGCAACCCCACCCCATGCGCGCAAGGGCCCAAGCGCCCCCAAGGGCTGGTTGTGGAAGAGCACCCGGGGCGGTTCAGCCCATGCGGCCGACGCGCCAATCAGGCGGGTGGTTCCTCCACCGTCGCGGCGGCGGAGGGTATCCAGCCGGAGCGCGGCGGCCCCGCGCGCATTCTCCCGAAGAAACTCTTCGGAGTAGCCGAACCCGGCCAACGCGCGGCTCACAAGCCATTGCGGCGAGGAGGCGTGCGAAGCGACCCCTCCGAGAATTATCTCCGGCGCTATTCCCGCCCGAGTTTGGGCATAGATGCGGGTCAGGGCCGGAGGCTGGCCCGGCGATTCCGCCATGCAGAGGCGAAAAGCCTCCGCCTTCCCCTGGTGCCCCAGCGGTGCAAGGAAGCTGATACGGATGCCCGCGGAGGCCGGGAGGGTGAACTGCCGCTCCTCGACGCGCCCCGGCTCGAAGAGGACCGCTATCACGCAGTGCGAGCTTGACAGGGCCATCGCCGCGGCACCGGCAGGCCTCAGAGGGAGGGGAAGCTCCTCCAGTCCCTTCTCGCCGATCATGATGCGCGCGCGCTGGAGTTTATGAGGGGGCAGTTGAGTCAGTTGGGCGAACGGAACCATCGCCGTGAATTCCCCCCCGCGCGGCGGCCAATGCGCGGCCAGCATCGGCCAGGCGGGCGGGCCTGCGGCCAGGCAGATTCCCGTCCAAAGCAGCGCGGTCGTATGCCGCTCCGACAGCGCGCGCGCGTGGAAGGCCCCCTCCAGCGTTCGGTCGCAGACGGCGCTCGCGTCGAACTGCGCGAGCCCCATCGCCTGCGCGCGCACCTCCTCGGGGACGCCATCCACCGGCAGCAGCAGCGCCCCTTCGCACCCTTCTTCAGCGCGCGCGGAGAGGCCCACGAAGGCGGTGACCTGACGCCATCCCGGACGGTCGGCGGGCGAAACGATGAAGGTCTGGAAGTCGATACGGTGCGCGACGGCGGGGGAGAAGGACACGGTTGCGGCGGGGCAGGAAATTCCAAAGCAGAGGAGGAGTGCTGGAAAGCAGAGCAGCCGGAGAAAGAATGATTTGAGATTGGCGAATAGCGAATTGCGAATTGCGAATGAATCGACACAACGGCCACAATCAAAGCGACGCACTGTTGCTTCTCTTTTCATTGGCAATTCGCAATTGCCTAGAAGCTGTTTCATAACTGATTTTGGCCGAAATCCGCATGCTGTAACTTACTTAGATGCAATAGGTTAACAATTGCCTGCCCTGCCATTTTGGCAGTTATGAAACATGCTGTATTGCCCATTCGCTATTCTTCTGTTTTTCCCGTTACATCCGTTTCGCCGCGCGGCTCCGGCGGGTAGGTCTCTTGACCGCCACGGCGGAGGGGGCCAGCGCCGCCTCGATGATCTCCTCCGGCTCGTCCGCCATACGCATCAGCTCCATATCCTGCGGGCCGATATAGCCGGAGGCGCGCATCGAGTGCTTCATCCAATCCACCAGGCCGCGCCAATAGGCGCTCCCCACCAGCACCACGGGGAAGCGCGGGGAGCGTTCGGTCTGGATCAGCGTCAGCGCCTCGAACAATTCGTCCGCGGTGCCGAAGCCGCCGGGGAAAATGAGGAACGCCATCGAATGGTACAGGAACATGTACTTGCGGGCGAAGAAGTAGCGGAAGGTGACCTGGCGCGTGAGGTAAGGATTGGGCTTCTGTTCCTCGGGGAGGCTGATGTTGAGCCCGATGGAAACGCCGCCGCGCTCGAACGCCCCGCGGCTGGCCGCTTCCATGATGCCCGGCCCGCCCCCGGTGATGACCGGCACCCCCCGCGCCGCGATCAATTGCCCCACCCGGCGCGCCAGGCGGTACTGGCTGCTGTTGCGCTTGGCGCGCGCCGAGCCGAAGCAGGAGACCCCGGGCGAGACGCTGGAGAGTTCGTCGAAGCCCTCAACGAACTCGTTCATGATGCGCAGAATCCGCCAGGGCTGCTCGGCCGACGGGCCGCTTATGGAAGGCTGGACGGGCATGGGCAATCCTCAATGGTCAATAGGGCAAGTGGCAATGGGCAATGGACCGTTGCCCATTGCCCATTGCTTCCGTTTCCGCTATTTGAGCGCCGCCACGACCAGATCCCCCACTTCCTGCGTGGAGTATCCCATCTTGCCGGCGCTGAGCGACTTGAGTTTGTTCCCGGTGACGAACTTGATCGCCGTCTCGATTTCACCGGCGACGGCCTTCTCCCCCAGCGAGTTCATCAGCATCGCGGCGGCGCCGATGGCGGCCAGCGGGTTGATGACGTTCTTGCCGGTGTACTTCGGAGCGGACCCGCCGATCGGCTCGAACATGCTGACCCCCTTGGGGTTGATGTTCCCGCCGGCGGCGATCCCCATCCCGCCCTGGATCATCGCCCCCAGGTCGGTGATGATGTCGCCGAACATGTTGTCCGTGACGATCACGTCGAACTGCTCCGGGTTCTTCACCATCCACATGCAGATGGCGTCCACGTGCGCGTAATTGCGCTTCACGTCGGGGTATTCCTTCTGCCCGATCTCGTTGAAAGCGCGCTCCCACAAGTCGAACGCGAAGGTCAGCACGTTGGTCTTGCCGCAGAGGGTCAATTCCTTGCGCTTGTTCCGGGTGCGGCAGTAGTCAAAGGCGAAACGCAGGCAGCGCTCGACCCCCATGCGGGTGTTGATGCTGGTCTGGATGGCCACCTCGTCGGGGGTGCCTTTGCGCAGGAAGCCGCCGGTGCCGGCGTAGAGCCCTTCGGTGTTTTCGCGCACGACGACAAAGTCGATCTCCGCCGGTCCCTTGTTCTTCAGCGGGCAGTCCACCCCCGGATAGAGCTGAACGGGGCGCAGGTTGATGTACTGGTCCAGCTCGAAACGCAGCCGCAGAAGAAGCCCCTTCTCCAGGATGCCGGGCTTGACGTCGGGATGGCCCACCGCGCCCAGGAGGATGGCGTCGGCCTTGCGCAGTTGCGCCAGTTCATTCTCCGGCAGGATCTCCCCGGTGCGCAGGTAGCGGTCTCCGCCGAAATCGTAGTGCGTGGTTTCATACTTGACGCCATGCCTGGCGCAGGAGGCCTTCATGACCTTCAGCGCTTCGCGAATGACTTCCGGCCCGGTTCCATCGCCGGGGATGACGGCGAGCTTATACATTCTTTCTCCTCTCTGAGTCCTATTTGCCGCCGGCCGAAGGGCTCGGCTTGCGCGGCTTCTGCGCGACCTCCTCCACGGTGAGGAGGCCGTCTCCAATGCGAATGGTATCACCCGGCCGCAGGGCCGTGGTGGTGATGCGCGTCCCGTTCAGGAACGTTCCGTTGCGGCTTCCCCCGTCGCTGAGCGTGGTCTGCTCCGCCTCCAGCAGCACCTTGGCGTGCCGGCGCGAGACGGAGGCATCCACGATGCGAATCTCCACGCCGGGGTCGCGCCCCAGGACGGTGACGGCCTTCTTAATGAGGAACTTCTTCCCCTCGACGGGGCCGCCGATGCCGATCAACTGCAATTGTCCGGCGCGGTACGCTTTCGCCGTGGGTCTGTCCGCGGGCGCTTCCTCGCCGAAGAGCCGCTTCTTCAGCTTCATCTCCGTCCCGGGCTCGACTTCGGCGTCCGCCGCCACATCGAAGGTCGAGCGTTCCGCCTCGCCCCCCTGGAGGAACTGGGCTTCGAAGCGGTCCGCCCCCACCTCGACCACATCCCCCTGCTTGAGCAGATACGACTTCACCGGCTCGTTGTTCACCCGCGTGCCGGTGCGGCTGTGCAAATCGGCGATGCGCACCCCTTCGGGGGTGGCGGCCACCTGGCAGTGGAACTCGCTCACCGCCTCGTCGAAGATGCGGATGCCCGCCAGCTTGCTGCGCCCGATGACCAGCGGGCGCTCGCCCAGGTAGAACTTCGCCCCCTTGCGCTTTCCGGAAACGGCCAGCAGGCACAGCAGCGCCTGCCCGGCCACGTCGGAGGCGCTGGTCGGCTCCGGAGCCGATCCCTCGCCATAATTCTCCAGGCAGAGCAGTTTCGTCGAGCCGATCAGCAGCAGGTCGTTCGCCCGCAGGCGCGCGCGGCGCATGCGCACGTCATTGATGACCAGTCCGGTTCCGCGTCCGGCATCCTCCGCCATGAACCCCTTCTCGTCGAAACGCACGCGAATCCGCTGGTCCTTGGCGTCCGGATCCTCCAGGGGAATATCGGACTCCACGCTGGAGTCGATCATCACCACCCGCTCCGGCAGGGGCCAGGCGCGGCACTTGCCGCTGCGCTGGATGCGGACCAGCAGCAATCCTCGCGGCTGCGCGCTGGGCACGGCCAACTCGTCGGCGGTCTCTTCCTCATCCTCCGCCGGCTCCTCCATCGGCTCGGGCTTGCGCAACTGAGGCGCAGACTGCCCGCGCAGCTTCGCAATCGCCGCGTCGGTCATGTAACCGCGGCGCGACACCACGTCCCACAGGCGCTTGGGGCTCCCCGCGCGTTCGAGCGCCACCAGCACCTCGATGCACTCATCGAGACGGTCCTGGCTCAGCGCGCCGGATGCGACGGCGGCCTTGCCGAACTCATAGTCGCTTTCAACGGGCATGCGGGGACCTCCGCCGGGTCGGAACCATTCAGAACGGTGCGATTATAGCCGAGGCGGGGGTAAGGCTCAAGTGGACCGATTCCGACGCGAGTCCCATGGGCCAGCGCGAGCCTGTAATGACGAATGACGAAGCCCGAATGACGAAGGAATGCCTCAATTCTCCAATCTCCCATTTACCCAATATTCTTTTGGAGGCATGGCAGTGAACCTGGGAGATGAGGGATTGGGACAGCCGCAGGATTGTGCTTGGCGTTTCGGGCTTTCCTTCGTCATTCGGGCTTCGTCATTCGTCATTTGCCCCTCGCCCGCACGAACGCGCCCTATTCCGAAACAAGCACCTCGAGGAGTTGCTGCCTGAGGTTCAGAAAAGAGAAGCGGCGCACCCTTTCGGATGCGCCGCTTGAACTTCAAGCGTCTTGACGAATCGTCGCTTACAGCACGGCTTCCTTGGCGGCCTTGGCGACGCGGAACTTCACCACGCGCTTGGCGGGAATCTGGATGGCTTCCCCGGTCTTGGGGTTGCGGCCCATGCGCGCCTTGCGGTCGACGACCACCAGCTTGCCGAGACCCGGCAGCGTGAAGCCATTCTTGGCTTCCTTGTACGCCAGGCACACGAGCTTCTCAAGCCCGGCGGCCGCCACCTTCTTGCTGACTTCCATCTCCTCGGCCAACGCGCTGATGATCTGCGTCTTCGTCATTGCCATCGTCTCACATCCTTTCGTCGAAAAAACCCTTCCGTTTCCCGCGCGACCCACGGCCGCGCACAATGTTTCGAACGTCCACGGCTCGCTTCGTCTTTTACCTCAATTTGGGCGTAGCATAGCAGAGGCTTTTGCCTTATGCAATATCAAGTCGACAAAATCTTCATATTTTTCAAGGGAATTTTGATAGGTTGCCTTTCGTAAGTCCTGAGGTACAATGGCGGGCGAGAAAGGCAGGAGTTGGAATGGCTGAGCAAGCTGTACCCCGCAGGCGGTTCAAGACGATCGAGAGCGACGCCGGCAGAACCCTGGCCGACGTCCTGGCCGCGCGCTGCACGGAGGTGCCGGCAGGCTTCCTTAACAAGCTGCTGCGCAAGGGGTTCGTACAATTGGACGGAAAGGTTGCCGACGGGCGGGACTTCCTGCGCGCAGGGCAGTCGGTGACGTTGAGTCTGCCCCCAGGCGCGTTCCTCGTGGCCCCGAATCCCAAAGTGCCGTTCGACGTCCTCTATGAGGATGCGCACCTGGTGGTGTTGAGCAAACCGGCGGGAATTATTTCCGAGCCGGGGATCGGGCATAAACTCGATACGCTCCTGAACGGGCTGGTGGCGCGCTACGGCGAGGCATTGGACCGCATCGGGCCGGAGCATGACTATGGGATGGTGCATCGGCTCGACAAAGACACGTCCGGAATCATGGTGATCGCGCGCAGCGCGGAGCTGCACCGGCTGCTCAGCGCGCAGTTCCGCCGCCGCGAGGTGCAGAAGCGATACGAGGCGCTCCTGGTCGGAGCGATGGAGCGCGACCAGGGGATCATCACGCTGGCGCTCGGACGCAAACGAATCGGCGGGCGCATGCGCGGGCTGGTGGCGCCCGGAGCGGATGCGCGCCCGGCGGTGACGGAGTGGCGCGTGGTCAAGCGCTTCGAGGGGCTCACTCTGGTCGAAGCCTTCCCCCGGACCGGGCGGTGGCGTCAGATCCGCCTGCACTTCGAAGCGGTCGGCCACCCCGTAGCGGGCGACCCGGAACATGGGGATGCGGCAGCGAACGCCCGGCTCGCGCGCGACGCGGGATTGACGCGGCTGTTCCTGCACGCCGGGTCCCTCTCCTTCCGCCACCCCGTCAGCGGGGAGAAGCTCTCTTTCTCACTGCCGCTGCCCCCGGACTTGCGAGCCGCGCTCGCCAGACTTCGCGCCGTGTAACCGTCGTTGTCACCACGGAGACACAGAGAACGGCGAACTCTCGAGACAGCTTTGCTCTGTTGAAACCATTCTGTTCCGTTCGTCAGGCCGCGAAGCGGCCGTCGGACTTTAGCCCACGGCGAGCGAAGCGAGTCGTGGGGGCAAGTCGTACCCAATCATCGAGCCCCCGAAGGGGGCGACGGAAACTCCCG
>CAIUPP010000075.1 GCA_903901045.1 uncultured Planctomycetota bacterium
AGTGCGCCGCCATCGGCGGCGCTTTGGCTATGACGGAGCGCACGACTCACGGGGCTGCACCCTGAGGGCGCCGGACTCCACGCCATCCAAAGCGGCGTCGTTGCCGCCGCACTCCACAAACCATCGCGCTCAGCGTGATCACAATCATGCATCGCGATCCAGACCCTTGACGCCACAGCCTGCGGCGCTCTTGAGATGCGTTTGCCCCATCGCGCCCCCGTAGCGCAGTTGCCCTCCAATGAGAAGCCGATTACGCTCATTGGCTTGCGCCGCTTTCACTCCGTCGAGTAGAATCCCTCCGTCCGGGGCATTTTGGAGGGAATCATTCTTGGCAACATCAAAGACGCTTGTCTGGTCGGCCACCCCGACGCCTTTCCTGGCGGACGGCGCGCTCGACCTTGGTTCGATTGATCGCGTAGTGGAACAGCACGTGCGCCTGGGTGTGACGGGACTCTTCGTGGCCGGTTCCTGCGGCGAAGGGCCTCTCATGCCGAACAAGCAGCGCGCGCAATTGGTCAAGAAGATGCGGCGCGCCGCCCAAGGCCGCCTGAAGTTGGCGGTGCAGGTATCCGATACGTCGGCGGCGCGCGTTATCGAGAACATGCGCGAAGCGGAGCAGGCGGGCGCGGACGAGCTGATCATCGCACCGCCCTGGCTCACGCGGTTCGCCAACGCCGACTTCACCCGCCGCTATTTCCTGGAGCCGCTCGAGAAAGCCCCCCTCCCGGTGGGCATCTACGTGCTCAAGCAGCCCGCCGACTCCCCCCTCGGGCTGGAAATGTGGCGCGAACTGGCCGCGCACCCGAAGGTCCGCCTCTTGAAGGACTCCTCCGCCTCCGATGAATACATGGCCGCCTTCGCCGCAATCAAGGCGAAACGCCCGGAGTTGGTTGTGCTGACCGGGTTCGAGTTCTCCGTCCTGTCGGCGGTGGAAGCCGGGTACGACGGCTGCCTGCTGGGCAGCGGCATTTTCATCGGCGGCATGCTCCGGCGCGCCATGGACGCGCTCGCCCAGGGCGACCGCGCGACGGCGGAAAGCTGGCAGAAGCGCTCCAACGAGTTCCTTTACGACCTGTTCCGGCGCGACGTCAGCGGATGGCTATCGGGACTGAAGTACGCGCTCAAGCGGCACGGCCTCTTCACCACCGAATTCATGCACGTCAGCTACCCCCTGAACGACGAGGACCGCCGCCGCATCGAAGCGGCGCTGGAACGCGAACGCGAGTTCATCTGAACGGACCCAGGCCATGCGATACAAGGAGAGCGGCGAAGTCCACATGGACTTCCACCGGACCACCAACGGGACCATCGCCCACCTCCGCAAGACGCACGGCGATCAGTTCCTGGATGAGGTTTTCCGGCACACGGCGCGCGAGGTCTATCGCTCCATCCATGAAGACCTCAAGCGCGGCGATCCGGAGCAATTGATCGAGCACCTGACCTATTTCCTGGACCGCGAGAAGGGGGAATATGCTCTGGAGCGCGAGGGGGAGACCATCCGCTTCATCGTCAGGAAATGCCCGGCCATCGCTTACCTGCAGGAGCGCGGCATCGAGGTGGACCCCGCTTTCTGCCGGCAGACCGTCGTGATGAACCAGGCGTGGTCGGAAGGGACGCCCTTCGAGATCAGCACGGAGGTGCTCGGCGGCGGCCGCTGCGTGCAGACCATCCGGAGGGTCCGGTCATGATTCCCAGCGACCATTTTGTCCGCTTCTACAACGAGGTGTTCAAGGCGCTGGAGCGGAAAGGGCATGACCATCTGGTGGCGTACTGGCGCGAGCTGGGGCGGCTGCAAAGCATCGAGTTGGCCGACAAGTTCAAAGCCGGCGGGCTCCAGGCGGCCTACGACTACTGGAAGCGCATCATCAAAGAAGAGAATTGCGACTCGGAGATTAAACGCGGGGATGGCTATCTCGAATTCCGCATGAACCGCTGCCCCAGCCTCTCCAAGGTCCTGGACAACGACGCCGAGCCGTTTGAGCTCTACTGCGATCACTGCATGGGCTGGGTGGAGCCGGTGATGCAGAAGGCGGGCCTCTACGCCGTGATGGACATGAAGTCGCGCTCGGAACCGTGCTGTTTGTTCCGCATATTTGAGGACAAAGCCCGGGCAGAAGCCTTCGAGCGCACCGCCACGCTCTCCTCCCGGCCGTATGCTCCGGTTCCTCCGCGACGAAGCGGTAAATAGCCGCACGGTTCATTGAGACGGCGCATCACCCAATCGCCGCCCGTCTGTTGACAGCGTGCGGGAGGGTGAGTACCATGCCGGGACCATGTGAGCCGTCGCCTCCGTTGTAAAACCCCTTTTTTAGAAGGAAGCAATGCCATGGCGCGAGTAATGCTGGCGTGGACATTCGCTGCGATGTTTGTTCTCATCCTGGGCGCGGGCGTCCGGGCGGCGGATGACAAGTCGCTCGTCCTTCAGCTTGCCTTTGACGAGGGGAACGGAACGGTCGCCAAGGATATGAGCGGGAATGGCAACAACGGCGCCATCACGGGGGCGCAGTGGACGCCGCTGGCAAAGGGGTTCGGCCTCAAGTTCGACGGCGCCACCAGCAAGATCGAGATCCCGAACAGCCCCACCCTGTGCATGAATGACGGCGCGTTCACCATCGAAATCCGCCTCAGGCCGGACGACCTGACCAAGACGCAAACGCTCATGTCCAAAGGGATGTCGCAGGAATTCATGATTGCGGAGGGGGCGGACTACGGGCCGCGGACGTGCATGTTCCTGACCGACTGGGAAGCCTATCGCTACTCGGCGAACATTTTCAAGGCGGGCGAATGGATGCACGTGGTCTACGTCAAGAGCCAGAAGGACCAGGGCGCGGATCTCATCTGCTATGCCAACGGCGTGGTGAGCGAGGGCGGCAAGGGAAGCAAGGCATTCCCCGCCCTCATCAAGCCCTCCGAGAACAGCCTGTTCATCGGGTGCGCCAATGACAAGTGGTTCTTCAATGGCATCATCCGCGAGGTGAAGATCTACAAGCGCGCGTTGAGCGCCGAGGAAGTCCTGGCGGAGTTCAATCGGATTCCGAAGGCGGACCTTGAAGTCAAGGCGGCCGCGAAGTAAGCCGATTACGCTCGAAATCTGCGCAGGGGCAAGGCCCTCCGCCTTCCGGCGGACGAACGCCTTGCCCCTGCGCTATTTTGGCTGACGCAGCAGCGCCTTCTTCCTCCGCTCAGCGGGAGGAAGCCGCAAGGGCTGCCGTCACTTCTCGACCGGGGCGATGGCAACTTCCATCGGCCCGTCCAGCTTGCAGGTGAACGTCAGCACCCCCTTCTTGTCCGACGTGACCTTTCGCTCCTTGTCGGTCTTGACCAGGTAGTCGGTCCTGGGGGCGATGACAAACTCGCCGCTCGCGGCGGTGATTTCCACCTTCCCTTTGCCATGGAGTGCCAGCCCCATCCCCTTGCCGTCATACCGGCGGAAGTTCACGTTGACCGGGGCGGCGCTCTTCAGGCGCACGGGGACTTTCTCGACCACGGCCGCTTCCTTCTCGTTCAGCGTCACTTCCGTGCGCACGCCATGCTCGTCCACGGTGGTCAGGAAGTCGGCGGGAATCTCCCATCCCTGCGCGTCGTAACGGTGCGCGCAGTGAAGTTCCGAATCCCCCGCCCAGCCGTAGACGCCCGGCTTGGCGGTGATCAGCCGTTCCTGCCCTTTCACATAGTTGGAGTGGATTTCCTGGAAGGTGATCGGGAACTCACGGGAAACCATGGGAGGACGGGTGAAGAAGTCCTTGCCGTCGTTCGGATAATCCCCGTAGTAGAAGGCCAGGCTGCCCAACTTCAACTTGTTGAGCGTATCGTAGTAGAACTCCATCTCGTTGGTGAAGTTGTAGGCATTGGAGAGGGTGACCACGCTGGGGGCCAGGTGGGTCGAGGCGTCCTCGACGAGTTCCTTGTCCCAGACGATGTAGGTCTCCTTGCCAATGGTGCGCGTGATGACGGAGTTGTTGGCGACCACCTGCGCCCCCTTGTCCCGCATCTTGCGCGAAAACGCCGCGAGGGCGTCCTGCGAGAGCAGCAGCACGGAGCCCACCTTGCGGGTGATCGTTTTGCTCTTCGGATCGATCTCCGCCGTGTGGCCGTCCCACCGGTCATAGGTGTACTCGCCGCCGTACGCGGTCATGAAGCCGTCCATGAAGACGCCTTTGCAGCCCATCTCATCCACCATGACGTCGGCGCTGCGCATGAGCTCCTTGCCGAAGCTGTTATCCAGGGTGGGATAGAGGGCGTACCAATGCCAACCCTCCTTCTTCCGCTGGTCGCTGAGGTACGCGCCTTCCTGCCCCTCGTAGTAGATTCCCTGCTTGCCGCTGGCGGTAATGACGCGCGAGTCGGGGAACGTTTCTTCCGGCTTGTTCGTGCAATACAGGCTGTGGGCGACGTGGAACATCGCCTTCACATCCGGGCAAACCTTGTAGATCCCGGCGGCTTGCGTCTTCACCCGCTCCATTTCCTTCGGGTACCGGAGGAAGTCGATCCCATCCACGGTGACCTGCGGATCGTCGGCGGGGTGGTCCAGCGAGGTGAAATTGATGTACTTGATATTGCGAAGGGTGAAGTACTCTTGGGTGGGGACTCCGCGCCGGCCCAGGAACCGGTCGTAGTACAGGGCCATGCCCCCCTCCACCTTCCCGTTGCGCCCTTCATCGGCGCGGATCTGATTGATGAAGTCATAGTAGTCCGCGGTGCTGTTCAGGTAGAGCGACCATTCCAGCGTATAGGACGCCCCCTTGTCCAGCGCAAACTGCGTGCTGCCGATGGAGGATCGGTCCGGACCGAAGTCCCCCTTCGATTGGATAATGAAAACGTCATCCAGCGCCACGAACCCAAGCCCGAGGCCCGGCTTCTGCAGGAGCAGCGTCGGGTTGCCCTGGAGCGGGGCGTCGGTTTTCGCCGCGCGGCATTCCGCGCCGGCCAGGCACGCGCTGACGATATTCCTGCCCTGGGTCACCAAGTTGTTCTTGAAGAGAACGGCGATCGGCTCCCCCGTCAGGTTCGTCAGAGTGTCCTGGACGTTGACGTGCGTCGGGAGCAGCCGGATGGTTCGGTCGAGCTTGTAGAACTTGCCCGAGGCGGTCACCTGGAAGGTCCGATCATCCACCTTTCGCGTCGTCACTTTCCATTCCTTCTCGCACACCCCTTCCGCAGCGGCGGAAAGGCCCAGCAGGTTGAATTCGCCGTTCGGCCAAGAGAAGGCCGACTCCACCGGATAACTCTCGCCGCCGACTTTCAAATTGAACGCACCGCCGGCCGCCAGTTCCACCTGGTAGGCCGGAGGCGCGGCGGGCGCGGGCAGGAGCGCGACGGTCTTCTCCGCGGGGGATGCCGGCGTGACCGGCGCATACGGAATGGCCACGGGCGCTCCAGTCTGATGGACCGCTTTCCCGGCGGCGTCTCTCACGACGGCCGCCACCTGGTATGCTCCCGCGGGCAGCTCCTTGATGGAGAAGGTGTATTCGCAACGCCCCGTCTCGGGCATCGTCTTGATCTTCTGAATCACCGCAGGCGCCTGGCCCGGCAACCCAAGTTCCAGCGCCGCCTGCTGCCCGGCTTGAAGGGGCAGAATGCCCGCGAAATCGGCCACCGCCGCCATGCTCCCGTATTCATAGTGCGGGTACGTGGTCAGTTGAATTTTGCCGACCCAGGAGGCGTCCTTGCCGTGGCGCGCAGCCCCCTGCTGGTAGAGTTTAATGACCTCCTCCGCAGAAAGCGCGCGTTGATACAGGGACACCTCATCCATCAGGCCATAGAAGGACTGGTCGGCCTGTGAAAGCGTGAAGGGCGCTTTGGCGGGAGCGGAATCCAGAAGATCGAACTGCGTATCGGCATGAGCGTCGATGTACAGGTTGGCGCTGTTGCCGCGGCGGGTGATGACCAGAAAATAGTAGTTGTTGTTGTCGAGAGCGCGGCGCGACATGGCGAAGCGCATCTTGCCGGCTTCGGCGCAGTGGCGGAAACTGACCTTGCCCGAGTCGCCGTCGATGCGCAGCAGGTAGCCGGAAGTGGGGTAATTATCTCCCCCGTCGAGGATGGCCCAGTTGGTCGAGGGGTTGGGAAACCCCGGGGACGCCAGCTTGAGCCAGACCGCGATGGCGCGGTCGCCGGGAAAGTTGAACTTCGGCTTCGTCCCGAGGTCCACGTAACTGCCCGGCTTGAAGCTGAGCGCGCCGCCGGCGTCGGTCTTCACCCAGGCGGCGCCGTGGATAGTGCCGTCGTTGCCGTTGCCGCTATGGTCCTTGAGGAGTTCGCCCGCTCCTTCCTCAAACGTGTAGTGCGCGAGGAGGCCGTCCCCCGCCTGGACCGGCTTGGGCGCGGCCGCCTTCACGTCGTCAGGCTTGGCCTCCGCCACCGGTTTGACCTCCACCGGCGGTTTGGCATCGGCCGGCTCTCCCGCGGCGGAAACATATCCGATGAACGCGTCGTCGAACCAGACCGAGCCGACATATCTTTCCGCGATGCAGTAAAGCAGCGTGCGTTCGACCTCAGCCCCCCCGACCGGGACGCGGTTGGCCGCGAGCCGCCAGTCCGTTCCGCCCCCCTTGAGCAGGGCGGTGTTCTCGATGAGTTTGCCCCCCTTCAGGTAAATCTGGGCGTAGATCCGCACCTGCGCCCCTTCCGGCAGCGCCGGCTCCGCGCGCACCCATGCGCCGAAATCCACGGCGTCGACGGCGCCCGCGCTCGCGGCGGTTCCGGAGTACGCGCCATAGCCCTTGGCCTTGTCCTTTGCATCGACACGCAGACTCTGCTTGCCGTCATGAGCGACGGCTTTGTCCGCAGCGAACTTGTCGGCGCTGTAGAAGCTCCAGGCGTCATTGGCGGGGTTGCCCGTCAGGCGCTCCATGCCCGGATCGGCCAACAGGTTCTTCGGTGAGAACTTCGTGATGGCTTCACCCGGAACGACGTCAGAGAAGGCCGGCCACGCGAATAAGACGAAAAATCCCAGCGTCACGAGGAATCTCTTCACGGCGTTTCTCCTCCATTCGGAATTTCCGGGGTGACAGCGCATTGCATCGCGCGATAGATGGCTGGTTGCCCGGTTGCCCAGATGAGCAAAAGTGCGATTCAGTACAGCACGCGACAGCGGGAGCCATGCATCCTCCCGCCGTCGCGCGTCCGGACAGCAGGTCGCGTTAGTAATTGCCTTCGCCATTAGTGTCAAGGCCGGCGTTCGTGTCAAACATGTGCCAGACGGCCACGCCGCTGCACTGGCCGAAGCCCGACCAGGCGTTGTACTGGTTCGGAGCGGTGCCGCTTCCATACAACGGCAGGTAGTACTCCGCCACGGTGTTGCCGCACATGCCGAACTGCATTTGATGCCCCGCCGTCGTTACAGGCGACACGGCGGCTGTTCTCCACCAGATGAGCCGCTGCTGAGGATCGCCCGCTCAAGAGCGGCGCGCCCTGCGGAGGCCGCCGAAAGCGGCCTCCGCAAGGCCACAGTCTCCCATGTCACATTCAGCGCGCCGGAATGTCCACGCCCACGTCAATTCCGGCGCTCGTGTCAAACAGGTGCCAGATGGCGATCGACCCGCGCTGATTCGGCGAAGCCGGCTCTCGGGAGTCCGGCGTGCCGTAGTAGGGCAGGTAGTAATCGCTTACGATGTTGGTGTAGCCGCCGTAGTAATTCGGAGTCCCGTAGGTGAGTATCGGCCACCACATGAGCTTCTGCTGCGGATCGCCGTACCACTTGGCGCTCCAATCACCGTAGAGGGCGTTGTAGCCGTCCCGGTGGCCGAAGTAGCCGTTTCCGGGAGTCCTCACGGTGGTGCTGGCGGCGGGGAAAGTCTCGCCCCAGGAGTCGGTGACGATCGCGCGTCCTCCCAGTTGCTTCTGGTTCTTGAACACCGGCTCGCCGGCGGTAATCACGCGGCGCGGCGTGGTGTAAAGAATGCCGACCCTGCCGGTGGTGGGGCTGTTGTAGACGGAGTAGGTCCCATCCGGGTTGACGTAGGTCGGGAGCAGGCGGTAGTCATAGTGGCCCATCACGGCCTTGGCGCTTGAGTAGTAATCCGAGGCAGCGAAGTCCTTGAGCCAGCCCCAATCGGCATACATGATCGCCTTGCCGTCCAGGGCTCCCCTGCCGGAGACGGCGCGCTTGACCTCCGTCAGCGTCGTTGCGGCATAGGTGGTGACATCAGCCACCTGGTCCACCGGCATGTTCGTGGAACTCGGGCAGAAGAAGACGTTCACGTCGCCGAGATAGCCGCTGGCCGCCAGGTTGCCCAGCCCGACCGGGTTCATCGTCGGATAGGTTCCGGGCTTCGTATTCGCTCCTGCGCCGATCCCAGGGTTCCAGCCGCTGAAGACCGTGCGGTAGTCAATGACCGGATTGTAGAAGTTGCCATAATAGGCGGCCCCGCCCGTGGGCTGATAGAAGGTGGCCACCGTATTATACGCCGCATCGGCTCCGGTGAGCCGCCCATCGGTCACGAGCCCGTAGTCATACTGCTGGGAGTATGCGGGGGTGGAACCGGCGGGAAAACCAACCCATTTCCCCCAAGCGGGCCAAGAGGGGAAATAGCCGTTGGCGTCGCTGCAATAACTTTCCAAGGCTCTGCTCATCTGGCTCAGGTTATTCAGGCAGGCCGTACGGCGCGCCTTTTCCCGCGCGGCGGCCAGCGCCGGCAGAAGCATCCCGGCCAGAATGGCGATAATCGCAATGACCACTAGCAGTTCAATGAGAGTGAACGCAGAAAGCCACGTTCTCAAGCTCTTCATGATACCTCTCCTCTAAGACAATGATTCTTAAAGAAACCACACCTCTGCACGCGTCCGCACTCACTTGAAGTTTCTCTCCTCCCAACTAAGACGTTGCCGGATTACTGATAGGCGCTGATGCATGGTTCGGCGTTCGGCGTTTCGCGCCGGTGGAGGCCCGGACGACCAACTCGGGCAGGAGCGTCACGGCGCGCGGGACGCCGATGTCCCCAGCCAGCCGCCCCCGGAGCATGCCCCAGCAAAGCTCCATCATCTCCCGGATCGGCGCGCGCATGCTCGTCAGTGGCGGGCGGGCGAACCGCGCATGGTCCGTATCGTCATAGCCGCACACCGCCACGTCATCGGGCACCCGCAGGCCGCGATTGAACAGGCAGTTCATGGCCGCCAGGGCAATGACGTCGTTCGCCCCCATCACCAAATCCACTTTCAGACCCTCTGCCAGCGCGCGGTCGAACGCCTCGTACGCCGTTTCATAAAGAGGAAAACCGTGCGACGGGCGCTCCGTGTAACCCACCTTCGCCACCAATTCCATTCCCCAATGCCGCAGGGCGCGTTCGATGGAATGGAATTTCAGGGAGTGCGGAAGGTCATTCATTTCTCCCTCATACCCGAGAATGCAGATGCGCTGAAATCCCTGCTCGTGCGCATGGTCCACCAGCAGCCGCATACCGTATGACGCGTCCAGTTTCACTACGTCCGCCTCGGAAGGCTGCGACCCGTTGAAGGCCACCACCGGGATCCCGAACTCCTTGAGCTGACCGACCAAGCTGTTGATCTCCTCATCGGGCGCGTGGGGGAACAGCAGCATTCCGCGCCAGTGCTGTTCCAACGCGCTGTTGAGGAGAGAGGGAATTTCCGTGCGTTCGTAGTTCACTCGGACAAGTTTCATGCCGTCCGCCCTAGCCAGGGTCTCCAGGCGGCCGAGCGCCTCCTCCTGCGGGGTCATTTCCGCTATGGGCGGGGTCGCCAGGGCGACCAGATTGGTCTGCCCCATTGACAGGGAACGCGCATGCTGGTTGGGGACGTAATTGCTGCGCTTCGCGGCCCGCTCAACCCGAGCGCGAACATCCGGGTTCACCCCCGGTAGGTTGCGCAAGGCGCGGGAGGCGGTGCTGATGGACACCCCCACCTCTTTTGCTAAATCGCTCAGCATAATACGCTTAGCCACCATAGCTGCAATCGTTTCCTATTTCTGCCTCATTGCTGCTTGTATGGCCAATACCCTTCATGCACCACGCATTGCAACCGTTTGCAGTTATCATAGCCTGATTATAGACTTTCCTATCTTGTAGCGCAAGAGGCTTGATAGGCTTTTTCATTTAGTTCAGACGCTATACACAAGTGCAGATACCAACTCGCTACAGCCTAATAAGTAACGTGATCACTGCCATATCGGATACGCTCCGATCCGGCCATTGCCAACTTCCACCGCCCTAAGCATCCCTCTTGCCCGCCGGTTTACAGGAAACGCCGCGCCGGGTAGAATGACCCTCCAAGATTTGGAGCGGGCGCATACGCTGTTCATTTCGTCCGCCATAACGAGCGTTATTTCTCTCCGGGCCTGGACCGGAGAATTTGCCTCAAGGAGCCCCTTCACATGACACCTCGAGAACGTGTTCTGGCTGTACTGCGCGGGAAACCGGTGGACCAAGTGCCGTTCACCATTTATGAAGGGAAGATTCCGCAATGCGCCGTCGAGCGACGGCTGCGCAACGAGGGGCTGTGCATCGTGAACCGGCATGTCCCGGCAATCATCCGGGATGCCCCGAGTTGCGTGATGGAGTCGCACACCAGCCAGGAGAAGGGGAAGCAGCGGATTCGCATGATCATCCGTACCCCAATCGGAGAACTGTCCAGCGTCAGCGAACCGGCCGGCTTCACATCCTGGACTGTCGAGAAGTTGTTCAAGCGGCAGGAGGACTACAAGCTGCTGCGCTGCTGGGTCCAGGACTGGCAGTATCGACCGAATTACGAGGAGTTCGCCGCCGCCGAGAAGTGGATGGGCGAAGACGTGATCCTGCGCGGCGGCGTGGGGGCCTGCCCGCTCCATGAGATCATGATCCATTGGATGGGAGTGGAGGTTTTCGCCGTGGAGTGGATGGAGAACCGCGACGAGATCCTCGCGCTCGAAGCGCTCATGGCTGCGAAATTGCGCGAGGTTTATCCCATCCTGGCGAACTCCCCCATCACGCACGCCAACTTCGGCGGCAACGAGGTCCCGGAGGTGATGGGGCCGGCGCGTTACCGGCAGTACTGCCTGCCGCTGTTCAATGCCTGCGCCGAGGCCTTCCACGCCAAGGGCAAGTGGCTCGGCTCGCATATGGACGGAAACAACCGCGCATGGGCGGCGGACGTTGCCGCGTCGGGGCTGGATTATATCGAGGCGTTCACGCCCGCGCCGGACACGGACCTGACGTTTTCCGAGGCGCTCAAGGCGTGGCCGAACAAGGTGCTCTGGATCAACTTCCCCTCCTCGGTGCACCTGTGCAGCCTCGAAAAGATCAGGCAGACCACGCGCGAGATCATCCAGGCCGCGGCCGGAACGAACCGGCTCATCCTCGGCATCACCGAGGATATCCCCCCGGACCGCTGGCAGGAGAACCTGCTCGCCATCTCGGAGGTCATCCACGCGATGCGGACCGGCTGAGGCGCGCTCAGGTGGCGAACTCCAGGCAGCGCTTCCGGAAGTGGAGGTAGTTGGCGTAGGAGACCTCCTCCGGCACGCCGTGATCGCAGGTCGGAATGTAACCGCCGCGCTTGCGCATGACGGGGAATATCCGGTCCACGAGCCGGTCGATCTCCGCAGTCCCCTTCGCCAGTTCACGCTTGTCCACCCCGCCGCAGAGCGTCAGGTCGGCGTACTGCCGCCCCGTGCGCACCACGTCGCAGCCCGAGGCCGCCTCGAACGGGCTCATGACGTCCATGCCGAGCTCCCGGTAGAATGGGATCGCCGGATCGGCGAACCCGTCGGTGTCGATCTGGAAATAGAGGTGCCGCGCTTTGTCGATCTGGCGCGACTTGATGTTGGCGATCAACTGCTGGTAGTAGGGGAAGAGGTACTCGCGCATCATCTCCTGCGAGATGAGCGTGCCGTGGTTGTAGCAGATGTCCTCCCCGAAGTAGAGTTCGTCGAGCGTGACGTGCTCCTGGTGCCGGAGGACCACGGCGTCGGCCAGCGCCAGCCAGGCGCGCATGCAACGGTGGATCAGGTCAGGCGAATCATGGACCATGTAGAGCAGGTCCACCGGCCCGATGAGGGAGCGCAGGTACATGTAGCCGCCGATCACCTGCTGCTGGATCATCAACCCCCGGCCCGCCGCCTGGCGCGCCGCGTCCATCCGTTTCTCCAGCCCGGCGAAACGCCCCGCCGTGGCCGGATCGAGCCGCCAGAGGCACTGCTCTTCCCAACTCTTCTGATCGCGAACGGGGTGCGCCACATATTCCGGCATGAAGCCGCTGCGCCGCCCTTTGAAATAGAGGACATGCCGCCCTGCCGCATCCTGCGCCAGTTCGTGCGCGCCACGCTCTTCCAGCACCTTCTCCTCGAACACGGGCGAAAAGGCCGCCTCACACCAGCCCAGTTCCCTCAACACGTGCGCGCCGGACGGGTCGTAGCCGAAAAGCGTCTCCAGCGGGACCTCCTGCGGCATTCCCTGCTCCTTCCAGCGTTCGAGGCAGTAATAGCCGAACTCGCGCTGAAAGAAGGGGGCGTCCGGCGTCCGCGCGTAGGCGTCGCGCAACTTCCGGGCGCTCGGGGACATCCGCTCACGCGCAACCATGCCGTGGATGCCGTCGGAACCTCTGTGGGTGTCTCGCATCTGTTATGCACTCCAAATGAATGAGCCGCTCACGCCGCGCCAAACTCCCGCGCCAGCCGCATCGCAGTCTCGTCGGACAGGTCGGGGACAATCATCACAAAGAAGAACCCTTTCCCCCCGTGGCGTCGAATGATCCGCCGGGCTTCCTCGGGCGTCGCTCCGACCTGGATCAGCTTCCCGGCCTCGCGGATGCGCCCGAGCAGGTCCGGCCATTCCACCGCCGGAGGCTTCCCGCCGCCGGGGATCCACTGGATGCCGTGCAGGTTCGGGATGGAGAGCAGGTGATCCAGATGCGGCAACTGCCCGACGCCGTCCATGTGATAGAAAGCGTACTCCAGCCGGTCGCAGCAAGCCCGAAGGTCGGGCAGGACGAACTGCTTGAACATATCCGGCGAGATCATGTAACTGAAGTCCGATTGCAGCATGTACGTGCTTCTCGGCGCCCAGGTGGAAGCCCAGGGGATCGTGCCGGGGCAATGCGCCGCCGTCAGAGCGCGCAGGGCATCGTATGCCTCCGACCACAAACGCGTGACCCGGTTCACGCAGCGAACCACTTCGTCCGGCTCCTCCACCGCGTCCATGAGCAGGCGCTCGGTTCCGTGCAGGCCGGCCAGAATATCCAGGTTGCCGCCCAAGTCCGTCAGGCCGATCTGCACCCGTTCCCCCAGCCGCCGCGCCAGGAGGTCGGTGACGTGGCGGATGCGCGTCCACCAGGGGTTTCTCTCGTCCAGCGCGATGCGCAGATCGGCCAGACGCTGATGCGGCGGGGGCTCGAACCAGACCGTATCCGGCGCCGGGTGCAGCCGAGCCCCGGTGAAGGCCGCCGCCACGCCGGGCCCGTAGTTCGGAAAGAAATAGGGAATCGCGTCGCCATAGAAGCGCTGACTCGACAGAAGCTCCACGGCGGCTTGCGTTACCTGATCGTCCGACCAGTCCGAAGGCCAATTTGTCAGGAAAGGGGAAGGCCTGACGCCCTTGGGGTCGGACACCACGAGGCCGATCAGCGGCCGATCAAGTTCGCCGCGCCACCAGGCGGTGTATGTCTCGCGGACGCGCTCCCATTGCTGCGGGGAAAACCCGATCTTCGCGTGAGTCATGGCTCGATCTTCCGCCCGCGGCTCCCCGAGCCCGCTTTCTCGGCGCGAACCCGCTCAAGCAGCTTCCAGCAATTGAGCTGCATCCGCGGAAGGTGGAAGGGCCCCTTCCACATGTTCCCCTTGATGGGGGTCGAGACCGTCCCGTCGCGATGCAGATAGCCGAACCACTCGCCGTTCTTCTTGTCGGGGAAGTGGGCATAAGTCCAGTCATGCACCCGTTTGTGCCAGGCCAGGTGCTTCGCCTCGCCGGTGAGATGCCAGGCCAGCAGGGTGGCGTAAATCGCCTCGTTATGCGGCCACCAGAGCTTCATGTCATGTTCATAAGGCTCCGCCGGTTTCCCGTCGATGTCCACGTAGTAGAGGATGCCGCCGAATTTCTTGTCCCAGCCGATTTCCAGCGACCATTCCATAACCTGTGCGGCCTCGGCGATGAGCTTCCGGTCGCCGCGCACGCGCCCCTCCTCCATCAGGAACCAGGCGGTTTCGATCGCGTGGCCCGGATTCACGATGCGGCCGTCGGGCAGGTCATACATCGGCTTTCCGTCCGGCGCGACGTTCTCCAGCAGCACTTTGCGATCGCGCTGCACGAAGTGATGGAGCACTTCATGGATGGACTGATCCACCACCTCCTTGTACAACGGGTGGTCATCCACCTGGCGGAGGATCTGGGTGGTGGCCAGGAGGATCATCGGCATCGCGTGCCCCTTCATCTGCCGCGTGGCGGGGATGAGCTTCGGCGGCAGGAGGCCGGGGGTGCGGTAATACATGATCATCCGGCGGTACAGGTCGATGGCTTTCTGCCGGATCTTTTCATCTCCCGTGGCGCGCGCGTACTCCGCCAGGGCAATGATGATGAACTGCTCGCTGAAGAGATAGCGGCGCTTGCGCAGCGGACGGCCGTCGCGCGTGACGCTGTAGAAGCAGCGCCCGTCGGCGTCGAAGGCATGCTTGAGGATGAACTCCAGCCCGTGGCGCGACAAGTCGAGCCATTCCTTCCGCTGCTCCACTTCGTTGTAAAGCCGCGCCAGCAGCCAGGTGAAGCGCCCCTGAATCCAGATGGCCTTGTCCCAGCTGACGCGCGAGCCGTCCGCGTCCACGTACGTGGCGAACCCACCGCACTTCCGGTCGACGCCATGCTTGATCCAGAACGGCACCGTATCCTTCAGCAGGCCGTCGCGATAGATTGCGATCAGTTCTTCCATTCGCCTGGGCGTCATAACGCGCTCCCCTTCCTTTCATCCATTGCGCGATTCCACCCCGCCGCGTTGGGGGCGTGGAAAACCGCTTGCCTCGGTCATTTCTTCATCTTGAACTGCGGCAGGTACTCCCTGTTCTTGCGGAACATCGCGTCAACCATCTTCCTTGTCTCGGCGAGGGAGAGCACCGCCGCCGTCAAGGGGTCATACGCGATGGCATGGAAGGCCAGCTCGCGGTCGCCGGTGAGCGCCGCTTCGACGGCCATTTCCTCGCTCGCGACGGTGATGCCGTTCAGCGCGGCGCATTGCGGCGGCAGCGCGCCGACATGCACGGCATTCAAGCCGTTGCGGTCCGCATAGACGGGAACCTCCACGCACGCTCCCTCGGGCAGGTTCGTGATCAACCCGCTGTTCGGGACGTTTCCATTGAACAGGAACGGCTCCCCTCCCATCCAGGCGCTGATGATGGAGGCCGCATACTCATGCCCGCGTTTGAGGTCCAGCGGCGTCGAGGGGCTGAGCCATTTCTCGGCGTCGCGACGCCAGCTCTTCTCCCGAGCCAGGTAGTACTTGACGATGTACGCGTACTTCCCGGGATTCCAGCCGGTGCTGTGCGTGCAGTACTTCCTGATCAGATCCGGCCTCTTGCGGAACCACCAGTTGTATTCGGAGTTGTGCCCGCTGGATTCCGTGACGTAATATCCCAGTTGCAGGAACATTTCGTTGCGCACCTGCTCCTCGTTGTGGATCTTCCTGCTCCCCTCGATCGCCTTGCGGATGAGCGGAATGGCGTCCCGTTTCTTCCAGTCGTACTTGATGAACCAGGACTGGTGATTGACTCCGGCGGAGAGATAGGTGACTTCGTTCATCGGCGCGCCGATCCACCGGGCCAGCATCAGGGCGGTCCCCTGAACGCTGTGGCAGAGGCCGGTGACCTTCACGGAACTGCGGCGCTGCATGGCGCGGCAGAGCATCGCCATCGGGTTGGTGTAGTTCAGCAGCAGGGCGTTCGGGCAATACCGCTCCATATCGCGGCAAATGTCGAGCATGACGGGGATGGTGCGGAAGGCGCGGAAGATGCCGGAAGGGCCGCGCGTGTCGCCGATGTTGATGTCCACGCCGAACTTCTTGGGAATTTCAATGTCGTGACGCCAGACCTGAACGCCGCCGGCGAGGATCGTGCAAAGCACCGCGTCGGCCCCCTTGAGCGCCTCCCGGCGGTCCTTCGTGGCAATGATCTTCGCGGGGTACTTCCCCTCGTCAATGATGCGTTGCACCGAACGCCGGGCAAACTCCAGGCGCTCGTCGTCAACGTCCATCAGCGCAAGGGTGGAGCCCCGGAGCAGCGGAAATGTCAGGAGGTCCTTCACCAGGACTCTCGTGAACCCAAAGCTGCCCGCACCGATAAATGCGATTTTAGGCATGGACGGATTCCTCACTCTCTATTGAAACATCGCGCGCCAGCCGCGATTCCCTCGCGCCGGAAATCCGCGGCAACATTATACAGGCCGGACCGCCCCGCCGCACACAAACCGAAGCGCCCCCGCATGAACGCTCGGACGGACCTGCTCGGCGGCCTCGGCGGCGCATGCCCGTTTGGGCATGATCTTTTCGCCGCTCCACGCCGCGTTCCCTCACGCCGCGGAACCCGGCCCGCTTGACACCCGCCTGTCCATAAGGATAGAGTCCGCTTCGTGCGGCGGCAATGCACTTGCGGGCATTCTTGTGTCAGTTCAGGCAGGGCGCCCTATGGCTGCGTCGGGAGATATCTTTCGGTCCGTCTGCATGTCCGCGGCGTTTCGGGACAATATGAACCTCCTGCAGTCCCTCTGCGTGGGGCGCGTGGGCTACTTTGCCCCGAGCCTCCGCGCGTTCGACGACCCCCAGGAGGAGTACCAGGGCCTGCCCACCTTCTCCTCCTTCAGCGACTTCTGCTCGGCGCTGCGCGAGGACCCCGCCTTCGACGCCCAGTGCGTCCAATGCGACCGCAAGCATCTGCGCATTGCGCTGAACCAGGCCGCCCCGCACTGCTATGTCTGCCACGCCGGCTGCTGGGAGAGCATGAGCGTGCTGCGCGGGCACAGTTCGGCGCCGCTGGGCGTTCTGGTTTTCGGGCAGGTGCGCGCCTTCGATTCCCTGCCTGATCCCGAGCGGTACGCCCGCCATCGCAACGCCCGCAAGCTGCGGGCGCTCTACCGGCATCTCCCCTCGATGAGCGGGGAGAGCGTGCAACGATGGGCGCGCGTCTTCTCCGTCGTGGGAGGATTCATTGCGGACAGCGCGCTGCAGGAGATCCGGCAGGACGGCTGGGCCAGGGCCGTGTTCAATTACGTCGAGGCGAACGTAAACCGCCCCATCTCCCTCCAGGAAATCGCCCGGGTGAGCGGGAAAAGCCGGTCGTTCCTGACTCACAATTTCAGCCGGCGTTTCGGCGGCTCCCTCAGGCGATACCTGAACGAGCGACGAGTCGCGCGGGCGAAGGAACTGCTGGCCGACGGCCTTTCGATCAAGGAGGTTTCCTCCGGCATGGGCTTCAACGACAGGTATGTATTCACAAAGATGTTCAAGAAAGTTGCCGGCGTCTCCCCGGGCAAGTTTGCGCGGAAGAAATGACAAAAGCCTGAAGCAATCTGACATCCCCTACTATCCATTTGCATGTCATCTGTTCTAACGTACCGACAAGTCTTACTCGTATAAGCAAAGAACTACTTGACGCCTTTCCGTAGATGTTGTATAAGATTCGTATAAGTTCGAGGTGCGTTGGGGGTCTTGGCTTGCGGCGGGTCCCGCAGCCAAAACGGCTCCCATTTGGCATTGTCGCGACCGGTAATTGGGCAACGCAGTTTCTGTCACTTTTAGAAAGGACACGGTCATGGCCTGCAGGGGAAACGCCTGGATAATCGCAATGTCGCTCCTCCTTCCCGCGCTGGCGTTTGCTGCGCCGGAAACAAAGTTCGTTATCGAGAACGGCCGCGCGGCACCGGACAAGTACTATGATGAGAAACCCGCCCTGCTCGAACAGAGCAAGGCGCAGGCATCCGAGGGGGACGCCTCCATACACTTCCGTTCGCCGGAAGAGAAGGCCGGCCGCGTGGTCCTCACCAAGTTCAACTGGCCGGATACGGTGGACTTCACCGCCATCGCTGCGAACGGAACGGTCTGTTTCGATCTCTGGGTGGATGACGCCTCCAAGGTCGGCTCCTCCCCCGACGCCATGGGAGACCGCTTCGAGTTCACCATCGGCAGCCGGTCCAACGACAAGTTCGCCTCCTGGTACATTCCTTCGACGCTCCTGCAGAACAAGAAGTGGAACAAAGTGCGCCTGGCGCTGCGCGACGGGCTGCCGCAGGTCGCCGGCTCCACCGTGAATGATGCGCCGCTCACGAAAGGCAAAGACGCCTCCGTCGCGGGAACGAAGGAGATCGTCTGGGGCCAGACGAACTACAACCGCTGGTGCCTCCCCACGTACGGCGCGACGGATTTCTACCTGGACAACTGCGTGGCAGAGTCCGCCCCGGCAAAATGACGGCGGGGCATTCGAAACGACGCCGGTCAACGAAAAGGCGAACGCACTCCTGAGGAGGAAACGACGATGCGGCACAAACGCCGGGCCTGGATGTTGACGGTCGCCGTCTTGTTTCCCGTCCTGGCGTTTGCCGCGCCGGAGACCAAGTGGGTGATCGAGAGCGGCCGCGCCGCCCCGGAGAAGTACTACGACGAGAAGCCGGCCTTCCTCGAACAGACCTACGACCTCACTTCCGAAGGAACCACCTCGCTGCACTTCCGCACCGAAGCGCAGCCTGGGCGCGTGCTGCTGACGAAATTCCAGTGGCCGGACGCGAAGGATTTCTCCCTGATCGCGGCCAACGGCGTCATCGGTTTCGACCTCTGGATCAACGACGCTTCCAAAATCGGCTCCCCGGCGGAGGTGATGGGCAACGTATTCGAATTCACCATCGGCAGCCGGAGCAACGACAAATTCGCCTCCTGGTACATCCCCTCCGGCCTGCTGGTAAGCGGGAAGTGGAACGCCGTCCGCCTGGTTCTGCGCGACGGACTTCCGCAGCTGAACAACTCCTCCGTCAACGACGTCTCCCTCTCCAAAGTCAAGGGGGCCATCGTCACCGGCGGGGCGGACACGGACTGGAAGCAGGTCAATTACGATCGCTGGAACTTCCCCTCTTACGGTTCCGCGGAAATGTACCTGGACAACTGCGTGGCCCAGAGCATCGACGATGCGCAGCTTCCGAAGAATGTGGCAACGTTCTCTCGCCAGGAACTGCCTCCCATGCCGAGCAACCCAAAGGACGAAGATATCCTTCCGCCTGATGTCCGCAAGGATGCCTTCTTCAATAAGCCGGATGTGGACTTCAACAGGATTGAAGGCTGGACGGCCACCATCTACGACGGCGACGGGCAGTTCTATCTCTCGCCCAGGCAGGGCATTCGCGGCATTCCCAATGCGCGGATCGAGGCGAAGTGCACCGGCAACAACGGGCGGATCGTCATTGCGCCCCCCAAGCCGCTGCGGATCGACCACGCGTTCGACACGGTCGAAGCGTGGGTTCACGGCCATTACCATTACGGCCTGAGCCTGACGGTCAACTTCCGCGACTCCACCGGCCAGGCGTATTCAATCCGCGGAGGGGACACCACGTACTGGCACGGCGGCATGATCTTCTGCAACTGGACGCTCTACCGCAATCGCGACTCCTCCCGTCTGATTCCCGCCGGAGCGGAACTGGTCTCCCTGGAAATCGGCCCGCTCGCGAAGGACCAGGCGTACCTCTTCACGCTGGACGAGATGCGCTTCGTCAAATTCGACCTGTCCGGCCCCGCGCCGAAGTACGAACACGTCGGACCGATGGTCAAGCTTCCCGTCACCGACTCCGGTGCCGCTCCCGTCACGAAGAGCAAGGTGACCACGAGCGCGTCGCAGAAGGAGAATGCCTTCATCCTGGAGTACCGTGTGCCGGAGCAGAAAGGGGGCCGGACGTATGAATCGTACGGCAAGACGATCGCGGAATCCTGGACGACGCCGGAACAGACCGTCCGCTACATCATCGAGCCTAAGATGGGGACCTTCTCCGATATTTCCGTCGAGGTCGGCGCGAGCGGACGATTCCGTCCGGCCGTCGAGAGCGGGCCGATCCTGATCTATGGCACCACTATTGTCGACCCGGTCCGGGACGGCGGGGTCAAGCGCACCTGTCTGGGCTCCAAACTGGAGGGCGACAAGCTCCGCACGTCGTGGAAATTCGAGTCGCCCGCCGGCGTCACCGTCGTGCGCTACACCTTCTACCTGATGGGCAAGGCGCTCGCGATTGAGGCGGAGTCCGATTCCGCCACGGTCCAGCAGTGGCTCTTCGGCCACGCCGACGGACTGCTCGCCCCCAAGGTGATCGAGTCCCCCTACATGCGTCTCCACGCCAACTTCCTCTTCGACCGCGGCGTGTTCGTCTCCTACCTGCCGGACTGGTACTTCTCGAACGTCTCCACCCTCCCCTACTTCGGCGAGAACAAAGTGGAAGCGGGCAAGGCATGGTATGGCTTCGCCGACAGCTCCCGCTATGAGTACCTGCCCCGGACCGACGGCTCGCGCTTCCCGCTGAAAGAGCGGTTCTACATCGCGGTGAGCTCGGACTTCGATGAAGTGCTCCCGACGGTGAACAATCCCCCTTCGCCCAACAAGGCCATCCTGAAGAAATTTCTCTGGCAGATAGCGGGGAACGGCGGGAAGGACCTGCCGTCGATCAAGCAGTACGTGCAGCAGGCCGTGGATTACGGGATGACCCACATCTATTTCATCTGGCACGCCGGCTTCTGGAGCGACCGCGGCGGGCGCGGGCCGGAGCCGTTCATCGGACGCATGCACAACTCGGAGACCTTTTCCCAGTACGGCGGAGATGACGCCGCCATCGCTTTCTACCAGTGGATGCGCGAGAAGGGAATTCGCACCGGCTATTATGAAGGATACAACTTCATCGAGCCGATCTGCGATTATTACCTCTACGACTGGATGGCGTTCGAGCCGGACGGCAACTGGCGGCCCACCTGGGTGCAGGCGTACCGTTGCAAGCCCTGGGCCTTCGCGGAATACTGCGCCACCACCTCCAGGGAGCGTCAGAAGAAGTACGGCGCCGACGTGATCTACATGGATGGCTGGACCGCGAACAACGCTTTCGCCAGCAGCGACTTCGACGCCCGATACCCCGAAGGGGGCAAGATGATCGACACGCTGCGCGCCGAAGCCTGCGCCTACCGCAATCTGCGCGAAGTGATCGGCGGCCCCGTTTTCAGCGAAGGGTGCGGTCGCCACTACCGCGAGGCCGGCATCGTGGATGGAAGCTACGGGCAGACGTACGACGTCTACCGCAGGCAGCCGACACCGCTCTTCGTCAACTTCCAACTGCTCAAGACCCACGAACTCGGCGGCGACCTGGGGATGGGCCCCTGCTCCGGCATGTTCTCGGAGAAGGCCTATCCGTCCCCCGGCGAGTACTATGATTTTGTCTGCTGCGAGCTCGCCTTCGGCAATATCGGCATCCAGGAGCCCTACTTCGGCCTGGCGCCGGCCAGCCAACTGATGCCCATGCGCTTCCTCACGTACTTCATGGTCCAGCAGGTGCAGGAGCAGTACGTCATGGAGCCGGTGGCGGAGATCCTCTACTGCGACGGCAACAGGATGGTCGACACGAATGAGGCGCTCGCGCGGGACGTGCAGCTCGAAAGCCAGACCTATGTCCGCTACAAGAACGGGCTGGAAATCTGGGCCAACTACAACCCGGCAGGCAAGACGTGGACCGTCGCCTCCGACGGCGTCAACTACGTCCTGCCAAAGGGCGGGTGGCTGGTGAAGAAAGGGAAGGAACTGCTCGAATTCTCCGCCCTCATCGACGGAAGGCGCGTGGACTACTCCGACGGGCCGAACTATACGTACGCGTTCGCGGGGGAGAAGGAATTCAACGGCTGCGGACTCCACGTCCCCGCCGGCAAATACTGGATCAAGCACAAGCAAGGCCCTCTCGCCGGCAAGGAACTGCTTTATCCCCCGCAGTGAGCGGGCGGGGCGGGGCATCCGGCGTCATCGTCAAGAGAATCTAAGGAGACTCGCAATGAGATCACTGTGCGCGGCTGTCGCTTTCGCCTTCGTTGCCCTGCTCGCCCCTGCGCTCTGCGCGGAACCGCGCTACGCGACCACGGCCTTCGAGTCCGCCTGGAAAGCGCCCGAAGCCGTCGTGGAGATTCCCTCCCTTGCGGAGAAATCGTTCTCCCTTCCCGCGTTGCCGCAGAAGACGGGCAAGATCGTGGTGCTCCGCTTCAAGGCGCTCCTGAAAGTGCAGGGGAACGGCTGCAACAATTATCTTTCCATGACGCTCAACAGCATTCCGGTCCTCGCCAACGTGGGGAACAAGCCCTACGGCCTCCCGCGCCTGCTCAATTACTCGATGAAGAATTTCTTCTACGAAAAGGAAGACCCCTCCGCCAATCACTATTTCGACCAGAACCGGCTCTGCGTATTCTTCACCGGCGCGGAGATCGCCTCCACCACCGACAGCGCGGAGATGGGCTGGTACCTGATGGACATCTCCGACCTGGTGATGTCCGCCGACGCCGGCGCTTTCGAGACCAACGCGCTCGTGCTCGGGAACACCGCGAAGCCGGAGTATTTCGGGCCGGGTTACTTCGGGCCGGAGTACAAGGAGGGAAAGGCGCAAACGCCGATGCTGATCAGCGGCCTGGAGGCGGGGTATCTGCCGCTGACCGAAGCCGCCAAAGCGCCGTTCCGCGCCGCAATGGCCAAGCGCGAGCCGATCCTCGCGGGCGCCCTCCTGCAGGGTAAGGACTTCTCCGTGACCCTTGCCAAAGCGGGCGGGATGATGGTGGAAGTCGGAAAGGAATCCTACGCGGTCGAGTCCAACTTCTCTTATCCGATGATGCCCGGCGGAAGATGGAACCGCTTCGTCGTCGCCAACACCCCGCCCAAGACGGGGGAATGGAGCGTATCCGCCGGCGCAACGAAGGGCTCCTTCGACATCGCCGGCGCGGGGAAGTTCTACAAGCTCCAGCGCAACGTGGCCATCGAAGGCGACCATATTCTCATCAAGGACACCTTCACAAATCTCACCAACGAGCCGGTGGGCGTCGTCTTCCAGAACCGCGTCACCCCCATGAGCGTCCCGAAGGAGATCGACGTCTCCGGAAAGTACCGGAAGACTTACATGCCCTACACCCCCGAGAACGTCGCGTGGAACCCCACGATCTTCTTCGCCGGGGAGGGGGCGGGCCTCGGGATGGCGGCGCTGGATGACTACTACCGCCTGCAACTCGCCCTCAAGACCGAGGGGATCACCGGCTACTTCGACGATTACAGCTTCGGGCTGCCCGGCAAGGATTCCTACACGTTCCTCTGGGTGGTCTATCCCCTTCTTTCGGCCGACTACTACGATTTCATCAACCGGGTCCGGAAGGACTTCGTGCCCAATTACACCATCGACGGCTCGGCCGCGTTTCTCCCCTACTCGCTCCCTGAAAGCTGGCCGCGCCAGAAGATGGCGGACTGGCTGAAGCACCGCAACGCGAAGATCGTCATTCTGGCCGGCCCGTACAGCGGCGGCCCCTGGCTCGGGGAGGACTCCAATTTCACCTACAAGGTCCCGAATTTCAAGCTCGACACGTATCTGGCCACGCTCAAGAAGGCGCGGGCCATTCTCCGCGAGATCGACCCGGAGGTGAAGTGCCTCACGCCGTATGAGACCGCCCTCAGCCCCGACGCCGCCGCGGGCGATCTGACGCCGAAGTTCCCCGATTCCGTCGGCATCATGCCCGACGGCACCCCCTCGCTCTACCGCGCCCCGGAGGACCCCGAAGCGCGCAAGAAATTCCTCGAAACCCAGCCGCACCAGTTCATCTACTACCCGACCCTCACGAATTCCTACTACACGTGGATGCGCAACCGCCTGGAGCGCGCCATGAAGGAAGCCGATGCCGACGGGTTCTACTTCGACCTCTTCTCCTACGCCTGCGGCGACCACGGTTTCCGCTGGACGTACGACCAGTGGGACAACCGCAGTGTGGACATGGATATGTCGAGCTACACGATCAAGCGCAAGAAGGCGGACCTCGCCAAGCTCAGCGAGGATGCCAAGGTGGAGATGGTCAAGATGATCCTCGGCTACAAGAAGGGGAACACCATCGTCGTGAACGACATGGGGGTGGTCGACAAGATCCGCCAACTCCCGATCTTCCACTTCTGCGAAACCGTGGAAGATTACGGGTACTGCACGACGCACTTCTCGACGCCGATCGTCTTCGGATTCACTCCCGGTTATGCCGCCGGCTGCAAGTTCATCGGCAAGGAAGGCACGTGGTGGCAGACCTGGAAGACGGACAAGGACTATTTCGAGGATGTGAAGGACAAGCTGTGGAGCGGCTGCCTGTACTATACCTACCTCACCCCGCCGGGCGAATACTTCCAGACCAGCCTGACTCACGGCAACGTTCTGGACCGGATGTTCCCCATCACGATTGAGGAAATCCACGCCGGGTGGATCAAGGGGAAGGAACGCGTCATTACACTTCAGTCCGGTTCCTACAGCTGGGGGGATGATGCCAACGTGGACTGCTACCTCTATGACAGCGAGGGCAGGGAGTCCGTCGGGACGTGCGAGAAGAGCCTGAAGGGCAAGGTGGCGACGTTCAAAGTTGAAGTGCCTCCCGACGGCGCGGCGGTGCTGGTCCGGCGCGCGACGCCGTAGGAGGGCGGCTGGAAGTTGTTTCGAGACTCACAATGAAGCGCAGCGCGGTGGCAGCATATTGCCGCCACCGGCTGCGCTTCATTGTTTCCGACTGCCCAATCGCCCCCGGCGCCATCCTATGAGTAGCGCCCGAACTTCTTCGCGGCCTCGTACATGGCGACCACGTTCTCGGTGGGCGAATTGTCCTGGAGCGCATGCGTCGGGGCCAGGGCGTAGCCGCCACCGGGCATCATGATCTCCAGAGTCTCCTTGACGTTGGCGACGACCTCCGCCACCGTCCCGTAAGCCACCGGCCCGGCCGTCGAGATCATTCCATGGAAAGCCATCCGGTCCCCGAAGCGCTTTTTCAGGTACGCCGGGGCCATGTCCTTCGCTTCCGGCTGCAGCGTGTCCGCGATGCGGATGCCCACCTCGATGAAGTCGTCGAACGCCCAACTGCTGGACCCGCAGGAGTGGATCGCCACGGGAATGTTCCACGCCTTGGCCACGTCCACGAACCGCTGATGCAGCGGCCGGATCTGCCGGCGGTAGAGTTGCATGCTGACGGTCTGGCCCCGTTGCGTTCCCAGGTCCTCTCCCATCCAGAGCAAGTCAATCCCCCCGCGGGCCGCTTCCAGGGTGCGGCGGACCACCTCCACCATCACCTGCGTTTTGCGCTCAATGAGGCGCAGGCAGGCCGGCTCCTCTGTCGCCAGGTCTATCAGCGTCTGCTCCATGCTGCGCAGCATCCCCGTGCTGTTGATCGTATCCCCCAGGCCGGCGCTCCCGGTGAAGATGCAGAACTCGCTCAACCGCTTGCAGTTGGAGGCGACCTTCGAGTAATCGAAATCGTCCGGCGAGGGCATGGGCCAGGCCTCGACCTCTTCGAGGGTGGCGTCGCGAAGGGGAAAATCACAATAGTCCCAATAGCCGCCGCTCTCATGCTCGACCCAGCGCCTTCGGATTCCCCACTCGTCGACCTGCCGGCCGGGCACATCCGGGTGCAGCTTCGGCCCCACGTAGGGGGCGGTCACCTGGCGGAAATCGACTCCCAGCGCGCGGAGAATCCCTTCGCGGTCGTCGGCGGCCAGGCCGAAGTGCGCCTTCAGCCGCCCGTCGATGCCGGGGTTGGCGGAGTAGTTGACCGGCACGCGATCCGGCTCCTGCCGGGCGAAAGCCGTCAGCACGCGCTCCTTGGAGGTCATCTTCGTCACAGACGAACCTCCTGAAATGGGTTCGCGCAGGGGGCTTTGTCGGCGACCAGGAACCGCTTCTCCCGGCAGAAGGCCATGGTGGAGGTGCTGGCAGGATTGCAGATGCTGAACGGCCAGCCATCGTGGTCGGCGAGTATGCGTTGAAGCTTGCGGACCGTGAGCTTCTTTCCCGGCGCGGGAAGCAGCGCCTCGTAGCGCTGGTACCGTTCGAGCGTGCGCCCCGCGCCGTCCGGCTGCTCCGAGCGGTCCCATCCGATCCCCAGTTTCGCGAGGGCCTTCTGCGATTTCGGCGAGGCGTAGTGGTTCGTCGCCACGATCCAGTCCCCCTTCGGGCGCGTGACCCATTGCCCCACGACGGACATCTCCACGCGCGCCACGTCCCCGCTCGCGTCCGCCAGCACGAGGTTCACTTGCGTCGGCCATTCCTTGATGAGGTCGAGCACTTCCTTCACCGTGGCGCACTGCTGGATGATCGCCCGAATCACGAGATCGAAATTCAGCGCTCCCGGCGCGTCGATGCGCGTCCAGTCGTCGCACACCGGCCAGACGGAAGAGACGCCCACCGCCAGCCCCGCCTCGTTCAGGCAGCGCGAAGAGCCCGCCATCCCCAGCCGCCCGAGGTCCACGTGCGCGTACCCCTTGTCGGGGCGCGTAATCTCCAGCCGGTACGATGGCGCGGAATCGTCCAGGTTCCCGCCGACGAGGGGACCGTGGTCGCTGTCGCGCGCGCCGACGCTGGAGCAATGGTCCGCGGGCACGGCGGTCTCGATCCGCACGCCCGGCCCGTAGGGAAAGTTCTTGAGATAGTGCGTCGGCCGCGCATGCGCCCAGAGGATCGGCCAGCCCATCAGGTTGAAGACGACGGTCATGTCAAGATCGGCGCCGCTTCCTTCGCTGATGCCGACCATCTCCTCGTGGAGGTGATCGAAGAGGCTCCCCATCTTCTCGCGGTGGAGCGCCTCGGAGGCCTTCCGGAAGCGCTTCAGGAGGTCCGCCCCCTGATGGTGCGCGTGCGCCTGAAGGTACTCGTGCATCAGCCGATGGATTCCATGGCGGTACTCGCGGCCATGGGCGCGTCCCAACTCACACGGCGTCCCCCTGCGCTCTGTTACGATAAACATGTCCATCTCTCCAGAATAGAAGTATTCCAACGAACGTCTACAATTTCACGACCCAGGTTTGCGGACCGTCACTCTCGCGGCTGGACGTATAGGCGACCCATTTTCCATCCGGGCTGGTCTGGGCGTTGGGCTCCGCGCGCGCGGCGCCGGCCATCGGCGAGTGGATGGCATTCCCCTGCAGCGTGGCCAGCGGCTCGAATTCGGCCCGCGGGGTCCCGGGCCGAATCCAGGCCCGCCAGATCGCTTCGTTCTCCGCCCCGTCGGCGCCGTCGCCCACGAGCCAATCCTCCGCAGCCCCCAGGTTCCAGTGGACGCTCCTCTTTTCCTCAGGCCAGCTCTGGAAATCCTGCGGATCGGAGAGAGACTGGCGGAAGATGAACCAGTCGCTGCGCGCCCAATTCGGGCGGCCCGAGACGTACTCCTCCCGGAGCCGGTAGCCGTGGCCGAGCATGGCGCGCCCGTCCGCGCTGAAGAACTCGTGGCCCCATCCTTCGCGCCGATATGGATAGGAGCGGACGCAACGAAGCCCCGTCCCGTCGGCGCGGATGGTCCACATGCGCTGAACCAGGCACCAGTTTCCCTCGTGACAGAAAGAGAGGAGCCCGGAGTCCGCGGGGGAGAACTGGACGTGACCGAAGGCGCGCCGGTCGTGCAGAATGTCGCGCCGGCGTCCGTCGGCGGAGTCGTACACCTCCAGCCATCCATCGCGAACGTCCGGCATCATCACGTGGCTCCACCAGTAAGTCACCTTGTCGGGATAATCGGATTCCTTTTTGGTGAGCGGGGTGACGCGAGACTTGGCGAGCAGCTTTCCATCGCAGGAGACGCTGATGCAGCAGCCGGCTTCACAATCGGGGTCGAACTCGGCCAACTGACGCCGGCTCCCGGAGGAGTCGATGCGGAAAAGGGCGGAGGGGGTCTGTTCGTAGAGGAGCAGGTCATCGGGCGCCAGGGCATGCGAGAAGTTGCCCTCCACCAGGCCGCTGCCCGGCACGCGCTGGGGCACGCCGTCGGGCACGGCGAGTCGAAAAAGCTTGTGCCGCGCGCCGGCGGGGTCGTCGGAGGTGGGGCGCGTGGAGGCGAAGTAGAGCCAGCGGCTGTCGCGCGACCAGCCGCGCGCATGGAAATAGAGAGTGATGTTCCGATTCCCCACGCTCGTGCAACGCCAGACCGGGCGTCCGCTCACCGGGTCCTTGAATTGTTTCGCTTCGCTCATCCGATCTTGCCCTTCATATCTTCAGAGAAATCGCGCGAGTTCCGCGCGCCATCCTCCCATTGATCCGCACGCGCGTGAGGCCCTCACCGGGAGGCCGGTGCAGCAGCACTTTCTCGGGCGCGCGCCTGAATTCGGGCCGCCAGATCACATCCAGCGTCTTCCCGTCGCGCGAGCGCCGGGTCAGGAGCGTGACCGGGCCGAACTCCGTTGGGACGTTCTCGAACGCGCACGCGGCCCCCGGCTTCACCCAGGCGGCGGGCATGAGGCGCAGGAGATGGAGTTCGCCGCGCCGCACCTGATCGTCGATGACGGCCAGCCGGGCCAGGTACAACGCGAGGGCGGCGTTCAACGCCTCGCCGGCAACGCCGTCGCGCTCCTCGCAGGAGATGCCTGTCTTCCTGGAAATCGAGCCGGCGAAGAGGCTGTACATCCCTTCGAGGAACCGCGCGCGCTCCCCCAACTGGTGCGAGTGGAAAACGTTCCAGGAGTAGCTCGGCTCGCAACTCGACATTTCGTGATCGAGCACCGCCACCTGGTTTCCCTGCGGCCCGCCGCGGTTGAAGCGCCGCTGTGGACCTTCGCGGAACCAAAGGCAGAGATCTTTCATCGCCGGCTCGTCGGCGTCGAGCAGCCCGGCGAAGACGAGCATGAGCGGCCCGGCGTCAAGGTAGAACGGATGCCGCGTGTCCCGCCGAGTGTCGCAAGCCAGGGAGACCGGGGGGAGAATATGCTTGCGGCCTCGCGAGTCCTTCCAGACCGGAGCCGTCCGGCAGCGTTCGCGGAATGCGCGGCGAAACACATCGCGCGTCTCGGCGGCGTCCTGCGCGAATTCCTCGGCGCGCGGATGGCCGATGCTCCGCAGAAGCCGCACGGCGCTGCACAGCCCCAGGTAGTTCCATCCGATGCTCCAGACCGCCTGAATCTGCGCCGTGTTATCGGTGGCGACGGCGGGCGGGAGCAACCCATCGACGCCGCCATGGTTCTTGATCTTGCGCGCCTCGCGCAGGAAGTCGCACGCCTTGACGACGCAGCCGGTGTAGCGGTCGACGAACCGGCGGTCGCCGGAAAGCAGCCCATGCATGGCGATGGCGTGGAGGATCGCGCCATGGTCGGTGATCCACCAGTGGTCGCGGTAGGCGGCGGGCGTCGCGAGATACCCGGGGTGCGCCGCATAGGAGTCACCGGGGGGCAGCGCCTGCCCCTGCTCATCCTTGAAGATTTCAAAGTACTTCTCGGCGGCGCCGTGGCAGCCGAAGGTGTCCATCAGCATCGTGAGGTAATACGGGATGTTGGTCGACCACAGGTCGGAGTACTCCCACGATCCCAGAATCTTGCAGTACTTGCCGGAGGCGGGGTCCTTCTCCGCCAGGAGCGTATTGATGCGAAGGCTGTGCTTGAGGATCTCGTTGATCGGCGCTTCGGGAACTTCGAACCGGGTGGGCGTCTTCATGATCTTCGACCAGTAGCGCGCCGTTTCGCGCAGCGCGCGGTCGCGGCCCAGCGCCAACTCCCGGTCAAAAGCCGTTCGCTCCGCGGGGATCATGGGAACCAGAAGGTCGACATGCGCCCCTTTCCGCGCCGGCAACCGGACGTACAGCTTGGGGCACGGGTGCTTGATTTTGTTCTGCTCGGTCGAATCGGTGAACTGCGCGGTGAAGATCGCCTCGATGCAGTCCTTCTGCCCCGGCGCCACCCCCAGCCGCACGCCTCCGTCCGGCTCCAGGATGCGCAGCCCCTTGCCAGCGTCGTACCGTTCGCCGTCCGCCGAGAGCGGGCGGGGATAATGCGCGCGGTCGGGGTGGTAGCGGACGTTGTCGCGGGGGTTCATCGTCACGGACATGAAGGCGGTGTTGTACATCAGCACGTTGAATCCGTGCGTATCCTCCAGCGGCAACGCGGGGCTGAGGTCGTGAATGCTCAGGCGCACCCAGGCGAAGAGAGGCTCGATGCCGCTCTTCACCTCGCCCCCGCCGGGGATGTGCGCGAAGACCTCCTGGCGAAGGAGCACGCCGTCGGCGGCCCACTCGCTCCAGAGGACCGGCGCCGGTCCATCGTTCCACCCCTGGTTGACCGTGCCGTCGTCGTGGTCGAGATAGCCGAGGTAGGTGCCCATGTGGTGTTCGCGATAGGCCGGCGCGAAGGCCAGGTGCACCCCCTGCCCCTTCCAGGCATGGCTGCGCTTGGTGCGCGTCGTGGCCGGATCGGCCAGGAGGGAGCCGTTCCACAGGACGTTGAACCGGAAGAAATGGTCCTTCCAGCCCACCGGCGTCCAGATATCGCTGATATCCCGCCACCACCTGCAGGCGGCTTCATAGGTCGGTTCGGTCATATGCCGGCCCGTTCAATCCTCAAGTAAGTTGCCATCCGGCGGCCGCTACTTGCTCAGGAGATACGTATGCCATGGCTCGGTGACGAACTTGCCGCCCGCGGCTTCGACCGGACGGCCCGACGTCACATCCGTGACCCGCCGGCCCGGCGGAACGGCATACTCAAATGAGTCGTACGCCCAGAGCGACATGACCTTATTCTCGTCGTTCGTCCACTCGACCGCCTTCTCCTGGTCCGCGTCGGTCGCGCTGGGGAGCATATGGCGATACTGCATGGTCGGATACGCGGCCTTGTAATCCTTGTTCGCCTGGATGATCCAGTCCGCGAGTTTCTGAGGACAGGTGGGATCGATGGGTTTGTCGGCGGCGCTGGCAACGATGGCCGCCGGGCTCTTGTTCGCGCAACTCATGTAGTAGTAGTTGCGGGTCAGTTCATTTTCCGGCACGTAGCCGCGCGCCCAGAAGAGTTTTTGCCAGCCGTAGATTCGCTGGTACCCGAAGAGGCGGTTGTCGATGATCGGGCTGACGCTGCCTCCGGCCGGAATCCCGAGCGGTCCCGAGCCTTCGTACCCGATCCAGAGGCCCATCTTCATCATTTCCGCCGTCAGCTTGAAGGCGCTGCTGATGTCGTAAACGGGGTGGTCGGCGGAGAGATAGCCGACGCAGTCGATGGTGTTGTTGGGGTAGGAATCCATCCAAGCGCCGTCGATGCCCAGGTCGCGCAGGTGCTGATAGATTTTCAGGAACGCCTCCCGATAGCCGGAGCGCGGATTATAGACGATGAGTTCCGAGTACGCGCCGTACGATTTGACGTTTTCGGCGGAACTGTAGAAGCGCTTCTGATGGTACTCCCCGTCGCTGTCGCGCAGGAGCCAATCCTTGTGCTGCGCGGCGATGAACGAGCGGCCCCCCGTGTAGAAGGTCGGACCCCAGCACATGACTTTCATGCCGAGTTTGTGGGCGTAGTCGCAGAACTCGCGAGTGGCGTCCTCCCCTCCGAAGGCGGCTCCCGGCCGCAGGTTCATCAGGCAGTCGATGGAGCCCAGCCGCCGGTCGTCGTGGTTGTCCTCCCACCCCTTCCACCAAATGGCCTGAAATCCCCACGCGCTGAACTTGTCGAGATAGCGCTCGTTCCCCTGGATGTCGTTCGGGCCGTAGAGGTACATCCACCCCTTGGCGGCCATGGTGAGCATTTCAGGCGGCTTCACGCCGTAGTACTCGCAGCGCTTGTTGTGGACGTAATCGTAGATGATGCCGTGCCAGTCCTCCACTCCCAGCGGCGTGGGCTGGCGCAGGTCGGGAGAGAACAAAACGATCATCTCCGGCGTCTCCGCCGCATTCTCCCAGGAGTACATATAGCGGTGGGCATAGCGGATGGCGGGCGACCCGGCGGGCTTCAGGATCGTCCGTATGCCGTAGACGGGGTGGTCGTTGTAGGCGAAGATCAGGCCGTTGTCGCCGTACTGGAAGCGGAAATCGAAGTGCGTGTAATTGAAGAGGACGCTGGGATACCGCAGGTCATAGAGCTGGGGATACACGTTGTACGCGGGATCCTTGCACTCCTTCCACTCCAGGTCCCCCGCGACGGTCAGCTTCTTCTTCACCATGTAGCTGTGCGCGTGGCCGGATTCGAGAATCCAGTCATTTTCGATCGTCCCGCCGGGCGCCCAGGAGAAAACGTCCTGGATGCTCATGAGCGGATTCTTCTCGCTCTTGAACCGATAGACATAGCCGAACCCGGCGAAGTGGACGCCGTTGATCACCGCCGTCCGGGGCTGAATGTCCCAGGAGAGTTCATCCGTCAACCCCGTCTTGATATCGGTCATCCGGGTCACCAGCGTCACGCGCTCCCCGTCGGCCCGGGCGGAGACCAGTTCGTACGGACCGTAATCCCCGCCGGCAACGGCTGCGCCCGGCGAAGCCTTGCCCGAGAGAGGGTCGTCCCCCCAAGGAAGGCTGCCCAGCATGGCCGGCCGCCGCCCCGCCAGTTCGATGGCCGGGAGCTGGAGGACCTGGTCCCCCTTGAGCAACGTCTCCTTGAACCAGACCTTGCCAATCCCCTTCAGGTGGTTCCCCTCCAGCGGCGCTTCCATGCGGATGCCGTTGGAGAGCGTGATGTCCAACTGCACCGGCGTCTGTTTGACGGAGGCCGCGGCGTACGCCATCGCGGGCAGGGCCACCAGCAGCGTCAATGCACGAATCGTTGAGTTCATCAGGTCACTCCCCACTTGCCGGTCAGAATTTGCCGAAACCACCGAAGGTGAGGCTCTTTTCATCCGCCTCGTACGCGGCGATGCTGTCATAGATGCGCATGTAGTCCATCCTCCCCCAGAATCCCCAGGGGTACGGCTCGTTTCCCCCTCGCGGATAATCCAGGCAGCCGACGTACAGGAACGGCGGGTCCGCGAGCTTGCCGGCCGTGATCCGGGCCGATGCCTTGAGTATTTCCGTTCCGCTCTTGAGCAAGCGCGCATCGAGTTTGTGCGCGCGGTTGTTGACCACCAGCGTGAGCCGATACCATTTCCACGGCTCGACCGGGATGGAGACGGCGGGGTAGCACGGCACGGAGCCGTCCGGGAGGTATGAGTAGAAACTCGCGGTGAGCGTCCGCTTCTCCCCCTCTTTATTGACCGCAAGGCTCGTGTTCCAGCGCGCCCCGAGGATGTTGAAGGAGGCGTTCTGGGGAACGTCATCCATCGGCGCGACGGGCTCTTCCAGGAAGAACTGCGCCACGAGCACCCATTCGTCGTGCGCGGCGGGGGAGAGGGACTTGGACTGGAAGAAGCGAACTTTCGCCTTCCGGTTGTTGAAGTCAATCGCCCCGCCGTCCTGCGTCACCATCAGGTCATCCAGCGAAAGGCAATACGCCTTCCCGTCATTCCCATAGGGCGAACGGTCGTTCACCCAGTCGTTGTCCAGGTTGTCGAAATGCATGTCCCACAGGAGGGAGGAGGGCAGCGCGCCGGCCAGGCCGACGTCGGTGAAGAAGCTGCTCTTCCCCCACGCGGCCTGGGCGTGGCAGACGATGGAGCCGTAGGCCGCATCGGCGGGCGCGCAGACGAGTTTCTCGTAGCGCTTCCACTCCTTCGTCAGCGAATCCCGGCGGACGAACTCCCACCAGACCGGCTTCTTGTCCTTGTCGTACCACTTGACCTTGATGCAGGAGTTGTTCTGCCAGTCATCCTCCGTGCGCGCCAGGCCCGACACCCGGTAGGTGGCCTCCGGGATGACTTCGATCTTCGGACTCTCGGCATAGCCGCACCCTTCGATGGCGAGGCACCGCTTCGCCTCGGTCTCTTTCGCCTCCGCCGTGGTGCAGTTGCCCAGGAGCGTCCAGCCCTCCAGCTTGCCGATCTCGCGCCCGAATTTCTCCGGTGCCAGCGATATCGTCGGCGCCGCGATCACTTTGGGCTTGGGCGGCGGCTTCGGCGTTCCACGGACGAACTCCAGGCCGTCGATCCATATCTTGAACGTTCCGCCCGCGTTCTGATAGAAGGCAATTGCGCTGATCTTCTCGAAGCTGAACTCCCCCGCGACGTTCTGCCCGAACGCTTCTTCCGTGAAAGGCAATTCGATCCGCTTCCACTCCGGCCCGATGCTCACCGCCGCGTCCCGGCGATTCTCAAAGCCGTTGGCCATGAGCATCACCAGGAGGTTGTCGCTGGCCTTGTCCGACTTGACCCAGAAGACCAACTTCTCATACTGCGTCAGGTTCCAATACAGGTTCTCGCCGGGATACAGGATGGCGGCTTCCGTAAAACTGAAGTTCCCGAAGATGGAGTGCTTGCCGACCTTCGCGTCATCCGAGAGCGCGAGGCTCGGCACATAGTGGTTGTTCCAATGGTCGAGGCTTTCCGAGGCCGTCTGATCATTCACCTCGAATGCGGTCCCGGCAGCCTGGGCGCGCAAAGACGTCCCCCCCGTCAGCGCGAATATGACTGCGAATGCCAGCGAGGCGGCGGCCTTGCTCATAACCGTTCTCCCCAGAAGGTGTCCAGAATATTCGGAGCGACAACTTTCGATAAAGCGGCCTAGTTTGTACCACTTTTACGAATAATAGTCAAGTGGCAAATTTAAGCGCAACCTACAGCTAACTACTTAGCAGCAATCCGGTTGCAGCCAGATGACTTACGCCTTGACATTAGCCATCGTCGCAACTATAATACTTCTCCGTAGTTCAAAACTTCCATAGGTGGCACCAGGAAAGGCGGTCTTCAGCGCCATGGGCGCAGTGAAGAAATACGAATATGCCGCACAGGAATTGCGCCGGAAGATCGGCGCCTCCTATAAGCCCGGCGACCTCTTCCCGCCGGAGTCCCTCCTCGCGCGGGACCTCGGGGTGAGCGTGTGCACGCTGCGCAAGGCCATGGAAATTCTTGTCGCCGAAGGGCTCCTGATCCGAGGCCAGGGCAAACGCACGACCCTGGCGCAGCCGCCCGCCGCACAACCCGCGCAAGCGCGGAAGAAGTCCGTCCTGCTTCTCCCCTTCGACGAGGGGACTTTCTTCCATGAAGAGCTCGTGAAAATTCAGGTGGAACTGTACGACCACGGCTACCTGACCTCTCTCTGCTCGTCGGCCCGCCTGTATGACCCGAACGTGGTCTCTCAGGTGCGGCAGATCGTCCAGGCCCACGGCGACGTCGAAGGCTTGATTTGCGGCCCCCTCTACGGCTGGTACAACAAGGTGGCCCCTGCGTTCGAAGAGCTGCCTTATCCCTTCGTCGCCATCGGCACAACCACCCCCATCCCCACAAGCTACGTGGCGGTGAACCTCGCCTCGGGCGCCTACGAGGCGTTGCGCCACCTGGACCAGATCGGCTGCCGCACGATCCGGTTCTTCGGCTTCCGAGGCCACGGCAACCCCTTTGAACGCTTTGCCGGCGTGGAGCATTTCCAGGCAGAGTTCCGCAAAGAGGAGTCGGTGGAGACGCTGACCGTCCCCGCTTTCGGAACGGTCGCCTCCGGTTTTGAATCCGCCATGCGGGAGTTCACGGCCGGCCGCGTGCCGGACGGCATCCTGGCCCACAACGACCTGTGCGCGATCGGCATCATGCTGGCCGCGCGGAAGTTGGGCATCCAGATTCCCGAGGATATCGCGGTGGCCGGGTGCGACGATATCGCCGACGCGGCGAAATCCAGTCCGCCCCTGACCACCGTCCAGCAGCCCAAGGAGCAAGTCGCGCGCGAGGCCGTCCGCATTCTGCACGACGCCATCACGCGGCCCGAGACGGCGGTGCGAAACCAGATACTGCTTCAACCCCGGCTGGTGCTGCGCGACTCCACGTTGAATTACGCGCTGACGCATAACAAGGCCGAACCGGCCGGGGCGGCCGCCGCCTCGGCCCCCGCGCTGAAACCGGCCGAATAATACCATCCCCCCTCTTGCAGTCTGAGTGGTGAGGCCCACACATGAAAGAGGTTTCCCGGCTCGATCACGCCGGCGTTTGCTGGTTCCTGAACAGCCCTGTGACGGAGGAGGGCGTGCGACGCCATGCACGCGCCTTCCGCGAAGCGGGCTTCTCCTCCTTGCTTCCCATCCCCATCTGCAACGGCACGGCCAACCGGTCCAAGAGCCAATTCCGCAATTCCGGCATGCAATGCGATTACCTCTCGGAGGAGTTCTTCGGTCACTATGCGCGCGTCGTACGCGCCTGCCATGACGCGGAGATGCCGATATGGGTCTGGGATGACGATTTCTGCCCCGCCTGCTGGGCCGGCGGCGCCATGGTCAAGACGAGGCCGGAGCTTCGCGGGAAGATCGTCTATCGCATCGGGCAGTCCGATCCGCCGCCTCCGAACGCGGTGCGCACCCTTTGCGAGCGGGATGGCCGGCAATACGTCCTGGCGCTGGAGGCCGCGGACTCCTCCCGCATCGACGTGTTCCATCCCGACGCGGGCGCCCACTTCGTGAAGCTGAACTACGAGACGTACTTCACGCACTTCGGCGAGTTCTTCGGCAGGACCCTCGTCGGCTTCTTCACCGACGAGCCAGGAATCCCGGGATGCCTCGGCGGACTCTATCGCCTTCGCGACAGCTTGGCGCCCATGCCGCTGCCCTGGACGGACGACCTGCCCGCATTGTGGAAGGGGCTGCACGGCGGCGACCTGGTGGAGCTTCTGCCCTCTCTGTTCATGGACTCGGGCGATTCCCCCGCGGCCCGGCAGGCGCGGGAGGGGTTCGGCGCGCTTATCAACCGGCTCTGGGTCGAGCGCTGGATGTCTCCCTGCCGCGACTGGTGCCGCAGCCATGGCGTGACCTACACCGGCCACCTCAACAACGACGACTACGTGGAGGCTCGGCTGAAGTCCTCCGGCAACCTGCCGAATTCTCTGCGCTTCTTCGACATGCCGGGGATCGACGTCGTCGTGCACCACATCCTCCCCGACAAGGAGCGCCAGCCGAGCGAAGGGCTCTCCGTCTGGGACGTCAACCGATTCAACAGCGATTTCCCGCGCTTCGCCTCGTCGGCGGCCCGGGCCGCATCCCGAGGCAGGGCCATGTGCGAACTGGGCGACGCGTATGGCTGGGGCTGCGACCTCGAACTGCGCAAGTGGCTTCTGGACTACAACATCGCGCGCGGCATCGACTTCATCTTCTGGGGGTCCGCCGTCTGCTCCCTGGCAGGCAGCGACGTCATGGCGACCTCCGGCAACATGGGACCGGAGCAGCCCTACTGGCCGTTCTGGAACGAGCTCAACCGCTGCTATTCAAACGTGCTGGGAATGCTCTGCAAGGGAAGTCGCTGCGCCCGCGCGGCCATCTTCTACCCCGCCGGCGGCTACATGGGGGGCGGCAGCCAACTCAATGAGCGGCTGGACGCGCTGGCCGCTTTCCTGCGCGGGAATGGCGTGGATTTCGACTACGTGGAGAGCTTGTCGGACTCCGGCGCGCCATACGAACAGATATTCGTTCCCGCCGGCTCGCCGCTCTCGGCGGATGAGGTGGCATGGCTGGAGAAGAAAGCCGGGCAGTGCAAAGTGTACGCGCCATCCGACCGTCCTCTGCGCGGGGCTACCCCCTATTCCGCGCCTGCGTGCGCGTTCCTCCCCGGGAAGTTCATGGAATTCGCGGCGGCCCAGTATGGCGACCTGGGCAAGTTCCTGAAGCCCGACCTGAGCGTGGCGGGTCTCCACGAAATGTGCCTCCACAAACGCGAAGTCGCGCCGGGGGAGTATCTGCTCTTCGTGTTCAACGAGAGCGCAACGGGCTCGCTTGAATTCACGCTGCCTTCCCATCGGGAGCGCTTCGCTTGCGCGCCCGAAGAGGACGTTTTCGCGCCGCTCGACGCGGAGAACCTGTCGCTGGCACCGGGGGAGTCGATTCTGCTCTTCCTCGGCAAACGTGAAACGATTGCGTCCGTCCTCGGCAAGAAGGTGCAGCCTCTGCGCCGGCCGCAGAGAACCATGGAAGTCGATCCCTCGCAATGCGCCTTCGTCTCGGCGATGGAGTGCTTCTGGGATGGAAAGAACTTCGAGCGCCGCGCCCTGACCGAGAGGCAGTACAAAGAACGCGGGCGCGGTTTCTCCGGCGAGGTCGTTCGCCGGCTCACCCTGCCGCTCGGGGAACGCGGCGACATGGCGCTCTCGATGCCGCAATTCCGCGGCGCTGCGGCCATCCGCGTCAACGGCGCTGCGGCCGGGAGCGTCATTGGGCCGCCGAAGAAGCTCTTCATTCCCAAAGCGCTCCTGCGCGAGGGGGAGAATCAGATCGAAATGACGCTCTGCAACACGCTGGCCAACCACGTGCGCTCGCCGGAGTTCCGGCAGCGCGCCGGGGCCTTGGACGTGCGGCCCAACGTCTATTTTGAAATGACGGCGGCGGCTGACCGCCGGACCATCGAAACCGATTCTGTGTCCAACGAGGGACGGACATGATAAAACCCCCTTCCATCTGGAACAGCGGCATCCTCCTGAGCAATTCCGGAGTGGACTCCGACGCCGATGAGCGCTATCAGGTCGTCGGCAAGCCGATGGACCCCCGCACCGGCATCGGGATGATCCTCCACAGCGACGGCCAGCGCATGCTGCGTTGCGATTGTCTCCGCTGCGTCAACTCGCTGCGGATCGTGAAGGCGGAGGTGTTTTCCGATGCGGTCCGGCTTCAGGTGCAGCTCAGTCCGGGCGCTCCCCTCGGGGATGTTTACTTCATCTTCGCTGCAACCGGCCTCGTCATCGGACAAGTCCCCGAGGAACTGCCCATAAGGCTTGAAAAGGCGCGCGGCCTGCGCGCGAAGGCGCGCCAGGCGGGCGACGCTCTCTTCCTGCCCTCCCGCGGAGAGTCCGCCGTCCTGGCGGCAACGCGCCGCGCCGGAGGCACGGTGAAGTTCGCCTGTGCGCTCGGCCGGCAACGTGAAGAGAAAGTCCTCGCCCGCGCCCGCGCGGCGCTCGCGATGGACGTGCCCCGCGCCTTCGCCGAAAGGAAGGCGTTCTACTCCATCCTGCCCCCGCCCGCCCGCTGTCCGGCACCCCTGAATGAACTTTTCACCAAGTCGGTGAGCGTCCTCAAGGTCAACGCGCTCGCGCCGAACCGTTTCACCCCCTATGCCCATTCGACTCCCGACCGCTGGCCGCATCGGTGGGTCTGGATATGGGACTCGGTATTCCATGCGCTCGGCTACCGGCATTTCCCGGGGAGCCTCGCCGCCGACAACCTGCTGGCCGTTCTTCATCATCAGAGGAAGGACGGCTTCATCCCGCATTACATGCAGGACCGGGCAGCGCCGTCGGTCACCACGCAGCCGCCCATCCTTTCCTGGGGCGCGCTGGAGGTTTACCGCGTGAAGAGGGACAAGGAGTTCCTCGCTGGGGCGTTCGACGGCCTCCAGAAACATCTTCTCTGGTGCCTCAGGAACCGCGACCGCAATCACAATGGCCTGCTGGAATGGCAGCTTCAGTCCGTCAATCCCTTCTGCCCCTGCGGCGAGGGGGGGCAGGACAACTCCCCTTATTTCGACGGCGCCGACGAGCGCACGCTCATCGACGTCGCGGACTTCTCCTCCTTCTTTGCGAATGACGTTTGCTGTCTGGAAGAGATCGGCCAGATCGTCGGGCGTCGCGCGAGTCCGCTCCTCAGCCGCGCGGCGCGCCGCGCCGAGGAACTCGTCCGGCGCAGGCTTTGGGACCGGCGCGACGGATTCTTTTATCCGCGCGACAGCGCCGGGCGGTTCATCCGGATCAAACAATATGCCGGCTTCGTGCCGTTGTTTGCGGGGATTGCCACACCCGCCCAGGCCAAAGCGCTCGTGCGCCACTTGACGGACCCGCGCGAGTTCTGGACCCGCTGCCCGGTCCCCTCGGCGGCCATCGATGAGCCCTGCTTCACCCCCGATTACTGGCGCGGCGGAACGTGGCTCAACTATACCTACCTCATCTACCTCGGCCTCCGCCGCTACGGCTACCACGCCGTGGCCCGCCGGCTGGCCCGCCGCTGTCTGGCGCAAGTCCTTCGCGATTATCAGCGCGATGGATGCCTCTTTGAGTTCTACGATCCGATGGGGAACGTTTCCCCCAACCGCCTGCCGCAGATCAACCTCTATCGCACCTCCGGGCGAGAAGACGCCCCCGGCGCCGTCCCGGACTACAACTGGTCGGCCGCCGTCACGCTTCAGTGGATTCTTGACCTGCACTCGTCACATTCGAAAGGGAGCCGATGACCCGCACCGACCACTCCGCCAACCGCACCGTGAAGACGCTTCTCCGCCAGCCCACGGATCGGGTGCCGATCTTCGAGCATGCCATCAATGGCCGATTCATCCGGCACGCCATAGGGGTCGAGGTGGATCACAGCCTGCACATAATGCCGAAGGAGCATCTCCAACTCGCCCGTTTCGTCCACATGGATCTCGCCACTCTCGGCTACTACTTCACCTGCAAGGGAGCGAACACGCGCGAGGCGCTGAAGACCCTCCGCCTTCCTTCGCACGCGGACTTCCTCGCGCGCGTGGATGACTACCTTCGCGTCCTCGACGGAACTGAGATCGACCTCAATGTGTACGTTTCCGGCCCATTCTGCACTACGTATCTTTCCATGGGCTATGAGCAGTTCTTCCTCGCCGTCCAGGATGATCTTCCCTTGGTCGAAGAGTTGATGGACCTCTTCACGGAGGATGCCGTCCTCATGGTCAAGGAACTGCTCCAGCGGAACCTCGCGAGCATTCAGGTCGCTGACGACATCGCATTCAAGAGCGGTCTCTTCGTCCGGCCGGACTTGTTTCGCAGCCTCTGGTTCCCGCGCATGAAGAAGATCATGGCGCCCATCCACGCCGCGAAGATGCCCTGCTTCTTCCATAGCGACGGGGATGTCGAGCATTTCATCCGGATGATCATTGACCTCGGTTTCATGGGAATCAACCCGCTCGAAACGCAGTGCAACAACATCGGGGAGATCAAGCGCAAGTACGGCAAGGAGATCGTCCTGATGGGCAATCTCGACATCGGCGGCGTCCTGGCCTTCGGCAGTGCAGAGGATGTCCGGCGCGACATGAAAGCGCTCCTCAAGCTCATGATGCCCGGCGCGGGATATGTCGCCATGTCCTCCAGTTCGGTGGCCGACTGCGTGGTCCCCGAGAATTACATGGCGATGGTGGATACCGTGCTGGAGCATGGGCGCTACTAGGGCACGAAAGGGCTTGAGATATGACGTTCACGGAGCTTAACCGCCGGGTGGTCCGGGGCGAATCGGGCGGGAAGATCATTTGGCAGCCGCGCATCGGCGCGTGGCTTGCGGACAAGCTTTTCGAGAAGGAGGAGCTTCCCGGCCGGTTCAAGGGAATGGCCCGCCTGTCCGAAATCTACCGCGAATTGAATTGTTCCGCGCGTCCCTACGAATTCGGCGCGTCGTATGTCCGCAAGGAGCACCCCTCCGTGCGCCTTGAACGGAAAACGCTCTCCTCTTCCGATGAGGAGATTTCATTCCATACCCCGGTCGGCGTCCAGACAATCCTCTGGCGCAGGACGGCCACCTCGCGCCGGAAGATCATGGCCAAGCATGAGATCGAGACCGAGAAGGACTTGCGCGTCGCCGCCTGGCGGGAGAACCACTGCTCCTGGGAGTGGTCGCAGACCACCTACGACCGGACCATGCAGGAATGGAACGGCCTGGGCTTGCCGGCATTTACCGTGACCCCCCTCGACGCCGGCTACTACGGCCCGCGGGTGAATATCCAGGAGCTCTTCACCAGCCGGATGGGGGTCGAGAATACCATTTATGCCCTCGCCGACTGGCCCGCCGCGGTGGATGAATTCTGCGAGGCGTCCAACAACAGCTTCGGAAGGTTGATCGACGTCATCAATGCGTCGCCCATTGACATGATCTGCTTCGGGGACAACCACCACGCCTCCACCATGCCCCCGGCTCTGTTCAGGAAATACGTCATGCCGGAATACCAGCGGCGGTGCGAGAAACTCCACCGCGCCGGGAAGTTCGTCTGCTCCCACTGGGATGGCGACGTCAAGCCGCTGCTGCCTCTTGCCCGGGAGCTCGGGCTCGACGGCATCGAGGCGATCACGCCGCAGCCGCAGGGCGATGTGACGCTCGAAGAGACCCGGGCGGCGCTCGGCGACAAGCTGTTCCTTTTCGACGGCATCCCGGCCATTCTTTTCGACGACATGTATCCGGTTTCAATGCTCCGGGAGTGCGCGCAGAAGGTGATCGACCTCTTCGCCCCGAACCTCGTCCTCGGCATTTCGGACGAGATCTCCGCGCACGGAAATATCGAGCGCATCTGCGTGGTGTCGGAGATCGTCGATCGCTATAACTCCGGCCGGTAGAAACAGACCCCCTTTCAACGGAAGCCGATATGCGCAACCTGCGAGTGGAACGTGACGCCCGGCGTCACAAGAAGCTTTTCCCTGGAGCGGACGCGTGCCGTTGGGGCACTTGGAGCGCAGCGTCCGAGTCCTTCTCGATGCATTGCGCTCATACCCTGGATAGGAGGCTCGCATGAACAGTCTTCAGCGTTTTAAGGCGGCGCTCAACTTTCAGCCGGTGGACCGCCTGCCGGTGATCGAGTGGGCGCCCTGGTGGGACAAGACCATCGAGCGATGGCGGACGGAAGGTCTGCCCGTGCTGGAGTCCTACGAAGAATACTTCGGCCTGGACCCGCTCTATTGGTGCCGCTTCTCGGAGAAGAAACCCGGCATACCGACGCCCGCCTATCATGGCGCAGCTCTGGTGCGCAACGAAGCGGATTACGACAAGCTCCGCCGCGACTTCCTCTACACGGAGCCGGCCGATCAGGAGAATCTGGCCACGCTGAAAAAACTCAAGGGGCGCACCGCAAAGGGAGAGGTGCTCATCTCGGTGGCCGTCGCCGGCTTCTTCTACTGGCCACGGGCGCTTTTCGGCATCGAGCCGCATTTCTTCGCCTTCTACGACCATGCGCCGCTCATGCACCGCATGAACGCGGACCAGATGCGCTATATCGAGAAGACGCTCGATTACGTCCTCGGCATGACCGACGTCGCCATGATCGTCCTCAATGAGGACCTCTCGTACAACCACGGGCCGATGATCTCCAAGGACCTCTTCGACGAGTTCATGGCCCCCTACTATCGCGAGTTCACGGCGATGTTCCGGAAGCGCGGGCTCCCGCTCATCGTCGACACGGATGGGCTGATGGAGGAGATGATCCCCTGGTTCACGGAGGTGGGGATGGACGGCTGCCTGCCCATCGAGCGGCAAGCCGCCAACGATATCCCCCGGATGCGGCGCAACCATCCCGCCTGGCGCATGGTGGGGGGATTCGACAAGATGGTGATGCACAAGGGGGAGGCGGCCATGCGGCGGGAATTCGAGCGATTGCTCCCGGTGATGAAGGGAGGCGGGTACGTCCTCGGCGTGGACCACCAGACGCCGCCGGAGGTCTCGCTCAACGACTATCGTCTCTATCTGAAGCTGTTCAACGAGTATGCCCGCCGCGCCGCGACGCGCTGAGGGCTTCCCGGGCGGAGAAACGGCCGAATCGGAGCCGCCGGGAAATCAACGAGGCGGTGTGGAACAGCAGGCTCATCCAAGTCCCCCGGGACTGACCGTAACAGAAGGAAGCAGGGCAAACGCATCTAAAAAGCGCCGCAGAATGTGGAGTGCGCCGCCGGCAGCGGCGCTTTGGCTATGACGGAGCGCACGACTCACGGGGCTACACCCTGAGGGCACCGGACTCCACGCCATCCAAAGCGGCGTCGTTGCCGCCGCACTCCACAAACTATCGCGCTCAGCGTGATCACAATCATGCATCGAGATCCAGACCCTGACGCCACAGCCTGCGGCGCTCTTGAGATGCGTTGGCCCTGCAGAAGGAAGCGTGTGCAGTGGCAAGAAGCCCGGCGCGGTGCTACAATCGCGGCTTGCAATCGAGTTGGGCCATGTTCTTTTGAAGGAGGCAGCAGGATGATACGGACCATCGTAGGCGCAGGACTTGCCTTGGCGTTCAGCGGAGCAGTGGCGCTGGCGGCAGACGCGGACGGGTTGGTGGCGCAGTATCATTTTGACGAGGGGAAGGGAACGGCGGTCGCCGATTCGAGCCCGTTCAAGAACGTTGGCGAGGCCAAGGGAGGCGTGGCGTGGGCACAGGGCGTATCCGGCACGGCGTTGAGCTTCAACGGCGCGGACGCCTACGTGGAAGTTCCCGCCACCGCCAGCCTGGACCTGAAGAACGGGACCATTGAAGCCTGGGTGTTCGCGCGGGTCCCCTCCGGCGGAATCTGCTTCGCCCCGACCGGCGCATGGGAAGACGAGCGCTTCGTGTGCGCTTTCGGATTCCGCGATCCGCCGCGGATGATGGTGACGGTGGCGGATGGGAAAGCCTTCGCCGCGCAGGAAGGCGGCGCCCTGCCGCTGAAGCAGTGGTGCCACGTGGCCGCGACCTGCGACGGGACCAATATCGTCTACTACCTGAACGGCGCGGTGGTGTTGAGCGGCGCCCAGACGGTCACGCCGGTGACGAAGGGAATCCCGCTGACGATCGGCAAGGATTGCGGCCTGGCGCCGGATTTCTTCGACGGCCTGATCGACGAGGTTTCCGTCTACAACCGCGCCCTGACCGCCGCCGAGGTGGCGCAGCACGCGAAGAAGTACGCGAAGTAATTCGACTGCATTGAAGCGCTGCGCAGGGGCAAGGCCCTCCGCTTTCCGGCGGAGCCGCGCCTTGCCCCTGCGCTTTTTTATGGCTGGATGAGCAACACTTCATACTCGTCGAACGCGGGAACTTTCAGCGCCAGCCCCTCCGCCGTTTCGCTGAATGCCACGTGGACGCTCCCCCGGAGCGCCGAAACGCGCCCCACCCGCTCGATCCCCGCCGCGCGCAGCGCCTTCGCGGAAATTGCGAGGGAGGCTTCATGTATTCTCACGACGCGCGAGATGGGCCGCCGCATGGTCCCGGTGAAGTTGACGAGGTGCACCATGAGCCGGCCGGCCTCTCGCTGCGTCCGCAGCGTCAATTCCACCGTCTCCGGAAGATTCTCTGCGCGAATCAGGGCGGGGGAGAATGCGTCAAGCACGTTCGCCAGAATGGCCGGGTACTCCGGAATGCCGTAGGTCTTGAAATGCTCCCCGAAACTGCCGGCCAGGTAGATGCACCTTCCTTTTCCATAGCGGTTGGCCGTGATCGCCGGCGTCGCGCGCGGCGGAACGGGAAGGTACTGGCCGGCGAGCGGCTCGTGGAAATAGGCCCAGGGAGTGGCGGTGGTCGGCCGAACCTTCAATCCCCATGCCGGGGCGGGCAGCAACGTCTGGGAGATTCCGGCGAAGGCGGTGTCATCGGCGTTGCGGCTCATGTAGCTTGAGGCTTGGAAATCGTACAGCCCCTCCTGAAGCGACGCGCCGAAGAGGTCCGACAAGCCGAGATCCGCCCTGCGCGTAAGGTCCGGACGGTAAAGGGAGGTTTCGAAGGAGGCCACGAGGTGGCCCCCGGCGCGCACGAACCCCTTCAGCGCTTCCAGTTCCTCATCGGAGGCGCAGGCGAAGTCCGGCAGGATGATCGTCTTGTACTTGCCCAGCCCGCCTTCGAGGAGCTTCTGGTCGTCCATGACGTCAAACGGCATCTGTCGGCGCAGCAGCATCTCGGCGAAGCCGCCGAAACAGGCGGTGTAGTCGATGCGATGCTTGCCCTGATTCTCCTTCTTCGTGAAGTCAGTGACCGCGGTCTCCTGGCTGAAATAGTCGGCCGTCCGCTGCGACCAGAGCAGCGCCACTTCCGCCAGCGACTCCGTGCGGGTGTAGCACGCCTCGTTGTCGCGAAGGAATCGCATCATGTCGCCCGCGGCCTGGCCACCCGGCGCCTGGAGGTCTTCGATGGGGGAATGGATGCCATACCAGGGACTCGCGCCGTTGGCCGCCGCCGCGGCGATGAGCAGCCGCGTTTCCGGAGCGGTGAGCAGATAGCGGTTCCATGTCTTGTGATCGCCGGCGATGAAGACCACCGTCGGCTTCCCCTCGGACTGGCCCTCCAGGAGGCGCGCCGTGACGCCCGGCTTCCACCAGGGGACGCGGTCCGGCGGCTCATAGAAGATGAAGCCTCCCTCCGCGCCAAGCATATCCTCGCACGCGGCCAGCATCCGGTTGTTCCGGCCGTTGGCCGACCCGGGGCCGAGGGGCTGGCCGTTGGTGTAGAGGATCGCGTCGGGCTTTACGGATTTCATCGCGTTGCGGCAATCGCGGACGAGGCGGATGATGCTGTCGTTGCGGAACTGGATGAAGTCGCGCCAGGCCTTGTCGGCAAAATCGGCGACGGTTGGGAGCGCCGTCCCATATTCCCGGCGGAACAGCTCCCGGCAGGCGTCGCAGTAACAGCTTCCCGTCGGGAAGAAGGGGCCGTCCAGGAAGATGCCATCCACGTCCAATGCGGCGATCTTCCGGATGTGCTCCACGTACCAGTCATGGAAGGGACTGTTCACACAGGGCATGCCGAGGCTCTTGCCGGCGCCGTCGCGGAACGCCCACGCCTCGTTCGAGCGCACCTCTTTCGGCCCCAGGACGCCCACGTAGAAGATGATTCGAAGCCCGCGGGCTTTCGCGCCGGCCAGGTAGCGCTGCACCTTCTCCATCTGATCGTCGCGCAAGTAGCCGATGTAGCCTTCCGCGCTGATGTGGAGCAGTTGCTCCACGTTGAAGCCCATCCCCTCCCACGCATCGAGCACGCGGGCCGGGTCCCCTTCCGATTCACATTGCAACGCCGCAATTCGAAGCGGCTTCTCATACCACAGCATCATTCTTCCTCCGCTGGATAACCTGGCACGGCTACTTTGCCGGAGCGCCGGCAGTCTCGACCACGAGGGTCGGGTCGTCGAAATACGCGAAGAATCCCTCTCCCTTGCTGTTCAATGCGCGCACGCGAAAGGTGGCGATCTTCCGCCCGGACGCAAGGTCGTCGTTGAGCATGCGCGTGACGTCCACGCTGATCAGCGTGTTGGCGAGGTTCGTTCCCCCCTTGACCAGCAGGAGGTTGCCCGGCACGCCCAGCGCGGGGTTGTTCCACTCCGTGCCGATATGCAGCCAGTAATCCCCCTTCGCATATTCGTCGTGCGGATATTTCACGCCGAATTCGATATGCTCCAGAATGATGTCCGTGGGGAATGGGTCGGTGGCGCGCCGGTTCTGGCTGCAATTGACGTCGGAGTCCTTCGTAATCCTGATTTCGGCCTTCGATACGGACTTGCCCAGCGCCTCGACGTTAAAGTGCATGATGCTGCGCGGAATGTACACGTCCCTGGATCCGGTGGCGACCAGGAGGTTCTTCTTCAACGGCACGTAGGCATTCGGACCTTCCGGATCGTTGCAGTTCGCCGCCGGACAGCAGCAGGAGTCCGGCGCGAGGGTGACCGTATCGGCCCGGGCGCGCGGCAACAACGCGCCGGACAAGAGGAGCAACGCCACCATCGCGGGCCAACTTGTCTTTCGTGTCCATCCGCTCATGTCTCGCCTCCTGGCAACAAGGATACCGCCGCTACTGCTTCAATGGCATCAAGTAGAGATCGTCAAAGCAGACCTCGCCGGCTCCGGCAAAAAGCAACTCCGCCGAGACGGTGATGTAGTCGATATCCCCCGGGATGATGTTCAACTGCTCCTCGCACTTCATCCAGTCGTGCGGCGCGGTGGGGAAGATGGCCGAGAGGCAGGGCAGGACGCTCCCGTCCTTGTAATGGACATCCGCCGTGATGGAAGCGCGGCCCCCCTTCTGCTCCGAGCGGCACCATCCGCCGATGAGGATCGCATCCATCGAAGCGACGGGCTTCACCACGCAGCGCGCGCCGTAGAGGCGGTACGGCTTGTCCGCCTTCAGCCGCAAGCCGGCCTTGCCGGAATGGGCTGCGGCGGCATCCAAGACAAAACCTTCTCCATAGGGATGCCACTTGGAGGCCTCTTCAAACCCGCCCGCGGTCAGGAGGTTCTCCCCCCTCGTCATCGGTTTCCGGCCCATGCCGATGTAAACATCATCGAACCAGGTCGAACCGGTCTGCCCGTCGGTCAGGCAGTAGATCATCACGTAATCGACCTGGGAGTCCCCCACGTTCACGCGGTTGCCCACGAACTGCCAGTCCAGCGGCGGCTGCTTGAAGGTCGCCGTGTTCTCAAGCACCCGGCCCCCCTTCAAGACCACCTGCAGGCAGAACCGAGGACAGGCCGCAGGGCCCTCCGTCGGCTTGACCTTCGCCCACCCGCCGAACTCGACCACGGGAGCTTCCGTAGAGCCCGGAGCGCCGGTGGCCGCTCCGCAGGTCTTGGTCTTGTCGGTCGCGTCCAGACGGACGCTCTGCTTTCCGCCATGAAAGACCGTCGTGTCCACGACCCACTTGTCGGCCAGATAATAATTCCAGGTGTCCTTGGCCGGCTGCCCGAGCAGTTGCTCGCAGCCGGGGTCCGGCACGGCGTTCTTGAACACGGGCGCGGTGATCGGCTCGCCCGGGACGACTTCGGCACTCGCGGACATGGCGCCCAGGAGGAGGACGCCGAAGAGAGCCAGCATTCTGTTCATACCGATGTTCCTTCTGAAAGTGGTGCCGTCATTTGTCGCTCGGTGCGATGGTGACTTCCATCGGCCCATCCAGCTTGCAGGTGAACTTCAACAGCCCCTTCTTGTCTGAAGCGACCTTCGCCACCTCGCCGGCTTTGACGAGATAGACCGTCGCGGGAGCGATTGCGAACTCCCCGCTGCCCGCGGTGATCTCCACGCTCCCCTTGCCGTTGAGTCTCAAAGCGACGCCTTTCGCATCGTACTGGCGGAATACCACGTTGACCGGCATGGCGGCTTTCAGCCGCACCGGTACTTTCGCCACCACGGCAGATTCCTTGTCGGCCAGAGTCACCTCGGTCCGCACACCGTTCCCATCCACGGTGGTCAGGTAATCGGCGGGAATCTCCCATCCCTGCGCATCATAACGGTAAGCGCAATGGAGAGCTGAGTCGCCCGCCCAGCCGTAGACTCCGGGGTTGGCGGTGATGATCCGCTCCTCCCCTTTTACGCAGTTGGAGTGGATTTCCTGGAAGGTGATCGGGAACTCCCGCGATACCATCGGCGGACGCGTGAAGAAGTCCTTGCCGGAGTTCGGATAGTCCCCGTAATAGAATACCAGGCTTCCCCACTTCAGCTTGTTGAGCGTATCGTAGTAGAACTCCTTCTCGTTCGTGAAGTTGTAGGCGTTGGAGAGCGTCACGACGGTCGGAGCCAGGTGGGTGGTTGCGCCTTCCACCAGTTCCTTGTCATGAATGATGTACGTCTCCTTGCCGATCGTGCGCGTAATGACGGAGTTGTTGGCGACGACCTGGCCTCCCTTGTCGCGCATCTTGCGGGAGAACGCCACGAGCGCATCCTGCGAAAGCAGCAGCACCGACCCGACCTTGCGCGTGAGCGTCCTGGCAGCCGGGTCAATCTCCGCCGTGTGCCCGTCCCATCGGTCGTACGTGTACTCGCCGCCATAGGCGGTCATGAACCCATCCATGAAAACGCCATTGCACCCCAACTCGTCCATCATCACGTCCACGCTTCGCATCAACTCGCGCCCGAAGCTGTTGTCCAGCGTGGGATAGAGCGCGTACCAGCGCCAGCCTTGCGCCTTCCGCTCATCGCTGAAATACGCTCCCTCCTGCCCCTCGTAGTAAATCGCCTGCTTGCCGTCCGCGGCGATCACCCGCGAATCCGGGAAGGTCTCGGTCGGTTTGTTGTTGGAATACAGGCTGTGCGCAACATGGAACATCACTTTCAAATCGGGGCAGAGCTTATGAATCGCCGCGACCTGATCCTTCGTGCGCGCCATTTCCTTCGGGTATTTGAGGAACTCGATCCCTTCCAGCGAGACCTGGGGATCGTCGACCGGGTGGTCCATGGAGGTGCAATTGAGGTACTTGATTTTGCGAATGTCGCTGTATTCCCTGGTCGGAACTCCGAACCGGCCGGAGAAGCGGTCATGATACAACGCCATGCCGCCGGCCACCTTGCCGTTGCGCCCCTCGTCATTGCGCACCTGGTTGATGAAGTCGTAATAGTCCCCTGAACTGTTCAGGTAGAGCGACCACTCCAGCGTGTACGAAGCCCCCTTGTCCAGCGCGAATTGCGTGCTGTACAGGCTGGAACGGGCGGGGTCGAAGTCCCCCTTGGACTGGACGATGAACACGTCATCCAGCGCAACCAGGCCGAGCCCCAGGCCGGGCTTCTGAAGGAAGAGCGTCGGGTCCGACTGAAGGACCGCGTCACTCTTCGCGTTCCGGCTCTCCGCGCCGGCCAGCCAGGCGGCGGCGATCCCGCGCCCTTCCGTGACGATACTGTCTTTGAAGAGAATGCCGATGGCCTCCGGCGTGTTGTTCGTCACCTTGTCCTGCACGTTGACGTGCGTGGGGAGGAGGCGGATGGTGCGCTCAATCGCGTAGAACTTGCCCGAAGCGGACACGACGTACGTCTTGTCGTCCACCTTGCGCGTCGTCACTTTCCAGTCCTTCTCGCACTTCCCCGCCGCAGGCGCCGCAAGGCCCAGGAGGTTGAAGTCACCCTTCGGCCAGGAGAAGGAGGATTCCACCGGATAAGTCTCGCCGGCGACCCCGATCTGGAAACCGCCCGACGCCCCCAGTTCAAACCGGTAAGGGACCGGGTCGGCGGGTTTGGGCAGGAGCGCCACGCTCTTCTCGGAGGGAGCGGGCACTTTGGCCGGCGCATAGGGGAGGGCGATCGAAACGGCCGCTTCATTCACAGCGCGGCCCGCGGCATCCCTGACGACAGCCGCAATCCGGTACTTTCCGGCCGCCAGATCCTTGAGCGGGAACGTGAACTCGTAACGCCCCGTGTCCGGCATCTTCTGAATCGACTCGGTCTGGGCGGGCGCCTGGCCCGGCAGACCGAGCTCCAGAGAGGCCTTCTGCCCGGCTTGAAGAGGCAGGACGCCGCCGAAGTCCGAGTCGACCGTGACGGTTCCGTTGTCATAATGGCAGTAAGGCGTCAGCCGAATCTTGCCGATCCATGAGGCATCCTTGCCGTGGCGCGCGGCGCCTTCGCGGTAGGCGGCAACGACCTCCTCCGTCGTCAGCGCGCGATGGTAGAGAGCCACGTCATCCATCAACCCGTAGAACGATTGCGCCGCCGCCGAGATGCTGAAGGGCCTTGTCGCCGGCGCGGAATCGAGCAGGTCGAACTGCACGTCCATGATGCCGTCAATGTACAAGCTGGCGGTGTTGCCCCGGCGGCTCAGGACCACGTAGTAATACGTGTTGTTCTCGACGTGGCGGCGCGAGGTGGCCGTGCGCAACTTGCCCCCGTCGGCGCAGTGACGGTAGCTGACGACCGTGGCGTCGCCGTCAATGCGCAGCATGTAGCCGGAGCCGGGGTACGAATCCCCTCCGTCGAAGATGACCCAATTGGTCGTCCCGTCGGGAAAGCCGGGAGCCGCCAACTTCACCCAGGCGGTAATCGCGCGGTCGCCGGGCAGATTGAATTCAGGCTTGCTCCCCACGTCAACATACTCGCCCGGCTTGAAGCTCAGCGCCGTTCCGGCATCGGTCTTCACCCACTTGGCGCCATGGATCGTCCCGTCGTTCCCGTTGCCGCTATGGTCCTTGAGGACTGCGCCGGCTCCTTCTTCAAACGTGTAGTGTGCGAGCAGGCCATCCCCCGCCGCAAGGGCGGGGATAGCGCTTAGCGCCAACGCGCTCATCAGGAACAGGATTTTACTCATAGGGATTCTCCTCGATGACGGCCACCCCCCCTGCGGGGAGCGCGCCCAGGTCCACGGTCCACGTGTCGCCCGTCCTGGCCATCGGCACGGGGTTCTTCACGCGCCGGCCGTCGGAATTCCACACCAGCACCTCCGGCTTGCCCGCCTGTTTCCAAACATATTTCCCGGCCACGCAGGTGACGGTCCTTTCCTTCCCCTCGATCCATCCCGCATGCAGACCCACCGGGGTGAGAGGGAAGGAGTGCGTCAGGATGCCGTACGCCTCGTATTCGGTCGGCCCCAGCCCGAGATTGGAAGCGTAGTAATAGGTCAACGCGCCCAGCCTGAGCCGCTGATTGATCTGGTCCACCAGCGTGGAGGCCTTCCCCATCTCCTCCTTGGTGAAGTTCGTCCACATGTTCGACAGGCCGATGGGGGAATAGAGGTGCGTGCTCGGGACGTTGTTGGTGCCTTCGACGAAGCTCATGACGGGCAGCGTGAGCATCTCTTCGGAGGCGGCGGACTCGTTGCAGACCACGATGCCACCCTTATCGAAGATCTTCTTCACCATCTCCGCCTGCGCGGGCCCGTGGAGAATCGGCACGTTGTTCCTGGTTCGAATGAGCGCGTACGTCTTCGGGTCGATATCGGCGGAATGGCCGTCCCACCGGTCATAGGAGACCACACTGGGCAGCGTGAATATGTCGAAATAGATCCCCTTGAACCCGCATTCGTCCATGAGGAAATCCACGTCCGCCATGAGCTTCTTGTGATAGGAGTTGTCCAGCGCCGCGTAGCCGTAGATGTATTGATACGTCGGCTCGACGCAGCCGTAGCCGGAGACGACGTAGGAGCCGTCCGCGTTCTTAAGGAGGCTGTCGGCGTTCTCGTGCTTGCTCCATTGCGCCGGGTCCTTCGGCACTCTGAAGAACGTGATTTCGCGGGAAGCCAGGAGCCAGAACCCCGGCAGCACCGAGGTCACATTGTTCACGGCAGCCAGGGCGAGCTTCTTATATCGGACCCGGTCGTAGGAAACGGGGTCCGGCTCGCTGCAATAATAGTCCCACCACGGCTCGCCGGCCCCGAACCGCCAGCACTGCGGCGCGATCTTCGAGCGGATTTCATCCGGCTTGGCCTGCGCCCACCAGGCGTTGTAACGGAAATCCTCCCAGGGGCCGATGAGGGTGAAGTTCAGCCCGTCATCCGCCCGGATGCGATTGATGAAGCTGAAATAGTCCGGGTCGCTCGAAAGATACATTCTCCAGCGCAGCGTGTAGGACTTCTTCGGCGCCAATGCAAGCTGGTTCGTGCCGAACGCCACGACGGCCGGGTAGTTCTCCACCCAGAACTGGTTGCGCAGCACGGTGTCCTTGGCATAGAGGCCGATCTGCAACTCCTTGGAGTTGATGAACAGCGTCGAGTTGCACGGCCCCACCATGCTGGCCACTTCGAGCGCGCCGCCGTTGGGCATTCCGCCGATCCAGAGGACATCCTGAGGCTGCGCCAGCCCCACGGTGTTCATCGCCATCACCGGCAGAATCTGGTCGGTCAAGTTCTCGATGGTGTCGAAGAAATCGAGCCGGTCCTCCGTGACGCGTATTTCGCGCCGGATGCTGTGTTGCGCGCCGCGCGCGGAAATCGTGATCGAATCTCCCTTCACGACCGCCTCCGGCTTCCACCCCTTCTGGCAACCCGTCAGCGCGCCGCCCAACAGGTTGATCCCGGCGTTCGGCCAGGTGAAGGAGCTCTCCATGACAAGAGAGGCCGCCCCGCGCGAGATCTTCAGGCCGCCGAACTCATTGACGGCGACGGTGGCGTTCTTCACCGTCAACGACTGGACGGGCTTGAACCCCTCCGCCGTTATCCCCAGCTTGCGGCTGGAGGCCACGCGCGGCTTCTGGAAATACCCCACTTCCAGCGGATCGGTGACCAGAACGATCTCTTCGGGCTTCGTGGCCCCGAAGTCTTTATACTTGGTGATGTTCTGCAGTTTGAGGACGTTCGGACGGTCCGTGAAGAGCAGGTCCTCCACGCGAAGGATGAACCAGTACTTCTCGCGCGTCTGCACCGGCTCGGCCAGTTCAAACGTCCAGGCATCGAAGGAGGGGCTGAAGAACGTGTTCACGGCGTTGTCGAACATGCAGTGGCCGGTTTTGTAGACCTTGTCATTGTACACGTCCGGCCGGTTGATGAGGCGTATGCGCGCCCAGTCGTCCACGGCCCGGACGGGACGGTTGTTCACCCAGATCGCCAGGTAGGGACTCCAGCCGTTCAGGCGGTCGTTCTGCAGGCGCGTGCGAAGAGCGATGACGGTCTCCACACCTCCGCGCGCCGGAACCGCCGGGAGCTGGAACTCGACGGACTCGCCCGAGATGATCCGCACCGGTTTGTCGGCCTTCCAGACCAGGTCCATCTTGCCCGCCTCGCGCATCGGCTTGTCGGCCGGCTCGGCGCGAACGATGGGGCAGATCGCGACTGCAATCAATACGAGCGCCCAATGCGCACAATGTCTCATCGCGGGTCCTCCGAAGACGAAGAGGGGAACAAGCATGCCCCGCCCTTACCCAAGCGGGGCATGCATTTCCGGCAGGAGCGTCGATCCGCCTTAGAAATTATCTATCCCGTTGCCTACGTCGAACATATGCCAGAGGTCCCCGCCGCACTTGAGATTCTGGCCGCCGGTGCCATCCAGCTTGGTCCACCGGGTAATGCCGTTGAACGCCGAAGTGCGCGCGATGGTCTCATCCTCGGCCCAGCCGAGACGGGCTTCAATCGCGCTCCCCAACGGGCACTGCCACCACATGATCTGTCCCTGCGGATCGCCAAACCACTTCGCGCTCCAGTCGCCGTAGAGCACATTGTAGCCGTCCCGGTGAGCGTAAAGCCCCATGCCGGGCAGCGGGATGGTCACGGCGGCGTTGCTCGTCGGATTATCGACGTCGTTCGGCTGGGAGAAGGAGTCGCTGACCAGCGAGCGTCCCCCCAGAAGTTTCTGCGTCTTGAACGGCGCGCAGCCCGCCGACGTGCGCGTTCCCGGCTTGGTGTCCTTCATGAGCACTTCCGTAATCAGCTCCGATCCGGTGCTCCAGCCGTTTGAGATCGCGCAGGGCACGTCGCGATAGTTGTAGTTCGACTGCGTCACGAGGAACTCGCCCGGGCAGTCCGCCCACAAGGTCCGGTGAGTTGTAGCGTACGCGTCAACCCAGGTGGAAAGAGTGGACAGGACGGGATGCGAAAGCGAGAACGCGTCGAACCCGCCTGCCTTCTTCAACGCCCCCAGGGTGTGCAGGCTGGAGGTCTGTCCGCCCACTTTCCCGGAAACATCGGCGTCGCTCGGCATGTTGTCGCCGGCGGAAGGACAGAAGTAGCTGCGCGCGTCGCCCAGATACCCGCCGGCCAGCAAGTAGCCCAGCCCGACAGGCGCCTGAGCGAGGCTGCGATCCGCCGGGAGCCCCATGACGTAGGCATCGACGCCCGGGGTGGTCGGCACCGTCGTAGCCACAGGGGTCGGACCCCACGCGCCACAGTAGATGGTGCGGTAGCGAAGAAGCGGGAGCCGGTTGCCGAACGAATCGGTGATCACCGTCCCACCCCACATCAGCACGCCTTGCACGGGCCCCGTCCCCGTCCGAATCGTCTGGTTGAGCTTGGTATCGACCACCAGGCCCGCGTCGGTCGGGAACTGTCCGAGGTAGTAAGGCCCGGTCGCCAGATTGCCCCATGCCGCCGGGAAGTACGCCCCGCCCGCAGCCGCCCACGTCGGAAGATACCCGGAGTAGTCGCTGCAGTAGCTTTCCAATCCCCTGCTGAACTGGCTCAGGTTGTTCAGGCACGCTGTCCGGCGCGCCTTTTCACGCGCTGCCGCAAGAGCCGGCAGGAGCATTCCGGCCAGTATTGCAATGATTGCGATGACCACTAGCAATTCAATCAACGTAAACGCCGACAGCCACGTCCTGAATTTCATCATGGCACACCTCCTTATCTAATACCCAGCCTGGACCTGACCCCGCTATTAAGCCCGCCCCTTCACTCGCCGAGGCGATTTCCTCCTAATTAAAACTAGACCCGGATAGCATCCGCAGCAACCACCGGCGACGGTTCGCGCCGCTTGGCGCCCGTGGACTCGCGGACAACCAAATCAGGCAGCAGCGTCACGGCGCGCGGCTCACCGGTCTCTTCCCGCAACCGTCTCCTCAGCATACTCCAGAGCAGTTCCACCATCTCATCCACCGGCCCGCGAACGCTGGTCAACGCCGGACGGGCGAAGCGCGCGTGGTCGGTGTCGTCATACCCGCTCACGGCCACATCCTCAGGAACCCGCAGCCCCCGGTTGAACAGACAGTTCATAGCCGCCAGGGCAATCACGTCGTTCGCCGCCAGGACCATGTCCACCTTCAGGCCCCCCGCCAGCGCGCGGTCGAACGCCGCATAGGCGGCCTGATAGAGGGGATAGCCATGCGAGAGGCTATCGGGGTAGCCTACCTTGGCCACAAGTTCCATTCCCCACTGCTGCAGCGTCCTCTCCAGAGAACGGAATTTCGCGGAGTTTGGCAGGTCGTTCAACTCCGGCGCATACCCCAGGACGCACACCCGCCGCCGTCCGCACTCGTGAGCGTGATCCACCAGCAGGCGCACCCCGTGCGCCTGGTCCAGCATGACGACATCCGCCACGGAGGGGTGCGGGTCGTTGAAAGACACCACGGGAATCCCGAGCCCCTTGAGTTGGACGCACAGTTGTCTTGTTTCCTCCTCGGGAGCGTTGGGAAACAACATCATCCCCCGCCAATGCTGCTCCAGGGCGCTGTTCAGGAGCATGCCACTTTCGGAACGCTGGTAGTTCACACGCACCAGCCGCATGCCGTCCGCCCTGGCGAGCGCTTCGATCCGGGCCAACGCATCTTCCATGGGCGTCATTTCGGCAATGGGGGCCGTGGCGAGAGCGACGATGTTGGTCTGCCCCATCGAGAGGGATCGGGCGTGATGGTTGGGCACATAATTATGGCGCTTGGCCGCGCGTTCCACCTGCACGCGGATATCCGGGCGCACCCCGCTGAGGTTGCGCAACGCCCGCGACACGGTGCTGGTGGAAACCCCCACCTCCCGGGCCAAGTCAGTTAGCATGACACGCTTGGTAGCCATGACTGCAACCGCTTTGCACTAAAGTTAGCGCCACGGCAGTCTGCGACCGGCATTCCCAACACTTCTCGTATGCAACCGCTTGCAGTTTCACTACCGTAATTATAGTGTTCAATCGACTCCTCCGCAAGGAATTTTCAGGATTTTTATTTCCCCGGGATACCACGGGGAAGACCGGTACGGCATAACCTGTTGCAGCCCAATGAGACAGGGCAGTTGTCCCAGGGGTGAATTGGGAAGATGCCCCTTTTATGACCAGTTGCAAGCGTGCAGCTAGCCCTGTTTCTCATAAACCGCCACGTCAATAAATGCCCGCTTTGCCGGAGATTTCGGCGCCCATCGCGCAAGCAGCGCCGTCTGGCGGAATCCGGCCCCCCGCAACGCCCGCTCCTTTTCCGTCCAGCCCGCGTCCGCATAGGCGATAAAATGGCCGCCGGAAGGCAGTGGCAGAGCAGCGAGCAGGTCCCCTACCCGGTCCCAGAAATCGGGATGGCAGAAGAGATCCACCAGCCGCAACTCCGCCCAGATCGGGTGATTGCCGACCGCGGCGAAACCGACCGGGGCGCCGCTTTGCCTGCTTCGCAGGAGGAACGCGCCTGGCGTCTTCCCTTCGACCGGCAGGCGTTCGTCATACAACAACCTCAAGATGTATCCATCGCCGTCGCTGCGCTCGATCATTCCCAGCCGGGCGAAGCGAACCTGACCCTGGAAGCCGCCGGCGCACAGCGGCGCGAGAATGGGCCATTGCGCCAGCGTCAACGGCTCTATCCCGGTCGCCGCGGGCGCAAACCAGGCGGCCTCGAACTCCTCCCGCGTTGCGGCGTAGTACTCCATGTAACCGGAGTTCTCTTCGAGTCCATGAAACCCATGCCGGGCATAGATTCGATAGGCCGGGCTCTCGAAGCCGGTGCCGAGGAAGAGCGCCTTGCCGCCGTGCGCGCGAAAGTGCTCCATCTGGAGGCCCATCAATTTGTCGCACGCCCCTTTGCGGCGATCCTCAGGCCGCGTGAAGACATGGCCGAGCACTCCCACGCCATCGACCTCGCTCGTCATGATGTTCGAGAAGGGAATGCCATTGCGATGGAGGACGTAGAAGCGTGCGTCGACCCCCGCCGGCTTCCCGAGAACCTCCAAGTTGCCCCAGTTCCACGGCTCTCCCTTGTGCCCGAGCAGCCCCATGAGGGGAGCGGTCCACACCGGGTCCGGCGCGAAGAGGACCGCCGCCTCCACGCGCTCCCCGCTGTCCAGCACCACCGCGCCAATATCTTCCTGCATCGCCTTTCTTCTCCTCAACCCTGGATGATTCGCCGGCCGCTCCGACGCCGCGCGGCCCTATGCGGGCAGGATCTTCCGCGCGTTCTCCCGCAGAACCTCCCTGGCCTTGCCCCCCCACTGATACGACCTCCCGGCGCGCTGAAAGAAGTCCTCGATGAACTGCGCGCCTCGAACAGGGTCCTCCATGCCCGGCCGACCGTAGCAGGAGTCGGTGGCAAACATCATCCGGTCGCAAACAGTCTCGACCGCATCGCCCGGAACTTGGCACCGCCGGTCGAGGTGGTCGATCAGCCAGCGGTAATCCACGAAACCGCAGAGCGAGCAGTAGATTTTCGGATAGTAGAACAGCGACTCGAACAACTCGTTGAGCCAGGGGAAGCCCATGTGTCCCTGAATCAGCGGCAGTTCCGGGAATGCGGCAGCGATCCCGTCCAGCATCGAGGGGCGCATGTTCGTCGGCCCAAGAGACTGCGCCGGGGTCATCTCCTCGCGCGTGTTCTTCAGAATGATGCCGACGTGGAAGAGAATCGGCATCTTGAGGATGGCGGCGCGCTCGTATATCGCATAATAAGCGGGGTCGTCGTAGGGCTTCAGCGGCCGAATGGCCTTCAGGCCGACAAACCCCTTTTCCTTCATCCGGTCCACTTGTTCCGGTCCCTGCGCAAAGTTGATGTATCCGAACGGAATGAAGAATCCCGGGTACCGCCGCGCCACCTCCAGCATCTCCTCCTCGGATGCCAGATCTTTCAGGTCGCTCCCTCGGTAGTAGGAAACCTGCATGAGCCAGACCTGCTCGATCTTGCCGGATTCCGCCAGCGCGTCGAGCCCCTGGGGTTTCGACCAGAGATGGGCGTGAGTATCGATGAACATCTTGTTCCCTCTTTCCTGCGTGGCCATGTCCGCGACGGTATCAGGAACGCGGCTGCCGGGGTGGGCGCCCCGGCAGCCGGTGGTTTGCGCGCTGAATCGCCGCTGGACTGAATCGCTCACCTGCCGCGCACGGAGTTTACATCAATCCCGTTGGCCATGTCGAATCCGTGCCAGATATCCGGAAAGTGCGAGGCATCCGAGCTGAACGAGGGCTCCGTCGCGTCCGCCGGCAGGTTCGAGCAGAACCCGCCCAGCGTGCATCCGTTGGCGTCCACACCGACGTAGCTGACCCAGACCTGGGGAGACGTATCCCACATGACCTTCTGCTGAGGGTCTCCGAACCACTTGGCCGTCGCATCGCCATACAGCACGTTGTACCCGTCGCGGTGGCCGAACCAGCCGTCGCCGGGCATATTGGCAATAGCTGCCACCCACGGGTTGTTCGCGCGCTCGTAGCCGTCCACCACAATCGCGCGCCCCGCAAGCAGCTTGCGCGTCTTGAAGAAGGGCAGTTGCGGATCGTGCCAGACCCCCGGCTTCGTCCACGGCACCTGAAGCTTGTGCCCCTTGAAGAACGCGCTGGCGGGATTGGCGTCCATCACCGCCACTTCCTGAACGTAGACCCCCGCGCCGCGATAGGCGTACGTGGACTCCAGGCGGCGGGAGCTGGCGAACCAGTATGTGGACAACAGCCCCACCGTGGCCCAGTTGCCGTGCGTCAGGATCCGCGAATCGGTGCCCCCCGCCTGCTTCACTTCCGCCAGCGTCGTGGCGCCCGAGCGCAGCAGCCCCGAGCCGGCCCACATCTCCTTATTGTAGTAGTTGGCGAACAGGTCGTCCGGCATGTTCGTTGAGGTGGGGCAGAAGAAGACGCCCAGGTCCGCCAGGTACCCGCCCGAGGCCAGGAAGCCCAGCCCCTGCGGCGCCATGGCGAGTTTGCCGACCCCATAAACCGCCGGCCCGGAGGTGAACTGCTCACCCTGCGCAATCACCCGCGGCAGAAAGCGGCTCATGCCGGTCCATGAATTCGGCGCACCGCCGGCGCCGACCGCCCACGCGTGGACCTGATCATTCGGCGTCGTCCCCTTCGGGTCCTTGTACACTCCGGCATCCTGCGTGGCGCCGTTGCTGATCCCCGACTGCCAGGGACCGAAGTTATTCGCCATGTCCCACGTCACGTTGAACGGCATGTAGTCCGAATAATCACTGGTGTAGCTTTCCAGAGCGAGGCTCATTTGTTTCAGGTTGTTGATGCACGCCGTGCGCCGCGCCTTCTCCCGCGCCGCCGCCAAAGCCGGCAGCAGCATCCCGGCCAGAATAGCGATGATCGCTATCACCACGAGCAGCTCGATCAAAGTGAACGCAGACAGCCATGTTCGTAAGGACTTCATCGGCTCCTCCTTTATCAGATCGCTCCGAAACCCGATCCCGTTACCCCCGCGCAGGCGCACCGGTCCCGCGCCAGGCCCACATCGGACGCCCTTGTCGGCTCTTCCTTTCCTGCTCTAACGTTCCGTGGATTGACGCACGACCAACGACGGCAGCACCAGCATCGACTGCGGCTCTCCGCCCTCGCCCGCAAGTCGGCGTTTGAGCAGGTTCCAGCCCAACTCAACCATTTCATCGATCGCCAGCCGGACGGTGGTCAGCGACGGGCGCACATAGCGCGACCATTCCGCGTCGTCAAACCCCGTCACCGCCACGTCCTGGGGGACGCGCAGCCCGCGATCGATCAGGCAGTTGATCGCCGCCACGGCCATCGTGTCGTTAGCGGCCATCAACAGGTCCGGACGCAGCGCGCGCGCCTGAGGCGTGTTCATCGCATCGCAGGCGGCGACGTAAAGTTCCGGCCCCAGCTCAACGCTCTTGGCCACTCCGATCAGGCCAGCCAGTTCCATGCCGCGCCTTTGCAGTTCAATTTCAAGGAAGCAGTACTTCGGGGAGTTGGCCAGAACGGCGATCTCCTCTGTCGCGGCCATCACGGCAACGGTCCGGACCCCGCGTTGCGCCGCGTGGTCGAGGATCAGGCGGACGCCGTGCGCCCGGTCGAACGTCACGTAATCCAGCCCCGCCCAGTTCGGCGGCGAGAGCACGACGCTGGGAATGCCGTACTTGGCCAGCGTCGCGATGAGCTTCCGGGTGACGTCCTCCGGCGCATTCGGAAAAATGAGCGCGCCGTCCCAATGCTGCTCCAGGGCGATCTCGACGACCTTGTCGGATTCCCCCGCTTCGTAGCGGAAATGAATGAGGCGGCGGTTCTCCGCATGGATCAGCGACTCGATCCGGGCCACCCCGGTGAGGTGAGGCGCCATCACCGTCACAGGCGGCGTGACAAGGCCGATGAGGTTCGTGCGCCCAAGCGCCAGAGACCTCGCCTGCAGATTGGGCACATAGTTGAGCTTCCTGGCGGCGCGCAAGACGCGCGTCCGCACGTCGGGGCTGACTCCGTACTCATCTCGAACGGCGCGGGAGACGGTGCTCAACGAAACGCCCGCCTCCTTCGCGACGCCGTCAAGGGTTATGCGCTCAGCCCCGCGCTTTAGGGAGCGTTCTCTACCCGCACTGGCCATACTTCTCGCCTGTCCTTGCTATCATGCCATATTTTGTTGGTAGCGCTTGCAATACCAATGCCATATTTATATAATGCCGCCGTCTGAAAAGCAAGGGGCAATTCCCCTTTTTTTGGCGCGCATTGACTTGCCCGGGCTTGGCGTACGGCCTGCAAACAGCTTCTTTCTCGGGAGGTTCATGATGAGACGCACCGCAACAATCCTGACGCTCCTGGCGGCGCTTCTGACTGCGGCGGCGGCGTACGCGGCCGAGAAAGGGCTTGTCGCTCGCTACACCTTCGACGAGGGGGGCGGCGATGTCGTCAGGGATAGCAGTGGCAACGGCAATGACGGAAGAGTTCACAACGCGGTTTTCGTGAAATCCCCGCGCGGCTTCGCGCTCCAATTCGATGACCAGAAACAGAGCTACGTGGATTGCGGCTCGAAGCCTGTTCTGAATATCGCCGGGGACATGACGATGGAGGCATGGATCAAGGTTGATCCAACGGACAAAGGGGACAAGTTCATCTACGGCGATAACGCCTCGCTGGCGGTCGACCGCAATTTCCATTTCGCCTCGGTCAACGGACGGCTGAAGCTCGAGCATGGAAACCGGACCGCCTGCGAGCAAATCGCCACCGACAAGGAAATCTTCGACGGCACGTGGCAGCACCTGGCTTGCGTGGTGGAGTATCCGGACTACCGCGTCTACGTCAACGGCAGGGAGGTGTGGCACACCACAATGATGATGCCGATCCTCCCCACGCCGATCACGAACTTCTGCATCGGGGGGTGGTTCTACGAGAAGGGCTTCCTGCGCGGCGAGATCGACGAGCTGAGCGTCTACAACGTGGCGCTCTCCGAACGCGCCATCGCCGAGCACGCAGGGATCGGCGCGGCGGAGTTGCGCACGGAGATTCAATCGCTCCAGTCGAGCCTCCACTATCCGAAGCAGCGCGTGGACGCCCGCCTCCTCTGCCGGAATATCGTGGCCGGCGAGACCACCGCGGAACTTCTGCTGACGGGGAAGAGCGGCGCGAAGATTTCCCGCCTCACCGGCGCAGTCAAGGAAACGCGCCCCGGCTCGCAGCGCGGCGCGGCGGAGTTCCAATTGGACGCCGCCAAGCTGACGCCGGGTGAATACACATTGCGCGCCCTTCTCAGGGACAAGGCGGGGAAGGAAGCCGGCTCCGCCGCCGAAACGTCTTTCACCTGGCCTGAGAAACCGGAATGGTTTGGCTCCAAGGCGGGGATCAGCGACAAGGTGCTGCCCCCCTACTCCGACCTTCGCGTGGAAAAGCAGGGCGGCCGCGTCGCCGTCCTGACCTGCGGGAGGAAGTACGAATTCGGCGACGCCCCCTTCGCTCTCGCGCTGGAGAGCAAGGGCCAGGCGCTGCTGGCGGCGCCGGTTCGGCTGACCGGAACGGTGAACGGCCGCGCCCTCGCCCTGACCGGCAAGCCGGCGAAGGTGCAGGAATCTTCGGCAACGCAGGCCATACTTGCGCAGAAACTGACGGACAAGGGAATCTCCGTTTCGATCCGAACCGTGGTCGAGTTCGACGGCCTCATGCGGATGGACTGGCAGGTTGCGGCCGCGAAGGCGACGGCGATTGACAACCTGACGGTCGAGATTCCGCTCGACGCGGCGCGCGCCCAATACATCTATCATTGGAATTCTTCCGGATGCGTCCGGGGCGCCGGAGCGCTGAAGGAGGCGGAGCGGAATTTCGCGTTCGAGCCGATTCTGTGGCTGGGGGATGACGAGCGCGGCCTCTCCTGGTTCGCCGAGAGCGATCAGTATTGGTATCCCGCTGATGATTCCAAAGCCATCCAGGTGGTCAAGGGGCTGAAGGAGGTGACGCTCCGGCTGAACCTCATCGGGAAGAAAGTTCAGCTTGAGCCGGGCGCGCCGTTGAAATACAGCTTCGGGCTCCAGGCGACGCCCGTCAAGCCCATCGGGCAGACCTGCTGGGATTATCGCTTCTACGACCTCAGCCAGGAGGACATCAAGTACCCCTCCGACGCGATGATGGTCGTCCCCGACAGCCTTCTGGACACGCTGGCCGCGGGGGGAGTCAAGACGATTCAAGTCAGCTCCCAGTGGGAGCCTTTGCAGAACTATCCCAAGACGCCGTACGGGGAGAAGGTGCGCAGTCTCGTCGCCCGTTCACATCAGCGCGGGATGAAAGTGATCCTCTACCTCGGCTTCAACATCTCCGACCTGATCCCGGAGTGGCCTTACATTGGCGATGATTGCGCCACGTCGCCGAAGGGTGGTTATACGCCGCTGACGAACCTGTACCAGCCCGTGCAGAATGCGTACAACGTCTGCCTCAAGAGCGTCTACCAGGACCTGATGGCCGACGGCGTCGCGCGGATGATGGAGGACTTCGACATTGACGGGGTCTATCTGGACACGACCTCCAGCCCCTGGGCCTGCAGCAACGCGCTCCACGGGTGCGGCTACGTCAGGCCGGACGGCTCCCGGGCGCCCACGTATCCGGTCTTTGCGGTGCGCGAGACGATCAAGAGGATTTACACCGCCGTCAAACAGCGCAAGCCGGATGGCCTGGTGGATCTGCACGTCTACGACTGCATGAACTCCCCCGCCCTGTCATACGTCACGAGTTACTGGACCGGCGAGCAACTCTCTCCGGCGAAGTTCTATCCCGACGGCCTGCCGCTGGACCGGTTCCGCACCGAGTTCATGGGAGTCAATTGGGGCGTCCCGGCGGAACTCCTCTATTATCACCTTGGCCCCTACGAGAACGGCTTCTCCCTGGCGCTCCTTCATGACGTGGACGTTCGGCCGGAGGCAACGTGGAATCTCCCCTTTGCGAGCGGCGTCTGGAAAGCCATGCTGGACTTCGACCGGGCCAACGCCCTCTGGTACCCGTACTGGAAGAACTCCCGGTATGTCACGGTGCAGCCCGCCAACTGTTTCGCCAGCCTCTACCGCCACCCGCGCAACGGGTTGATGATCGCCCTGTCCAATCTCTCGCCGGAGAAGGCAAGTATCGTCCTGGAGCTGGACCGCGCCGCACTCGGCCTGACGGGCCCGCTCAGCGCCCGGGACGCCGTGACCGGCAAGGAGATAGCCGTCCAGGAAAACACGGTGACGACTGAACTGCCCTCCGTGGGATGGCAGTTGATACGGGTGGAGGCCCAGCCGCCCCGGTAACCGGACCGCGCGCGTCGTGCCCTTCAGTCCAGCCGGCGGCGTTTACGGCCGCCGCTGCAAGGCCAGCGCGGCGGGGTTGTCCACCTCCACCGAATAGCCCGCCGGAGTCTCCACGCGATACACCAGCGTCCCCTTCTCCTTCCGCCAGGAGAGAAGCACCGGGCCGTCGCCCGTGGGAATTCTGCCCCGGCACCACTCCAACGGCAGATCGGAGAATCGCAGCACGAGCCGCTTGCGCACGGTGTCCAACTCCCGCACCCCCAGCACGTCCCTGTAAAGCATATGGCAGACGTGCGAGGCGAAGCCGTGATTGCAGCTTGCCGTCGTCCGCAGGTTCTCCCAGAGAGTCCCGGTCGCTTCCGCCATGTAGAGCCAGTAGTCGATGGACTCGTCCAGTATCTGCCGACAGCGGCCATAGCGCGACAGCAGTTCCAGCCGCAGCATGACGCCGATGAACGCGTTGGCGGGATGAACGCCGGGGTGCGTCTTCTGCAAGTCGCGGCGCGGACCGAATTGCTCACAGAGCGTGCGCCATAGTCCAGGCTGCTCCGCCGGAGTGACCATGTTGAAGAAGAAGGCGTAGTACTGGCAGACCTCCGTGCGGTTCCTGGTGACCCGGAGCTTTCCATCCTGCCTGACGGCATTGTCCACGAAGAAGCGCCCGTCGAATGACTGCTCCAGAACGACCCGGCGGACTTTTTGCGCCTGGCGCGTCAGTTTCCGGTCTCCGTACATTCTCCCCGCCGCCGCCAGCGCCGCCGCATAGAGCATGTTGCTGGGGTAATTCACATCCTGCACGAAGGAGTTGGCCTTGGACCACTCGATGAATACCCAGCGTTCGAGTTTCTCCAGGAGGCCGTCGGAATTCAGGAACTTGCGGAAGTACTCGAAGAGACGCCGGATTCTCGGCTGCTGGGCATCCACCATCGCGCGGTCGCCGCTGCGCGCCAGGTACTCCTCCAACTCGATGACGAACCAGAGCGACCAATTCGGGATGAAATTCCCGTGGATATGGTCCGCCGGGTAGCACATCGGCAGCATCCCATCGGGCAGGTTCGGAAAAGAGCTCGGCAGCAGGTAGTTCTCCAGGAAATTCCGCTCCACGCCGGTGTGCCCCATCAAGTCGGCTGCGGCGCGGGCGGTGAAGAAGCTATCGCACAGCCAGCCGGCGCGCTCGCGCCCGGGGCAGTCCGTGAAGAGGTCCACTGCGTTCTGCCGGAAAGTCTCGCGTCCCGCCTCGAAAATGCGGTTGAGGCGTTCATCGGCGGCGGCGAACTGCGCCTGCCAGACGTCGGGGTTGACATACTCGCGCATGGAGAGGTCGCGCAGCTCGCACTCCCCGTCGAGCGCGATGAGCTTCAGGTACCGCAGCGTGTATGGCTCGAAGGACTCCAGCCGGAACTCCCCCGCCGGCAGCTCGTACGCCACGATGTTGGCGCACTCGTAGCGCATGAAGTCCACATCCCCGCCGGTGAGTATCTCATCGAACGTGAAGAAGAGGCGCGCCGGCTTCCGGCAGCGGACGGTGGCGCCAAGGAAACCCGTCCTGTTTACGCCGAGGTCCAGGATATGCCAGGAATTGCGGGGCAGCCGCAGCGCGTCGGCATTGAAAGCGCGGTCAAGTTTCTCCGTGGAGGAGGCGACCACGGTCTGGAGTTCGAGGAATGGGATGCGCTCCAGATCAGCCTCGGGAATCCCGCGCATCGTCGGACCGACCTGCGTCAGGTAGCCCTGTTTGATCAACGGCTCGGGCTGCACGCCGGTGCGGAGCTTCCCGCGCGCCACATGCCACGCCGGAGAGAGGCGCTCGAAGGTCGGATAGGCCACGCCGCGCGGCAACAGCCGTTTCGGCGGCGCTTCAGCGCACCGGATATGACGCAACTTGGCGGAGGCATCGGCCCGCCAGCGGCCCGAATCCCGCCGCAGCCGATAGACCTCGGAGAACGGACGCTGAAAACTGTACCGCTGAACCTTCTGCACGCGTTCGTCCAGGATTTGGCAATCGAAGGAACCGCCGCGGGCGCGCGTGGCAACCAGCGCGCGCCCGTCCGCCACCACCTCCGCCTGCAGGAAAGCGGGTTGGTCCAGCAGATAGACGCTGTCCACGTTGTAGCCCGCCACCTCCAGCGCAACGACGTTCTTGCCGGACTTCAGCCGCCCGGTCAGGTCCCACTCATCCACCCGATACCAGCCTTCGGGGCCGCGCGCCGGGCCATAGCCGAGGAAGAGGCCGTTCAGGAAGGCGCGGTAGATGCTGGAGGCCGTCAGCCGCAGAACTGTCCGCTCCCCCTTGCCCGCGGCGAACTGAGCGCGGAAGCCGACAAAGAGGTTCATCTCCTTCTCGCGCCCCGCCGGCCAGACCGGCCTGGCTGATATGAACTCCATGCCGGCTGCGGCCGCATTCCTGAGTTTCGAGAGCCTCGCCATGGAATCATCTTTCGACGAAAAACAGACGCTTCTTTTCAGGCCTTCCCGCGCGCCCTTTGAAACCGCGCGTCGTACGTTTCCTTTTCCCGGACGCGCGTGAACTGGGGAGGCAGGCTCAGCCCTCGCCAGGATTCCTCTGCGGCATGATACAACCTCAGATGCTCTCTCGCTTCCTCGTCGGTCAGGTCGGCAGGATTCCTGGTTTGCAGGCCAATCATGCTCTTCAGGAACGGCAGCCCGGGCTCGTGGCTGATCCAGCCGGCGATGATGCGGTAGTGCTCGAGCATGCGGAGAATCTTCGCGAGCCTGTCTTTGCCGGAAACGGAGGCGTAGCGCAAGGCCGATCGCGCTCGCTCGATCTGGCGGTCCATCAGCGCGGGAATCTCCCTCGTGCGGCCGGCGTCAATGCCGGGGAACCAGCCATATCCTCCCAGAATCGCGCGATGGCAGAAGGGGAGGACCGTGCAGAGGAAGCAGGCGCGGAGCATCTGGGAAAGCTCGCGTTCCTGGAAGAGCAGCAGGTCGCGCACCTCCGGCACCGCGTCGGAACCGTAGAGGGAAGGCAGCACCTCGTTCAGAAAGCCGGCGGGTTCCGCCCCGGGATCATCGGCGAAGCGCGCCGCGGCCATCAGCGTAATCTCGTTGTCCGGCATGGTCGGCAGATAGCCGGTCGCCAGGGAAATCCCATGGCAGCGCGTCTCGCGCGTGCGCGCCGCCAGGCGGTACACCCCCTCCACGCGCGGGTTGAAGCAGGGGAAGGCCCATTGCATGAAGTACGAGGACTGCCGCTCCCCGATATCCAGGCTGGGGTTGAACCAGACTTCGACCCAGTTGTTGTCCGTGCCGGGGCATTCCGCCCCCGGGGGGGGCGCGAACTCCTGCCAGAGCCCCTTGCACCAGCTCGTGGTGATCCATTTCGGCATCTTCCTGAGGAGTTCCAAGCGGTCCGCTTCCAGGACGCTCTCGCAGTTGCCCGGCACGCCGGAGGGTTTCGACCAGAAGCAGTTGTAGGTGGCGTACGTGGGCCACGTCCCGGGGTCGATGGCGCAGATATGCTCGCACAGGGGGGGGACGATGCGGAGCATGTCCAGCATGCTGCCGGAGTAATCGCGGCCCCGGTTGACCTCCCCTTTCGTGGCCTCGCGGCACTGGGGGCACCAGCACATATTCGTCGGCGAGTCCCCGGTCTCAAAATGCACGCCGCCAATCTCGGGGATGGTCCGGTAGAGCCAGGAAAGCCCTTCGCGATACCACTGCGCGTTCTCTTCGCGGCTCGGGCACAACGTTTCGCAGCCGGGCATCCCTATCCCTTTCGCCTGCGGCGCCGCAACGAGCCGCCGGGCATAGTTGTACGGGCTGTCCCCTTCGTAGTAGACCCCGCCGTAACTGTACAGCCCGATCCCGGGAAGGACCCGCACCCCCACGGCCTTGCCGTGCGCCGCAATCGCCCGCGCCGCCGCGACGCCGCCATGGCCGTCCCGCAGGAAGCCCCAGATGATCAGCGCGTCATAGCCATGCTGCGCCAGGAAGTCCAGCATCAGCGTGTAGCTTCGGACGTACTCCTCCGCACTCGTCACATCGCACACGTGCATGTCCCACGTCCACACGACCTTCTGCAACCGAACGCACGAAGCAGCCGTCTTCATAGGCTCTCCTCAATGACCCTTCCGCATCTCAGGCGGACAAGCGTAGTGCGGGCAGTCCGAACATCTCCCGGTACGCTCCAACCATGGCGGCGTAATTCCGCATCGGCACGCTGGCGGTAATGGCGTTGCTGGCGCAGAGGATGTGCCCGCCATGGCCCAGGCCCGCTTCCAGGCAGTCGAGCGTATGCCGGCGAACCTCGGCAACGGTCCCGAAGCTGAGGATGTTGCCGCAGTCGAGGTTGCCATACAGCGTAATCCGGTCTCCATAGGACTTCTTGAGCTGCCGCAACTCCATCCCCGCGTGCAAGTCTATTTCCAAATAGCCATCCACCTCGCAGCCGAAGAGGAACTCCTCGATCACGGGCCAGAGGTTGCCGTCGCTGGCGGTAATCGCCCAGGCCCCGGCGGCATGAATGCGCCGCGCAAGTGTCCGCACTTCCGGGACGATGAATTCCCTGTACGCCTGGGGAGAAATCAACAGCCGGTTCCCAGCGAAGTCTCCCCCGATGCCGATCTGCTCGATGCCCAGCGCGAGATATCGCTCGATCGCCGCCAGCGCCCGGCGCGTGGCCAGGGCGAAATGCCTGCGCGCCACCTCCGGCTCCAGCAGCATCGTCTGCATCAGGTCGACGTCCGTCCAGACCCCGTGCATGTACGCGGGGGACAGGATGGGCAGGTCCACCCCCCGCTCCGCCATCGCCTCGCGAACGTGGATGAAGAGGAGGTCGGTCTCCGAGGCCGGCGGTTCGGCCAGCGCAGCCTCGACCGCGTCGTTGCGCAATCGCAGACGTTCCACCGGGTCGCTGCACTTCGCGAGAGACTGCGTCAGCCCCTTCCGGGGCGGGGAAAGCAGGGGGAGCGGCGTCACGTACATCATGTCATGCTGAAGAAGGCAGGCGATGTCCACCATGTCCCGGGCGACTTGCCGCGAGGCCCCCTCCCAGCCGGCCTCTTCGACGAGCCCGCGCCAAAAGGTCCGCTCGTCATCGCCGTAGAGATAGCCCCGATACGGCCGGCCCAGCAGTTGGTCGGGTATGGGCGACAGGAGGACGTAGTCGAAAATCGGCGTGCGGTCCGGCTCCCGATGAGCGAGGGCCGCTTGAATTCTCTCACGCGATGTCACGACGGTCCTTTCCCGGCAATGGGCCTGTTGCGCGTTCCATCGATCGCAACTCAGCCGTTGCTCTTTTCCAGCGAGTCCTACCGCGTCAAGAGTTGGAGATAGACATCGTCGAACCACACCTGGCCCGTTTCCGCATAGAGCAACTCGGCGGAGAGGGCAATATAGTCGATCTCGCCGGGGTTGATGAGAAGTTCCTTTTCCTGGTTCAGCCACCCGGCCTCGTTGGCGGGGAACAGCACGGCAAGCCCGGGCAGCACGCTGCCATCCTTGTAATGCACATCCGCCGTGAGCGAGACTCGCCCGCCCGTGCGCGAGGAACGGCACCAGCCCCCGACGAGAAGCGCCACGGCGGGGCCTTCCGGCTTCACCACGCAGCGCGCGCCATACAGGCGCAGCGGCTCGCCGGCCTTGAGGGTCATGCTGCTCTTGCCGGAATGCATCACGGCGTCATCCCTGATGAAACCTCCCTCGCCGTAGGGCCGCCACTTGGAGACATCCTCACACCCGGCGTCAGGAATCAGGTTCGCCCCCTTCTTCAGCGGGGCCTCACCGTATCCCAGGCACACGTCGTCGATCCAGACCGTCCCGGCGTAGTTCTCCGCGATCAGGTAGAGCAGAACCCGATCAATCACTTTGCCGCCGAGCGGAACCCGCGCGCCGATGAAGCGCCAGTCGGCCGACGCCCCTTTCAGAACGGCGGTATTCTCAACCAGCGCCCCCCCCTTGAGGTAGATCTGGGCGTAGACGCGCACCCAGTTGCCCTCGCCGAGCGGCGGATTCGTCTTGATCCAGGCGCCGAACTCGACGACGTCGATCGGGCCTTCGCTGGCCGGACCGCCGGAGTAAACCCCATATCCCTTCGTCTTGTCCGTCGCATTGAGGCGCAGGCTCTGCTTGCCGCCGTGAACCGTCTCCTTGTCCACCACGTAATGGTCCGCGCTGTAGTAACTCCAGGCGTCCTTGGCGATGTCGCCGGTCAGCCGCTCCATTCCAGGATCGGGGAGGAGGTTCTTGAGCTTGCTCTCGGTAATCGCTTCGCCTTGAACCGCATCGGCCGACACCATCCCGGCCCAGAAGCAGAGAGTCAGGCAGGCCAGCCAGGAAGCGCGCGCCGCAGAATGCTTCCAGCTTTTTGAAGAGCGCTTATTCATAGGGATTCTCCTCCACAATCGCCACGCCTCCCTGCGGAAGGCCGGTCAGATCCACGGTCCAGTCCGCGGCGCCTTTGACCAGTGCGACGGGCTGATTCACGCGCCGTCCATCGGAGTTCCACACCAGGACGTCCGGCTTGTCCGCGCGGCGCCAGATATACTTCCCCGCCTTGCAGGTAATGATCCGCTCCTTGCCCTCGATCCAGCCGGCATGCAAGCCGACGGGGGTGATGGGGAAGCTGTGCGTGAGGATGCCGTACGCCTCGTACTCGCCGGGCACAAGGCCCCGGTTGGCGGCATAGTAGTAGGTCAGGGCGCCGAGCTTCAGACGCTGAGTGATCTGATCCACCAGGGTGGAGCCTTTCTTCTGCTCCGCATCCGTGAAGTTCGTCCACATATTGGAGAGGCCGATGGGAGAATAGAGGTGCGTGCTGGGGACGTTGCTGATCCCCTCGACGAAGCTCATCACCGGCAGCGACTGCATCTCCTCGCTGGCGGAGGACTGGTTGCAGGAGACGATGCCCCCCTTGCGGAATACCTTCCTGATCATCTCCGATTGCGCGGGGCCGAGGAGAATCGGCACGTTGTTCTTCTGGCGCACCAGCGCGTAGCTCTTGGGGTCGATCTCCACGGAATGGCCGTCCCAGCGATCATAGGAGACGACGCCGGGGAGGGTGAATATGTCGAAATAGATTCCCTTGTACTCGCACTCGTCCAGGAGGAAATCGACATCCGCCATGAGTTTCTTGTGGTAGGCGTTGTCCAGCGCCGGATAGGCCACCACATAGGTGCTGTTCGGATCAGGGCAGGCTTCCGGAATCGTCATCACGGAGCCGTCCTGATTCCTGGTGAAGCTATCGGCGCAGGGGAGCTTGGACCAGTCTGCCTTCTTCGGAACCGTGAAGAAGCTGATCTCGCGTCCGGCGAGGTAGAAGAACCCCGGCGAGACGGAGGCGACGTTCCTCACGGCCTGCAGCGACAACTGCTTGAACTTCGGCCGGTCGTATGGGATGGGACTCAAGGGGCCGTTGTAGTAATCGAGCCACGGGTTCGCATTGCCCATCCGCCAGCACTGGAGGGCGAGCGCGTTGCGAACGGCCTGGGGCCTGGCCTCCGCCCAATAGGCGGTATCCAGGAGCGTTTCCGACGGGCCGAGCAGGGTGAAGTTGAGATGGTCGTCGGCGCGGATGCGGTTGATGAAGCTGAAGTAGTCGGGATCGTCGGAAAGATAGAGACGCCAGCGCAGGGTGACGGAGGACTTCGGCGCAATGCCGAGTTGGTTGGTGCCGAAGGTCACCACGCCGGGGGCATTCTCAAGCCAGAACTGGTTGCGCAGCACGGTGTCCTTGGCGTAGATGCCGATCTGTACGTCGTTCCCGGCGACGAAGAGCGTCGAGTTGCAGGGCTCCACCGGCGCGGCCAGTTCGAAGGAGCCGCCGTTCGGCAGCCCGCCGACCCAGATGGCGTCGTGCGGCTTCGTCAAGCCGATGGTGTTGAGCGCCATCACCGGAAGGATCTGGTCGCCCGCATTATCGATGGTATCGAAGAAGTCGACCCGGTCATCCAGCAGTTCGATGGAGCGCTTGACGGCCTGCTGCGCGCCATGGGCGGCGACGGCAATCTTGTTCCCCGTCGCCTGGACCTCCGGCCGCCAGCCTGCCTGACAACCGTTCAGGTTGGCGCTGAAGAGATTGAGTCCGGCGTTCGGGTAGGAGAAAGAGCTCTCCAGAGTGAACGCCCCCTTCCCGTGAGTGATTCTCAGGCCGCCGAGCGCGTTGACCTCCACGGTGGTATTCCCGCGCTTGACCGACCCCGCCGGCACGAAGGCGCCGGCGCTGAGAGCCGGCTTGCGCCCGGCCCGCGCCACGGGCCGCTGAAAGTAGCCGACTTCGAGCGGGTCGACGACCACCACAACGTCCTCAGCCTTCTGGGCGCCGAAGTCCCTGAATTTCGTCGTGTTCTTGAGTTCGAGGGTGTTCGGCTTGTCCGCATAGAGAAGGTCCTCGACGCGCAGGATGAACCAGCATTTCTCGCGCTGCTGGACAGGCTCCTGCAACTGGTACCCCCATTGGTCGAACGAAGGGCCGAAGAAGGTGTTCAGCGCATTGCCCATCATGGCCTGCCCGCCCTTGTACACCTTGTCGTTGTACGGATTCGGGCGGTTGACCAGCCGGACTCGCATGAGGTCGTCCACGTCGTTCACCGGCCTGCCGTTGATCCAGAGGGCGAGGTAATTGTTCCAGCCGTTGAACGCCACACTCTGAAGGCGCGTGCGCAGGCAGACCACCATCTCAACTCCCGCCTTCAGCGGCACGGGCGGCAGCTCGAACTTCAGGGTTTGTCCGGAGACCAGGTTGAGCGTCTTATCGCTCTTCCAGAGAACCTCCATCTTGCCCGCCTCGCGCATGGGCTTGTCGGGCGTCTGGGCGACGGCCTGGGGGCAGATTGCGGCGGCCCCGAGCAGAAAAAGCCAGCATAGCGTCTTCTTCATTTGGGATGCCTCCTCAAGTTCACTGCTGCTCGATCACGGCAATGCTCCCCGGCGGGAGCTTCGTCAGGTCCACCGTCCACCCCCCGCCCGCCTGCTGCATCGGCGGCTGGTCCGTCTGCTTCTTTCCCTTGGCGTCGAAAACGAGCGCCACGGGCTTGGCGGCTCCGTCGAGCCGGTATGAGCCCGGCTTGCAGGTGAGGGTCCGTTCCTTCCCCTTGATCCACCCCGGATGCAACTCCTGGATCGTGATGGGGAACATGTGCCGGACAAGGTCGTACGTTTCAATGTCCGAGTCCACGAGAAGGCTGTGGTAGTAATACATCAGCCCCCCTTCCTGGAGGCGCCCAATCACCGCGGCGACCATATCCGCCCCGGTGACGCGCGGGTTGTACCAGGATTCGCACAGGCCGATGGGAGTGCTCAGATGGCCGCGGTTGATGTCCACCGTGTTCACGCCCATTTCATAGAAGGAGTAAATGGGGAGCGACTGGAGTTCCTCGGTGACCGGGTACTGGTTGGCCACCACGATGCCCCCCTTCTTGAGGATGTACTCGACGATCTCCTTCTTGGCGGGCGCGTCGAGGATCGGAACAAGGCCCAGCTTCCGCTTGACCGTGTAACTCTTGGGATCGATTTCGACCGTGCGCCCATCCCACCGGTCGTAGGTCTTCACGCCGGTCGAGGCGAAGATGTCGAAGTAGATGCCGTTGAAGCCGATTTCGTCAAGCGAGCGCTGGACCCCCAGCATGATCTTCTTGAAGTAGGCGCTGCCGGGGACGACGTAGGAGAGGACGTTGGTGTACTTCACGTCATGGCTGTACTCGGCGATCTCATGGAACTTGCCATCCTCCTTCACGACGAAGCCGTCGGCGGTGGGGTAAGCTTTCCAGTCCGAGTCTTTCAGGATCGGCTGCAGGCAGATCTCAAAGCAGGGCACGAGCTTCACCTCTTTGGGGAGTCCTTTCCGCAGGTTGGCCACGTCCCCCTTCATCTTCTCCACCCACTGGTCCATCGTCCAGCCCGGAGTGTTGTAGTACAGGAACCAGGGGTCGAGCGCGCCGATGGTGGCGTACTGGCGCGCGATGTATTTTTGAAGCTCATCCGGCGTCAGCGTCCGGTAGGCGTCGCGGATGTCGTAGAAGAACTTGAAGGGGCCCGGAATGGTGTAATTGACGCCCAGGTCCGCGCGCAGGCGGTTGATAAAGGTGAAGTAATCGTTGTCGGGGGTGGGATAGATGCTCCAGCGCAGCGTGTAGGAGTCCCCCGGGGCCAGGCCGAACTGGTTGGTGCCCAGCAGCGCCTGGTTGGCCTTGACCTCGATGAGCAACTGGTTGCGGAAAGGGGTGTCCGCGACATAGAGGCCGATTCCGCAGGCGTTCAACCCCATGAAGAGCGTGGAGTTGTCGGGCGCGACGGTGGGCGCCGAGCCGAATTGCGGACTGGCCGGCATGCCCCCCACGCGCAGCTTGAGCGGAATGTCCTCGCTGACGCAGCGGTTCTGCACGATGATCCCCACGACCTCCTTGGTCTTGTTCGTGAAGGTATCGCGCACGGCGATGAAATGGTCGCCGCAGTCCAGGGTGCGCTTCCAGGCATACGAACCGCCCTCGGCGGAAACGGTGATCATCTTCCCGGCGACGCTCACGACGGGCTTCCAGCCGGCTTCCCCCTCCGCCTTCCCTTCCTCGGCCGGCGCGCCGTTGAACCCGGCGTTCGGATAGGAGAAGCGCGCGTCGATCCAGAACTGCTCCTTCCCCGCCTTCAGGCAGAGGCCGCCGGCATCATTGACGCTCACGGCGTACTCTTTGGCCTGCACGGTGGACTTCGGCGTGAATTTCAAGGACACCTTCTGCTCCGCCAGGCGGCTTTCGAGGCTGTTCTGCGCGATATAGCCCAGTTCGAGCGAGGCGACCTCGACAACCACCTCCTTCGGATCGTTCTTTCCGAAGTATTGCGCCTTGGCCGTATCGCCCAGTTTCAGCGTGTTGGGGGCGTCCTTCTTGAGCACGTCATCCAGACGCAGCAGGTACCAGCAGCCTTCCCGGTACTGGGTGGGGTCGGTCACTGAGACGTCGTCATCCATGACGTAGTCCGGGGTGAAGAACGTCTGCCACTGGTTGCCGCTGGTGAGCATCTGCGTGCCCCAGGTTTTGGCCGTGAAGATATCGGCCCGGTTCATCACTCGGGAGACGGAGTACTTGTCGACGGCGGAAATCGGCTCGCCATTGACGAAGAGGGAGAGGTAGGTGTTCCAGCCGCTGCGCGTCGGACTGACCAGGCGCGTCTGGAAACGAATGACCGGGTACTTGCCGGGGCGGGCCGGAACCGCGGGGAGCGCCACGTCAACTTCCTGCCCGGCGATCAGCGAGAAGCTTTCCTTGGACGTCCAGAGGCTCTCCAGCGGCGTCTGAAGCGCAACCGGCTTGCTCGCCGCCTGGAGCTTCTCATCGGCCGTCATATCCGCTTCGGCTTTCTGAATCTCCAGAACCGGGTCGTCGAGGTAGGCAAAGTAGCCGTCCCCCCGGCTGTTCACGGCGCGAAGGCGGAAGGCGGCGCTCTTTCTGCCCGCGCTCAGGTCGTCGTTGACCATGGCGGTCACGTCGGCGGAGATCGGCATATTCGCCAGGTTCGTCCCCCCTTTGACCAGCACGATGGGCGCGCCCGTCGCCTTGGCGTCCCACTCCGCCCGCGCGCACGCCGCATAGTTCCCCGTGCCATACGCGTCATGCGGGTAGTCCGCCGCCACAATATGCTCCAGGAGTATGTCGGACGGGAAAGGCTCGGTCCTGATCCGCTCCTTGCTCAGATTCTGCACGGAATCCTTGGTGATCTTCAACTCCGCCTTCTGCACCCGCTTTCCGCACTGCGCCAGGGGCAGGTGAATGACCGATCGGACGATGTAGATATCCTTCCCGCCGCTGCTGACTTGGGCGGATTTGTTGAGTTGCACGTAGCCGTTGAAGCCATCCGGAATCTTGCAATCTCCCGCCGTCGGGGCGCAGACAGTTTCTGGCAGGACGGAAATCATGGCCGCCGTTGCCGCGCGAGGGGCGAGAAGGAAAGAAGAGAGGACTGCGCAAAGCGCCAGCATGCTCCAACCGATAGTTCCCTTTCCCCGCATTTGTCTCACTCTCTTTCTTTCTGATTTGAAGCCGGACGAGAAGCCATCAGGAAGAAGCATCCCTCCGCCGCGCTGGGCGGGCGGGGCGTGCCTTTCCGGCGGAAATGTCGGGAGGGCCCGGAAGTTATCAAACCCATCGGCCCTGCGCGCCAGCTTGAGATTCGCACATTACCTAGGATAAGACCGTGCCCCTTCCTTGACAATGCCTGTGGAGGCATTTTTGTGTCATCTCAGGTCAGCGGGCGTCTCCGGGCAGCCGCATTCCCCCGTTTCGGCGGTCATTTGGTGGCGCATCAGAGGCTGCGGAACATCTTGGTATCTACCGAGGATATGGTGCGGCAGTTCAGAGGGTATCTTGCAGACTCTGTGAAACAAGGGTTGGGCAGTTTGGAAGAAACTGGCGGAGAGGGGGGGATTCGAACCCCCGAGGGGCTTGCGCCCCTACCGGTTTTCGAGACCGGCCCATTCAACCGCTCTGGCACCTCTCCGGACTGGGAACGGCAACGATGGCGGCGCTCAGCGGCGGCCGCGAAAAAATTCCCGCAGGAGTTCGCCGCATTCCGCGGCTAGCACGCCTCCGACCACCGCGATCCGGTGGTTGAGGCGCTCATCCTCGGGGATTCTGTAGAGCGAAACGCACGCGCCGGCCTTGGGATCCGTCGCGCCATAGACGAGACGGTCGATCCGCGCCAGCACGAGCGCTCCCGCGCACATCACACAGGGCTCAAGGGTAACAAACATCGCGCAGCCCGTCAAACGCCAGGCCCCGACCGCGGCGCTGGCCTGGGTGAGGGCGATGACCTCGGCGTGCGCGGTGGGGTCTTTGAGCAATTCGCGCTGGTTATGCGCGCGGGCGATGACCACTCCCTCGCGCACGATGACCGCCCCGATGGGGACGTCCTCGTGCTCCAGGGCGGCGCGCGCTTCGGCCAGCGCCAGTTGCATGAAGCGGTCGTCGGACATGGCGCGCGCGGCTCCAACGGACAAGGACATAAGGGACTGCAAGGACAACAGCAACGACGGAAACAGCCGGTCAAGGACTACGCATACTGTTTCAGGCGCGCGGCCACGTCGCCACGGACGCTTTCGGGCAGGCGGGCCAGGAGGGCGTCGGCCGCCTCGGGGGAAGCGTCGCGGCGCGCGACGGCAATGCCTGCCGCCAACAGGTCGCAATAACGTTTCGGCGCAATGCCGTTCTTGAGCAGCAGCCGCAGGCCGCCCATCACGCGTTCGTTGTCGGCGAATTTGTCCTGGATGCCGCGCACGCCGCGCGCGACGAGGTCGCGCAGCGTCTTGCTGAAGAGCCGCCCGGGCATGGCCTGGACGTATTTGTGGAAGACGGGACGGCCCATGTGGTAGGCGCAGTCCTTCCAGAGCGCGGGGGCGATCTCCTGGTCGAGCAGTTCGCGCACGGCGCCGGTGACCTGCGCGTCGTCGGCCATGTCGCTGAAGCGCTCCACCCCCCGCAGCCTGCCCAGGACGGCGGCGTAGAAATGCATGGCGTTGTGAGCGTACAGCTTGACGCGCTCGCGCGCGTGGAACTCCTCCGGGGAGACGAACTGGAACGCCTTGGAGTGGAAGACCTCCGCGTTGGCATGCTCGTTGGAGAGGGGCATGCCGTAGAATTCCTCCCCCACCACCCCCCAGGGCAGGTCCGGCGTCACCGGCTGATAATCCGGCAGCGGGCGCTCATCCAGCCGGCTCATGCGCCCCATGACGGTGTCGCACAGGTGGATATTGGAGCGGAACTTCGTGCGCCACGCTTCGGCCACTCCTTCGCCATTCTCAGCGCAGAGGATATAGATCGGCTCGTTCCGGCCGGTCAGACGCTCGTTGAGGTATCCCAGCGCGCTATCGAGATTGCGCATGCCCACGGCCGTGTAAAAGATGCGCGCGGCGGCGATGTGCTTGCGGATGTCGGCGTCATGCGCCGGGACATCCGTCCGGAATGCGTCCACGTCGGGTATCGTCAGCGGCTTGATGCGCTGGCCGGCAAGGTTGGTGGTGTAGGAGCGATGCTTCTGGACGGAGGAGACGAAGTCCTCCTTGAAATGCGTGTCCAGGAAGGTGATGCTGTAATCCTTGTGCAATTCCGGGGCCAGGAACGCCAGCGAGAGCCCTCCCGCGCCGAATATCACGATTCTGTCAGTCACGGACTAATCTCCAGGTTGTCCACAGATGAACGCAGATACGTGTTACGGCAAGAACCACAGAGCACACAGAGGAACACAGTACGAAATAAGGAAGAGAAAAAGCGCGACCGCTTTCTATGGTCGGCTCAGTCAACCATTCTCAGTCTTAATCCGTCAGGTTGTCCACAGATGAACGCAGATACCTGTTACGGCAAGAACCACAGAGCACACAGAGGAACACAGTACGACTGAGATGTCCATCAATCCTGATCCGCGCCGTTTACATCTGTGCCCATCGGTGTTCATCTGTGGACAGCCCGCCGTTCAATACACCTTCTCCGGGTCGAACACGCGCTCTTCGGCGACCTTGAAGGAATCGCTCTTCGGGTCGTACTCGTTGAAATAGCAGCTCATGTATCCCTGGTGGCATCCGGCGACGTGCTGCTTGATGAGCATGAGCAGCGACTTGCCTTCGCAATCCGGGAAGACGCGCTTGACCTCCTGGATGTGGCCGCTGGTCTCCCCCTTGAGCATGAGGCGTCCCTTGGAGCGGCGGAAGACGTGCACCTTGCCGGTCTCCAGCGTCTTGGCCAGCGCCTCGCGCGTCATGTAGCAGAGCGTCAGCGCGCGGTTATCCTCGACGTTGGCGATGATGCAGGGGATCATCCCCTGGTCGTTGAACACCAGCGTCTTCATCAGGTTCTCGTTGCTCATGTGCATCCTCCGCAATCAGCCCACATGGATCAAATCCAGCCGGTCCTTGAACGTCTCCTCCACGCGCGCGCGCAGGGGGGCGTGCTCCGGCGCGGAGAGGTCGGCGTCGCGCGCCACCAGATCGAAGGCGTCGCGCCGGGCCACTCGCAGCAGCCGGAAGTCCTCTATAATATCGGCAACGCGCAGTTCCGGCAAGCCATGCTGACGCGTGCCGAAGAACTCCCCCGGCCCGCGAAGCTTCAGGTCCTCCTCGGCCACCTTGAAGCCGTCCGAGGTGGAGCAGATGATCTGCAGGCGCTTCTTCGCATCGTCGCTTTTCGGCTCCGCGAAGAGCAGGAAGAAAGCGGGCTTGCCGCCGCGTCCGATCCGGCCGCGAAGCTGGTGAAGCTGCGCCAGGCCGAAGCGCTCGGCATGCTCGACCACCATGATCGTGGAGTTGGGCACGTCGATCCCCACCTCGATGACCACCGTGCTGACCAGCAGGTGCGTGCGACCGGCGCGGAACTCCATCATGATGCGGTCCTTCTCGTCGGAGCGCATCCGCCCGTGCAGCAGCCCCACCCGGAATTCCGGGAACACTTTGCGCTGCAATTCCTCCTGGCTGCTGACCGCCGCCTTCAAGTCGAGCGCTTCGGACTCCTCCACCAGCGGATAGACCACGAACGCCTGCTCGCCTGCCGTGAGGCGCTGACGGATGAACTCGTGCGCCGCGGGGAGCTTCGCCGGCGGGTACCACTGCGATTTGACCGGCTGGCGGCCCGGGGGCATTTCATCGATCACGCTGACATCCAGGTCGCCGAACACCGTCAGCGCCAGTGTGCGCGGGATGGGGGTCGCCGTCATCACCAGCACGTCCGGCTGGCGCCCCTTCTGGCGCAGCGTGGCGCGCTGAAGGACGCCGAATTTGTGCTGCTCATCCACGACGACGAGTCCGAGCTTCTTGAACTGAACATCCCCCTCCACCAGCGCGTGGGTGCCCACGACGATGTCCGCTTCGCCGGCGGCGATGGCGGCGCGCGTTTCGTCGCGCTCGCGCGCGGGCAGCCCCCCCACCAGCAGGCGAATGCGCACGCGGCTATCCGCCAGCCAGCGGCAAAGCGTCTCGTAGTGCTGCGTGGCGAGGATTTCCGTCGGCGCCATGATCACCGCCTGGTAATGGTTCGCGACCGCCGCGAGCATCCCGTAAAGCGCGACGACCGTCTTGCCGCAGCCGACGTCCCCTTGCAGCAGACGGTTCATCGGCACGGGGGCGGCCATGTCCTGGCGGATTTCTCCGATGACGCGCTCCTGCGCCCCGGTCAGCTTGAAGGGGAAGCGCCGCCGGATGCGCGCATCCACCGCATCGCTGATCTCGAATTGAATGCCGTACTCCTCATGCCGCAGGCTGCGCCGCCGCAGCGCCATGCCGGTCTCCAGCATGAAGAACTCATCATACGCCAGCCGCCGGCGCGCGCGCTGCGCCTGCTCCATCGAATCGGGATAGTGCACCTGCCGGATCGCCTCGGTCAGCGGGGGGAGGTTGCGCTCGGAAAGGAATTTCGCCTCGTGGAATTCCTGCAGGAGCGGGGCGTACTCCTCGACGGCCACTTTCAGCACCTTGCGCAGACCGGTCTGGTTGAGGTCCTCCGTCAACGAATAGACGGGCAGGATGCGCGGGCCGAAGAGCGCCGCCCCCTCGTCCGCCGGCTCGTACTGCGGGGAGACCATCTGGGGAATTTTGTAGAAATCCACCTTGCCGGTGAGGATCAGTTCGCGCCCGGCGGGGAAATCCGCCTCCTTGAAGAAGCGGGCGTTGAACCAGGTGCAGATGAGGCGGCCGGTGTCATCCTCCACCTCGACGCGCGCCATCGGCCGGCCCCCCTTGGCGCGATACTTCTCCGCGATGACCACGCGCGCGCGGATGGTGGCGCGGTCCCCCAGCCGCAGCTTGACGATGGGGGTCATCTGCGTGCGATCCTCGTACCCGCGCGGGATGAGGTAGAGCAGGTCGCGGACCGTCTTCACCCCCAGCCGGTTCAGCAACTCCAGCCGCGCAGGGCCGACCCCCTTGACGAACTGCACCGAATCCTGAAGACTCTTCATGCGGCGGCACCGGGAGGGGAAAGCGAACCTTCATCGAACAGAACAAGGGCAGAATATCAGCGGCGTGGCGGGGGTGTCAAACGCCTGCTTCGTTCGTCGGCGATCCTCCGGGTCCGTCAATGCCCTGCGGCCTTCTTGGCCGCGCGCAGGTTCCTGTGCGCGTACCGCATCTCCTGGATGATCTTGAGATGCTGCGTGCAAGCCTTCTCGCACTTGCCGCACTGGACGCAGGCGTCCGCTTTGGCCGTCCTGAGGCCGGCGTAACGCGCGCGCGCAAAGTCGCGGAAGCCCCAGCACCGGTCGTCATAGATCAGAGACATAACGGCGGGAATGTCGATCCCCTGCGGGCAGGGCATGCAGTACTTGCAGGCCGTGCAGAAGCCGCTTTTCGCGCGCAGGAGGTCCGCGAGGAAGCCGTCGATCCGCGTTTTCTGCGCGGGGGTGAAGGGCTTGCGCGCGGCGGATTTGAGCGTCTCATCCACGTCGGAGCGCTTGTGCAGCCCGCACAGAATGGTGTCCACGTTCGGATTGGAAAGGACGTAACGGACGGCGAGATCGGCGACGGATTTCGCGCCGACCTCGCGCGCGAGTTTCAGCAGCGCGGGGCTGGCTTCGGCCAGGCGACCGCCGCCGACGGGGTTCATCACCAGCGTGCCGATCCCCTTGCGGTGCGCCGCTTCGAGGGCCGGCGCATAGCTCTGGTTGAGCATGTTGTAGCTCACCAGGAGAACTTCGCACCAGTCCGCCTCGTCGATGTACTCCAGAAGATCGGCGGCCGGGGCGTGCGCCGTGAAGCCGATGTGCCGCACGAGCCCTTCCTTCTTCGCCTTGAGGACTCCATCCAGAAAGCCGCCTCGCGCGACGGCGGCATCGTACTCGTTGCGATGGGTGATGTTCCAGATCTGATAAAAATCCAGATAGTCCACATCCAGCCGGCGCATGGATTCATCGATGCGGTGGCGGACGCGGTCGGCGGAAGGATTGTCGGCAGGCTGAATCTTGGTGATCCACGGCGCCCACTTCGTCGAGAGGATGACCTTCCTGCGATAGCCCCCCTTCAGCGCCCGGCCCACGACCCACTCGCACTCGCCGTAACCGCGTGAGCAGTCGATGTAGCGCAGCCCGGAATCAATCGCGTAGCGCAGCAGAGAAACCGCTTCGTCCAGGTCGGCGGGCAGGCGCATCCCCCCCATGTTGACGCGCGGCACATCGAGGCCGCTGCGCCGGCCGAAGGGGTGAAGGGGCAAGGCGGCGCGGACTCTCTGTGCAGCGGGGCTCATGTTTTTCCTCGAACTTCGGATGGAAAAGGAACGGCCCCCGCAACAACCTGAGGATATCAGTGATGGGGAAGAACTGTCAAACGAGCCCGGACCAGGGGCCGGACATGCTCGCCGGATGGCCGGAATGACGCAGGAAAATCACAGGCAGCCCCTGTTTTGCCCCCGCTATCGGGTGTTATTATAAGTCAGGATTGCTCTGTTGGGTCGAGGTGGGGACACAAGACTTTCCTTTGGAAAGTATTGTGTCCCCACCGGCCCGGGATATTTCCAACCGAACAGGGAGGAATTGGAACCGATGACCCACAAGACTTCGTTTCTTGGACTGGCCGTCCTTATCGGCCTGGCGCTGACGGCAGGCTGTCGGAGCCCGGCGCCGATTAGTTCTCGACAGGAGGGAGCACCCATGGCTGAACGCGCCGGATTGGTGACGATGAACGGAAAGCCGTTGACGCTGCAGGGCAGCGAGGTGAAGGTGGGCGACCGCGCGCCGGAGTTCACGGTGACCCGCAACGACATGACCCCCGCCACGCTGGCGGATTTCAAGGGGAAGGTGCTTATCCTCTCCGCCGTCCCGTCGCTGGACACCTCGGTCTGTTCGCTCGAAACGCGCCGGTTCAACAAGGAAGCGAGCGGCCTCGGCCCCAACGTGCTCGTGCTGACGATCAGCATGGACCTGCCGTTCGGGCAGAAACGCTGGTGCTCGATGGAGAAAGTGGACCGCGTGGTCACGCTCTCGGATTACCGCGAAGCCAGCTTCGGCATGAGCTATGGCGTGCTGATCAAGGAGCTTCACATCCTGTCGCGGGCGGTCTTCCTGGTCGACCGCGCCGGCGTGGTGCGCTACGTCGAGCTGGTGCCGGAACTCACCCACGAGCCGAACTACACGAAATTGTTCGATGCGGTTCGGAGCTTGAAATAACTTCATGGAAAGGAATCGATCATGCTGAGCAAGAAGATGGAGAAGGCGCTGAACGAGCAGTTGAACGCGGAGGCCTATTCCTCGTACCTCTACCTCTCCATGAGCGCCAGTTTCTCCGCGCGCAACCTCAAAGGGTTCGCGCAGTGGATGAACGTCCAGGCCAAAGAAGAGTTCGCGCACGCGATGAAGTTCTATGACTACCTGATCTTGCGCGGCGCGCGCGTGACGCTGCAAGGCGTCGCGCAGCCCCCCGCGGACTGGGCCGGCCCCGCGGCGGCCTTCAAGGACACGGTCGCGCACGAGGAGAAGGTGACGGCGATGATCGACAAGCTGGCCGACCTGGCGGTGGCGGAGAAGGACCACGCCAGCCGCGAATTCCTGGACTGGTTCGTCAAAGAGCAGGTGGAGGAGGAGGCGCAGGCCAATGAGATCGCCCAGCGCCTGAACCTCGCCGGCAGTTCCACCGGCGCGCTGCTTTTCATGGATCATGAATTGGGCAAGCGCGGAAAAGGCTGAAGTATTCAGCGTCATGCGCAGGCGCAGGGGCAAGGCATGCCTTGCCCTTGCGCCGTTCTATCAACACGTTGCGAGGGAAACCATGCCCACTGGCAACAAAACGCCCCCCGAGCCGTTCATCATGGTGATCTTCGGGGCCACCGGCGATCTGACGCAACGGAAGCTGATTCCGGCGCTGTACGCGCTGCACGTCGAGCAGCTCCTGCCCCCGCGCTTCTTCGTCATCGGCTTCGCGCGCCACGAAAAGAGCGAGCGCCAATTCCGCGCTGAACTGCGCAACGCCGTCAAGCAGTTCGGGCGCGTGCCGCTGGAGGACTCCGCCTGGAAGACGTTCAGCCGCAAAATCCTGTACCAGCGCGGGGAGTACGCCGACCCGGCGGCCTTCCGCTCTCTCGCCCGCCGCCTGGCCCTGCTGGCGGAGCGCAACCACATGCCCGCCAACCACCTCTACTACCTGGCGACCCCGCCGGAGACCTTCGGCCCCGTCGGCGACGCGCTGCGCGCCTCCGGTCTCTCCCGCAGCCGGCGCGACGGCTGGGCGCGCATCATCGTCGAGAAGCCCTTCGGCTATGACCTGGAGAGCGCGCGCTCCCTCGACCGCCGCCTCAGCGCCGCCTTCAGCGAAAGCCACACCTTCCGCATCGACCACTACCTCGGCAAAGAAACCGTCCAGAACCTCCTGGTCTTCCGCTTCGGCAACAGCATCTTCGAGCCGCTCTGGAACCAGAAGTATGTCGATCACGTCCAGATCAGCGCACTGGAGAGCATCGGCGTCGAGCAGCGCGGCAGGTACTTCGACCGGCTGGGAACCTTGCGCGACGTGGTGCAGAACCATATGATGCACCTGCTGACGCTGGTGGCGATGGAGCCCCCCGCCAGCATGGACGCCACCGCCGTGCGCAATGAGAAGGTGAAAGTGCTCTCCGCGCTGCGCCCGCTCTCGCGCGAGTGCGCCCCGGCGGACGTGGTGCGCGCCCAGTACGCCCCCGGGCGAGTGGGCCGGAAGCGCGCCCGCGGCTACCGCCAGGAGGAGGGCGTCGCCCCGGACTCCCGCACCGAGACGTTCGTGGCGCTCCGGACGTACGTGGACAACTGGCGCTGGGCCGGAGTGCCCTTCTACCTGCGCACCGGCAAGCGTCTGGCCGAGCAGGTGACGGACATTTCGATCCATTTCAAGTCGGTGCCGCAGGCGCTCTTCGACACCGGCGGCGCGCCGCTGTACCCGAACATGCTGTCGCTGCGGATCCAGCCGCACGAGGGGATCTCGCTGCGGTTCCAGGTGAAAGTGCCCGAGATGCGGATGGCCGTGCGTCCGTTCCAGATGGACTTCACCTACCAGGATGCGTTCGGCTCGCGGCCGCCGGAAGCGTACGAGCGGCTGCTGCTGGATGCCGCGCTGGGCGACCCGGCCCTGTTCATCCGGGATGACGAGGTGGACGCCGCCTGGCGGTTCCTGACTCCGGTGATCGAGGGATGCGAAGGCGCCGGCGCGCCGACCGTCACGTACCCCGCCGGCTCCTGGGGCCCCGTGGAGGCCGACCGCCTGATCGAGCGCGACGGCCGCCGCTGGGAATTGCTCACGCCTCCCGAGCATCAGCACGCAATCCGGGAGTGCAAGCTCTGAAGGGCCGCCGGAACAGCTATCTCGCAGGGGCGCAGCATGCCGCGCCCAACGTTGTCGCGGGTGGCATCACCCGCCGCGCCAACGGTCGACAGCCACCATCGCAAGGGAGGAACCGTGCCTGACCCCATCGAGTACGACATCGTCATCGTCGGCGGCGGCCCGGCGGCGCTGGCCGCGGCCATCTACGCCGGGCGCTCCGAGATGCGCACGCTGGTGCTTGAACGCAGCGGCCTCGGTGGCCAGGTGGCCCTCACCCACGCCATCGAGAATTACCCCGGCTTCCCGGAGGGAATCGCCGGGCCGGAACTGACCACCCGCATGGCCGCGCAGGCGGCGCGCTTCGGAGTCGAAACCCGCATCGAGGAAGTGACGCGCCTCGACGTGGAGGGACCCATCAAGATCCTCACCACCTCGGAGAACTGCTACCGCGCCCCGGCGGTCATCCTGGCCATGGGCGCCGACCCGCGCAAGCTCAACGTGCCGGGGGAGAGCGAACTGCGCGGCCGAGGCGTGAGCTATTGCGCCACCTGCGACGGCCCCTTCTTCCGCGGGAAGAAACTCGTGGTCGTCGGCGGCGGCGACACGGCGCTCAAGGAGGCGCTTTTCCTCACCCACTTCGCCTCCGAGGTGGTGATCGTCCACCGGCGCGACACCTTCCGCGCGGAGAAAATCTACCAGACCGAAGCGGCGGGCAACCCCAAAATTCGTTTCGAGCCCGAGACCGTCGTGCAGCGCATCCTGGGGGAACAGAAGGTCGAGGGGGTGGAACTGCGCCACGTGAAGAGCGAGGCGGTGAAGAAGATCGACTGCGAGGGGGTCTTCATCTTCGTCGGCCGCATCCCGAACACCAGTTTCCTGAAGAACGTCTTCCCGAAGCAGCATGGGGGGCAGCTCGAAACGGACCGGGACATGATGACCTGCGAGCCGGGGCTCTTCGCCATCGGAGACGTGCGGCAATACTCCTACCGACAGATCGCCGCCGCCGTCGGCGAAGGGGCCATGGCCGCCATCGCCGCGGAGAACTGGATCAGCGCGCAGAAGGCGGAGGGGAAGCTGAAGCGCTGAAGGCGGGGCGGAGGGATTTACCACGGAGCCACGGAGGCACGGAGAACGGCGAGGTAGGCCGAAAGCAACAACAGCATTCACCGCGAAGACGCGAAGAACAACAAGGGATGACGCAACAGAACGGTGGGTTCGATGTTGACATGCAGGCGCATTCTTCTATAATCCCCTTGAGCGTTCAACGATAAGAAGTGTCGCGAGTCTCCCGCACAAGACAATAAAGGGGAAATGCCGTGGCCATTCCAGACTTCCAGAGTTGCATGTTGCCCCTCCTGCAGTTCCACTCAGACGGGAAGGAACACAATTTCCGTGAAATGGTGGAAGCACTTGCAAAGGTGTTCCAACTGACGAAAGAAGAGCAAGGAGAGTTGATACGCAGCGGGACTAGCAAGTTCGATAATCGCGTCGGCTGGGCCAGAACTTATCTCAAGAAGGCTGGCTTGCTGTCAGCTCCCAGAAGAGGCCTGATGGCAATTACGCCCAGTGGGCTTGAACTTCTCAGGCAGGAGCCCGACTCAATCAATATCAGCTTACTCTCTCAGTTCGAGGAATTCAGGCAATTCCGCGCATTGCGGCACCCGAAAACAGGTGGAGTGTTGGAACCAGAATCTGAATCCACTGAAACGACACCGGAAGAAGCGCTGGAGAATGCCTATCAGAAGCTTCGCACCGACCTCGCCTCTGACCTGCTTCTGCGCATGAGGACATGCTCGCCAACCTTCTTTGAACGTCTCGTCGTTGAAGTCATCGTAAAGATGGGCTATGGCGGCACTCTGCAAGACGCGGGGCGAGCTGTTGGGCGCAGTGGCGATGAAGGAATTGACGGCATTATTAAGGAAGATAAGCTGGGGCTGGATGTAATTTACATTCAGGCGAAGAAGTGGGAGAACACGGTTGGAAGGCCCGAAATCCAGAAGTTTGTCGGTGCGTTAACCGGCCAACGTGCAAGAAAAGGCATTTTCATTACAACGTCGGACTTTTCAGCCGAAGCCGTGGAGTACGTCAATCGGATTGACGCCAAGGTTGTGCTGATTGACGGGGAAACGCTTGCGGGTTTGATGATTGACCACAGCGTCGGCGTATCCACTGTTACAGCGTACGAACTCAAGAAGGTGGACTCTGACTACTTCTCGGAAGAGTAGGCCAGCCAGAACGACGCAGTCACAGCCGTGGATGACGAAGCTCTCCCCATGGTAAGATATGGTTGTCCCGTACGGAGGAATGAAAATGAAACTTAAGGTCATTATCCACAAGGCGGAAGAAGGCGGTTTCTGGGCTGAAGTCCCGGCCATCCCCGGCTGCGCAACGCAGGGGGAGACGATGAAGGAACTAATCGAGAACCTCTATGATGCCGTCGAAGGCTGTCTGAGCATCGACTTGGACGAGGTCAAGATCAAGCGCAGCGACCTGGTTATGGACTTGGCCGTCTGATATGAAGAAGATCAGCGGGAAACGGATGAGCAGCTTCCTTGCGTCGAAGGGCTGGACGCTGGCTCGCGTAACGGGGAGCCACCACATTTTCATGCGGCCGGGAGTCAACTTACGCATCACTGTGCCGGCGCATGGCAACATGGATCTCTAGAGCGGCCTTCAGCGGTCCATCATGAAACTCGCGGGAATTTCAGAGGAAGAATTGTAAGCGCCCCTTCTCACCCCGTCTCGCCCCCCGCTTCGCCATCCTCTTTTTCCACCCGGTTGCGGCCGTTGCGCTTCGCTTTGTAGAGAGCCTGATCGGCGCGGCGCAGAAGGCTGTCCTCGTTCTCGCCGGGGCGGTATTGCGCCACGCCGAGGCTGATCGTGATCTTGATCTCGTTCCCCTCGTACGGCTCGGTGAACCGCTCCACCTCCATCCGCAGCTTCTCCGCCATCTTGAGCGCCTGCTCCAGCGAGCACCCTTTGAGGAGAATCAGGAATTCCTCTCCGCCCCACCGGCACAGCACGTCGGATGCGCGGATGTGGGCGGCCATCGTCTTGACGATATGCTGGAGGACCAGGTCCCCTGCGGCATGCCCGAACCGGTCGTTCACCCTCTTGAACCGGTCGATATCCACCAGAACCGTCGAAAGCTCCTCTTTGGTTCTCTCAGCGTGAAGCACCGCCTCCTGGAACAGCACATCGAGCGCGCGCCGGTTGTACGCGCCGGTCAGCTTGTCCGTGGTCGCCATCTGCTCGATGGTGCGCTGGTACGAAGCGATGGTCAGGTTCGTCAGCGTCAGGGTCACGACGATGACAATCCCGCAGATCGTCAGGTTGATCAGGAGGATGTGGAAAATACTCCGCACCGCCCGGTCCTCCTCCTGCTCGACCAGCAGCGTCCACTTGAACTCCTCGATGTACCGCGTATGGAGGTGGATCGTCTTGCCATCCGCCCGGTACACGAAGACCCCCGCCGGTTGCGCGAGGACTTCATCCGCAATGCGCTTCAACCCCGGCATCTCGTGAATGTTCTCCGTCTTGTCCGGGAACTGCCTGCCGTGAAGCCGGATGATCCCGTCCTTGTCCACGAAGTAGATCCGGCGGTTGTACCGCTCCTGGTAATTCTCGATGAGTTTCTTCACCGCGCTCACCGTCAGCCCCACCCCCGTGGCGCCGATGAACTTGCCGTCGTAGTCCTGCACGCGGTAATTGATGAAAATGGTCATCGTGTCCCGGTTGGCCAGGTCCGGGTCCACGTTGATCTCGTAGTCATCCTTCATCTGCCGCACGCGGTAGTACCACACGTCGCGAGGTTCCGTCGGGCTGACCTTCTTGAGAATGCCGTCGGCGTGATAGTAAAGGCTCGTGCGGTCCGAGACGAAGAAACTGGTGACGGTGCGGTACCGGGTTCGGATATCCTGCAGGTAGCGGACCATGTGGGATTCGTCCTGCTCGCCGTGGAGCACCCAGTCGCGCACAAAGGTGTCCGTCGCCATCAGGGAGGAGATGAAGATGGGTTGCAGCAGGTCGCGCTGGATTTCGGAGTAGATATTGTCGCTGGTCAGCGGCAATTCGCTCTGCGCAATCTGCGTGCGCAGCGAAGCGCGCGATACGAAGAAACTCGTCAGGCTGGTGACCAGAAAACCCACCACCAGCAGGAGGCTGACGATTGAGATGAGCCGGCGCTGTCTCTTGGGCATTCGCTGATCGTACTCTGCCGCGCTCCACGCAGTCAACCGGGCGGGAACTGGGGCAGTGTCTCACTTTGGCGCGGCGTGTCGTCATTGCGAGCGAAGCGAAGCCATCTTCGGCAGGATTGGCCCCAGCATAATTGAGGTCTTCCTGAGCCAAAGATGCTTCGTCGCGACGCTCCTCGCAATGACGCCTCGCCAAAGTGAGACACTACCGGGAGCGGGACCTCTTCCGGCGATAAGTTGCGGCGGCTTCCTTGACCTTGAAGCCGATCTGACGCCCCTCCGGCTCAGGCGGCGGCAACACGGCAAGACGCCGGATGGCGTCCACGATCTCGCGGATCGCGGTGTCATGCGTCGCAAATCGCCGTTCAAGCTCTGTCAACCGTGCTGCAAGTTCCTTATGTTCAGCCAGCATTTCCTTGAGCTTGACGAAGGCGCGAACGACATACACACTTACTTCGATAGCGCATGCGCTGTTGAGCACACTGGCGGCCATTATGGCGCCGTGTTCGGTGAAGACGAACGGAGCATAGCGCCGTCCGCCGTACTCTGAACTTGAGGTCGCAAGTTGCGACCTCAAGTTAGCTGCCTCGTCGGCGGTCAGTTGGAACATGAAGTCTGGGGGAAACCGTCCTCGGTTGCGTTTGACCTGTTCGTTAAAGCGTTTTGTAGTCACACCGTACAACGCCGCCAAATCGCTGTCCAGCATCACTCTCTGGCCACGGATCATCAGGATGCTCTGCGTTATGTGCTCGACCCGTACCAAGTCACGGTCATCGCTCATTCTCGCCCCTCCTGTTCCACAGAAGATCACCAGTCCGCGCTTAGCCGCGTTCAAGATGCCAATTTGGCATCTTGAAGACGCGCCTCACCAGTTCATCCTCATCGGCAGTCCCAGGGCGTTCAACTCCCGCTTCAACTCCGGGATGGTGGTTTCGCGGCGGTGGATGATGGAGGCGACGATGGCGGCGTCCGCCTTCCCCTCGGTGCAGACGTCGTAGATGTGCTGCGCGCTGCCGCCGCCGCCGGAGGCGATGACGGGGATGCCGACCGCCTCGGCCATCAGGCGCGTGAGCGGCAGGTCGTAACCGGCGCGCGCGCCATCCTGGTCGATGGAGTTGACGCACAGCTCCCCCGCGCCGAGCCCTTCACCGCGCCTGGCCCACTCGATGGCATCCAGCCCCGTCGCCGTGCGCGCGCCGTCGATGAATATCTCGAACCCGCTGGGAATCTTCTCGCTCTTCGGCACGCGCTGCACCTGCATGCTCAGCACCACGCACTGGCTGCCGAACGCCTTCGCCCCCTCCGCGATCACGGCGGGGTTGCGCACCGCGCCGGAGTCCACGCTCACCTTCTCCGCCCCGGCCAGCAGCACCTTGCGCATATCCTCCAGCGTGCGCAGCCCGCCGCCGACGCTGAAGGGAATGTAGATCGCCTCCGCCACGCGGCGCACCACCTCCAGCATGATGTCGCGCCGTTCGTTGCTGGCGGTAATATCGTAGAAGACCAGCTCATCCGCCCCCTCTTCGTAATACAGACGGGCGAAATCCACCGGGTCGCCGATGTCCACATTCCCCTTGAACTTGATCCCCTTGGTCACCTTGCCGGCGCGCACGTCGAGGCAGGGAATGATCCGCTTGGTCAGCATGGAAACCTCCCGCTTGCGGTGAGCGGAGCCGAACCGTCCCAGCGGCAGAAGTTGTCGAGCATCTTCAGCCCGACTTTGCCGCTCTTCTCAAGGTGGAATTGCGTGGCCACGAGGTTCCCGCAGCCGACGACGGAGGCGAAGGAGATGCCGTATTTCGTGCATGCGAAGACCAGCTCCGGGCTCGCGGGCGCGGGGTAGTAGGAGTTGACGAAATAGAACTCCGCGCCATCGGGCACCCCCTCGAACAGCGGGTGCGGCGCGGCATAGCGCACGGCGTTCCATCCGATCTGCGGCACCTTGCCGACGCTCGGCGGGAAGCGCTTCACCTCGCCGGGAATCAGCCCCAGGCAAGTCGCGCCGTTCTCCTCGGAGCGCTCGAAAATTACCTGCACGCCGATGCAGATCCCCAGCAGCGGCTTGCCCGCGCGATAGACCTCCTCGGCGAGGACTTTGTCCAGCCCGAGCCGGCGCAGGTTGGCCATGCTCTCACCCGCCGCGCCGACGCCGGGGAAGATGACGCGTTCCGCGGCGCGGATCTTCTGCGGGTCGTCGGTAATCTCCGCGTCATGCCCGAGGTGCTTCACCGCGCGCAGCACGCTGGTGAGGTTCCCGGCGCGATAGTCCACTATGGCGATCAAAGCTCTCTCCTTCCGACTAGAGATTAGCGGACGCGGGGCGCTTTTTCAAACGACAGCTCCGGGGTTCGCCACGGAGGGCCACAGAGAACCACGGAGAAGAAGGAAACGGCTGGAACCGCCGATGAACGCCGATAGACGCAGATACAGGAGTTACGACTCTGCTCTGTTGAAACCATCGTCCGTCGATCGGCCGTCCCGCCGTTCGACGTTGCTCACGGCCCTGAGCCTGCCGAAGGGGAGGGACGGCAAGATAATAGCCCAGCACTTCAGTGATGGGGCAGGCAGACGCCCCCACCCCCTTCCCCTCCCCCACATGGTTGTGGGGGAGGGGAGTGAGAGGAGGGGGTCCTCCTTTTTCCCGCCAGTGAACTGGCGGGCTATTTTCATTCTGTCCCTACGGGACGAACAACAAAGAACGGCCATGGTTTCAACAGAGCATTACGACTCCATATGCTGCTCCGCAGGCTTATGATATTGACTTCGCATCGGCGTCCATCTGCGTTCATCGGCGGTTGCCATCGCCTCGCCGTTCTTCGTGTCCGCGGTGAAACTCCCCCCGCCGAATTGACTCCCTTTTCTCGCGGCGGGTAAGATGGCGGCGCAACGTCTTGGGAAAGAGAGACCAATGGCGGGATATGACTTGATCGTCGTGGGGGGCGGGCCGGCGGGGATGATGGCCGCCGGGCGTGCCGCCGAACGCGGACGCCGCGTACTGCTGCTCGAAAAGGGCCCCTCCCTCGGGCGCAAGCTGCTCATCACCGCGGGGGGCCGGTGCAACATCACCAACAGCGCCGCGCTTCCGGAATTCCTCAAAGCGTTCGGCCGCCAGGGGGAGTTCCTCCGCGACGCCTTCAAGAGCTTCAGCAACCTGGAACTGCTCGCCTGGCTCCACAGCCGAAAAATCGAGACCATCGAGGAGCGCAAGGGACGCATCTTCCCCGCCAGCCAGGATGCGCGCGACATCCTGCGCGCACTGATGGAGTTCATGGCCGCCGCCGGAGCAGAGGCGCAGACGCAGCGTCCCGTGGAGAAACTGTGGATCGAAGGGGGCGCCCTGCGCGGCGTGGTGGCGCGCGGCAGGATCGAGTCCGCCAGCGTGCTGCTGGCCACCGGCGGTTTGAGCTACCCCGCCACCGGCTGCACCGGGGATGGCTACGCCCTCGCGCGCGCGGCGGGGCACAGCATCGCGCCGACTTTCCCCGCGGTGGTGGCGTTCGAGACGGTGGAAACCTGGCCGCGCGAAATTCAGGGGACGCCGATCAAGAACGTCCAACTCCGCGCCACCTGCGGCGAGCGCAAAGTGGCGGAGATTTTCGGCGAGGCGCTCTGGACGCATTACGGCATCAGCGGACCCGCCGTGCTGGACATCAGCCGGGAGATCGTCCCGGCCCTGGCGGCGGGCGAGCCGGTGACGCTCCGCCTCGACCTGCGCCCCAACGACACGGAGGAGGCGCTGGACGAGCGGCTGCTCTTCGCAATCAAGAAGGATGGAAAAAAGCAGGTGCAGAGCGTGCTGGGGGACTGGGTCGCCGCGCGCACAGCCACAACCCTGCTGCGTCTGGCGGAAGTGGACGCGAAGAAGAAGATGAACCAGGTCAGCAAGTCCGACCGCAAGCGCATCGTGCGCACGGTGAAACACCTTGAACTGCATCTGGCGCGCCCGCGACCCATCGAAGAAGCCATCGTCACCGGCGGCGGCGTCGCCCTCTCCGAAGTGGACCCGCGCCGCATGGAATCGCGCCTGCTCAAGGGGCTCCACTTCGCAGGCGAACTGCTCGATCTGGCCGGGCCCTCCGGCGGGTACAATCTACAGGCAGCGTTCTCGACGGGGTACCTCGTCGGCGAAATCGTTTGACTTCTGGTTCCTGCACAACATTTCGCCACAGAGCGCCACGGAGAACGGCTACACAATTGAAACCGCCGATGAACGCAGATAAACGCGGATACGAAACTCATAAGTGCACGAACTGACTGAAAATGTCTTTCTTGCTTTCCTATCGGCGTATTTCTGCTGGATTCTCTTCGCACTGACTGCTATATTCGCTTGGTTTCTATTTGGGGCATGGAGGGACAAAGTTGACAACACGCGACATTGGGGCGCTCGGCCTCCGGCTTGTAGGTCTTTGGCAAATCGTTGTCGCCATCTCTACTCTGGACGTTTTGGCGTACCTGCTATATGCCCTGTGCAACAACACCGAACCCACTAATTTCACTTTGCTGCCGTTACTTGTCTACGGTGCGCCGCCGGCCCTTCACGCAGGGCTCGGCATCCTGCTTCTCATCTATGGCGAAAAACTGGCCACGATGTTTTTTGGAACCACCGACGTCGGCCCCATTGTCATTACGGCAAAGGAACTTCAGGCTGTAGCGTTTTCCGTAGCCGGCGTCTTGGTCTTCTTTTCGGGCGTGCTGGATATCCCGCAGATTGTAGCCACATGCATCACGACGGCCCCAACAGGTTCATCTTATGGCCGCACAGTTTGGGGCCACTCAGCGCAAGCCATTCTCCGACTCAGCTTCGGCGTCGTCTTATTCCTCAACGCACAAGGCATATCAAGCCTATGGCGCTCCTGCCGCATCTTCGGCCATCCGCAACCTCCGACCAACCAAGTCTGAGCTTCCCGCCCATCGGGATGAACCTGTGTCCTGTGGCTAGCGTCATCGCTGCCGTTGACCTCCAACGCCGTTCTCCGTGGTTCCCCATGGTGAAAGCCGTCGCCGTTTCTCCCCCCACTCCGATTTGTCTATTCCCCCCGTTCCGGCTACAATAGTGTAACTGCATCATTCGGTCGCGATGCAAGGCGGCCGAGTCGCGTTTCCGCTAACCCATTGACGAGAGAACTCCGGTGACTCCGAAGAAGCATTTGCTCCGAAATGATTCGCTTCGCAACGTGGCCATTATCGCGCACGTCGACCACGGCAAAACCACGCTGGTGGACTTCATGTTCCGACAGAGCGGCACCTTCCGCCCCGGCGAGGTGGTGGAGGAGCGCGTGATGGACCGCGGCGACATCGAGCGCGAGCGCGGCATCACCATCGAGGCGAAGAACTGCTCCATCCACTGGAAGGGGATCAAGATCAACATCGTGGACACCCCCGGCCACGCCGACTTCGGCGGCGAGGTGGAGCGCGCCCTGATGATGGTGGATGGCGCCGTGCTGCTGGTCGACTCGGCCGAGGGGCCGCTGCCCCAGACCCGTTTCGTGCTGCGCAAGGCGCTGGAACTCAACCTGCCGATCATCGTCCTCATCAACAAGCTCGACCGCAAGGACTCGCGTCCGCAGCAGGTGCTGAACGAAGTCTTCGACCTGTTCATCGACCTGGAGGCCTCCGACGAGCAGGCGGAGTTCCCCGTGCTCTACGCCATCGGGCGCGAGGGGATCGCCATGCGCACCCCCGAAGAGCGCGGCAAGGACCTCTCCCCGCTGTTCGACATGATCCTCGAAAAAATCGCCCCTCCCTCCTACGACCCCGCGCAGCCCTTCCAGATGCTCGTCACCGACCTGGACTACAACGACTACGTCGGCCGGCTCGCGGTGGGCAAAGTCATCAACGGCTCGGCGCAGTGCAAGGACGCGCTGGTCTGCATCAACGCCGAGGGGCAGGCGGTGCCGCTGAAAATCACCAAGCTCCAGACGTACGACGGCATCCGCATCGCCGAGACGGAGAAGGCGGACCCCGGCGACATCATCATTCTGGCCGGCGCGGACGAAGTGAACATCGGCGATACGATCTGCACGCGCGACGCCCCCAAGGCGCTGCCGCGCGTCTCGGTGGATGAGCCGACCGTCAGCATGATGTTCACCAACAACACCAGCCCCTTCACCGGGCGCGACGGCAAGTTCGTCCAGTGCAACAAAATCCGGGAGCGCCTCCACAAGGAAACGCTGCGCAACGTGGCGCTTCGCATCGAAGATGGCGCCGACACCGACGAGATCATCGTCAAGGGGCGCGGCGAATTCCAGATGGCCATCCTCATCGAGCAGATGCGCCGCGAAGGGTACGAGCTCAGCGTCGGCCGCCCGCAGGTGATCACCAAGACCAAGGAGGGCCGCATGCAGGAGCCCATCGAGCGCCTCTACATCGACTGCGACGAGCAGTTCATGGGAGTCGTGATCGAGAAGCTCTCGCGCCGCAAGGGTCGCATGACCAACATGGTCAACCACGGCAGCGGGCGCGTGCGCCTGGAGGTCTCCATCCCCACGCGCGGCCTCATCGGCTACCGCAACGAGTTCCTCACCGATACCAAGGGAACCGGGATCATGAGCAGCTACCTGGAGGGCTACGACGATCACCGCGGCGAGTTCCCGTCGCGCACCACCGGCTCGATGATCTCCAACGCCCAGGGGAGCGCCGTCGCCTACGCCCTGCTGAACCTGGAGCAGCGCGGCGAGTTGTTCGTGGTGCCCACCGAACCCATCTACGAGGGGATGATCATCGGCGAGCACAGCCGCGACAACGACCTCGTGGTGAACCCCTGCAAGCTCAAGAAACTCTCCAACGTCCGCCAAGCCACCAAAGAGGAGTTCACCTCCCTGCGCCCCATTTCCCCGATGTCCCTGGAGCGCGCCATCGAGTTCATCAAGGATGACGAACTCGTCGAGGTGACCCCCAAAGCCATCCGCCTGCGCAAAGTGACCCTCTCCACCTCCAAGCTGCCGCCGTGGCTGCGCGAGGCGTAGGATTGGGGAATGCGGAGTGCGGATTGACGGCCACGGCGTTATCCGCAGATTTCGCAGATTTACGCAGAATAAGCATTGGTGGAGCGCTCTGTCCCAGCGCGCTTGCCGTTATCCCCGTCGTCCAAAATGAATTGTGGTCATTGCGAGGCCGGCCGGCATTGTGCGCCCTTCTTAGCCGGACAATCTTCCGGCCAGCCTTGGCAATCTCCCGATCTTAAGTCCTCCGCAGGCGGACGGGAGTTGCAGAACATGAAGATCGCCACAGTCGGCGCGGGAAAGTGCCTGCTGCAAACCAAGTCTGCCTCGCGCCTCCTTCGCGATGACCAATAGTTGGTCTCCGCCCTGGCTGAGGGAAGCGTGGGAATGCAGAGTGCAGAACGCAGAATTCAGAATGCAGAATGAACGGCACGACAAACGGCGCGGCGCAAGAGGCGTGATTCATGGGATTCTGCATTTTGCACTCTGCACTCTGCATTCTGCACTCGTCTAGTTCCCTGCCGCACTTTCTGCTAGAATCCCCCTTTGGACATTGCGCCCCGTCCGGGCAGACCGTTTGAACTCGCGATAGGGGCGCAGCATGCTGCGCCCTTTCGCCCGGACGCGACAGACAAGGCTTCTTGCGCTAGCCGTTGTAGGGGCAAGGCATGCCTTGCCCGGCGCCCTTACACAGCAGGGCTTTTTCCATCGGAACAACGCCATGAGCAATGCGAACAAAGACAACCTCTCCCCCGGCGAGCCCAAGCCCGCCCCCTCCGTCGACTTCATCCGCCAGGCCGTCGTGGAGGACATCAAGTCCGGACGGTTCGGCGGGAAGGTGCACACGCGCTTTCCGCCGGAGCCGAACGGCTTCCTCCATATCGGCCACGCCAAGGCGATCTGGATCGACTACGGCATCGCGCGCGACTTCAACGGCCTGTTCAACATGCGCTTTGACGACACCAACCCCGCGAAGGAAGAGCAGGAGTACGTGGACGCCATCCTCAACGACGCGCGCTGGCTCGGCGCGGAGTGGGGCGACCGCCTCTTCTTCGCCTCCGACTACTTCGAGAAGATGTACGAGTGGGCGGAGGATCTCGTGAAGAAGGGGAAGGCGTACGTCTGCGACCTCCGCGGCGACGAGGTGAGCGCCCATCGCGGCACGCTGACCACTCCGGGCAAGGACAGCCCCTGGCGCAATCGCTCCGCCGAGGAGAACCTCGATCTCTTCCGCCGCATGCGCGCGGGGGAGTTCGCCGATGGCTCGCGCACGCTGCGCGCGAAGATCGACATGGCGCACCCCAACCTCAACCTGCGCGACCCCGTGATGTACCGCATCCTCCACGGCGAGCATCACCGCCAGGGGAACAAGTGGTGCATCTACCCCATGTACGACTGGGCGCACGGGCTGGAGGACTCCATCGAGGGGGTGACGCACTCCCTCTGCTCGCTCGAGTACGAGAACCACCGCCCGCTGTACGACTGGTTCCTCGACCAGCTCGGCATCTATCATCCCCGCCAGATCGAGTTCGCCCGGCTGAACCTGACGTACACGGTGATGAGCAAACGGCTGCTGATGGAGCTGGTGAAGGAGGGGCGCGTGAGCGGCTGGGACGATCCGCGCATGCCGACGCTGGCCGGCCTGCGCCGCCGCGGCTACACGCCCGAAGCGATCCGGGAGTTCTGCCGCCGCATCGGAATCGACAAGACCGACAGCACGGTGGACGTGCAACTGCTGGAGCACTGCCTGCGCGAAGACCTGAACAAGCGCGCCCCGCGCGCCATGGGCGTCCTCGACCCCCTGCGCGTGGTGATTGAGAACTTCCCCGAGGGACACACGGAAGAACTTGACGCCGTCAATAACCCGGAGGACCCCTCCGCCGGCACGCGCAAGGTCCCCTTCTCGCGGGTGCTGTACATTGAGAAAGAGGACTTCAAGGAGGAGCCGCCGCCGAAATTCTTCCGCCTCGCCCCCGGCCGCGAGGTGCGCCTGCGCTACGCCTATTACGTCAAGTGCGTCGGCGTCGTCAAGGACCCCGCCACGCGCCAGGTGACGGAGCTTCGCTGCACCTACGACCCCAACACCCGCGGCGGGGATTCCCCCGATGGGCGCAAGGTGAAGGCCACCCTGCACTGGGTCAGCGCCGAGCACGCGGTCAAGGCGGAGGCGCGGCTCTACGAGCATCTCTTCACCACCCCCGACCCGGCCAACGCGCCGGAAGGGAAGGACTGGAAGAGCAACATCAACCCCGCCTCGCTGGAAGTGCGCGAGGCGTTCGTCGAGCCCTCGCTAAAGAACGCCGCGCCCGGCCACCTCTGCCAGTTCGAGCGGCTGGGCTACTTCTGCGTGGACCCGGATTCCACAAAGGAGCGGCTGGTCTTCAACCGCGCGGTGACGCTCAAGGATAGCTGGGCGAAGATTGAGCAGAAAGGGGCAAAGGCCACATGACGGATCAGACGAATCAGACGGATAGGACGGAGACGGGCGCCAGGCCCGTCCGCGTCCGCATCGCTCCCAGCCCCACCGGCGACCCGCACGTGGGGACCGCCTACATCGCGCTGTTCAACTATGCCTTCGCGCGGCACAACGGGGGGAAGTTCCTGCTGCGCATCGAAGACACCGACCGCGAGCGCTCGACGAAGGAGTCCGAACGCGCGATTTTCGAAGCGCTGCGCTGGGTCGGCCTCTCGTGGGACGAAGGCCCCGACATCGGCGGCCCCTTCGGCCCCTACCGCCAGTCCGAGCGGAGCGATATCTACCGCAAGCACGCGGATGAACTCGTCGCGAAGAAAGCCGCCTACCACTGCTTCTGCACGGCGCAACGCCTCACGGAGTTGCGCGAGAAGCAGAAGGCGGCGAAGTCGGACTTCGGCTACGACGGCTTCTGCCGCCATCTCCCCGAGGCCGAAGTGCAGGCGAAGCTCAAGGCCGGCGCGCCGAACGTGATCCGCCTCGCCGTGCCGGAGGGGGAGACGAGTTTCAACGACCTCGTGCGCGGCGAAGTGACGTTCCAGAACTCCACGGTGGACGACCAGGTGCTCCTGAAGTCCGACGGCTTCCCCACCTACCACCTGGCGAACGTGGTGGATGACCACCTCATGCAGATCACCCACGTGATCCGCGCGGAGGAGTGGATCAGTTCCACACCCAAGCACGTGCTGCTCTACCGCGCCTTCGGCTGGGAGGCGCCGCAGTTCGTCCACATGCCGCTGCTGCGAAACCAGGACCGCAGCAAGATCAGCAAGCGCAAGAACCCCACCTCCCTCCTGTGGTACCGCGACCAGGGATATCTGCCGGAGGCGCTGCTGAACTTCCTGGCGCTGATGGGCTGGTCGGTGCAGGAGGGGCAGGACATCTTCAACCTGGAATCGATGATCCGCGACTTCACCCTCGACCGCGTCACCACCAGCGGGCCGGTCTTCGACCTGCAGAAGCTGGAATGGCTGAACGGCGTCTACATCCGCGACATGGCCGCGCCGGAATTGGCGCGCCGCGTGCGCGAGTCCGCGCTGAAAGATCAGCCGGTGGACGAGGCGTTCCTGCTGCGCACGCTGCCGCTGGTGCGCGAGCGAATGAAAAAGCTGACCGACTACGTTCCGATGACGGCGTACCTCTACTCCGAAACGGTGAACCCCTCTGCGCAGGATTTGGTGCCGAAAAAGGGCACTCCCCAGTCCGCCTCCGCCGCCCTGACCGCCGCGGCCGACGCGCTGCAAGGGCTGGCCGACTGGAGCAGCCCGGCGATCGAGCAGTGCGCCCGCCAATTGGCGGTCACCCTGGGCATGAAAGAACGCGACCTGTTCATGTCCGTGCGCGTCGCCGTAACCGGCGGCCCCGTCTCCCCCCCGCTGTTCGAGAGCCTGGAGTTGCTGGGCCGGGAGAAGAGCGTGGCGCGCATTCGCGCGGCAATCGGAAAACTGGCGGCCGGGTAGCGGACGGATCGGACAGATCATTGCTCTGTTGAAACCATCGTCATTCGATGAGCCGTCCCGTAGGGACGGCAGGATAATAGCCCAGCACTTTAGTGCTGGGGACAGGCAGGCGCCCCCACCCCCTTCCCCTCCCCCACAAGGTTGTGGGGGAGGGGAGTAAGGGGAGGGGGTTCTGC
>CAIUPP010000076.1 GCA_903901045.1 uncultured Planctomycetota bacterium
GGTTCGATCTTCGCCCATTGTGCGTCCGTCAGTTCGTCTCGATGTCTTGCCATGAAAAGATTCTCCTTTCCACGGCAAGGTTTAACATATCTGCATGAAAATTAAAAGCTTACATCTAACAAGGTTGTGAAACCGGTTCTAGGCAAACTGGAGCAGCAGCTTGCACAGACCCAGAAGAAGAAGGATCAACTTTTCCAGAAGCTCGATCCCGAAAAGCTGGAGTTCTTTCAGCCGCAGATTCAGACCTTGCAGGAGGAGGAACGTCGCTTGGAAGACCAGATTCGGGAAGCTCGGGCGCAGAGTTCCGGCCCGGCGCCCAAACTGGTGATCGAGGCCGCTATGGAGGCGTATAAGAACTTATTGGTTGCACTCGACGGTAATGGCCGTCCCGCTCTCCGCGAACTGCTCCGGGCGCTGGGGGTGCGGATAATCTATGACCCGGAGAAGAAGGAGGGAAGACTGCGTTTCGACCCTTTTGGGCAGTTTGCCAGCAGAAAAGCACAACCGCCGGCGGCCGCGTAGGCCACCCGACGGTTGTACCCTCACGTGGTAGCGGGGGCAGGATTTGAACCTGCGACCTTTGGGTTATGAGGACTAAAACCCTGATTTTCGCAAGTTCTTACCCTACCGCCACTTCCGCTCTAATCGCAACTCCCGTAAGGACTTTCAATGCAAAGCATGTTGTGCATGTTTTGCATGTTGTGCGTGAAAATTACTACATTTTACTACAGTGCCTTCTTTGAGGGCCGACCCCAACGATTGCCCTTTCGACCCGTTTAATGCCTGAATTGAGGAAAAGTTTACTACATTCTACTACAGTGGTCAAACACCACATTTTTCAGTTCTCATGACCCCAAAGGTTGCTGAGTCACGAAGCCGAATCACGGCGGTCGACTCCAGTTGAGAGTGTGCAGGTGAGCGCCTTTTCATGTATCGGCGTTGGCCTCAAGAACCCTGTCAGCACACTTCCGTTGCGGTGGTCCACTTTCTTCAGAGCCACTCCTTGAAGCACTCCTTCATTGGAGCAGGTTGCCTATGGGGATGGCCCACAGCCGCTCGCCTAGTGCCACGGCCTCTCGACCATTGTAGGCGAGTACGGCTGCTGCACAGGCCGGTGTCCGATCCAAAAATGTTCGCAAACCCGAAACATCGCTCTCGTTCCAGCGGGTAGCTGCTTTGACCTCAACGGCGCATACCTTGCGACCGTACTCGATCACAAAATCCACCTCGTGCCGGCCTTGTTCGTGCCAATAGGCCAGTTGTGCATCGGGCATGTGGGCTTCGAGCAGCGCCGCCAGGTTTTGCGCAACGTAGGTCTCGTACAGGGCACCGCGAAGAAGATCGTCGCGACCCGGTTCGAGTGTGGCAATGCCGGCCAGATGAGCCGCCAGCCCGCTATCGGTGAAGTGCAGCTTGGGCGATTTGACCAGACGGGAGCTTCGGTTCTTCAGGAACGGCGGCAGGCGGCGGATGAGGAAGGACGTCTCCAGGAGATTGAGATAGCGGCCGGCGGTCACGGCATTCAGCTTGGCATCGCGCGCCAACGTGCTGATAACGAGCACTTGTCCTGTGCGCAACGCGGCCAACTGCGCCAGGGTACGGAAGGCGACCAAGTCGGTGATCTGGGACAACTGTCTTACGTCGCGATCCACGTAAGTCTGCACGTAGCCCCGGAACCATTCGTTCACATCGCGCGCGGGGCCCAAGCATGCCGGCGGAAGGCCTCCGGTCAAGACCTCTTGCTCGGAAACGGGTTCGGCTTTGACCGATGGGAGCGCGGGTGAATTCATGAACTCTACGAGGAAGGGTTGCCGGTTCGTCCGTCCGTGCCGCTCTCGCCGGGTCATCGGATGCAGGGTAAAGTAAGCCGCGCGTCCGGCGAGCGTTTCGGAGACGTGGCCAAGAAGCGCGAGGTTGGCTGATCCGGAAAGAATAAACTGTCCGGATTGGCGTTGCGCATCAACGCTCTTCTTGATCGCGACGAGCAGACCAGGGCATCGCTGCACCTCGTCGAGGATGGTGGCGCCCTCCAACAACGACTCGGGATTCGACTGAGCCGCTGCCAAGGTGGCAAAGTCGTCGAGTGTGCGGTAGGCGTGGCCTCGGGCAAGGGCCAGCTCGTTCTGGAGCAGGGTGCTCTTGCCGGCCTGACGCAGCCCGGAGAGAACCAGCACCGGCAACTGCCGCAGGGCGCGCACCAGACGTGGCGTAATTTCGCGGGAGAGGTAGGTTGTCATAGTAGAACATACTATAGCGGCATTATGACTATATGTCAAGAAGCTTTCGTCGCAACTGTGCATCCAGTTGCATGAATCAGCGCGGTTGGCGAAGTCGGCGGGGGAGTTTGGCCGCATACGGGCGCGTGTACATGGCGCCATCTCCAATTACTCATTACGCTGAGTAATTTTGCTCACAGTGCCCGGAGAAGACAAGCGCTCAATGGGCGTTCCTAGTTGGCCCGCATTCTAGGCAACCGCCTGCGGGACGCGCCACTTGATCATCGCGACCTTCACCGCGTCGTTCACAACGAGACACGAGACCAGCGCATAGCCGAATATGGCGAGCATCTGCCACCAGGGCAGTGGCATGAGGTCCGGCAGTCCCACGAATGTCAGGACGGTGCCCGCGAACACGTCCAGCATTAGAGCCGCCACAAGGGTTCTGCTGGGCATCGTTGCCCAGAACCAACGCCGCTCTCTCGCGGATATGATGGAGAACGCGGCAAAGTAAAGCAAGGTCAGGAAGCTGAAGGTGTAGAGGGCATTGTCGTTCGTGGCCAGACCGAAGTGTGACCATCCAATGTACAAGAGGAAAAGAGCCTCGGCGACCATCGCTACGCCTAGCAGCACGGACACGCTGATGAAGCCCCCGATGTTCCATGTCTCCGGCTTCCTGGACGGTCGAACGTGGTCGGTGGCGAGGGCGATCTTCGCAAAGTCCGTCATGAAGACAAGCAGCAGCATCGCAAAGGCGGAGACGACGAACTTGCCCGTGAAAAGAAAAGCGATGGCCACAAAGGCCGCCTTCAGGATCGTCCGGCTGATCTTGTTGATGATCCATGTCAGAACACGCTGGTAAATAGTTCGTCCCTGCTCGACCAACGACACGATGTTCGTCAGGCCCGGTTCGGTCAGGACGACGCTTGCGGCGCCCTTGGCCACGTCGGTCGCGCTGCTGACGGCGATTCCCACTTCGGCCTGGCGCAAGGCGGGCGCATCGTTGACGCCGTCGCCCGTCATGCCGGTCACGTGGCCCGCAGCCTGCAAGTGCTGCACCACGAGGTACTTGTCCTCCGGATATATTTCTGCGAAACCATTGGCCCCCGCCAAAAGATCAACCGCCTCGTTGCCGGACTGATTGCTCACTGCCTTCAGGTCCGCCACGCGCCGGATGTTGGGCAACCCGACTCCCTGGCCGATCTCACGCGCAACCGCTAGCGCGTCGCCGGTGAGCATTTTCACGGGAACCCCGAGGTTGTGGAGTGTGGCGATGAGTTGCTTGGCATCCGGTCGAGGCGGATCGTACAGTGTCACCAATCCGACCAATCCGGGGGTGCCCGTCTCGGGACCGCGCGCCACCGCCAGCGTCCGATAGCCCTTCAGGGCCGATTCGCTGACCTGCGCCTCCAACGCTTCAATTGCTGAGGGCTGGAGTCCGCATGCCTGCGCAACGGTTCGCACAGCGCCTTTCATGACGCGCAGCCGCTGACCGTTCTGCTCGACCACCGCTTCCGTCCGCCGGTTCTTAGCGTCGAACGGCGCGAAAGAAATGGGTATGACTTTGGGAAGGCTGTCGAAGATATGCCGCTCCTTCGCCGCGGCGAGAAACGCCAGGTCGATGGGATCCTGATTTGCCTCCTGGGACGCAAGTGCGCCGGCGAACAGCACATCAGCTTCCGTAGCTTGCTCCAACGGGATCACGCCCGTCACAGCCAGTTGGTTCATCGTGATCGTGCCCGTCTTGTCCACACAGAGCACGTCCATCGTTGCGGCATCCTCTGCTGCGCTGAGGCGTGTAACCAGCACACCACGTTTCGCAAGTTCCTTGGATCCGACGGCCATGCTGACGGTGAACATGACGGGGAGGGCGACCGGCACTGCGCTCATCAACAGGACGAGCATGAGCGGAACCATCTCAAGGAGCGGCGCCCTGCGAATCAGGGACATCACAATCACCGCGCCCAGCAGCACGCCGACTATGACAAAGAGCCAGCGGACAACCTTGGCCACCACCGCTTCAATATGAAGCTTCGGCTTCGATTGCTGCACGAGCTCCGTGGTGCGGCCGAAGTAGGTCTGCGCTCCTGTCAGCATCACCACGCTGTTGCCTTCTCCCCGGCGGACGACCGACCCCGACGAAAGCACTTCGCCCGGGGCTTTTTCGACATCCTGTGATTCACCCGTGAGTGCGGATTGATCAACGCTCAGCGCTCCGGTGAGGAGTTTCAGGTCCGCTGGAATGATGTCGCCCGAACGCACTCGAACGATGTCACCGGGAACCAGTTCTCGGGCGGGAATGACCTGCCAAGTCGCCTCGCGGAGTACGCGCGCACTGACCTGCAACCTTCGTCGCAGTGTTTCGACGACGCCGGCGGCCCGGCGTTCCTGCATGTAGCTCAGCACGGCATTGACTACGAGCAGTGCGCCCACCACAGCCAGATCGGAGTATTTCCGGAGCACCGCGGAAAGGACCATGATTAACTCAAGCATCCACGCCGACAGACCCCAAAACTTCCTGAGGAACCTGAGGACCGGGTGCTTTCTTCGTTCGACCACCTCGTTGTAGCCGTGCTCCTTCAGGCGGGCATCCGCCTGCGCATGAGTGAGACCCATCTCGGGGTTCACGCGGAGCGCCGCCAACGCGTCGGGAACCGACGCGGATACGATATCGGGTGCTGTGCCCACGCGAGATGTTTTCGTGACTGCTTGCATGGCGACTGTCGTTCGTTTCCCGCATTCCTGGAACCCGGGATAGCTATATGTCTTACTCCAATTACCTACAGAGGTGACGCCTCTCATTCTAGGTGGTGCGTCTGGTGTGGTCAACGAGAAGTTCCTGCACGTGTTGAGCTATGCCTTCCAAACGGTTCTGTGGAAGCTCCTTCAGTCCTTAGCTTGTTCATTGTCGGCCGCGCCGCGTATAATCCGCCTCAGGTATCAATGAAGGGTGGAAGGCATGAGCAATAAAGGTGAGAAGCGCGACTTCGACAAGGAAGCAGCCGCCTGGGACGAAAACCCCGGTCGCGTCAAGTTGGCCCACGATGTGGCGACGACCATCCGATATGAAGTACCGCTGAGCTCAAGCATGGACGTCTTGGACTTTGGGTGCGGGACGGGGCTCCTGACCCTCGGGTTGCAGCCATTCGTCCGCTCCATCACCGGCGTGGACAGCTCGCAGGGAATGCTGGAAGTCCTTAGTACGAAGGTCGAGAACCGAAAACTGCCGAACGTTCACGCCCGGCACATGGACCTCGACGAGGGCGATGTGCTCGACGGGCGCTACGATCTGATCGTGAGCAGTATGACCTTTCATCATATTAGGGAAATCGGGCCGCTTCTCAGCCAATTTCAGAAAGTGTGCGCCCTCTCTGGACATATTTGTATTGCTGACCTGGACTCCGAGGAAGGCCGGTTTCACGGCGACAATCACGGCGTCTTCCACTTCGGCTTTGACCGGAGCGCGTTACGTCAAGAGATGAATAAGGCGGGGTTTGAGGATGTGCGGGACCGAACGGCGGCTACGATGACGAAACCGATCTCTGGCGGAACCGTCCGAGCATTCACCGTGTTTCTTCTAGCGGGTCGGAAGAAGCCGTGATGTCGAGATCGTGATGCTCTCAGCCGGAGCGTGTCCAGATGAACCGATGCCCTATGGAGCATGATCGGTAAGCTGGACCCAAGTGTTTGGCCAGATAGGCCATTGCCGTTTGCCCGGTGCAGTGGCATGGGGCGACAAGCTGGACTTGATACCGCTGAATGGCGGAGACTGTGAACCGAAGGCGATCCTGATTGGCGGAACCCAAATGCATGCCGCCGATCACCGCGTGAATGCTAAACGCCCCGGTGACCTCGGCCACATAGTCGAGAGTGTTAGTGACCCCGGCGTGAGCACAGCCCAGCAGAACCACGATTCCACTTTGCGTGTTGAACCACATGGCTTGATCATCGTTCAGGACATCCGGTGTCTGGCAGCCCGGATCAAGAAAGAACCTTCCGCCTGTGTCCTCGAACCGGTTGCGCCGGGGGATTGGGCCAGTCACCCAGATGCCATCGTCAATTTCTGTAGGTGTTGTGATCCAACGCGTCCGGCTGTCCAACTGCCGTACCGATCGTGCGCATGCCTCCGGCATGCCGACCGGATTGGGCGGCGCATTCGTGCGCTCTCTGTAACGCGGTTGGACGGCGTCCGGGTGAAGGAAGAGGGGAAGATCGGTGCGCCCATGGAAGACCTCCGGCAGCCCGCCACTATGGTCGTAATGCCCGTGGCTCAAAACGACCGCTGAAAGGGCCGCCATATCCGCGCCAAGCAGTCGAGCATTGTGCGAGAGCGCGGTCCCGGTCTGCCCGGTGTCGAAGAGGATCGAGGCGTTCTCAGTCTCCACCAATGCCGAAAATCCATGTTCCACAACGGCATCGGCCTCTCCGCGTTGGTCATCCACCAGGATAGTGATGGTCGTCTTCATGGCTCACCATTGCATCCGGCAACAGATGTCCGGGTTTTCCGCATGAAGATACCTTCTCCCTTGGCCTTCAGGCGGTTGCCCTGAAAGACATTCGCTTCAACCACAAAAGCGTTGCCGGTCTCTCTGACGACTCTCGCTGTGACCACAGCGGAACGGCCTGCTTGCAGAGGCTCCCGAAACCGCACGTTCAACTGTGCGGTAAGCGCCGGCACGCCGCGCTGGAAGAGGCAGTTGGTCATGGCTGCGTCCAGCATAAGCGAGATGATACCGCCATGCACCAGGCCGGTGTATCCCTGCATCGCAGGAGTGCAGTCAACGGTTGCCGTTACTCCGCCGTCATCCGTGGCGCGGAACTGTATGCGAAGCCCGGTAGGATGATGAAGACCACACGCAACGCAGTGTGAGTGTTCCTGCGAGCACAAAGAGGATAGTGACGCGACACTCATTTTCTCTTTCCCAGACTGGCCACAAGTTCCGCCGCCAGCTCGACGCATTGCTCGCAACTCAGCGTCTTGCTCTTGCGAATCTCGCGGCACAACTCAGACCCGGCCTTGGCGGCAAACGCCGTGCGCAGACTGCCGCGTACTGCTTCATGCTCAACCAACTCACAAGCGGCGTGCAAGGCTCCGCAGCGTCCGCCATCGGCGCGGCCGCCGCCAAGATGCTGTGCCTGTGCAATCTTGTCTTCCGTAACGCCATGTTCCCGCTGAAACGCGCGAAGGACGCTTTGGGCACAATTGGGTTGTCTGGTCTTGAAGGCGGCAATCGCTCGCTGCGCCGGCATCGGGTTATCTCTCCTTCCTCCTAAACAATCATGCGATCATTTCTGCGGACCGAATTCCTCGATGGCTTTGGCCACGAACGTCGAGTAAGTCAAGGCCGGGCCGCCGCCCATGAGAATAGCCACGCCGCAGGTCTCGGCGATTTCCTCCTTCGTCGCGCCGGCTTCAAAGCACTTCTTGACGTGAATGGCGATGCAATAGTCGCACGTCGCGCAGATCGCGATGCCCAGAGCGATCAACTCTTTCTGCTTGAGACTCAGCACACCGTCTTTGAGCACGTCCGACATGAGCCTCTTGGTGAAGTCCTCGGCTACTTCCGGGATCAACTTGGCGAGCTTGGGCATATTAGCCTGAAATTCACCGAGTACTTCTTTGGGCGATTTTGCCATGAGCGTTTCTCCTATTTCTATATGGGTCTGGTACGGTTCCTGCGCAATTGTTCAGTGCTGGCATCGGCAGAAGCTGCCGCAGCTCTTGAGTTTGCCTGCCAGGTACGCGGCGACGGCCTCTTCCGGAGTGGTTTCGCCTTCAACCACCAACGCCTGGACGCCGTTGGCTTTGAGTTCTTCCGCCGCGCGCCACCCCATGCCGCCGCACAGCACCGCCTGGCAATCGGACAGCGCGTTCACTACCGCCGCGTGGCTATGCTCCTGCCCATGCTCATGATGCTCTCCGCTGCATTCCCCCTTGGCAAAGGCGGTGTGGGTATTGGTGCGCACTTCTTTGCCGACGACCTTGCCGTCGGTCGTATCGAAGACGATGAAGCAGGTGCTCCGGCCAAAATGCGGAGAGAGGGTCGTTCCGTCTGCTGAGGCTACTGCGATCTTCATTTCAGGTCTCCTATGGTTTGTTTCAGGTCAGCGTCCACTACGGACGCAACGTCCGCGCCCCGCTCCAGTGCGAGCGCAGGCGGCTTCCCGATGGATATTCCGGCTCTTGCACTCCGGGCAGCCGACAGGCCGGCCCGTGCCGAACGGCAATTCCCAAGCATGCTGACAATCGGTGCATTTGAACTTGCGCGTCTCAGGCATTTGTACTACACCTCCGTCTATTCTAAGCACCTTTCCCTGGATCAACGCCTCGGCAACTTTCTTCCGGGCGGCCTCCACAATGCGGCCAAGGGTCTGGCGGGAGACTCCCATCTTCTCCGCAGCCGCCTTCTGGTACAGGCCCTCTAGATCAACCAGCCGAATCGCTTCAAGTTCGTCCAAGTGGAGTACCACCTCCTCCAGAGACGACGCGGGAATGCCGGCAGGTTTGAACATCGCACAATGAGGCGGGCCAGCGACTCGCCGACAGCAACAGGGTCTGGGCATTCGAATCCACTCCTTTCTCCGCCTATTATGGGCATATGCCCATATCCAAGTCAATGGCTGGGTGGAAGCAGGCGCGTGAAGCACTCGACTATGGTCTATGACGAGACGGAGATAGAGACCGTTGCCGGCGAAAGTGAACGAGTGTCTTCCTGCTGTCGTTAGGGTTAGCTCTCGCCGCCCATGATCGGCACGTCTTATCTACGATCTGACGCACGGTAGGCGCGGCGGTGTTCGTCGGCCGTACGGATGGCCTCGGCTGCTTCATCGTGCAGGCCGAGTGAGCGCAACACACTGGCATAGTGGCGGTAGTTCTGGTCCAACAACCCGTGGAGGAAAACCATCTCCGGATGTTTCTCCAGCAGGATAGCCAGTGCCTTAGCGTTCTCCTCGAACATGTCGTGCGCTTCGGACGGCTTGGACTGCGTCGCGAGTATGTTGGCCAACGTCAGGCGGAACATCCCCTCCCACACCTGATAGTAGGGCACGTCGGGAAACTGCGCAATCAGGGTGGTTTGTATCTGGAGCGCGTCTCGTGCGCATGTTTGCGCTTCTGCCAGTCGCTGCATGTTCAGGAGCAGCGTGGAAATTTGATGTTCAATGTGGGCGCGTGACGCCCAGTAACTTGGAATGTTGGGGTACCGCGTAACGAGCGTATCCGAAACTCCCAGCGCCTTTCGCAACCGCTTCTCCGCGTCGGCGAAACCTTCGGACGTGACGTGACGGATGTCCACTGCGGCATAGGCTTCGCACAGGTCGAAGCGGTACTCGGATATATCGGGGTAGTTCTGGACCAGGCCTTCCAGAAGCGTGATGGCATGGTCCATGTTCTCCATCGTCTTGCTGGGGTTGCGCGCACCAAACGTCGTCTGCCAGTCACGATAGCAGAGGGCCAGCATGTGAGGGTAATTCGGTGCGTCGGGATATCGCGTCGTTAGGTCCTGCAGAATTTCTATGGCGCTCCTCAGATACTGTTTCTGTTGGGCATCGCTGTCACCTGGGCCTTCCAGTTCGGCCTGGCCCGATGGCGGCAATGGTTCAGACAGGGGCCCGTCTGGGGGCACGGGAAGAGGCGGACCGCGATATTCCCTCGGGCGTCCCTGGCCTTCCTGAAGTGGCGGTAGCGGCTCGCTAGGACGCAACCTGCCAGCGGGGCTTTGCGGCTCAGCACCTGGCGCTGGCGAGGGACGCGTACCCAGGAAGTAGTACGTCCGCGCCAGTTCGAAGCGGGCTTCGGGCGCCGCCGAGGCATTGGATTCCGATGATTTCAGAAGATCGAGCGCCGTGAGGTGCGCGGAGCGCTCTTCGGCAAAGCGACCGCTGATGCGACAAAGGCCGCCGAGGTCATTTTGAATTCGTGCGATCTCGATCCCAAGGCTCAAGTCTTCCGGCGAATGCTTCGCCATGGTCTCGTAAATGGCGATGGCGCGCCGATAGGCTGCTTCTGCCTCTTTGTACTGTCCGAGTTGGCAGCGAATGTCACCCACGCGTCGGCTCGCGTCCGCCGTTTTAAGGCGCAGGAGGGTCGTGTCGTCCGTCTGCGCAGCGAGCTTGCCATAGAAGATAAGCAGGTCTTCAAGAAGGGCCGCCGTTTCCCGACTCAACGGGGGCGGTGCCGTGAGGTTGATGACGTTGCTCTCATCGCCCCCGATTCCGAGATCGGGCAGGGCAATCGCTCGGCTTGGCGCAAGGCGGTCGAAGACGCGGTCAAGCGTGGCTGTCGCCAACTCCACACTTGCCTCTGCTTCCCTGCGCTGTCGCGCCTCGCCTTGGAGGGCGCGTGTGGTGCGGACATAGCCGGCGCTCGAAACTACGGCCAACAGAACCACGAGCAGGACGGCGACGCCGGTGAGTGAGGCGACCGCAGGGTTCCGGCGGCACCATCGCCACGCGCGTTCGAGCGATGAGGTCCGCCGCGCGAGAAGCGGGCGGTCCTCGATGAACCGCTGAAGGTCCTCAGCCATGGCCGCCGCCGATGCATAGCGATGGCCCGGATCGCGCGCGGTTGCCGTGAGGACAATCGTTTCCAGGTCGCGCGGGACATGGGGATTGAGATTGCGGGGCCGGGGCGCTTCTCCTTCGATAATGCGGCGCATAAGCGCGCTCCGGTCGGACTCGCGAAAGGCCGGTTGCAGCGTCAGCAGTTCGTAGAGCGTCAACCCGAGGCTGTAGATGTCACTGCGCGCGTCGGTCTTACCCTCGAACTGCTCCGGTGCCATGTAGCGGAGTGTTCCGGTGATGCCGCCGCTCTGTGTCAGATCCTGCGACGACTGGAGCGCCTTGGCCAGGCCGAAATCGGTCACTTGGACCGCACCTTGCTCATCAACGAGGAGGTTACCGGGCTTGATGTCTCGGTGCAGCGTCCCCTGAGCATGCGCGTAGGCGAGTGCGTCGGCCACTTGGCGTCCAATGAGCGCGACGCCCCGCCAATATGCCGGATCGTCGTCTGACCGGATGTCCCCTGTCGCAGCGCCGAAGAGTTTCAGGCAGAGCGCATCGAAATCAACCGCAGTGCCGTTTGCGCCGCCGGGGAGGGCCGCAGGGGAGGTCCTCGCCAGCCGCCCGATCAGGGCGTCAAGGCCCGGCCCCTGAATGAGCTGCATGACGTAGTAATGGAAGCCGTCGTTTTCGCCGGCGCCGTATATCTGCACGATGTTCGTGTGGTGGAGGGCGGCGGCCAACCTGGCCTCGCGGTCAAAGCGTTCCAGTTGTCTGGGATCCAGCAGGGACTGTCTTGGCAAGACCTTGATGGCGACGCGGCGGTGAAGGGATTCCTGTTCGGCCTCGAAAACGATCCCCATTCCGCCGCGCCCTATCTCGCGGAGAATGCGGTAGTCGCCCAACCGCTCCAACTTGACGCCTCCGAGCGAAACGCGGCCGCCATGGGTCCGTTCTTGCATGGACTTGAGGCGTTCCATTGAGGCGATGGTAGGGAACAGTTCGCGGATTTCGTCGGCCAGGTCGGGGTGTTTGGCCACGTACTCCGAAACAGAAGGATTCTCGCCGCGCCGCTGGCGTTCCATGAAGTCCTCGGCGAGGGCTTCCAGCGGATGGCGTTGCGGATCAACTGCGGACATGATCTTCCCCGTCAAAGAAACCCGGAACCTGTGCAAGGATTGCCTTCAGCCGTCGCAACGCCCGGACGTACCGTATGCTGGCGGCCTTTTGTTCAATGCCCAATTCATGAGCCACTTCGCTGTTGCTCAACTCCTCGAAATGGCGCAGTGCGAGGACTTCGCGGTCAACAGGGTCCATCTCCTCCAGCGCCTGTTCGACCCGGTTCATGAGGTCCACGCGAACGGCCGCTGAACTGGGAGAAGTGATATCGCCAACCAGGCGTGAGACCATTGAAATGGACGTAGCCTCCGGGTACCCCCCGGTATGAAGGGCCCCCTCGCGTCTTGCGTCGCGCATCTGGGCGCCCATATGATGACGGTGGATGTCTACCAGCGTCTGCCTCACAATCGCGCGCAACCAAATGAACGGTGTCGGATAGGCCGAGGCACCGTAGTGTTGAAGCCGCTGGACCGCCGCCAGATAAGCCTCCTGAAGCACGTCGTCCGGGTCCACGCGGTCCCTGAGCCGACTGTGCAGCCTGAAGTTCACAGTCCGCCACAGGCGCTCTCTATTGTCCGAGAATACCTGCGCCAGAGACTGTTCGTCGAGAACTGTTACTCGAGGCGCCGGATGCTCACCCTCGTGCGGGCCTTCAACCATTCGATCTTCCCATTCTATAAACGCAGAGCGCCGAAGGCATTCTACAACAGTTGGACGCCAATCCGCCATGCCTGGCCGCGCCTCCGAGAATTCCGCGAAAGAGATGGTTATGCCTGTAGAAAGACCCTGCGGCTGCCCGTTTACATCATTGGAGCCTCAGATGCCGCACTGTGTTGGATGGAAAAAGGAGAAACTCAATGACCCGATGGATTGTCGGTCTGGCTGGAATACTCCTGGCAGCGTGCAGCACCGGCGCGGCGGGGCAGGAGAAGATGCCCGGCTTCGCGCTGATTCCGGCAGGCAAGTTCGAAATGGGGGACCATCTCGGATTTGTGGACCCCAAACACGGCGGCGACGAGACGCCGATTCACACGGTGCGGCTCGACGCGTTTTACATGGGCATCAACGACGTCACCACGCAGCAGTATTGCGACTTCCTCAATGCAGCGCTGGCGGAACATCTGATCGAGGTTAAAGAGGGCGGTGTCTATTTCGTAGGTGGAAAGGATCTACTTTGCGAGACGCGCGAGATGTCACGCTACAGCCGAATTGGCTGGGATGGGAAAACCTTCGTTGTTCTCGACAAGAAGGATCACCACCCGGTCATCTGCATCCGGTGGCCCGGTGCCGCTGCTTACTGCAACTGGATGAGCGCGCAGAACAAACTGCCGCTCTGCTACAATACCGCCACATGGGACTGCAATTTCAACAAGAGTGGTTTTCGCCTTCCGACTGAGGCGGAATGGGAATTCGCCGCTCGCGGCGGCTTGCAGAATCCCTACCGCAATTTTCCATGGGGCGATGAAGCCGACGCCACAAGAGCCAATTGGCCTGAATCCAAGAACCCATACCGCACAGGGCCGGAACCTTGGACAACCCCGGTCGGATTCTTCGATGGCACACTGCATCGCAAGGCTGACTTCGGCTGGCCGGGCGCTCAGGAAACCTTTCAAGCCGCCAACGGCGCCAACGGCTATGGACTCTATGACATGGCGGGCAACGTCTGGCAGTTCGTCAATGACTGGTATGACCGTGATTACTACGCCTACAGCCCTGCCGACAATCCGCCAGGGCCGGCTCAAGGCAGCCTGATGCCCAACGGCAAGCCGTATCGCGGGATGCGCGGCGGCAACTGGTATAATGGAGAGAACGGCCACAGTCGGGTCTCCAACCGCAACCCGTCCTACTATCGCGGGCCGCAAGACCCGGACCATCCATATTATCATCTCGGTTTCCGCGTCGTTCTGCCGGTCAACGCCGAGAACCGTCCGATTGTGAAACCCACGCCCGTGCAGAAGGTGGAGCGGCGCGACACCGCGCCCGGTGGTCGGCCTGCCAATGCAGCCAATCGCCCGGCGCTGGCGGATGCGACACAACCAGTCCGCAATGGAACTTTTATCCTCCGCAGTTCCGCTGTGACGGACGGCGGAACGCTTCCGACGGAGTTCACCGGCGACGGGGCTAGCGCTACGCTGCCGCTGGAGTGGAGTGGCGCCCCGGAAGGAACCAAGAATTTCGCGCTCATCATGCATCATGTGGCGCCTGACCAGACCAAGTGGTATTGGGTCCTCTACAACATACCGGCGAACGTCCAAAGCCTGCCCAAGAATGTGAAAGGGATTGGGACGTTGGGGAATAACAGTATCAACGATCGCGTTGGCTATGCGCCGCCGCATTCCAAGGGACCGGGCCCCAAAACTTACATCTGCACGGTATATGCCTTGTCCGCTGCTCCGCAACTCAACGTCGCTCCGGAAAAGGTCAGCCGCGATGTCCTGCTGGCGGCCATGAAGGACAATATTCTTGCTACCGCGGAATTGCGCGTGACTTACTCACGACCCGAGGGAAGCACTGACGCGGCGGACGAGCGCCGTCCCGGCCCAACCCCAAGACCCTAAGGAACGACTATGACGCAACATTACGAAACGCGTCTTCCTTCACGAAAGGCTCGAATCATGGACCTCAAGACTGTTGTCTGCTTCCTCGGGGCGCTTGCCGTGGGCGCGGCCGTAACGTCACCGGCCGTGGGACAAGAAGTAAGCAAGCCGCCACAGGATCAACTCCTCGCGCAACGATCTGATCGCGGGCCAGCTGGAGGCCGGAACGAACCCGGAGGAGGAGGAGGCGGCGGTCGGGTCGCTATGCCGGAGAACAAGACGCCGACGTCTCCCAATCCGGGGCAGACCGTCGGGCTGTTCCTCAATACCACCAAAGCATGCGCAGGCTATACGCTGTTCGCACCGAAGCACAACACCGTCACTTACCTGATGGATAACGAGGGACGAGTTGTGCATCACTGGAAGAGCGCCTACGAGCCTGGGCAATCCGCCTATCTTCTGCCGAACGGCCATCTGCTGCGCGCCGCCATGGTTAGGGTGCAGGGCGGCACCGGCGGCGGGGAAGGTGGGCGCATCGAAGAATTCGACTGGGAAGGCAACCTTGTCTGGGAATTCGACCACGCTACCCGCGATTACCAGTTGCATCATGACATCAAACCGCTGCCGAACGGCCACGTTCTCGCGCTGATGGTCGAGCGCAAGTCCCGCGAGGAGGCAGTTGCGGCCGGTTTTGCCGCCGGTCTCTTGAGAGAGGACTATCTAGTGCCCGATGCCGTGGTGGAGATAGAACCCATTCTGCCTAAAGGCGGACGCATCGTCTGGGAGTGGCACGTCTGGGACCACCTGGTCCAGGACTTAGACCGCACGAAGCCGAACTACGGCGACGTCGCCGCGCATCCGGAGTTGATTGACGTGGCCTGCAACGGCCGCGCCACGCCGGCGTTCTGGAACCACATGAACTCCATCTCCTACAACGCGACTCTCGATCAGATCATGCTCAGTGTCCGCGGCTGTAACGAAATCTGGATTCTGGACCACAGCACCACAACCAAGGAAGCCGCTGGCCACACTGGCGGCAAACAGGGCAAAGGCGGCGACCTCATATATAGATGGGGCAACCCGGTGGCCTACCGGCGCGGAACCGCCGCCGACCGGCAGTTGTTTGACCAGCACGACGCGGAATGGATTCCCGACGGCAGTCCTGGCGCAGGTAACATCACGATTTTCAATAACGGCTACGACCGAGGTTGGTCTAGTATCGAGGAGATTGTTCCGCCGCTGGATGCTAACGGTCACTACATCCTTGCGACCGGCAAGACCTATGGACCTGAGAAGCCAGTCTGGCACTATGAAGCAAAGAACCGTACCGACTTCTTCTCTTCGGAAATCTCCGGCGCGCATCGGCTGCCCAACGGCAATACACTCATTTGCGCCGGCGTCGTCGGTCACCTGTTCGAAGTTACTCCCGCCGGTGAGATGGTCTGGCAATACGTCAACCCGATGGTGCGCGGCGGCATTCTTGCCCAGGGCGAGTTGCCAGGCAAAGATATGCGCGGGCACCTGTGGAACGCCGTCTTCAAGGCCCACCGTTATGCGCCGGATTATCCCGGTTTGGCTGGGCGCGACCTCGTGCCGCAAGGCGTCATTGAGTTGCCCGCCGCTCAGAAGGGCAAGACCGGTCTCGACCAAGTGAACGAGCAACCTCGCGACGAGCGCGCCCGCCCCGGTCGGGGTGACAGGCCGGACCGTCCACCTCGCAATTAGGGAGAACCATTTCATGAAGCGTGCATTGGTGATGCTCGTCTTGCTCGCCACGTCGGCTTACGCCTATGAACGGCTGCAAGGACCGACCGAACTGCTCTTTTGTGACAAGGAAAGAGCCTTCAACGGCTACACCCTCTTCGGCGTCGGCAGTCGAACCTATCTGCTCGACATGGACGGCCGCGTCGTTCATGCTTGGCCGATCGGGACGAATCCACACCTGTTAGAGAACGGAGACATTCTCGACGCCTCGAAGGACGACCCCAGCGGTTTCCAGGGATTCAAGGAGGTGGACTGGGACGGCAAGACGGTGTGGGAATACACGGAGAAGCGCCAGGGCTACGCCCCACATCATGATTGGGCGCGCATCTTCAACAAGAAACTCAAAGCGCCTACCACACTCTACATCGCAAACAAGTCCATTACCCAGGACCAGGCCATAGCCGCCGGCGCAGACCCGCAAAAAGGCCCCTATCGAGACGGCGAAATGGATGCCATCGTCGAGGTGGACATGCAGGGGAACGTCGTGTGGGAATGGTGTTTCTTCGACCACGTCGTGCAGGATGTTGCCCCGGCGAAGCCGAACTACGTGGGCCAAGGCAAGACCGTTGCGGATTATCCCGGCCGTATCAACCTCAACATGCCCGGCAAGCCGCTCAAGCGCGACTGGTTGCACTGCAATTCGCTGGACTATAGCGCCGAGTCCGGCCATCTTGTCATCAATTCGGTGCAGGGGGAGCTCTACGTCATTGACCATGACGGCACATTCGTCGCCGGCGACCCGAAGGCCAGTATCGCGAAAGCGGCCAGTGCCGCCGGGGATTTTCTCTATCGCTTTGGCGATCCCGCGCGCTACGCCCAGGGTGACCCACCGCGCGTGCTGGAGAACTGGGACTCGGCGACCTCCGGCCACAAACAGATGGGTGGCAGCCATGACGTGCAGTGGATTCGGCCGGGACTGCCCGGTGCCGGACATATCATGGTCTTCAATAACGGCCAGTATCTCTTTCAACGGACGCCGCAGTCCTCCGTCCTTGAAATCAACCCCTTCCTTGATGCGAACGGACGCGACGCCGGCAAGTATGTCAACCCTCCTGATGCAGGTTACCGGCGCGAGACTTACGACAAAGACACCCACAACGAGCCGCGTCAGATATCGAAGCAAGTCGTTTGGAGCTTCCGATCCGTCAACAGTCACGGCTTTTTCAGCCACATCGGATCGAGCGCTCAGCGCCTGCCCAACGGCAACACGTTCATCTGCTCCGACACCGAGGGCCATTTCTTCGAGGTAACCGCTGACGGGAAGCTCGTGTGGGAATACATCAACCCCGTCACGCGCGACGGAGCGGTGAAGACGCTCGGAGACGCTCTGCCGATGGCGAACTCCGCGTTCCGAGCCTACCGCTACGCCGCTGACAATCCGGCGTTCGAGGGACGCGAGTTGACGCCGCAGGGCACAATCACTGAACGCGCGGCGCAAGGTCTTGATCCCCAACCGAGACGCCGGCCTGAGGGAGATCGTCCTCAAGGGAAGGGCGAGGGCAAACCGCAAGGCGGCGAAGGTGACAGGCCAGAGAACGGCCAGAGCCGCCCAAGACCCCAACAATGAGGCGTGGAGGAGCATGATGATCCCGGCAAGAACCACTCGGTGCACCGCAGCACTCGCCGCCATTCTCCTTTCCACCGCCGCGTTCACAGCCCATGCGCAGGACCGCGCGTCACGCGGCGCCGCCGGGCCGGCATCGAACCTCTCATGCTTCCTGGGCCGCCCCACCGACCGGTCAATTGCCCTGAGCGTCCTCGCCGCCAGTGAGCTGACAGCCTGGGCCGAGTATGGCGTCAATCCGGGAACGTATACGGAGAAGACGGATGTCCGTGCAGTCCAGCCGAATGTCCCGTGCGAATTCGAGATCACCGCACTAACGCCCAATACGCGCTATTATTACCGCCTGCTCATTCGGACCCCCGGTAAGAATGATTTCACGCCCGAACCGGAGGCCACATTTCACACGCAGCGCGCGCCGGGCAGCACGTTCACCTTCGCCCTTCAGGGCGATTCGCACCCGGAACGCGACGGCAAGATGTTCAGCCCCGAGCTCTACTGGCTGACGATGCGCAATGCGGCAAAGGACCCGCCGGATTTCTATCTGACACTCGGCGACGATTTCAGCATTGAGCGCCTCATCAGCCGGAAAGCGCTCAGCCAGGCGAATGTGGACCAGGTCTACGCCTATCAGCGCTCATTCCTCGGTGTGGTCGGACGCTCCTCGCCACTTTTCCTGGTCAACGGCAACCACGAACAGGCGGCCCGGTACCTGCTCGACGACACAGCGGACAACGCCGCCGTCCTGGCCGGACTGGCGCGGACGTGCCTTTACCCTCTTCCCGCCCCCGACGCCTTCTACACGGGAGACGCGGAGGAAGTGAAGCATGTGGGGCTGTTGCGCGACTATTACGCATGGACCTGGGGCGATGCGCTCTTCGTCGTGATCGATCCCTACTGGCATTCCGCGGTACCCGTGGATGATGAAGCTGGCGGCAGACAGCGTGATAAGAACGGCAATACGGATGGCGGCAAGAAACGTGATCTTTGGGAGGTCACGCTGGGGGAGACTCAATACCGATGGTTCACCCGGACTCTCACCGAGAGCAAGGCGCGGTGGAAGTTCGTCTTCTGCCATCACGTGCTGGGCACTGGCCGGGGCGGCATTGAGCGGGCCGGCCTGTACGAATGGGGTGGAAAGAATGAGAGGGGCGTGTCGATGTTTGCGGAGAAGCGTCCCGGTTGGGAGCTTCCGATCCACCAACTCATGGTGAAGACCGGCGTCACGATCTTCTTCCAAGGACACGACCACCTATACGCGCGCCAGGAACTCGACGGGATCGTCTACCAGTCGTGCCCAAATCCGGCCGATGACACATATCAGGCGTTCAACCGCGATGCTTACCGCTCCGGTGATGTCCTGCCGAACTCCGGCCACCTGCGCGTGACTGTGTCGCCAGAGAAAGTGACGGTTGACTACGTGCGCTCGTGGCTGCCGAAGGACGAGAACACCCAGCACAAAAATAACGAGGTTTCATACTCCTACACGATCCCGGCACAGGGAAAGACGAAATAGAACCCAGACGGATCGTCATCGCTGGGGCGCTATTTGTTCCAAGAACCCGTCACAAGCGCGGATTTTCCCAGAATCCCTGTAGACAAGAGCCGTTCCACCACGTTGATATCAGTAGAGGATGGAACGGCGAAGGTGAGTGATCTCTTGAAGAAGGAGTCAATCCCATGAAACGCAAGGCTTGGCTCGTGTTGGTGTGCGGTGTGTTGGTACTGGCTGCCGGCGTCGCACTCGGCGCGGGACCCACAGCAGCATTCAACTTCACGCCCGCCTCTCCCATTGCCGGGCAGGCCGTGGAGTTCACCGACACCTCGACCGGGAATCCCACGACCTGGTCATGGACCTTCGGCGACGGCGCGACGAGCGTGCTCCAGAACCCAGTCCACGCCTACTCGACCGCAGGCACGTTCACGGTCACCCTCACGGCCGGCAACGCAGGGGGGAGCAACAGTGCCAACCAGAATCTCACCGTCAGAACGAACATCCCAGCCTTCACCATGGCCCAGACTATTTCCGACGGGGCGCAACGCACAACCCTGGCCTTTTCGGGCCTCGCCATAATGACCGGAAACCTCGAAGCGCAGTCCTTCTTTCCGCCGGGCAAGGTGGCTGACTATACCGGCTTCCAGTACTTGCGCGACAATGACCCAGACAACATGGGCCACAACACCAGCTTTCTGACTCGGGTTGCCAACAATGTCATTTATGTCCTGAACGACGACCAGTTCGCTCAACTCAAGACGCTTGCCGTTAGCCAACGGGATCAGATCAATCTTTATGGCTACAAGCGCTTCCCATTGATGAAGGCTTACCGACGCCTCCTCGATGGCGACGTTCCCGCCGGTTCTCCAGGCCTGAATCTCAACGCCGTCAAGCAGGCATCCCGGGAGCTGTACCTGATAGACGGCCAAATCAGCTTCGACCGCGCCCTGCTCTACGCAAATGTCCTCAACTCCATGGATTCCGCCCAGAAGGCCTACCTGGACTCCATGAAGGGCAAGGGGTGGAAGTCCTGGCCCGACATCACAAACGCTCAGATAGATAGCAAGATGAAAGGGCTGCCCCAAGGGACAGCGGTGGCCGTGATGACCTATGCCGGCGACCTGTTCAGCTGGTACGCCGGTTCGGTGGATGCCGATGTCTACTTCTGTCCGGAACGCCATGGCACCTACTACGGCGGGTTTTACATCAAGGACGCGCCCGCCATCGGTCATGAAGGATACAGCATTGACGAGCAGCTCACCGCCACCGCCGGGTCCGCCCTCTGCGACAGTTCCAAGGGATACGTCACCCAGGCTCAGGCCACGGTCATGTCAAGCCTGGTGGCCACTCAGAAGAACAATCTCTACGCGGGCGCGTCCAACATTGTCGCCACGCGGACGCAAATCGACACGCTGTTGCGCAGCCTCCTGATCTCCACCGCCTCGGGCGATACCGTGAAGGCCCAAGTGCTCACCCTATCGGGCGCCTACGGCGACTTGGACGGCGAGAACAACTACAACTACGCCACCGTCTTCGCCCAAGTCTACAAGACGTTGACCAACGCCCAGAAGACCGCGCTTATGGACCTCAGAACGTCCATCATGTCCGGGACCTATGCGGACGGGACCCCGTTCGACTATACCGTCTGCACCACGCCTTTCCTCTATTCAAGCCCGATCACGGACCAGAGCGTCCTCACGCCTTATATAGCCAACACCGACTATCTTTTCCTCGAGGGAACCACCACGACGACTACGCTGTCGCCGCCGACTACTACCAGCACGACAACGACTTCGACGACCACGTTGCCGCCCGCAACTACAACCAGCACAACGACGACTCATGCAACCACCACGACCACTCATGCGACGACAACCACCTCAGCCTCAAGCACTACGTCAACGACTGTCACAACGTCGACGTCCAGCACCACTACTACTACTATCCCCGGGCGTATCGCAGTGCTGTATCCATCTGACTCCGGAATCACCCTCGAACGCGGGAAGACGTATATTACTCAGTGGACAACCGTCGGCCTGCCCGCGAAGACCAAGGTGAAGGTTGAGCTCGTCAACGGCGGGAGCGAAACGTGGGTTCTCTCCGCCGACACGACCAACCTCTGGATAAGATGGACCGTTGGCAAGAGCATCAAGGGTGCGGATATGTATCCGGATGGGGACGACTATCGGATTCGAGTCAGCGCACTCAATGGCAGCGACTCGGATGAGAGCGACAGCGACTTCGCCATCGGCAGCGTCAGCTCGCTGACCGTGAGCGGACCAGCCACCGTTACAGGCGGTAGTGCGCCGGTACAATACAGCTGCACGGCTCACTACGACTTCGGCGACGACCGGGCCGTTACGAACGAAGTCAAGTGGAAACTCCTCGTCCCCAGTTCCAAGCCCATTGTAGCCTGGCAGAACAGCAGTGCCGGGAGGATGCGCGCCGATGGGATGCTCATCACAAAGGAAGCGACCTCAGACCAACTCTGCCGAATCCTGGCAACTTACGACAAGGGCACGGCGGCGGTTGCCGGCTGGCAGGATGTGACTATCGGTAGCGCAGCACCGTAGGCGTGCCTTTAGGGTAAGCCTCCCGCGAGGAGACCATGAATACGCACGGACGAAACAACGAACGCAGGCGAAAGGTTTCCAGACATGAAAGGAGATCGTCATGTGGTACGGAAGCAAGCTCGGAATCGTAGTGGCCGGCGGCGCACTGACCCTGGCGCTTTGTCTTGGCGGCTTCGAAGTCGCCTCCGCCCAGCCGCGCGACGGGCGTCCGCCCGCCAACAACAGGCCGCCACGCGACGGCGGACAACCCGGTGGTGCCCAGAACTATTCCATTGAGCAAGCCGTGTCGGAAGAGGCACAACTGCACACCATCGCCTTCAGCGGTCTGGCGTTCATCACCGGTGACTACGGCGCATGCACGTTCATGCCGCCGGGCAAGGTGTGCGACTTCTTCGGCTTCCAGTACATGCGCGACATTGATGCAGCCGGTGCGGGGCACAATCCGAAGTTCCTCGACCGCGTTGCTGGAAACGTCCTGTTCAACCTGACCGACGCGCAACGCGCCACGTTTGAGAAAGCCGCGCGACAGGAGGCGCTGGACGTGCGCACGCTCGCGGAGAAACGCCTGCCTCTCATCAAGGCGTTCTGCCGCAAGTTGAATGGTGAGGTCCCCGCAGGCAGCCAGGGGCTGAACAAAGAGTCCGTGATCAAGTACGTGGGGGACTTCTTCGCCTTCGATGCGGAGATCAGCTACCGGCGCGCGCAGCTTTTCGGGCAGGTCGCCGCCTCCTTCACCCCGGAGCAGAAGGCGTATCTGGCGAAGATGAAGTTCGGCGACTTCAATACCTGGCCGGACGTTGACATGGAACAGTACAAGCTGCCGAGGGGCACCGAGAAGATGATCAACGTGGTGTACATGACCTACGCCAGCGAGTTCTTCAGCTGGTACGCCGGGAATGTGGAGGCCGACACCTACTTCTGCCCCGAGCGCCATGGCACCTACTTCGGCGGATTCTACATGAAAGACATGCCCGCCATGGGCAAGCGCGACTATGACATCAGCACATCCGTTACCGGCGACAGCGGCAAGGCGTTCCTCGATGCCCTCACGGCCGAACAGCGCGGCAACATCACCGGGATCATCAGTCTCCAGAGCAAGGCGCTCGCGGAGATGATCACGGTTCGGCGCGGAATTTCCACGGAGTTGCGCCGATTTCTGAAGGGCGAAACAGCGGACAAGGAGAAGGTGTTGGCTCTCGGCAGACGCTATGGCGAATTGGACGGAGAAGTTTCCTACTATTACGCCGCGGCATTTGCCAAGGTCAGCAAGACGCTGACTGCCGCCCAGCGGGCCGCTTTCATGAAATTGCGCAATCTGGAAGGCTACAAGAGCGCCCCAGCGTACATCTACTCGGACCCGGTTGAGCAAGGGATAGCGCTGCCGGACACGGACAACTTCTTCTTCCCGTCCAAGAAAGCGACGGAGACCCGGTGATGCGATACGCCCTGCAAATCCTGGCGGCGGTCTGCGCCTTCGCGATCTGTTGCCCGTCGCCTCCGGGCGCGGCAGCGGCGGAGGCGCCAGTGCCGAAGATCGAAAAGGATCGACAGGATAAGGTGAGTGGCGCTTTTTTGACCGACATCCCCGAATACGCCGGTAACGTCATTCTGGGCCGGCCGACGGACCGCTCCGTTACGCTCAGCGTTCTTCTCCGAAAGCCGGCGCGGGTTCGGGTAGAGTACGGACTTCGCGGCGAACCCTTGAAAGAGCGAACCGAGATTTTCGATCTGCGCGCAGGAGAGCCGCGCGAGATATTCCTCAAGGGACTGGAGGGAAACGCTGCCTATGAGTACCAGGTCCTGGATGCCGATACGGGCGCTTCACTTCTGCCTGCCATTGAGATTGGGACATTCCGCACAGCGCGACCGGCAGGCGCCCAGTTCACCTTTACAATCATCGCCGACTCGCACCTTGACGAAAACACTACGCCAGACCTCTTCATGCGGACGCTGGCCAATGTGGCGGCTGACTCACCCGATTTCCACATTGACCTCGGCGATACGTTCATGACAGAGAAATACGTGCAGGACTTTCATGCGGCCTATAAGCAATATCTGGCTCAGCGCTACTATTTCGGGCTTCTTCACGCCCCTCTATTCCTCGTCCTTGGCAATCACGACGGCGAACTGGGAAGGTACCTTGATGGCACGGCCGACAGTATGCCCGTCTGGGCCAATACAATGCGCAAGAAGTACTTCCCCAATCCAGTGCCCGACAGCTACTATACCGGCAACACGACGGCGGAGAGATTCGGCGGTCAGCTTCAAGACTACTATGCATGGCAATGGGGCGATGCGTTGTTCGTCGTGCTTGATCCGTACTGGTTTACGCCGCGCCCGGGCGGCGTAACCGACAATTGGTATCGCACGCTCGGGGCGGAGCAGTATCAATGGCTCAAACGTACGCTCGAACAGAGCCATGACACATTCAAGTTCGTGTTCATCCATAACCTTGTCGGAGGCCTGGGCAAGGACGGCCGCGGTGGCTCCGAGGCGGTCCCGTTCTTCGAATGGGGAGGCAAAAACCTCGACGGCAGCGAAGGGTTCCTGCAACGTCGCCCCGGCTGGCCCGCCCCCATCCACCAACTACTCCTGCAGAATCACGTGACGATTGTCTTCCACGGGCACGACCATCTCTTCGCCAAGCAGGCCCTTGACAGCATCGCGTACCAGACGGTGCCCCAGCCTGGAGATGCTCGCGGCAACACCCGCAACGCTGCGGAATACGGTTACAAAGGCGGCGTAATCCTTGGCAGTTCAGGCCATCTGCGCGTTGCGGTGTCTGCACGCGAAGTCAAAGTGGAGTATGTCCGCGCAGATGGGTCAGTGGCACACTCATACACGATTCCAGCAAGCAGACAGCCTTGATGATCATTGGGCGGGAGATGATTGCGTAGGGGCGTTCCGGGAGTTTACTACATTTTACTACAGTAGCCCAATACCGAAAGAACACAGGGACAAGCGTAAGTGCTTGTCCCTGTGTATGATAAGATGGTAGCGGGGGCGGGATTTGAACCCGCGGCCTTTGGGTTATGAGGACTAAAACCCTGATTTTCGCAAGTTCTTACCCCACCGCCACTTCCGCTCTAATCGCAACTCCCGTAAGGACTTCTCATGCAACACATGCATTGCATGTTGTGCATGTTGTGCGCGAAATTTACTACATTTTACTACAGTGCCTTCTTTGAGGGCCGACCCCAACGATTGCCATTCCGACCCGTTTAATGCCCTAACTGAGGAAAAGTTTACTACATTCTACTACAGTGGTCAAACACCACATTTTTCAGTTCTGACGACCCCAAAGGTTGCTGAGTAACGAAGCCGAATCACGGCGGTTGGCTCCAGTCGCGAGTGTGCAGATGAGCGCCTTTCCATAAGTTGGCGTCCTTCTCAACTGCGCACCCAGTGCTCCACCGGCTTGGAGAGAAACTCCTTGAGCGGGATGCCGTCTCCGCCAACCAGCAACAAGCGCTTCGGCTTGAACCCGGCGGCAAAAGCTTCCATGCCCGGCAGAGCGTCTCGTCGCCGTTTGCTCTTGACCTCGATGGCCGTGAGTACCTTCCCGGACTTGACCACAAAGTCGACCTCGCGATTGCGGTCGCGCCAGTAGAATAACTCGCACACTCCTGCCGCCGCTGCGTTCGCTAGATGAGCTCCGACAGCCGACTCGACCAGACGACCCTGAAACTCACCATCTGCCTGAGCCTCCTTGAGGGTGAGGCCGGATTGCGCCGTCATCAAGGCTGTGTTCAGGACCTGCAACTTCGGGCTGGATCCGCGCTGTCGCACCCGTTCCCCGGCGTACTTTTGAAGCCCAGTCACCATGCCCGCCCCGGATAGCAAACTGAGGTAATGAGCAAGTGTGACTGTGTTGCCCGCATCCTGAAGCTGACCGATCATCTTCTGGTAGGACAGGACCTGGCCGGAGTACTCACACGCCAGATCGAATAGACGACGGAGCAGAGCCGGCTTATCTACTCGGGTCAGCAACAGCACGTCCCGAGAAATCGTTGTCTCGATCAGGGAGTCCTTGATATATCGAGACCAGCGTTCTTGATCGTGCGCAAGCGTTGCAGCGCCAGGATAGCCGCCGAAGAAGAGATACTGGTCGAGTGTCCAGTTGAAGGCCTCTTCCATCTCAGAGAAGGACCAGTGCGGGACGTGCAGTATCTCGAACCGGCCAGCCATGCTTTCTGTCAGCCCTTGCTGGATTAGGAGTGGCGCCGAGCCGAGCAGCACGACTTTGACGTGGGTCTCTTGAGCAGTGTCTTCGTCCCACAGGCGCTTCACTGCTTCCGCCCACCCCGGGACTTTCTGGACCTCGTCCAGGGCGAGGATGGCGCCTTGCCTGCCCGTTTCATTCGCAGCAATCCGCGCCCTGTTCCACTGTTGCTCGATCCACTCATGTCCGCGCAGTGTCGGCTCATCTGCCGACACGTACACCACACTGGACTTGGACGCATCAAGTGCCTGTCGAACCAGCGTTGTCTTGCCGACCTGCCTCGGCCCCGCCACGATCTGCATGAACCGGCGCGGTTCCCGAAGTCGGCTGGCGAGTTTGGCCGCATATGGACGAGTGTACATGGCATCACCTCCAATTACTCATTACTCTGAGTGATTGTACTCACAACGCCCAGAGAAAGCAAGTGCCCAATTGACGTTTCCTATGACCAGGGTATCGCCTCCATTTCGCCGATTAGCACAGGTAGCCAAGAGACTGCTCGGTTTGCAGCGCCTTGTCCGGCATTCTAGGCCACCGCCTGCCTCGGCTAATTCTGTCACGGCGTCATGCTGTAGCATCGCCCTTCCTGTGTTCCCCAATCATCCGTCGAGCCCTTCTACTTCCTGAAAAGAGTCCTTCATGTCCGTAGCCATTCACCTACCTGCCCAGTGACCTTAATGCCTAGTGAACTACAGGCGCACGCCAAGATTGCCTGGGTTCTGTTCTTGGGCGGGAGAGCGGTTGCACGGGCAAGGTTCTCTAGGATCAGTCTCGGCGCGCTCAGCCGGAACTTCTCTCTCTCGAGCGCTCGTTTCCAGTAGGCCGCCACATAAGGCAGGACGACTTCCTCGTACACAAGAGCGTCGGCACCGATCGAACCTGTCAACCACTGGTACAGAGGTGTTTGATAGGCAGCTACACGTCGCAGTTCGGCATCGTCTTGGAGGCCATACCCGAGAAGGAAGATGACTGTCTCCGGCTTCCATCCCTTCCCTCGGATGCTCTCGACTTCCGCTTCAATGAAGCGAGTGTTGTCAAAGCGTTCGAAACTGGCCTCGATGGCATTCGCGATAGACGCCCATGCTCCTGATGTACTTCCCTTCACAGCGAACTTCTGGCATGCGGCGGCAATCCGGTGGGCATCGGACCTAAGGTCGATGCCCGACTCTTGAGCCTTGAAGGCGATATGAACCAGAGAGGGAATCACACCCAGTCCCAGCGTGTGGTCTGTAACAGCATTCCATCCTTCATCGGTGTCGGAACTCAATACCGCATCCACATCAGCATCGCGATAAGCTTCAATGCCCGCCTGAGGGTTCTGTTGGCGAATGAGACCTATGGCTCGCAAGGCCTTCGAGGCAGTGAACGCATCCTCCAGCGCCGTTTCGTAGTCCCCGCGCTGGATGGCTGCGGCCAGGGCATCGCGTGCAACGGCGGACCATAGGAATACTTGATTCATCGCACGAGCCAACTGGAATGTCTTGGCGACCCACCAAGATGCGCGTTCCTTGTCACCGACCTGCCGTGCGAACACCGATACCTGCAACGTCATCGCCGGGAGGTTCCGGCGGTCAAAGAGGGGTAAGAGCTTTGGTGCATCGGCGAAGAACCGCCCGCTCGTCGGCAGTTCACCCCGAGTGTCTCCGGACTCGTAGAGGGGTTTTCCATCGCGCGAGACGAACGCAAAGTGGTTCCCCACATGACCAAAGAGAACGGCGCGTTCTTTCCAATGGTCTTGATTACACTCCGATTCCAAAAGTAAGCCCAACGCTTTTTCCCAATGCCGAAACGTCTCCGGCTTCTTGCTGCTGCGCCAGTAGAGCAGGGCCAGTTCTGCACGGACTTTGGCTTGCTGTAACTTGGGAAAGTCCGTCGTGCTCTCGGCCAACGCGACGGCCCGTTCTCCAAGCGTCAGCGATTCCGGATGGTTTTCTGATGCGCCCGAGATGGCGGCATAGATCAGCGCCTCAACGCGAATCTCCGGGTAGCAATCGGTGTCACACTCAATGGCATCTCGGAGCCATGCGAACGCCTCGGCGTGCTTTCCGCCATAGTAGTACTGGCGACCGACGCATTCCCGGATCAGGAACAAGACGCGCGGATCCCCCGGCCCAGTCGAGATCGCGGTCGTTCCGATTTGTACGGCATGTTCCAGGTCTGCCATTTCCTCGGCCGCAATGACGATCTGCGTGCGCACGGCAAATGCTGCAAGGGCCGGTGCCTTCAACTGCTCTGCGCGCTCCTTCACGTGCTGGTAGCTCTCAAGGAACGAGGCCCAGTCGACCCCGATGTGACCGTGGGCGTCGAGCCACGGCAACTCCATCACCGTCCGGCAACCGAATGAGGCCGCTTCCGGTGAATCCAGCACCTGCGTGAGTTCTTCCGGTGGCAGAGCCTCGGCGGCATCCAACCATGCGTGCAGATCCTCCAACGTGTTCACCGAATCCACAACCAACCAAAGGGCTAATCCGAGTGCATCTCTTGCGGGTGCCTGCTCCAGTATCCCCCCTGGAGATTCCATGGAGATGAGAGACAGGATCCGTTTGAGAATCCCCCAGCCAAGTTTTTTGTCTCTCGACATGATAGCCCGCAGCGCCGGAACCACGGCCAAGAGGCTAACTGCTTGGGTTTCCGGCGTTACTTGGATCAGGTGGGTAAGGTCACTAAAGACGTAGGCGATGTCATTCTTGAACTTCTCGCCTACTGCGACCTGAAGGCTGCGAACCATGAGCTTCTTTTCCAGAGATAGAGCTTCCGGCAGGGGGCTGCTGTGCCAATACAGCAGGAGTCCCCAATCGTCCGTCGCACGTTCTGAGAGTAGTAAGCTGCGAAGGCCCGTTAGTAGAACCAGCGTGGCCGAATCAAAGTCTTGCGCTGCGGCAAAGTAGCCGATCGCTTGCATTCCGTCTAGGGGATGGATTACCCGACGCTCCAGAATTCGTTTGCCCAAGAGCAGCCGGCACTCTCGTTGCGTGGTCGGGGGAACATTATCAACACCAACCGATTTTACAAGGGGCGATACTGACAACTTGAAGCCGGTTTCTTCCTGTACCCACAGCCCCAAGACGGTGTTGAGCAACTCCCGTGGTCTAGCCAGAGATGGCGCGGCATTGGCTAACGCAACGGCGTCCTCCGTTGAAAATGAGCCAATGACAATATTCAACCGGTACAGGAGGTCACGTGCAGCTATGTCAGATACGGTGTCCAATATGCGTTCAATGGTCTCCGAGGCGAGCCCCTGGCTGTGTTCCCCCTTCCAGATTCGACTTACGGTATCGCTATCGTACTGCCAAGCTCGGTCTCTAAGGTACTGCCCCATAGAAGACAGCAACTGGGGGTGGCCTTGCGCCGTCAGGTTGCACAGCTTCGCCATCGCTGTCGAGAACTTGCCGACTGGCGCGCCGTAGGCTCGGAACAATTCCTCGGCTTCCTCATCGGACATTTTGAGGCAAGGCTCTTCGCCAAGCTGTGTTGCAGCCAAGGCGGTGCGGACCTCGCCAGGCAACTGGTAGTGGCTCGTGGACAGGATGTGGACCCCAGCGGTTGCGCTTTCGTGGGCGAGCTGGATCAGCAACTCTGCCAATCGACTCCCGGCGCACCGTCCCAAGTCATCAAGAACGATGATGCTTCCTCTTCCGAGCGATGAACAGGCCGCATGGACGATCAATGGCTGATTGGCAGCGTGTCCCCCTCCCAAGGTCGCTAGGGTGTGGAGGAGATAGAGGAAGGCCATTTCCACATCAAAATCTCGAAGTCCGATCCAGACGACCCTCTTTCCCGATGCCCGCACGGTGAGATTCGCTAGTTGGGTCTTCCCACTGCCCGCAGCGCCAACAATAGCCGTCCAGAGGTGTCCGTCGATACTCGCGAGCATCGTGCCGACCGCATTCTTTCGTTCACTTCTAAGAGCTACGAGAGGCGGCGCTTCCGTATTTTGCACTGCAAGCCGGATGTCAAAGGAGGCTGTTGGCAACCCCGCCGGAACTGGAGAAAGGAACGTGGCGAAATCGATGTAAGGAACCAGTCCTTTATGACCGGCCACACCGTGTGAGATACTTTCACGCGTTGTCGCAGCACTGGGGACGTTGCTCGCAATCGTGTTCTGTACCAGAAGAGAGATACGCTGGTCGGTGCATCCAGCCAACCCTCCTGATCCTAGGCTCGACAGTGTATCCAAGCGGCGTTCCATATCCTGTTGCTTGTCTGCAAATTGGTCATGTTGCACTTCGATGGCATCCACACGATTGGCCAACTTCCGAAGCTGATCCTGCAGATTTGCCAGGAGGGACGCATCTTCGGGGGCTAACTCGCTATGGATCGCCTTGGGCAGGTCCGAGCGAGACAGAGACTTTGACCCCGTCTGTATGAGTTTTCTCAGCACAAAGATCAGCAATCTGTCGTATAGTCGATGAGCCTCGTCCGGTTCGGTTGCGTGCCCCTGCTTCCCCAAGATATCCAGTATGGTCGCTTCCAGATTCCTGGCATCAGGCACGCCAAGGTTCCAGTTAAACGTTTTCACGAAAGCGGCCAGTTGCTCGTAGTCGTACTGGCCCAGGGCGTGTTTGGCTTTATTCCAGTTGCTTTCCAAGTATTGAGTTGGCCGCTTGGCATCGTTCACCAGGTACTTCTGCAGGGAGCGTAACGCGCGGTGGTCTTCTTTAGACGCGCAGGGGCTGGCTTGGAGCTCGCGCCAGAGTTGGATGCCGGACTTTGTTAAGCCAGTCAGGAGAGGCTTTTCCCCGCCGGCAGTTGCACTGCTCGTAAATACGAAAGCGATTCTGATACTTCGGTTCCGTTCGCGGTGCAGAACGCTGTTGGCAATGGCACCAAGGGCCGATGGCGTTCGCAACGTCACACTGCTCTTCGTGATGCTCTTGATTTGCTCCAGAACCCTCGTACGCTCATTCCCCTCCGTTGATACGAGGGCCGTAACAAGGTCGATATCTTCACCCTTCTCCAATTCGAGTGTTTCGTGGTCATTGAGCTGCAACCATCTCAGAATTGTCCACTGGAATTGGTACACGTACCCCTGAATTACTTGGCTTGCATCGCGATTGGCCAAGGGTGCAAAGTCACCCACCGGTAATACTCCTATCTCTAAGCATTCGCCGTGTTAACGGCCTTTGGCAAATGGTGTTACGGAGGAATCTACCCCTTGTCACCAGCGTTTTGCAAGTCGGCGACAGGCTTGGACCCCCATATCTCGATGCCCGGTAAGGAGCCGTTGAGCGCGAGACGAAGACCGCCGTTGTGGGAAGTTTTTGGTTCACGGCTTTGGCATATTCTGCCCCAAGAGGGTCTTAGCAGGCTCAATGCAGTCCTTCAACAACTTGTTAACGACATATCCCCCCGCTTTATACCTTTCTGCCGCCCTTCGAAGTTCCCCCTTCACGTCTTGTCGTAGTTCCTTAGGAGTCAGTACTTCTGCCTCGCCACCCCATGAAAGCACCCACTGTCTGATTCCAAGTAAGTGGGATACCCGAAGCGATACAACAAGGCTGCCGTCCTTGTTCTCCTTGATCTTCTGGCTTGGATGCCAGTCACGTTCGCGGATGAACGGGGCGGCGTCTGGCGAAAACCATATCTTGACGTTGTATTGCTTCTCACCCACAAACGCACCGAAATGCGAGCGAAGATAGGCGGCAGCATCAAAGTCGGCTGCTCCCTGAGCCTCCTCCGAAAGCGCCTCTGCGTCCCGAATCCGTGATATACCGAACATGAGCACCTGCCGCCGGTAATGATCAAACCCGATCAGATACCACTCCCCCTTGAAGCTCATCATGTGATACGGGTCCACCTCGCGGGTCAGCGGCCCTTTCGTGCCCGGCACCTGGTGCTGTATTCGCAGCACGCGGTTCGCGCGCAGCGCTTTCGCGACGGTTTCCCATATCGCCGGGTTGATCCGTGTCGTCGGTGTCGGCATGACCGAGAACTTCGCGTCCACCCATGCGGGATGAACGGATACCTTCTCCGGCAGCGTTTCCTGAATCTTGGCGAATATGGTGAGCAATCGGTCGTAAAGGGGCGTGTTCCTGTACTGGGCCAGCGCCTTCTCCGCAATCGTCAGAGCGAAGAGGTCTCCCTCGCTGATCCGAATAGCGGGCAAATCATACGTCTTGTCCGTGTAGTGATAACCGTGCCGGATGGGATCGTACTCCAGCGGCGCCTTTTGCTCCCATTTCAGGTACTCCATATCCCGCTGGATGGTCTTCGGGCTGGTTTCCCATTCCGCCGCCAGAGTGCGGCAGTTCGGATACTGGCCTTTCTGAATCTCCTTGTGAATGAACTGTAGCCGTCGGTATTGCGGCTTGAATGTGAGCATCGTGTCCCTTCCAAAGAAACTCTTAGGGGTCGGACCGTATATGTCCTACCCCACAGAGTATACTCTCCATCAGACAAAGGTCAAATCGTTTGGCGTGGGAGGACTAGCCATGAAGAAGATCACCCGATACAGCATGGGGATTCGCGCATCGGAAAAGCCGAAGCCATTTGCTTCGGACAAGCAGGTCCTTGAGGCCGCCCTGCGGATGTTCAGCGCACGAAAGGCGCTGGCCGACGCGACGCGCCGTTGGCAAGAGGAGGACAAACAAACCAGGTCGCTCAGAGAGCAGGCACGGCGATTGACGGTGCACTGGCACAGCTCCTTCCGGATGACCGGCGAGCATGTGAACATCCGCCGCCGCTGCAAGCTGCACCGCCTCAACCGGCTGGAGTGTGAAATCCTCACCGCGCTGTTGCTGAGCCAAATCACTTTGTTGAAACCCAAGATTCAGAACTGCGCCGAGTTGGCGGAGGCGCTGGCGCTGCCGTCCGGCAAAACCTTAGAGGCACTGAAGTGCTTGGCGGGGCACAGACGGCTAATGCGGTCCGGCCTGATTTTCTGCAACGATTCGGAGGAGGACCTGGAAAGCCAGTGCATTCGCGTCACTGATGAACTCCTGCGAGAAGTCCTGACAGGCGAAGAAGAGCCCGAGTTGACCTGGCCGGTCAGAAAGGAGGAGGAGCTCTATGACTATTTGGCCAGGCTAACTACAGCGCTCCGCGACAAGGATAGGGAATTCGTTCGCGGAAGCATGGGGTTCGCCACTCGGAGCAATGTTCCCGCTTTGGACAGGAAAATAGGGCGCTTGCTCTATGGGTTGCGCGCCACATTGGCCAGGCATCCCGCTTGGGCGTTGGGCCGCTTCCGGACACAACTCGATGGGATGGAGGGAGAGTGGACCATTTTCCTGGCGCTCCTAAGCAAAGAACTCGGCCACGTGGACTCCTCTGATTCGTTATTTTCGGGCCGGGGGCTGGCTCACGCGCTAAGTTCCAGGGAACACGAAATCGCCCCCAACCTCCAACGATTGGTCTCGAACGGTCGTTTGCTATCGGGGGAGTTTATCCAGCCTTGCGGGGGGACGGGCGAGACGTTGGCCGACAGCCCGACGGAAATTGCGCAGACAGAGTTCGAGTTGACCCCCAGGGTCCGCGAGGCGCTTGGGCTGGAGAAGAGCGGACACAAGCGGCTGTGCGGCAAGCATGAGGTTCGCAAGCCCAAGGTTCAGATGGCCCAACTCGTGCTTTCAGAGGGGACTCGACGTGCCATCAATCTGGCGCTGGTCCATACGAGACATGAAAAGACTCTCACCAAGACGTGGGGTTTGGGCGAGATGATCCCCTATGGCCGGAATGTCGTGTTGCTCTTTTCAGGCCCTCCCGGAACGGGTAAGACCGCTTCTGCTGAGGCGCTGGCGCATGAACTGGGTCGGCCTATCCTGGTGGTGAATTATGCCGACATTCAGGACCGCTGGGTGGGCCAGACGGAGAAGAACATCGCCCACGTTTTCAACGAGGCCAAATCCAACAATGCCCTCCTTTTCTGGGACGAGGCGGACGCCATGTTCTTCGACCGCGACACGGCCAAGTACAACTGGGAGGTGCGTGATGTCAACGTCCTGCTTCAGGAGTTGGAACGATTCGATGGCGTCTGCGTGCTGTCCACCAACCGCAAAATCGCTTTGGATAAAGCTCTCGAACGACGGATCACCGTCAAGGTGGAGTTCGAGCGGCCGGATGCCGCCGCGCGGCGGCAGATATGGGACAAGCTTATCCCGCCCAGGATGCCTGTAGCCGAAGACGTCGACCGCGACGCTTTGAGCCGGCACGACCTTTCAGGCGGCGAGATCAAGAACGTGGTACTCAATGCCGCACGCCTTGCGCTGGAATCTCGCGGTAAGGGACCGGTCCGCATGGAGGACTTTTTGAGAGCCACGGAGATGGAAGTACAAGGCAAGTGGAACGAGGAGAGCAGAGAGCCGGTCGGCTTCGCCCACAGTAGGCCGATCATTCACGCTGCGTCGCTCAAAGCGGGGGCATAGCACGAAGGACGGGTAACAGCGCCGGTCTGGGACTTACGGTAACGGAAACTGCTTCAATGACGTGCCGAACAAGAAGAGAAAGGAATGACAATGGCGATCACACCAAAAGACAGGCAAGAACCTATGAGGAAACGGCCAATCAGAGTGGGCTGCGTGATGGGACTGTCGTTCGATGGCCGCTTTCGCGATGCGGTTGCACGGCTCCTTGAGGAAGGGAAGGACTGGTTCCCAACTCCTGATCTGATAGAGCTTGCTCATGCACTCCTGCCGCCGAACCGGTCTGAGATGTTGACCAGAGCCCTTGAGGATAGTGAAGAACACGATGTGATTGACTTCGAGACTCTTCACTTCCAGAGAATGGAGTACGGCTGGCATGTCAGTAAGAGATGGGACATATCGGAGTCTCTGGAAAAGTGCGACGCTCTGGCGAATGAAGTGCGTTCCTTGACGGGCCGGGATACTGTGGACCTTGACAACGAGATGGACCGCCAACGATTGTGGGACGTCTGGCAAAACAGCCACACGCGGAGCATTCAAAGCGACCCGCATTGGCGCGAGTCATGGAAGCCGGAGGACTTCCCATTGGAGTCCTACAATCCTGGGAAAGCGGCTGTGGTCTGCCGTCGCCTCGCTGCTCAGTTCGAAGTGAGGCCGCACTGCACGAAGGAACTGATCTTCTGGTTTATGCAGATTGCCGAGGGACTCCCTCGGGACGGATTCTAACGCTCAAAGTCGAATTCGAGCGTTGGAATGCAGCCATGCGCAGACAGATGCGGCGGAAGGAAGTGACTCGTCGGCCTTCCGCAAACTCGGCTCGGCGCGGAGCAAGAACGGGGATTTCCATTATGTCCAAGCAAACGGTATGCTTCTCATTTGACGTTCGACGTCGTTTGAGATGCTTCCTACTCTCTTGATCAAGGATTCGTCTCATGGCCAAGCACGGTAAGCCCATAACGTTGTCGAAGTCCAAGTTCGTGGCCGGACTACAGTGCCTCAAGCGCCTCTACTGGCTCGTCCATGAACCGGAGACAAAGCCAGAACCTGACGAAGAGACTAAGGCAAGATTCGCCCAGGGCCATGAGGTCGGCGTACTTGCTCAGAAGGCCTTCCTTGGCGGGGTATTGGTGGAGGCCGAATACTGGGAAGTGGGCAAGGCGCTGGAGCGCACGCGGGAACTCATGGCCGATCCGAAAGTACCGGCGATCTTCGAGGCCGCCTTTCTGGCCGACCGGATTCTTGTCCGCACTGACATCCTCGAACGCGTGCGCGGAGGTCGCTGGCGTTTGTCTGAGGTGAAATCCTCCACAGACGTGAGAGAGAAGTACCATCACGTGGAGGATGTGGCGATCCAGAAATACGTCCTGGAACGCGCGGGAGTGGAGCTTTCCAGCGCCAACCTGATGCACCTCAACCGCAGCTACATCTTCGATGGGGTTCACCTCGTTCCTGAGAAGCTTTTCACAACCGTCAACCTTTCGCGCAAACTGGGAGAAGTTGAGAAGGTTCTGCCAAGGCTCTTGCGGCAACAATGGGAGGCCCTCTCTCAGAATGAACCTCCCGACGTGGAACCGGGCGACCAGTGCGAGTGTCCCTACAAATGTGAGTTTTTCGACCGGTGCAATAAGGAATTGCCCAACGATCACATGTCCAAACTCCCCCGCATCCGACAGGCAAAACTCGATCAACTGGCGGCGATGGGCATTGCTTCGATGCGCGATATACCTGACGACTTCCCCCTGAGCGCGACCCAACGACGTGTCTGCCAGTGCGCTCAGACAGGCAAGCCCTATTTTAGCGCCGCACTACAGACGGACTTGGAAACGCTCGAATACCCGCTGTACTTCATGGACTTTGAGACCCTCTATCCGGCCATCCCGCGTTACGCGGGAATGCGCCCTTCCGACCACATTCCATTCCAGTGGTCCGTACATGTGCAGAGAAAGCCGGGCAGCAAGCTGGAACACCATGAATTCTTAGCGGATGACGGCCGCGACCCCCGCCAGGAGTTCATCGAGTCGTTGTTGAAAGTCCTGGAGGATGCGGACGGCAAGGGGCACGTGGTTGTCTACAACCAATCTTTTGAGTCCACCCGACTGGCGGATCTCGCACAATGGCTGCCGCCGTACGCGAAACGGATAGCCAAAGTCCAGAAGCGACTCTGGGACCTACGTCCGGTTGTGGAACACCACGTTTGTCATCCGGATTTCGGCGGGTCCTTTTCGCTCAAGAGCGTTCTCCCCGCTCTGATACCCGGCATGACGTACGAAGGCATGGAAGTCGCAGAGGGAGGTGAAGCCGGATTGGCGTATAATACGCTCGTGCGTGGGGGACTCTCCGCTTCTGACCGGCGCAAGCTGCGCGAAGCGCTCCTGGCTTACTGCGGTCAGGACACGCTGGCAATGGTCAAGTTGGTGGAACGATTGCGAAGCGCGTGATACTTGATACGCTGGCCCAGCGTATCGCCCATGATTCCATGGCTCGTAGGGGCGGTCGGTTGGGACAGGACGACCATTTCGCTTGCTCTGCCGTTTGTGGAAGGTACAATACCGGCATGACAGTTCACGATGGTCGTGAACCGTTAGTAAACCGGTCTCGATATTCTTGGGAGGACTGCGATGTCAAGTGAAGAAGGAACCTTGCTAAATGAAGGCCAGCCGCTGATTGTGAAAACATGGTCTGATACCTACTCTATCGACGCACGTGGCACTTGGCCTGATTGGCAGAAGGGAGACAAAGTGCATCTCAGCTCTACTTCCGGGAGTGTAGAACTCACGAATCACAGAAGCATGAAGTCCGTCAGCGGTTGGGTAACCAGACAGTAACACGAATAGTGCGTATACGCAGGGCTTCACAGCCATGCGGTTGGACTGGTTCTAACACGCGTTTTTTTGGACACCCATAATGTCACAAGGCCAAATCGAAGTCCGAATGCACAAGGTGAAAGCGCTTCGGCGTCTTCTCGAACAGCAGGTTTTTGCTGTTCCACAACTTCAGCGTGAGTTTGTTTGGAATGGCCCGAAATCTGCGGCTCTTCTGGACAGCATATACCGTCACATCCCCATTGGAACGATCTTGCTGTGGAAAGCCGATCCGCAACGCAGGAATTTGCTCCGCGAACAACTTCACCTCTTGCCGCCCTACAGCCGTGCCAATGATGAAATCTGGTTCTTGATCGACGGCCAGCAACGTCTGTCTGTGATCTACCAAGCGTTCCACGGCGAGACGAAGAAGAACTTTTGGGGGCGCGATGTTGATTTTCGGCGCATCTGCTTCGGCGTCCGGCCTTATGACGATGACGACACGCAGTCGGCTTTTTCTTACCGGCCGCCCGTAGAGGGACGCTATGTTTCGATTGTGGACATTCTCTCCAGCAACTGGCGGCAGAAACTACGCAAGTACGCTGATTGGAAACTCAAGAAGATCGAGGAATGCCGACAACGCATTCTCAATTACGAACTCCCACTTGTCAGCGTTCGAACCGCCAACTTGGAGGATGTACGCACGACGTTCATTCGGATCAACTCGGGCGGGATGCGTGTTACCTCTGCCGATCAGGCTTTTGCACTGGCATCGCGGTTCAACCTACGACAACTGGCACGAGTCGAAAGGCAGGAGCTCCAGGATTTCGAAATGATGTCCTTCGACCCGATTATCCTAGGCTTCATGTTCGCCAGTGGCGGGAATCAAGTTGGACAGAAAGCGATCCAGACGAGGATAGGACGATGGGAGAAGGACGTGCGTTGTGGCAAGCTGAAGATCAAGGAATTCAATAAGATGTGGAAGTATTACGCAAATGCGTTGAGCAAGTCCGTGGATTTCCTGCGCGAGAACTTCTGCGTGTATAATGACGAGTTCCTCCCATCTGAAAACATGCTAGCTACTCTGCCAATCTTCTTCCTGCACAATGGTGCACAGCCGACCACGGCACAGCGAAACGAACTCAGAAAATGGTTTTGGGCTACTGCCCTTGGGCAACGGTATTCTGGCCGTGGTTACCGCAAAAACCTCATCTCCGACATTCAATTCTTTCAGAGATTGGCGAAACACGGCCGAGCGCGCTTCACGTTGGAAGTGCGCGTGGACAAATCCGATCTGGATAGGGCTCAGTACACCCGCAGCGCCGCCCTCACCAATGCGTTCTTCTGTCTCTTAGCCTTGCGAAAGCCACGGCGCTTCAGCAATGGCGAGCCAATCCCCACGCAGATTGCTGCCGCCCGCGCCAACAGGAAGAACAAACACCATATCTTTCCGAAGGCTCTTCTGCAGGCCCAAGGCATCGGGTACAAAGATTACAACAGCGTTTGCAACATCTGTTTCCTGCCGTCCGAAGAGAATCAGGAAATCGGACGCCGTCGTCCGTCGGCTTACTTCCGAGAGGTTCGGAAAAACGGACGTTTTGTCACAACGATGAAAAGCCACTTGATTCCTCCCCTACGCGACGCAGGGATTTGGAACGAAAGTGTAACAAGGGGGTTCCGCCAGTTCCGACGCGAGAGACTGCACCTGCTCTGCAAGGCGTTTGAACGGGAAGCGGGGATGAAGCTGTTCAAGAAGGAAGGCTGACCGTTCCAAAACCGAATCTTTTCGAAACAGCGGCGGAACGGCGGTTTTGATGCCCGAGTTCCATAGAAATCACCGTGCATTGGGCAAAGCGGGCTTTTGAAACAGTTGTAGAAGGCAGGGACAAGCAAGATTGGGGTGGTAGAAAGGACGAGGAA
>CAIUPP010000077.1 GCA_903901045.1 uncultured Planctomycetota bacterium
CGCTTCGCTCGCCGTGGGCTACTATCCATCACCCCCGGCGGGGGTTCGCAGGATAATTTCAACAGAGCAAAACAGCTTCTATTGCTCGCCACATAATTAGCTTGACGTTCGGTCTTCCGCTTGCGAGCACTAGGGCCAGGGTTAGTAGGGGCAAGGCATGCCTTGCCCCTGCCCGCGTGTCAAGCTGATTACGCATCGCTCATTAGTGGGGCTGTTGAAAGCCCTCCGAACGCACGTTCTCGCAAGATCAATGCGTAAATGGCGCGGACTTCTCGGTCTGCGCACGCGGATTTGATAACCCGCGCTACACTTTTTCAACAGCCCCCTAGTCCCCGTTTCGGCGCCGGCGCATTCAGGCCAACAGAGCGAATATATACCCAGGGGGCCGGCCCGATAGCGGAGACTCGCTATGGTATACCAGTATACCCCGCTTGGGGGGAATGTCAAGTTTGGGTAGTGCATTGCTCTGTTGAAATCATCCAGCGAACCCCCGCAGGGGGTGGTGGATATTCCTCCGCAGCGATCCCGGCGTCGATTTTGCCCCGCATTTCTGCCGGCACAGGAGCCGCGCGGCGACCTGCGAAGTGATGCGCAGGGAGATCGCTCCGCCGACTGCACGGGCGACGCGGCAGGAGATGTTGCGGCCGGTTGCGCCATCTGTCGGAAATCCGCCTCCCCCCGGCGCAATGCAGGCGGGCCGGGTAAAGAGAGCGGGCGTCCACCCCCCGAGGAGGCGGACGCCCGCAAAGTCTGCGCTTCTTCCGGCCTGTTCAACAGCTTAGAAGGCCGGCCAATCCGTGTGCGAGTCGATGCCGCGGCTCGTGTCAAAAATGCTCCACTCCACCATCGCGCCGCCGCAATTGTTAACCAGGAATGATTGAGCGAGGTTCTTCCAGGTCACCGCGTAATTGTTGTCTCGGCCGCGATAGGAGGAGTAATCCTGCGTGGTCCCCAGGCTCCCGTCGTAAGAGGGGTACATGATCCGCTGCTGCGGATCGCCATACCAGGATGCGCTCCAGTCGCCGTAAAGGACATTGTACCCGTCGCGGTGGGCGTAACGTCCGTAGCCGGGGTTGGACGCGCCCCGCGCTGCCGTGACGGTGCCGTTTGCGGGAGGTCCGGACGGATTAAGGAAGTTCCAGGTGAACGTGTCGCTGACGAGCGCGCGCCCGGCCAGAAGCTTCTGCGTCTTGAAAGTCGGGCAACCGACGGCGCTCTGAACGGCCGGCTTCGTCCAACCCAGGTTGAAGCGCATCGGCTTGTTCGTGATCCAGCCCGTCCGGTTGGCGTAGTCTTCCAGACTGCTAATGTAATAAGGACCGGCAATCGTGGGTGTGCAGGCCGCCATCGGAACGTTCCGGTAGGCGTAGTCGCACTGCGCGACGTAACCGGGGAAGTTGCTGGCGTCGCTGCCGTTCCAAGTGCCGATGGAGGACCAGTTGCCGTAGGCGATCGACTTGAAATCAAACCCGCCGATGGCCTGAAGCTGCTTGGGGCTCGTGGCGGCGAGGCGACCGGATTTTTCCGGGTCGTTGCGGTTGTCATAGTCCGCCGGCATGGTGCCTCCGGCCGACGGGCAATAGAACGTGCGGGCGTCGCCCATATAGCCGCCCGAGAGGAGGAACCCAAGCCCCACCGGCCCCACCGTCAGTTTGCCGGGCGTCTGGGCGGTCAAAGCGCGCTTGTTCGTGTAACAGGTGGTTCCGCCGGTGCGGCCCATGAAGATCGTGCGGAACTTGATCAGCGGCCACTCATACCCGCGCACTTCGGAGCCGGCCTGCTGCGCCCACAACGTTCCCGGCCCGCCGCCGCAGAAGCTCACGGTCTGGGTGGAATCCTTCGCATCCGTGTACCACCCGTCATCGTATGGCTCCCAGGAATACGTATTGTTCCAGGAGCTGGCGGAGGGTCCGCCGTAGCCGGTCCAACTCGGGAAGTATTGGCCGTAATCGGCACAATAGCTTTCCAGCGCCTTCGACATCTGCGTCATATTGTTGAGGCACGCCGTGCGCCGAGCCTTCTCTCTGGCTGCCGCCAGCGCCGGCAGCAGCATGCCCGCCAGAATGGCTATGATAGCAATCACCACTAGCAGCTCGATCAGCGTGAACGCACGCCATATTCGCCGCAAGCTAAGCATACAGAGCCTCCTTTCTAAAAACAGCCCCTAACTACTATAAATTCTAGCCCGAAACCCAAATAAGTCAAGCTATTATCTTGTACTTCTAACGATTCTTACACACCAGCAAGTGTCATTTCGCCAACTCCTCCTCGCAGGGCCATGGTTCCTGCAAAATATCTCCTATAGGCGGCGCACAATCACCCTGCCCCGCCGTCGGAAGAACAGTCCTCCGATCGGTCGGGGGGCAGTCCATAAGCGACTATCCGAGCAGTGCTGCGCATTTCTTCAAGTGGACTTCGTAGGCTTTCGCCAGGTACTTGCGCTTCTCCTCCGGAGACTTATCGGTGCGCCGGAGAAAACAGTGGCACCGCGTCTCAATATCGCGAGAGAGAATGCAGGCTTCGACCAGGCCAGCGTGGCATTCCGGCGGAATGACCAGGATGCCGTCGTGGTCGCCGCAGAGCAGCGCACCGTTTGTGAAGGTCACTCCGGAGACGGTGATGGGCTCCTTCGCAAGCTGGTAGATCAAGGCGGAGTGATTGGAGACGGTGCCCGAGCCGAACACGGTGAACCCCACCTTGTTGATCCGCTCCAGATCGCGCGCGCCGCCGTCCGACACCAGGCCGCAGCAGCCGCTCGTCTTGAAAATCTTGGCCATGCCGTCGCCGAGCATGCACTCGCGCCGGGGGTCCGAGCCGATGGACTTCATGACCGCGACGACGGGCAGGGCGGACTTGCGCGCCATCTCGTAGAATTCCCACATCCCGTCCGTATCCGCTTTCTTCTTCGTCGTGCAGGTATCGGCGACCAGTGTGATCGCGACTCCCACCATGAGTTCTGCGCCGGGCGTGAGCTGCCGGACGTCGCTGCCGGTGTAATACTGCTCCGTGTTCTTCACCCCCATCGCCGTCATGGCTTCGGCGACGAGGGCGGTCTCGAATTCCTGCAGTTGCTCAATCAAAGCGAGTGTCGGCGTCATAGGATGCGCTCCTTTCCGAGCGTGCTCAACGGGTTGACGAGATTCATTTCTCCAGCGAACTCACATAAAGCGCGTGCAATTGCGGGCTCTTTCCTCCCTCGCGGCTGAAATGGACGCGGAGAGAGAACGGCCCCGGCGCGGAGATCGTATCGGTGGACTTCCAGCGGACCGGCACGCGGAACCCGGAGGCGGTGACGGGAATGCATTCGTCCCCGCAGTACCTTCCGAGTGGTCGGCCGCAAGCGTCATTGACCTCGACCACCAATGCGTTGTCCGGCGACAGGTCGCTCACGTTGAGGAAGAGCCGGGCCGGCTTGCCGGCGGCGTCCAGCGGACAACTGAGGACGTAGCCTTCCTTTTCATCGCCGCGCAGCGCCAGTTGGCCGAAGCGTTCCCTGGGCAGCGTGGCCATGCCGATGTTCCCGAAAACGTCCCACGTGCTGTACCAGATGCAGGTCCTCTCCCCGAAGTTGACGATTCCGTTGCCCTGCACGATGGCCCGATGCGCCTTGCCGCTGGGCTCCCAGCGCAGCGAGTCCTCCTCGCGCGCGAGGAACTTGAAGCTCGGTACGGGCTCCCGGAAATGCAGCCCGTCGTTCGACACGATCAGGCCGATGTCCATCCGGACCGTCTCCCAGGTATCGGCGTCATGCCATTGCCCGTACAAGCCGACCAGCACGTTGCCTTTGTTCAGGATGCCGGGCCCCATGTGCGACTCCTCCCCCTTGGCGACGTGGGTCCGGTCGAACCCGGCGAATCCCCCCTTCTCCCAGCGCTCGAAGTCGGGAGAGCGGTAGACGATGGTCGTTCGCCCCATGCACTTGGAGCCGTCGCGGAAATAGGTCCAGGGGGAGAACTGCTGGCCCGTGGCGTGGTACATGCCGTTGAACTTGTACAAGCCGGACGCCTCGAACTTCCCGTGGATCTGCGGGTTTCCCGGCATCTCCCGCCAATGGATGCCGTCCGGACTGACGGCGGTGTGCAATGTCGGGCAGGGGAAGGTGATGGGCCCCTTCGGCGTCTGCGGATGCTCAAAGACCTTGTCCTGCTCATAGTCCACGTGAACCATTTTGTAGCGCCGGCTCGGGTCGGGGTCTTCCGGGTCGAGGATGACGGCGGGGTAATCCGTGTGCGGGCTGTACTTCTCCGTGTCGTGCGGGTCGCCTGATCCCTGCGCCGCGCGGTACTTGTGCACGGGCTTGAGCGTCCAGACGATGTTGTTCTCCTTGGATCCCTTCCACTCCACAAGCCCCAGCGACGGCTTCTTCCAGTGGACGCCATCCCTGCTCTCGGCATAGGCGATCCAGAGCGGCCCCCGGCTGCCGGGGGAGAAGTATCCGTTCGGTATGAACGCCAGGTACCACATCCGGAGCAAGTCGCCTTCGAGGATCACGGTGCCGTAAAACGAGGCACCCCCTTCGTCCACGTCGCCGGGTCTGCCGTGCCTGAGCACCGGGTTGCCGGAGAATTTTTCGGCGGGCGTGAGGCTGAGTTGGAGATGATGGGTCAACGGCAGGGAGAAATCGTCGAAAGCAAATAGCGTGATTTCCCGCTGCGGACAATGCGACAGGCCTGAGGATATTCCGGACAAAACTGTTCCCTCCTGTTAATCACTTGAAGCCAAAGGCGAAGAGCTTGAGAAGGCCGGGGACGCTTTGGAAATGGAACTTCAGTTGGAAGCGGCCCTGGGGCAGGCCGCCCAGGTCGGCCCGATTCTTCCAGCGCACCTCCCGCGCGAGCGAGTCGCCGGTGATGCGCCGACATTCCCTGAGGGAGTAGCCCGGGACCGGCCGGCCGGTTGCCGCGTCGATGACTTCCACCGCCAGCCAGGCGTCCGCGCGACACTGGCAGTTGACAACCAGCGATTGGGCGCTGCGGGGCGGATCGATGGGAATGGTCGTAAAGGACCCGAGCGACCTCCCCTCGGCCGTCTGCAAATGCGTGAACCCGTCCAGCCGAAGCGTGGCCACCCCTCCCAGCCTCCGCTCGTTGGCCTCGGCCAGCGCGCCCGGAACGGTTGAACGCAATCTGGAAAGGCCGCCATAATAAAGAAGGATTTTCCCTCCATCCACGAGGGGGGCATTCGGGCGAAGGAAATAGGTGTCCCAACTGCCGGGTTTCCCCGCCGGGATGACTTTCTCTTCGGGCTTGACGCAGACAAAGTTCTCCCCATCCCGGCTGGCCGCCAGTTCGAGGTCCAGCCGGTTGCCGTCGTGCTGATACTGGTACAGCGAAAGATAGTAGTCCCCCTCCTGCCAGACGACCATATCGTGGATCTGGTGAACCTTCCCCCCCCGCACGGGCGGGATGCAGCGGGCGAACGCATCCAGCACCGGATTCTGCGGAGAGGCCGTCCAATGGACGCAGTCCGGGCTGTGCATGTAGCTGCCGCCGCGGCGGCCCAGGTTCAGCGAACTGAAGCCGTAGGCCTTGAAACGCTTGTTCGGGTCCGGGTCCAGAACGTCGCGGAAGAAGGATTGCGGAATGATCTCGGCGGGCCGTCCGCCCGGACAATCCACAGTGATGGGCTCGCCGGTCCAGTGGATGCCGTCGGGCGAGGTGAGAAGCGTTCCGGTGAGTTGGTCCTTCCACGGGTCCATTCGGCCCTGCCGCGCCTCTTCGTGCTGAAGAATGGCGGCGGGGAACGCCAGCGCCTTGTAGCGCCGGCGCGGGTCCGGATCGGCCGCGTCCACATAAACCGAGCAACTGCCTTCGAGGCCGGGCACGATGTTGGTGTTCCGGTTCTTCCCGTAAGGAGCCAGGCCGAGCGGAACTTTCTTGAAATGATAGCCGTCCGGGCCTTCGGCATATCCAATGTGCAGCCATTTCGCCCAGTACTGGCTGGGGTCGACGCGCCAGCCCGTGTACCACATGCGATAGAGGCCGTTCTCCTTCACCACATGCGCAAAATGCCCTGCGCCGTGCGCGTCGAAGTCGTTCGGCGCGCCCGCCCGGACAATCGGATTCCCTTCGTACTTCCGGGCGGGGTTGAGGACCAGTTCAAGGCCCTCCATCCGCTGAACCTCTTTCAAGTCGAGGAAGAGAACCTTCTTGCCCGGCCGGGCAACAAGCGACGGGACCGCCATCCGGTGAAACAGCGTGTGCGGCCGCGCGCTCTCATTGGAAACGACCAGGCCGATATCCCCCGCGCCGGCGGGGGATTTTTCCTCGACGGAGAGGCGGTCCATCGGAAGGTGATTGCTCTCCATGCGCGGCGAGTTCTGCCGGAGGGGAAGGCTGTTGCACAGCGGCCCCCAGGCCGTGCCGAGCCAGCGGCTGTAGAAAAGGTGCTCGCGGCTGCTGTTGATGAAGAAGAGCCAGCGCACTCCGTAACGATCGACGGCGAACTGCTGGGAGTGAGAAGTCTCCCAGCGGATGCGCGGGTCGGACCCGGCTACGGGAAGCGCGCCGAAATTCACGTCGTCGGGGCGGTGCTGCTTGCCTTCATCGGGGTAGAGGTACCTGATGGCCGACCCGTAGTCCTCGAAAGCCGCCAAAACGCGGCCGCCGACCTTCGTGAGCGCGGCGCGATGCGCCCAATCCATGTACATCCAGATGCGCCATTTCTTCCGCTTGCCGAGTTCGGCCACTTTTCCGCCAAGATACCTGCTCTCCTGGCGGATGTCGTGCCAGGCGAGATGAAAGTTTCCCTCGTCGTCAAGAAGGAGCGTGCCGGGAAAGAATCCATACCCGTCGGCGACCCGGGTGGCGGACCATCTCTTCCCGCTGAAGCGGCCCAGGTGAATCGAACTGGCATGGTCGGGGCTCGCCTCGGTCCAGGTGACCCAGGCCTTTCCGTCCGGCGCGACCGTGAGGTCGCCGAGCCGGGCGTCTTTCCGGGCGAGCGTGAACCAGCCGCTCTTCAGCGTGGCGGGATTGCGCAGAGGGAGTTTTCCCGGCGCGCCGCCGGCGTCGACCGAGCGCCTCAAATCCGCGATGGCATAGCAGATCCGCCCCTCTTCCGTATTGCCGATGAGGTGCAGGCGGTCCTGGGGGTCAATCGCCAGAGCGGCCGAGGAGAGCCAGCCGGCGCGGCTTTTCGTCGAGGCGGGCCAATCGAGCCGCATCGGCGGGCGGAAATCATCGAGCGTCGCCGGATGGGCGTCCCTGGAAATGCGCAGGGAGAAGACGCTCCCTCCCCGGCGGTCCGGCCGGTTGATGAGCAGATAGAACCTGCCTGAACTGTCGCGCGCAATCCTGCGGTTGACGGCCCGGTTGAACTCGTTGCGAAGAGCCTGATTGATCATGTGCTTCCTCTCGGGAGGATTCGCCGCCGCCGCGCGCGTCAGACCTCCAGGGCGTACAGCGTGCTGTCGGTCGCTTCGATTCGCAGAGACACGGGGTCGAACTGGTATGGGGCGGCGCTCTTTCCGTTCCACCGCAGGACGTGCCTTCGGCTGTCTCCCGTCACGGGCAGAAAGTCTTCGCGCCGGAACCCGGGCACGGGATTCCCGAATGCATCGCAAAGCTCGGCGCGCAGCTTGCCGCGGATCTCCGCATCCAGGGTGATCTCCGGGCAGGTCAGGACGAAGCCGCCCGTGACCAGGCGCGCATCGCGATTGCCGGCCGTGTCCAAGCCGACAAAGCGGCGCTTGCCGAACCGGGCCATCCGCATGGTCGAACTGATATCCGAACGGATCTCGGCGTCGTTATGGGGCCGATACCCTCCCCGGTAGATGAGCAGCCAGTCGTCGCCCGCGTCGATAAGGGAATTGATGGCGTAGACGTTCATCCCATCCGGCTCCGCCTCGACCCTCGGGATGAAGGGCGACCGGGTGGGCCGCGTCCAGGAATGACCGTCCCGGCTGACCACGATGTTGAGGTCCTGCGTCTGGTCCACCGCCTCAAAATCGCCCAGGAGCCCGATGTGCCAGTCATCCTGCCGGTGCACGGCGAGATAGTAGAATTGCTGGTCCAGCGGGTCACCGGCGTCGGGCATCAGAATGATTTCAGGATCGGAGAACTCATAGCCGTCGGCGCTCTCCCGGCGGGCGATCACGCGCACCATGGAAGGGACATTGTCGCGCTCTTCGCGGCGGGGGCTGCCGGGGGGATTCGGAAGGAAGGTCACGCCGTAAATGATGAAGCGTCCGGTGTCCGCTTCGCGGTAGACGTAGGTGGAGTCGTTGGAGCGCGTCCGCTTCAGCCGCCGCAATTCGTCGGCGGAACCGGAGCGCCATCGCGGGTCGAACTGGTCCGCGGTGGGAACCCATCCGGTTTCCCAGCCGCGCGGGCCGAGCTCGGAAGGATGATAGAGAACGGGCTTGTCGAAATCCTCGATGGCGAATGACTGCCCGTCGCCGCTGGCCGCGGTGCAAAGCCGGCAGATCGTCTGTTTCCCGCGCGTGCCGTGAAGCCACAGATACATTCGCAGCGAGCCATCGCCCAGCCGGACCACCGAGGGCTGCTTCATCCAGCCGGCGAAGTCCTGCGGCAGATTCCCAAGCTGGAGGATCCGCCCGCGCTCCCAGCGCAACCCGTCCGGGCTCTCAAACACGCAGGGGCGGCTCTCCTCGATGCGGGAGCGGCCGAAGGCGGTGACGTAAGCGCGCCACGCGCCCCCCCCCAGCGGCAGAAGACTGCCGGAGAACGGATCGAAGCTCCAGCGCGGGTCCGGGGTCTCCGTGCCGCCCACCGGACCGAGCTTCTCCACAGGCCCCGGAACCGGGGTGAATCCGCTCACCGACCTGAGGCGCGCGTCATCGAAGAAGTAGAGTCTCATGTCTCTTCCGATTCCATGGGCGATGGAGGAGGAATGGCCCGGCGGCTCCGTCGCGTCACTTGGGGGGCTTCTGGCCGAGCCGCCGCCCGGGTCTTATCTTCGCGGCGTTTTCGGCCCGCGGGCTGCTTTCCTCGCGCCGCGGCGAGCTCCGGCGGGTCGATTCTTCAATCTGCGCGGTCAACTTCATGATGGATTCGTTGAAGTGCTCCCACATGGCGGTGAACGCTTTCGTGGGATCGCGGGAGACGATGGCTTTGGCGATGGTGTCGTGAATCCCGTATATGTTCAGATCCGGCTGCGTCGAGAGACCCGTCTTCTCTTTTACCGGGGGAAAAGCCAGGCTGAGGGCCAGCACCTCATCCGTCCAGCGCCTGATCTCGACGTTCTCCGCCAGCTCGATGATCCGGTTATGAAAGTGCAGTTCCGCCTCTCGCCTTTTTCCGGGCTCTCCATCCCGGATGCGAGTTTCGACCTCCCCCGCCAGTCTCAGAAGCTCCGCCGCATTCCCCGCCGTCAGCTTCTGGGCGGCCAGCGCGGCGGCGCCGGATTCGATGGCGCGGCGGCATTCCAGGAGGAGCAGCACTTCCTGCTGCTCCAACTTCCTGACAAACGAGCCCACGTGGGGGACTTGCTCGACGATCCCTTCCGCCGCCAGCTTCGTCAACGCATGCCGCAGAGGGGTGCGGCTGACATGGAACTCCTCAGCCAGGCAACGTTCATTGAGCTGGGTGCCCTGGGGAAATCGGCCGGAAATGATCGCGCTGCGAAGCAGGTTGTAGGCCGCGCTGGACTGATTCTGGCGAATACCGTATTTCTTGAGGAGCCTTTGGTCGTCTCTTGGCATCTTATCGTCCCACCCCTGAGTAACGTTTGGAACCACAACTGTGTACTGGTATACCAGCCGTACGGGGAGGCTGTCAAGCGGCAGGCGGGGAAGGGCGCGGCGCGCCGCCTCTTGCGCCGCAGATGTGACGGCCCGCGGCGGCCCGCCGGAGGTTGCGGCGCCCGGCGGGAGGCGGATCAGAAGGCGTCATAACGGTAGAGCATGGCCCCCTGGGCGTAATACATGCGAAGGGCGGCCTCGTACTCTTCCGCATCGAAGCGCGTGGTGAACGCGCCGATTCGCTGAAGGTTGGGGAGCCGGCAGATCCAGTCCGTCACTTCGGCGCTGCGGTAATCGATTTCCCACCGCACCTTGCCGCTGATCGTGAACGGCTTGAACTCGGCCAGACGTCCGAGGGCGCGCCGGGCGCCCTCGCGAATGCGCCGGCAAGCTTCTTCGCGGCTCAGGGAAATCGCCTCGTGGCAGTTGAACCCCTTCTTCACGGCCACCGTCTCCACCGCGCCCAGGAAATCGCGCGCCTCGCGGCAGGCGGCCTCGTCGCCGCACACCAGGGCGGTCGGCGTCCCCCACTTCCCGAACCACGCGGCCACAATGGCCAGTTCGCCCACCGGCCTGCCATTGGCGCGCACCTGGTGGATGGACCGGTCGCTGCCGGTGTGGTTCAACACGCCGTCCACGACCCCGGACATCGCATGCCGGCCGACGAACAGAAGCGCCTGCGCATCGCGCGGGGCATCGAACAGCGTGCCGCTGTGCACCTGCGCTTTGGGATGGAGCCTTTCGCGGTCGAAGGGATGCGCCTCCAGCACAACCACCTCCGACGCGCCGGCTTCGAGCGCGCCCTCCACCGCCGCGTTCACCTCGTCGGTCATCACGCACGTGGCCCAGGGCAACTGCCCGGACTGATGGAGGCTGTAACTCCAATCCAAAATTCCCGCGCAGCCTTCCATATCCTGTTCGATGATCACTTTCATGTCTCTCTCCCTGGTTGTCCTGGACGCTGTTTTGCTCTGTTGAAACCATCCTGTTCCGTTCGTCAGGCCGCGAAGCGGCCGTCGGACTCTAGCCCACGGCGAGCGAAGCGAGTCGTGGGGGCAAGTCGTACCCACCCCCCGAGCCCTCGAAGGGGGCGACGGAGCC
>CAIUPP010000078.1 GCA_903901045.1 uncultured Planctomycetota bacterium
AGGCTCCGTCGCCCCCTTCGGGGGCTCGGGGGGTGGGTACGACTTGCCCCCACGACTCGCTCCGCTCGCCGCGGGCTAGAGTCCGACGGCCGCTTCGCGGCCTGACAAGCGAAACAGGATGATTTCAACAGAGCAAAGCTGTTTCAAAACTCGGCAGGTGGTGCGGCCCCACCTCCGAAGCGAAGAGAACTCCGTTGCGCCTTGATTGCGCCCCCCTCCCGTGTTAAGGTCGAGAAAGCGCAGGGGCTGCGGGTGGACCGGGGCGTTCCCGGGGTTTCGGGGGATCTATTGCAGGAGGGACGCAGATGAGAGTTGCAGCGATTTTGGCGTTGGCGTTCGCGGTGATGCTGGGGGCCGCCGCCTGCCATTGCGGGGAGCGAGGCGACGGCCGGGACGGCCATCATCGGATGATGTCGTGCCCCATGGCCCAGCCGATGATGCACTGCCCCGCGTGCGGAAAAATGATGCAGTGCCCGATGGCCGAGCAGATGATGTACTGCCCCATGTGCGGGCGGATGATGGTCTGCCCCCAGTGCCGCGAGATGGCGGAACACAAGGGGATGGGCGAGCGCGGGGAACGCCAGCCGGTGATGGCCTGCCCCATGTGCAGCCCGACGATGGACAAGGAGTCCTGCAACGAGGCGATGGAGCGCATGGGAATGGCGGCCCAGATGCGGATGCATGCCCTGGCCATGCTGACCGCCAAGATGACCACCACCGACCCAGCCAAGCTGATGGCCATGGAAGAGCATCTCAAGCTGACCAAGGACCAGATGGACAAGCTGCAGAAGATTCAGAAGGACGCCGCCGCGCAGGCGGAGGCGCTGCTCACCCCCGACCAGAAGGCGCTGGTCGAAAAGATGAAGGAAATGCCCCCCTCCATGATGGCGTTGCACAAGCACATGCAAATGATGATGATGCAGGACGGCGCGAAGGAGGAGCCAAAAGATCAGCCGAAAGGCGACATGAAGTGACCTGATTTCATCGGGCGACGGCGGAGGGGCGCGGCCTCTCCGCCGTCGCGCTATTTTCACGCAGGGAGATTTCCATGTTCATTGACTTCGTGACGCTCATGCTGATCAACCTTTCGGCCGGCTTCGCGTCGTTGGCGCTGGGGCTGGCTTACAATGAACTGGACCCCTGGACGATGCCCCTGCTGATGAGTTCTTTCATCGCGCTGGTCACCGGCTTCCGCATGGTTTTCACCTGGCCGCTGCCCGGCCCGTATAACATGGCCTTTGGAGAGATGAGCGTGCTGGCCGGAACCCTCTTCGGCGGAATTGCGCTGAGCGCGCTGGCCAACTGGCCGCTGGGGCCCCTCGCGGTATACGGGCTCCTGGCCGCGCTGGCGGCGGTCACCATTGGCTGGAGAATCCTGCGGCTGCGCCTGACCAGGTCGCCGGCGCTTTCCTGCACCGGCTTCACGGCTTCCGGCGTGGGAGGCTTCCTGACCGTGTTGTCCTTTGTCTATACCGACATCGCGCCGCTGCGCTGGATGGCCGCGACACTGCTTCTGGTCGCGGCGCTGATCTGGGCGCTGGTGGGGCTGCGCGCCTGCGCCGAGCACATGGAGTCCTTCGCCGACTGGCCCGGCCAGACGAAGCCCCCCTCCAAGCCGTGACTTTCTCCGCGCCGGTCGCATATAATGCGACGATGCAGGCTCCGCCCGCAAAGCCTTCATTCGCACCTTCAACGTCGGAGAGACCATGACTACGCTGTTGAACGATTTGCGCGCGCTGGGCATCGCCCCCAGCGACCGCGTGGCGCTGCACAGTTCCTGGCACGCCATCCGCCCCATCGAGGGGGGCCCCGAGGCGGTGATCGACGCCCTGCAACAGGCGATGGCCCCCGGCGGCACCCTGTTGATGCCCGCCTTTCGCGACCACCTCCAGGAACCGTTCCAGGTCGAGACGACCCCGTCGAACTGCGGGCTGCTCACGGAACTGTTCCGCCGCCGCCCCGGCGTCCAGCGCAGCCTGCACGTCAGCCACAGCGCGCTGGCCTGGGGCGACCGCGCGGATTGGATCGTCTCCGCGCACGAAGAAGGGCGCACGGCGCTGGGGGTGGACAGTCCCTTCGACCGGCTGGCGCAACTGGGGGGCAAGGTGCTGCTCGCCGGCGTGGGGTTCAATCGCAACTCGATGGTGCACGTGGCGGAGGCGCACTTTGGCGTCCCCTATCGAAATGTCGCATGGTCGGAGGAGTTCGCGCGCCCCGTCGATTACTTCGACCGCGCGGGGGTGCGCCGGGCGACGACCATCGCCGAGTGCCCGGGATGCAGCGAGGGGTTCGGCGTGGTCGAGCTTCGCATGCGCCGCGACGGGCTGCTGCGCGACGGCAAGCTGGGTAACGCGCCGGCCATGGCGATGCTCGCAAGGGACCTGATCGCTGCGGTGAAGAAGATGCTGGCGGAGTCGAAAACGGCGCTGCTCTGCCCCGAAGCCTCCGGCTGCCCGTACTGCCCCAAGGCGCGCGCGGCATGCGCGCTCGTCGCATGAGTCCCGAGGAAGGTCGTGTAGCGTGGGCTTCACCCCCGCGCGAAAGGAGTTCGTAACCGGATGAGCCGCCTCTCCCGAAAATACGCCCTCGCGTTCCTGGCCGCCGTGGCAGTCTCCCTGCTTTACCTCGCCACAGCGCGCGGCGCGGAGCCGGCCCCGCCGCCCTCCCCTTCGCTCAGCGCCGCCGAGGCGCAGCTTTTGGCGAAATATATCCGGCTGCAGGTTGCCGGCGGCCCGTCGAGCATCTTGTTGCCTGAAACATTCTCCCGTCCCCTGAGCCTTCCGCTGATCGTAGCTCTCTACTCCGACGTCGCTCCCCTCCAGCGCGTCTCCAACAAGCCAACCCTGGCGGCGGCCGCGGAGGATATCGCGGCGCAATTCCGCACGTTCGCAACCAGAACGGGCGCGCCCGACGCGCTGGACAAAGCGCGGATGGAGATCGTCCTGCCGACGCGCATGGAACCGGCCGGCCTCAAGGACCGCGCGATTGCGCTGGCGGGTCTCGAGCCGGGCCTCGCGGGGCTCGTCTGCGATCTGGGGGAGCGGAAGGTCACCTTCACCCCGCTGACGCTGCTCATCCACGAGCAGGGGATCGACGCGCTGAACGACGCCTTCATCGCGCAGGAGTCCACCGAAGCCCCGCGCCGCCTGAACGCGCAACCCTTCTACGCCGCGGATTTCATCGAGAAGGAACCGCGCGGCGAAATGCTGCCCCTCTACCGCGGCAACGTCCTGCTCCCGCCCCCCACCCCCACGCAAATGGTCGAGGCGATCGCCGCCGGCGGCTTCTGGTTCCTGCGCACGCAGCAGGAGAATGGCAGCTTCGTCACCGGCTACGTCCCCACCCTCGACAAATCGCTGCCGGAATACGATCTGGGGGACCATCTGCGCGCAACCACCGCGCTGCTGCTCCTGAACCAATTGTTCCAGAAAGAGGAGCTGGCGCGGGCGGGTGACAAAGCGCTGGCTTACGCGATGGCCTCCGACCAGCTCAAACGCGAGGAGGGAACGGGGCTGCTCTATCTGCCGCTCCCCGCCGACGAAGTGAGCGGCTCCGCGCTGCTGTTGACCGCGCTGAGCATCAAAGCGCTGCATGCCGACAAGCCGGCGGCGACCGCCACCATGCGGCAACTCGCGGAGTACCTCTGCACGATGACCTCCTCCAGCGGCCGGCTGTACGCCAGCCTCAAGGGGGCGCGCCAGGGGAAGCCCCCCACCATCGCGCGCGGTGGGATCTACGCGGACGCCCTGATCGCGCTGACGCTGCTGCAGCGCGTCTCCCCCACCGACCGCGCCGGCGAGACGGCCCGTCGCCTGGCCGACACGCTCGCCGCCGAGCCGGAAGACGTCCAGATTCGCTCCGACCAGCGGACGCTGGGGCGCGTGGTGGAGGGACTGGCGGAGTATTACAAGCTCTCGCGACAGGAGCGCTACGCGGACAAAGCGCTCCAACTCTGCGCCCTGCTCCGGCGCGCGCAGGTCGCCGCGAAGGGAGCCGAGTACCCGGATTGCGCCGGCGGCTTCCCGGACAAGGGGGGCGTCCCGTACACATTCAGCAGCGCCTCATCCGCCTGCGGGCTCGCCGCCGCGTATGAAGCCGCCCTGCTCTCGCACCGTCCGCGCGAGCAATTCTACGAGCCGCTGCGCGCCGCGGCCGCCTTCCTGATCAACATGCAGTACCGCCCGGAGAACTCCTTCTACCTGCGCCGCCCGCAAATGGCGCAGGGCGCCTTCCGCCGCTCCCCCACCGACCTGAACATCTACTGCGGCGCCGCCGCCGAAGCGCTCCGCGCCCTGATGAACGCCACCACCGTCACCGTCGAAACCAGCCCGCTGGAGCCTGCGGAGGAACCCGCGCACTGACGCAGCAAGCCTTCCTGCACGCTTTTCGGTCCGTTAAAGGGATTCCAAGGTCGTGCTTGACTCACCAGCGCTCCCGCCATAGCATTGATTGGATACAGGCGTAAATTCGGTGGGGAAGGCAACTTGTGAGGAATGGCCCATGGCGACGCTCTGGCCTCTGGCGGTGTATCTCGGGGCGACGCTTGCCATTGTGGCAGGGATCGTCACTCTGTCGTACCTGCTCGGGGAACGGCATGAGGGAAAGGCCAGGGGCGAGCCGTACGAGTCGGGAATCCTGCAAACCACCTCCGCGCGGCTGCGCGTCTCCGCCAAGTTCTACCTGGTTGCGATGTTCTTCGTCATCTTCGACGTGGAAACGGCATTCGTGCTGGCGTGGGCGGTCTCGTTCCGTGCGACGGGGTGGGCCGGCTACGCCGCGGCCATGATCTTCATCGGCATTTTGCTGGTGGCGCTGGTCTACCTCTGGCGGGCCGGCGCGCTGGATTGGGGGACGAGCCCGAACAGGAAGCGTTCCTGCAACGAAACGGGAAAACAGAATGGCTCCACCTGACACGGCGCGCATTCGTCACGGCGGCGACGGAACGCTGGAAGAGGCACTGGGCCGGAACGTCGTCATGGCCCGTCTTCAAGACCTGGCGGCCTGGGGGCGGGGACACTCCCTCTGGCCGTTCAACTTCGGGCTCTCCTGCTGCTACGTCGAGATGGCCACGAGCATGACGAGCAAGTATGACGTGGCGCGCTTCGGCTCGGAGGTGCTGCGCAGTTCTCCGCGCGAGGCGGACCTGATCGTGATTGCCGGAACGGTCTTCGTCAAGGTCGCGCCGGTGATCCAGCGGCTGTACGAGCAGCTGATGGCGCCGCGCTGGGTGATCTCGATGGGTTCGTGCGCCAACTCCGGCGGCATGTACGACATCTACAGCGTGGTGCAGGGGGTGGACAAATTCCTTCCCGTGGACCTGTACGTGCCGGGCTGTCCGCCGAGTCCGCAGGCGTTCATGGAAGGGCTCCTGCTCCTGGCCGACGAGGTCGGGAAGGAGCGGCGGCCCTTGAGCTGGGTGGCGGGGCCGCAGGGAGTGTTCCGCCCGGAGATGCCCTGTCAGCGCGACATGAAACGGGCGGAACGGCAGCGGATGACCGAACTGCGTCCGCCGGATAAGGTCTGAACGGATGAATGAGCGTCCGGGGGTTTTCAGCGAGTTGCAGGCGCGCTTCGGCGAGGCGGCGCTGACGGCGCAGGCCACGCGCGACGGCCTGCCGACGTTCTGGGCGCCCGCCGGCCGGGCGGCGGAGCTGCTCCGTTACCTGAAAACGGAGGCGCCCGGCCCGTATCGCATGCTCTACGACCTGACCGCGATTGACGAGCGCACTCGCACCCGGCGCGAAGGCCAGCCGGAGAGCGATTTCACCGTCATCTACCACCTGCTCTCCTTCGACCGGAACGAGGACATCCGGATCAAGGTGGCGCTCAAGGGGGACTCTCCGGCCATCCGCACCGTGACGGACTTATGGCCTTCGGCCAACTGGTACGAGCGGGAACTGTGGGACATGTTCGGGATCCGCGTGGAGGGGCATCCGCACCTCAGGCGCATCCTGATGCCGGCGACCTGGCAGGGACATCCCCTGCGCAAGGAACACCCCGCGCGCGCAACGGAGATGCCGCCGTTCCGATTGCCCGACGAGAAGGAGACCGCCGAGCAGGAGCGCCTGCAATTCCACCCCGAGGAATGGGGGCTCAAGCGTCACGGCGCGGATACGGATTTCATGTTCCTGAACCTGGGGCCGCACCACCCCGGCACGCATGGTCTCCTGCGGCTGGTGCTGCAATTGGACGGAGAGGAGATTGTGGACGTGGTGCCGGACATCGGCTTCCATCACCGCGGAGCGGAGAAAATGGGGGAGCGGCAGTCCTGGCACACGTACATCCCCTATACGGACCGGGTGGACTACCTGGCCGGGTCGCTCAACAATCTGGCGTACCTGCTCGCGGTGGAGAAGCTGGCGGGAATCGAAGTGCCGGACCGGGTGAAGACGATTCGCGTCATGATGTCGGAATTGTTCCGCATCATCAGCCACCTGGTCTGGTACGGGACGTTTGCGGCGGACCTGGGGGCCATGTCGCCGGTGTTCTACATGTTCAACGACCGCGAGCGCGCCTTCGACGTCGTGGAGGCGATCTGCGGCGGAAGAATGCATCCGAACTGGTTCCGCATCGGCGGGGTGGCGCAGGACCTGCCGGAGGGGTGGGACCGGCTCATGCGGGAGTTCCTCGCCTACCTCCCCGCCCGGCTGAAGGACTATGACGGCCTGGTCATGCGGAACAGCATCTTCAAGGGGCGGACGAAAGGGATCGGCCGGTACAGCCTCGACGAGGCGATTGAATGGGGCGTGACAGGGCCGGGGCTGCGCGCGTGCGGGCTGGAGTGGGACTTCCGCAAGAAACGCCCCTATTCCGGATACGAGTGGTTCGATTTCGAGGTCCCGACGGCGCAGAACGGAGACTGCTACGACCGGGCGGTGGTGCGCGTGGCGGAGATGCGCCAGAGCCTGCGAATCATCGAGCAGTGCGTGCGCAACATGCCGGCGGGGCCGTACAAATCGGACCACCCTCTGACGACGCCGCCCCGCAAGGAGCGCACGATGCATGACATCGAGACGCTCATTCACCATTTTCTGAACGTCAGTTGGGGGCCGGTCATCCCGGCGGGAGAGGCGTTCCACGGAATCGAAGGGGCGAAAGGCAGCAACGGCTACTACCTGATCAGCGACGGGAATACGATGCCGTACCGCGTGCGCATACGCACCCCCTCCTTCCCGCACATACAGATGACGCCGCTGATCAGCCGGGGGCTGATGGTGTCGGACCTGATTGCCATCCTCGGAAGTATTGACTACGTGCTGGCGGACGTGGACCGATAGGCGGGAGAATCCAGCGTGCTGACCGAGTCGGAAAAGGAAGAAATCGCGGAGGAAGTGAAGCGCGCCGGGCATGCCCGCGCGGCCTGCGTGGACGCGCTGAGGATCGTTCAGCGCCGGCGCGGCTGGGTCTGCGATGAAGCGCTCCGCGAAGTGGCCGCGCTGGTCGACATGACGCCGGCGGAGCTCGATAGCGTGGCGACGTTCTACAGCCTCATCTACCGCAAGCCGGTCGGCCGCCACGTGATTCTCTTGTGCGACAGCGTCGTCTGCTGGGTCATGGGGCATGAAACGGCGCTGGAGCATCTCACCCGGCGGCTGGGCATCACGCTTGGCGAGACCACGGCCGACGGGCGGTTCACCATCCTGCCCACCGCATGCCTCGGCGCATGCGACCGCGCACCGGCGATGATGGTGGACGAGGAAATTCACGGCGACTTGACGCCGGAGAAGATTGACCGAATTCTCGAACAGTACAGGTAGAAGCTGCCGCGCCATGGAAAAACCGCTCACGAAAATGATGCGTCCGGACGGGGAGCCCCTCTCCCTCGGAGAATACGAGGCGGCGGGCGGCTATCAGGCGTTGCGCAAGGCGCTCGGCGCAATGACGCCCACCGCGGTAGTGGAGGAGGTGAAGAAATCGAACCTCCGCGGCCGTGGCGGCGCGGGGTTCCCGACCGGCCTCAAATGGGGGTTCATGCCCAAAGCGGACCGCGTCCGAAGGCCGCGCTATTTCGTGGTCAACGCCGACGAGATGGAGCCGGGGACGTGGAAGGACCGCATGCTCATGGAGGGGAACCCGCACCAGGTGGTCGAGGGGGCGCTGCTCGGCGCGTACGCCGTGGAGGCGGACGTGGGGTACATCTTCCTCCGGGCGGAGTACGCGAAAGCCGCCCGCGTCCTGCGCCGGGCGATAGCGGAGGCCTACGGCGCGGGATACGCCGGGAAGAACGTTCTCGGCTCAGGTTGGGCGCTTGAACTGTCGCTGCACATCAGCGCGGGACGATACATGTGCGGCGAGGAAATGGGGCTGATCAACGCGCTGGAAGGCCGGCGCGCCAATCCGCGCAACAAGCCGCCTCATCCGCAACTGGCCGGGTTGTGGGGCTTGCCGACGATCGTGAGCAATACGGAGACGGTGTGCAACGCGCCGCATATCATCCTGAACGGGGCGGAGTGGTACAAGGGGATCAGCCGCTCCAGCGACGGCGGCACCAAGATTTACGGCGCCAGCGGGAAAGTGAAGCGCCCCGGGCTCTGGGAACTGCCGATGGGAACGCCCCTGCGGGAAGTTCTCGAGGAGCACGCCGGGGGAATGCGCGACGGCCTGAAGTTCCGCGGCGTGCTGCCCGGCGGGGCCTCCACGGATTTCCTGGGCCCCGAGCACCTCGACGTCAAGATGGACTTCGATTCGGTGCCGAAGGCAGGCAGCCGGATGGGCACGGGGACGATGATCATTCTGGACGACCACACCTGCCCGGTGGGAATGGTGAGGAACCTGGAGCGCTTCTTCGCGCGCGAGTCCTGCGGATGGTGCACCCCCTGCCGCGACGGCCTGCCCTGGGCGGCGCAGGTTCTCGATGCGATCGAGGAGGGGCGCGGCGAGCCGGGCGATCTGGACGTTCTGGCCGACCTTTGCCGGCTCATGGCTCCGGGACACACCTACTGCGCGCTGGCGGCGGGCGCGGTGGAGCCGCTCCAAAGCGCGCTGAAGCTGTTCCGCGAGGAGTTTGAGCGCCACATCCGCGATAAACGATGCCCCTGGAGATAATGGTGGCCACGCTCCACATAGACGGCGCGGCGTACTCGGTGAAGGAGGGGCAGAATCTGCTCCAGGCGTGTCTGTCGCTCGGGTTCAATCTCCCCTACTTCTGCTGGCACCCGGCGATGCATTCCGTGGGAGCGTGCCGGCAGTGCGCGGTGAAACAGTTCAAGGACGAGAAGGACACGCGTGGAAAAATCATCATGTCATGCATGACCCCCGCAACGGAGGGCATGCGCATCTCCATCGAGGACCCGGAGGCGCGGGCGTTTCGCGCGGGGGTCATCGAGGCGCTCATGGTCAACCACCCGCATGACTGCCCCGTCTGCGACGAGGGGGGCGAATGCCATCTTCAGGACATGACCGTCATGACGGGGCACGTCTGCCGCAGGGCGCGCGTCCGGAAACGGACCCACCGCAACCAGGATATGGGACCGTTCGTCAACCACGAGATGAACCGCTGCATCGCCTGCTACCGGTGCGTGCGGTACTATCGGGAGCTTGCGGGCGGGCGCGACCTGGACGTGTTCGGCTGGCATCATCACGTCTACTTCGGACGCCAGGTCGATGGTCCGCTGGAGAGCGAGTTCAGCGGCAACCTGGTGGAGGTCTGCCCGACCGGCGTCTTCACGGATAAGACGCTCAAGGGGCACTACGCCCGGAAGTGGGACCTGCAGACGGCGCCTTCGGTCTGCGTTCATTGTTCGCTGGGATGCAACACGATTCCCGGCGAGCGCTACGGGGAATTGCGCCGCGTCCGGAACCGTTTCAACGAGGAGGTCAACGGGTACTTCCTCTGCGACCGGGGGCGATACGGGTATGAATATGAGAACAGCGATTTGCGATTGCGCCACCCCCTGCGCCTCGGCGCGGAGGGACCGCGTCCGATTCCGTCCGCGGAGGCCGTGAGTTACGTGGCCGGACTGCTTCGCAACGGGGGGAGAGTCCTGGGCATCGGCTCGCCGCGCGCGTCGCTGGAGGGGAATTTCGCGCTGCGCGCGCTGGTCGGCGCGGGGCGTTTCTTCATCGGCTGGCCGGAACGGGAGCGCGCTTTGGTCACGACGGCGCTCCGGCTGTTGCGCGAGGGGGCGATTCGGACCCCCTGCCTGCGCGAAGTGCGGGAAGCGGACGCGGCGCTGGCGCTGGGGGAGGACGTTTCAAATACCGCGCCGATGCTCGCCTTTGCGCTTCGGCAGTGCGCCATGCAGAGAAAGATCAAGGTGGCGGCGGCGTTCGGGATTGCGCCATGGGACAGCGACGCCGTGCGGCTGGTCGGGCAGGATGAGAAGAGCCCGATCTTCATAGCGACGCCCTGCGGCACGCGGCTGGACGACATAGCGACGCGGCTCTGGCGCGCCGCGCCGGAGGAGATCGCCCGGCTGGGATTCGCCGTGGCGAAAGCGTTGGACCCGGACGCGCCGGAGGTCCCCGACCTGTCGGACGAGGCGAAATCTTCGGCGCGCGACATTGCGGCGGCGCTCAGGGAGGCGGAACGCCCCGTGGTGGTTTCCGGGACGGGGGCGGGCAGCCCAGCCGTCCTGGAGGCGGCGGGCGCCGTCGCCGCCGCGCTGCGCCGCCTGGGACGCAACGTCCAACTCTCTCTCGTGCTGCCGGAATGCAACAGCGCGGGCGCGGCGCTTCTGGGAGGCGGCAGTCTCGCCGGGGCGCTGTCGGAAGTCCGGAAGGGGCAGGTGGACACGCTGATCATCCTGGAGAACGACTTGTATCGCAGGCTGAACGCCGAGGCCGCCGACGCGCTGCTCGCCGGGGTGAAGCACCTCATGGTCCTCGACCACCTGGCGAACGCGACGACGGCGAGGGCCGAGGTGGCGCTGCCATGCGCCACGTTCGCCGAGAGCGAAGGAACCCTGGTGAGCCAGGAAGGGCGCGCGCAGAGGTTCTTCGCCGTTCATCCCGCACGCGGCGAGGTCCGGGAAAGCTGGCGCTGGCTGCGCGAAATCGGCATGGCCGCCGGGCAGTCCGAAATGGCGGCCTGGCAAACCACGGACGACCTCATCCAAACGTTGTCACAGGAGCCCGGTTTGAGCGGAGTGAAGGAGGCCGCTCCCGGCCGGGAGTTCCGCGCCGCGGGGCAGAAGATTCCGCGTCAGCCGCACCGATACAGCGGGCGCACGGCGATGGGAGCCGACGTAAGCGTTCACGAGCCCCCGCCCCCGGAAGACCGGGATTCCCCGCTGGCCTTCTCGATGGAGGGATACCAGGGCCAGCCGCCGGCGGCGTTGGTTCCCCGATACTGGGCGCCGGGTTGGAATTCGGATCATGCGCTTAACAAGTTCCAGGGCGAAGTGGGAGGGGCGGTGCGCGGCGGCCCCGCCGGAGTCCGGCTGATCGAGCCGGCGGCGGACGCGCCGGCGCGCTATGCCGCCGAAATCCCGCCCCCCTTCCAGCCTGCGGAGGGGCAATGGCTCGTGGTGGCGTTGCACCATGTGTTCGGGTCGGAGGAACTGAGCGCCCATACGCCGGGTGTGGCGCAGTTGGCGCCCCGCCCCTATCTGGGGCTCAGCCCCGAGGATGCGCAGCGCTGCGGCGTTGGCGAGGGCGATCCGGTGGAGTTGGCCGTCGGCTCCTCGGTGCAGCAGCTTCCCGCGCGGATCATCCCGGGCTTGCCCCGGGGCCTCCTCGGCCTGCCGGCCGGTCTGGCGGGAGTGAAAGTGGTTGAACTCCCCGCCGGTGGCAGAGTGCGAAGCGTGACGGGAGGGCCCCCATGAGCGACACGGCGCGCAGCCTGGTCACGATCTTCGCCGTCCTCCTGGGCGCTTTGACGCTCGCGGGCGGCTTCATCTGGGTGGAGCGCAGGCTGCTGGCGCTGTTCCAGGAGCGCTGGGGGCCGAACCGCCTGGGGCCGCTGGGGTTGTTCCAGGGGGTGGCGGACATGATCAAGATTTTCATGAAGGAGGACTGGGTTCCCCCCTTCGCCGATAAGCCGGTGTTCGTGCTTGCGCCGATGCTGATCATGGTCACGACGCTCGCGTCGCTGGCCATCATCGCATTTGCGCCGGGGCTGGTGGTGGCGGACCTCAACATCGGCGTGCTCTTCTTCCTGGCGATGTCCTCGCTGGGAGTGTACAGCGTGGCGCTGGCCGGATGGGCCTCCAACAGCAAGTACGCGCTGCTCGGCGGGATGCGCGCGGTGGCGCAGATGCTGAGCTACGAGGTGTTCATGGGGCTGTCGCTGATGGGCGTGGTGATGATGGCGGGCTCGTTCCGGCTGACCGACATCGTGGCCGCGCAGAAGAGCCTCTGGTTCTGCATCCCGCAGTTGCCGGGGCTGGCCGTGTTTTTCATCGCGGGGGTGGCGGAGACGCACCGCTCGCCGCTGGACCTGCCGGAGGCGGAGAACGAGCTGGTGGCGGGCTACCACACGGAATATTCCGGAATGAAGTTCGCCCTGTTCCTGCTGGGCGAATACGTCGGCATGACGGTGGTTTCGGCGATGATCGTCACGCTCTTTTTCGGCGGGTGGGCGGGTCCGCTCCTCCCGCCGGTGGTCTGGTTCCTCGTCAAGACGCTGTTCCTGATGTGCCTGTTCATCTGGCTGCGGGCGTCCTTCCCACGGCCGCGATACGACCAGTTGATGCTGTTCGGGTGGAAGGTGTTGCTGCCGGTGTCGCTGCTGAATCTGGCCGTGACCGGCGCCGTTCTGCTGGTCCGAGGCGCTTGAGGATCTGAAATGTTCAGTCTGTTCAAAGGCCTGTGGATCGTCCTGCGCCACGCGTTCGTCAAGCGCGTGACGGTGGAGTATCCGGAGAAGAAGCCGGTCCTTCCGCCCCGCTGCCGCGGCAGGATCATCCTGTCGCGCGACCCCGACGGCGGGGAACGCTGCGTGGCGTGCCACCTCTGCTCCGCGGTCTGCCCGGTGGCGTGCATCGCTCTCCAGGCGGCGGAGGATGCGCACGGGCGGCGGTATCCGAAATTCTTCCGCATCAACTTCTCGCGCTGCATCTTTTGCGGCCTGTGCGAGGAAGCGTGCCCGACGTACGCGATTCAATTGACCCCCGGTGTGGAGATGGGAGAGTACAAGAGGCAGCACCTGGTCTACGAGAAGGAGGACTTGCTGATCAGCGGCGTCGGGAAGTATCCCGGCTACAATTTCTACCGCGTGGCCGGGCTGCAGATCGAAGGCAAGGACAAGGGGGCGGCGGAGAACGAGCAGCCGCCGGTGGATGTGCGCGATTTGATGCCGTAGGCATGCAGGGTAAAAAATGGAGACCGTCTTTGACATATCGGCCGTCGTGGCGGTCGTGGCCACGCTCATGGTGATCGCGCAGTCGCGCGCGGTGCACGCGCTGCTGTACCTGACCGTGTCGCTGCTGGCGGTGGCGGTGGTCTTCTTCACGCTGGGCGCGCCGTTCGTGGCCGCGCTGGAGGTGATCATCTACGCCGGCGCCATCATGGTCTTGTTCGTCTTCGTCATCATGATGCTCAACCTCGGCGCGGAAGCGGCGCGGCAGGAGCGGCGCTGGCTCACCCCGGCAGACTGGTTCGGCCCCGCGATCCTGGGGGCCATCCTCCTGGCGGAGATGGTCTGGGTGCTGGCTTCCCCGCAGTCCGCATTTCCCGCGCCGGCGGCCAACGATCCGCGAGCCGTCGGCGCGGCTCTCTTCGGGCCGTACGTGCTGGTCGCCGACCTGGCGGCGCTGGTCCTCCTGGCGGGCCTGGTCGGGGCGTACCATTTCGGGCGGCGCAGCGCGGAAGCCGGGGAAGGAGAGGCGCCATGAACGTTCCCTTCCAGCACGCGCTCGCGCTGGCGGCGGCGCTCTTCGCGATCGGCCTGACCGGCGTGCTCATGCGGCGGAATATCGTGTTCGTCCTGATGTCCGTGGAAATCATGTTGAACGCCGCCGGGCTGGCCTTTGTGGCGGCCGGGGCGCGCTGGGGCCAGCCGGACGGTCAGGTGATGTTCCTGTTCATCCTGACGATGGCGGCGGCCGAAGTATCGGTGGGGCTGGCGCTGGTCCTTCAGTTCTACCACCGTTTCAAGACGCTGGCCACGGACGCGGCCGGCAAGATGAGAGGCTGAGATGGCTGAGTTGCTCTGGCTCATCCCGGCGTTGCCGTTCGCCGGATTCCTGGCGCTGGCGCTGCTCGGATCGCGGATGCCGCGACCCCTTGTGGCGACGATCGGCGCAGGGACCGTCGGCCTCTCGGCGCTGGCCGCGATTGCCGCGAGCCTCGCGCTGGCGGGGAGCGCCGGGGCGGAGGAGGGGATCACCCGGACTCTCTGGACGTGGATCAGCGTGGGAGGTTTCGCGCCGGCGGTCGCTCTCCGGCTGGACGCGCTGTCGGCGGTGATGACGCTGGTCGTGACGATCGTTGGCTTCCTCATTCTGCTCTACTCGACGGAGTTCATGGCCGGCGACGAGGGCTACAGCCGGTTCTTCTGCTGCATGGACCTGTTCGTCGGGGCGATGCTGACGCTGGTGCTCGCCGACGACCTGCTGCTGCTCTACCTCGGCTGGGAGGGGGTGGGGCTGAGCAGCTACCTGCTCATCGGCTTCTGGTACAAGGCAGAGGCGAACGTGCGCGCGGCGCGCAAGGCGTTCATCGTCACGCGCGTCGGGGATACGGCGTTCGCCCTGGGGCTGGCGCTGATCGCGACGCAACTGGGCACGCTGAGGATTCAGGAAGTGGCGGAGCGCGCGCCGCTGTTCTGGGGGGCGGGGTCGGGGATGGCGGTCGCGGCGGCGGCGCTGATGCTGGGCGGAGCGCTCGGCAAGTCGGCGCAACTGCCCCTGCAGACGTGGCTGCCCGACGCCATGGCGGGGCCGACGCCGGTGAGCGCGCTGATCCACGCCGCCACGATGGTGACGGCGGGCGTCTACCTGATCGCGCGGATGCACGCGCTCTTTCTGCTCGCGCCGGTGGTGATGGGGGCGACGGCGGTGATCGGCGCGGCCACGCTGCTGATGGCCGGGCTTTCCGCCCTGACGCAGTCCGACCTGAAACGCGCGCTGGCTTACTCGACGATCAGCCAGGTCGGCTATATGTTCCTGGCGCTGGGGGTGGGGGCATGGTCCGCGGCGATCTTCCATTTCATGACGCACGCGTTCTTCAAATCCCTCCTGTTCCTCGCGGCGGGCGCGGTGAGCATGCGGCTGCGCGGCGAGCATGACATGTTCCGGATGGGCGGCCTGCGCCGCGCGCTGCCCGGGGCGTTCTGGGCGTTTGTCATCGGCGCGGCATCGCTCTCGGCGCTGCCGATGGTGACGGCGGGGTTCTACAGCAAGGAGATGATTCTGGAGCGGGTGTGGTCTTCGCCGAGGGGAGCGGGATGGCTGTGGGCGGCAGGGCTGATCGGGGCGCTGATCACGGCGCTTTACGCCTTCCGCATGGTGTTCCTCGTTTTCTTCGGCGAGAAGCGGCAGGAGACGGAGGGGCGCTCGGGCGCGCGCGTGATGTTTCCGCTGGCGGCGCTGGCGGCGCTTTCGATTGGCGGGGGCTTTGTCCCGATGTCGCGCGGAACGTGGGAAGCTCACGCTTTGCCCCTGACACTGGCCGCGTCGCTGGCTTCGCTCCTGGGGATCGCCGGAGCGTGGTTCCTGTTCCACCGGCGAAGGGGGATGACGGAACGGCTGGCCGGTTCGCCCGCCGGCGCCCTGCTGCGGCGGTTCTGGGCGGGCGGATGGGGGTTCGATCAGGCGTATGACGCGCTGCTCGTGCGCCCCTTCGTGCGCCTGACCCGGGCGAGCAGGGAGGAGTTCGCCGACCCGTACTCCAAGGGGGTGGCGCGGACGGCCGGAGCGCTCCACCACCTCCTCAGCCGCACGGTGACCGGGCAGCTTCGCTGGTACGCCATGGCGATTGCCGCCGGGACCATCCTCCTGATCGGAATGGCGGTGTTCCTATGATCCTTGCGCTACTGATCATCCTGCCGCTCGCCGCCGGCCCGCTGGCGTGGCTGACGGGCCGTTGGAGCCGGTCGGCGCCGCGGTGGATATCCCTGGCGGCCATGGCGCTCGATCTGGCCCTGGCTGTTGCGCTCTGGATTCATGGGCCGATGGAGACGTCGTGGGGCTGGATTCCGCAACTCGGGATCGGATTCACCCTCTCGCTGGACGGCCTGAGCATCCTGATGGTGGCGCTGACGGCGTTCCTCGGGGTCATAGCGGTGGCCGCCTCGTGGAAAGAAATCAAGGACCGCGTCGGGTTCTTCCACTTCAACCTCATGTGGACGCTGGCGGGCATCACCGGGGTGTTCCTCGCTTCCGATTTGCTCCTCTTCTACTTCTTCTGGGAGTTGATGCTCGTTCCGATGTACTTCCTCTTTCTCTGGGGGCAGGAGAAGCGTTCGGCGGCGGGGATGAAGTTCCTGATTTACACGCAGTCCAGCGGGTTGCTGATGCTGCTGGCGATACTGGTCCTGTACTTCATGCATGCAGGGGCGACGGGCGTCTACACGTTCGACTATGCGGCGCTGCTGCAAACGCCGGCGGCGGGACCGGCGGCGAATATGCTCATGTTCGGCTTCTTCATCGCGTTCGCCGTCAAGATGGGCGTGCCGCCGTTCCACGGCTGGCTGCCGGACGCGTACACGCACGCGCCGACGGCGGGAACGCTGCTGCTGGCCGGGCTCATGGCGAAAACGGGGGCGTACGGGTTGCTGAGGTTCGTCCTGCCGCTCTTCCCAGAACAGGCGCTTCAGTTCGCGCCGATGGGAATGGCGCTGGGCGCGGCGGCGATACTTTACGGCGGGCTGATGGCCTTCTCGCAGACGGACCTGAAGCGCATGGTCGCGTACACGAGCATCAGCCACATGGGGTTCGTGCTCCTGGGAATATTCGCGCCGACCGCGCAATCCCAGCAGGGAGCGGTGATCCTGATGCTCGGCCACGGCGCGGCCACGGGCGCGCTGTTCGTGATGGCCGGCGCGTTGCAGGAACGGCTCGGGACGCGCGAACTGGGTCGCATGGGAGGCCTTTGGGAGACGGCGCCGCGCATGGGAGGGACGATGCTCTTCCTGGCGCTGGCGCTGATGGGGCTGCCGGGGACGGCGAATTTCATCGGCGAGTTCCTCGTGCTGGTGGGAGCATGGCGGACGAGCATTCCGCTGGCGACCGTTGCGGCGCTGGGGATGATCCTCTCGGTGATCTATGCGCTCTGGATGATTCAGCGCGTCTTCCAGGGGCCGAACAGGGAGAACTGGAAGTTCCCCGACTTCTCGCTGCGGGAAACCGTTGCGGCGGCGGCGATGATTGGCGTCGTGCTCTGGATCGGCCTGTACCCGAAGCCGATTTCCACGGCGGCCGGGCCCGTTCTGGACCGCACGATGCCGCGCGCGGACCTCTCAGCGCAGGATGAAGGAGGGGAGCCATGACGTTCCGCGACCTGCTCCCGCTGCTCCCGCTGATGCTCCCCGCGCTCACGGCGGTGGCAATTCTCTTGCTCCTGGCGTTTCATCGCAGCCATCGTTTGACGGCGTGGCTGGCGGCGGGAGGGCTGGCGGCGGCGCTCCTCCTGATCCCCTTCGCCTGCGAGGGCGCGCCGCGCCGCTTCGGGGCATTGTTGGTCGTGGATGGCTGCGCTCTCTTCTATACCGGGATCATCATGGCGGCGGCGCTCGCCGTCGCGGCGTTCTCATACGGCTATCTGGCGAGGCGGCGCGGGCATGTCGAAGAATTCTATGTGCTGCTGCTCCTGGCGACAACCGGCGGGGCTGTGCTGACCGCCAGCAGCCACTTCGCCACGTTCTTCCTCGGTCTGGAAGTGCTGACGGTAGCGCTGTACACGCTCATCGCCTATGAGCGCGGCGCATTCGGCATCGAGGCGGGCGTCAAGTACCTCGTTCTGGCGGCGGTTTCGACGGCGGCGCTGCTGTTCGGCGTGGCGCTGATCTACGCGGAACTCGGGACGATGGAGTTCAGCAAGATCGCCTCCCTGCTGGACGCGGGCGCGCCCGTGAGCCTGTTGATGCCGGCCGGCGTGGCATTGATTCTCGTTGGGGTCGGGTTCAAGCTGGCGCTTACACCGTTCCATCTCTGGGCGCCGGATGTGTACCAGGGCGCGCCTGCGCCGACGGCCGCGTTTCTCTCCACGGTGTCCAAGGGGGCGGTCTTCGCGGCGGCGATGCGCTACCTGGTCCCGCTGGACCTCCCGTCGCACCGCTCACTCTGGCTGGCGGTGGCGGCCCTGGCGGTCGTATCCATGCTCGCAGGGAACCTGCTGGCGCTGCGGCAGGGGAACATCAGGCGCGTGCTGGCGTACTCCTCCATCGCCCACATGGGCTACCTGGCCGCCATGCTGCTGACGGGCAGCCCGCTGGCCACCGCGGCGGCGATGTTCTACCTGCTGGCCTATTTCGTCACATCGCTGGGGGCGTGGGGAGTCATCGCGGCGCTCTCGGAGAAGGAAGGGGACGCCGAGCGCATCGAGGACTACCGCGGGCTGGCAGGGCGACACCCATGGCTGGCCGGCGCGCTGACGCTCATGCTCCTTTCGCTGGCGGGAATGCCGTTGACCGCCGGGTTCATCAGCAAGTTCTTCCTGCTGACCGCCGGCGTGGAGGGGCGGCTGTGGGCGCCGATGGCGGCGCTGCTGCTGGGGAGCGCCATCGGGATATTCTACTACGTGCGGATCATCGCCATGTTGTTTGCGCCGCAGGAGGACGCCCCGCCGGTCCGGGCGACGCACTGGGCGGCTGGCGCGGCAATCGGCGCGCTGGTTCTGCTTCTGATAGCGCTGGGAGTCTATCCCGCGCCCGTGCTGGCGATCATTCAGTCGCTGATCGCCGCGAGTTCCTGACAGCCCCGTCGGCGTCTGGAAGCTGTTTGGTAGTGGTTCACTTACGCGCGGGAAGGCATGTCATGTGTCACCCTGAGCGCATGGGAACCTCTGCCAAACAGCTTCTAGCGGCGCGCAAGCCGCGGCTCACGCCAGGAATCGGCCTTGCGCGTCAGCGCTTCGATCAGCTTGTCGTATGGTTTGTTGAACTTGTCGACGCCTTCGTCCTCGAGCTGCTGGGCGACGGCGTCCATGTCAATGCCCAGCTCCGGGAGCCGCTTCAGCGCGTCCCGGGCCTGGTCCACCTCCTGCTCCAGCCGCACCTGCGGGTTGCCGTGGTCGCGGTAGGCGTCGAGCGTCTCCATGGGGAGCGTATTGATCGTGCCGGCGCCGATGAGCGGCTCCACGTACTTCACGTCGCTGTACTCCGGGTTCTTGGTGCTGGTGCTCGCCCAAAGGACCCGCTGCGGCCGCGCCCCCTTGGCCTTCAATTTCTCAAAGAGCGGGGAGCCGAAGATTTCCTTGCAGATCTGATAGGCGATGCGCGCGCTCGCGATGGCCGCCTGGCCGCGCAGGCGGCGCGCCTGTTCGGCTGCGGGGCCGGCATCTTTCATCTTCGCCTCAAGCATCGGGTCCACCAGCGTGTCAATGCGGCTGAGAAAGAAGCTGGCGACGGACGCGACGCGCTCGGGCGACTTCCCCCGCCGAACCAGCTGGTCGATCCCGGTAAGGTAGGCGGCGGCCACCTCACGGTAACGCGGCAAGCCGAAGAGGAGCGTCACATTGATGTTGATTCCCTCGCTCACGCACTGGGCGATTGCCGGGAGCCCTTCGCGCGTGCCGGGTATCTTGATGAAGACGTTCGGCCGGGCCACCAGTTTCCAGAGCCGGCGCGCCTCGACGATGCTCCCCTCCGTGTCATGCGCCAGGTGCGGGTTGACCTCCAGGCTCACGTAGCCGTCGCGCCCGTCCAACCGGTCATAGGTCGGGCGGAAGGCGTCGGCCGCCATCTGAACGTCGGCCACGGTCAACGCCTCGTAGATTTCCAGGGCGCTTTTCCCGGCCTGCGCCAGCGCGCGAATATCCCGGTCGTAATCGTCGCTTCCGTTGATGGACTTCTCGAAAATGGCGGGGTTCGAGGTCATGCCGCGCAGAGCGTCTTCGGCGATCAACTTCTTCAGCTTTCCGGAGGTCACGAGGTCTCTGCTCAGAAAGTCGAGCCAGATGGACTGGTCCAGCGCGGAGAGGCGCTGCAAAGGGTTCCCGTTCATGGTTTCACCTCCTAAGAAGCCGTTTCCGCGCCCGCCCACAGGCGCATTTGCATCGGGGGCTCCGGCCCACTTCGGCCACCATTGGAGTATCCCAGCGGGATTTAGCCGAGTCAAGACGGGGAATCGAACCGCCGATGCAAACGACTTCTCACGGACCACGGAGGCCGCCTGATGGCAGATGACCGCATCGCGCGCCGGCAATTGCGGGTATTTCGCCGCGCCCCACCGCCTCGGGTGAGTGCATGAGGGCGCCGCACCGGGGGCCGGTTGTCGCGAGTTCAAGTCCCGTTGCCCCGACCAGCCTTCGCCAAGGCTTCGGCTGGCAAGCCATCAACGGTTTGCTGACTGAAGCCTTGGTGGTTTTAACGGCGTTGTTTTGACGGGGGAACCGCAGCGGTCCCAGCGGTTCCCCCTTGCGATCCCCTTCCACTTCCCCCCGGCAGGCCGCAACGGCGCGGCTGCCACCCCAACGACAGCAACAGCAGGAGGAACGGCTTGACATTCAGCGACTGGCGGTGATACTAGTGTCTGGACAAAGGAAAAGGAGCGAGGACAATGAACCGATGGGGGCAGGAATGACGCGGACGGACAAATGGACCATCCTAATCGTGGCGTCATTCTGCCTACTCTTGTTGGCCGGAATGCTGCTGCCAGCTCTTGCTCGATCGCGTGAGGAATCACGGAGGCAGCGCTGCGCGCGGAATCTCGAGACGATTGCCAAATCATTGTACGCATATCGCAGCGACAATAACGGCTACTTTCCTTTCTCGTGGGGGCCGAGCGGCTCCGCGCCGCATGAGTTCAACAACGCAGCGGACAGCAGCTTGGGACTTCTTCATCCGAAATATCTGAGAGACGCGCAGCTTTTCCACTGCCCCTCCACCGATGACGCGCCTGCATTTGTTCGCGGCGAGTCGGGGACCAATGCAACTTACACGCTGCAAGCCAGCAGCTACCTTTACGATCCGCGCATCGCTCCGTGGCATTGGAGCGGAAAAACCGTGGTCATGGGGGACTTGGCAGAACCTTTTTACGACGGCTCAATGGATCGGGGGCCATTGTCAAACCATGATCGGAGTGCGAATGTCTTGTTCGCCGATGGTCACGTAGAGTGGACCAATAACGCCTTCTGTTCACGTAACCGAAACGACAATATCTACACCGAGGACCCGTGGGATGCGGACACGGACGCCTACCTCGTGCGCGGGGATACGAACAACCTGAAGGCGTCGTTCGACGATTACGACCACCTGAAGTAGACGGCAAGAAAGAACCTTCCCCCGATATGATTCTAGGCAGTCACAATCAAGGCCGTGACGCGCCCTTCTAGGCCTCGTATGCCATGCCTGAAAAGTTCTATTGGTGTCCCGTTGCCCCGGCCGTTGACTGCGGCAAAGGACCGGCATTGTGCCGGGATTTTCTGCGGTCAGGTCTTGCTCTGGTGGGGGCTTCGGAAGTCTTCTTTGCGCAGGCCGAACTCCTTCATCTTCTCGTAGAGCGAGCGCTCCTGAAGCCCGGCCCGTTTGGCGGCTTCTCCGATTCGCCCGCTCGTGGCAGTCAGCAGCCCCGCGATGTACTGCCGCTCCAGGTCGGTCACAAAAGCCTCGCGCACTTCGCGCAGCGGCTTGGCGAGCCATTGTTCCGGAAGCCGCAGGCGCTGCGCCGAATCCAGCGCGGGGCCCGCACCCACTACTCCCGCCACCGTCCCCCCGACGGACTCCGGCAGGTCGTCCAGGGTGATCTCCGTATCGTCGCAGAGCAGGATGGCGCGTTCGAGCACGTTGTTCAACTCCCGCACGTTCCCCGGCCAGGGATACCGGCACAGCGCCTGCATGGCCAGCGGGTTGACGCCCGTCACTCGCCGGCCAATTTCCCGGGCGATGTAGCGGATATGCCTGTCGACCAGGACGGGAATGTCGTCCCCTCGTTCGCGCAATGGGGGGACGGTGACCGTCACGACGCTGAGCCGATGATACAGGTCCCTTCGGAAGCGTCCGGCTTCGACCTCCGGCTCCAGCGGGCGGTTGCTGGCGGCGATGACGCGGACATCCACGCCAAAGGACTTCTCGCTGCCGATGGGCTGCACCTCGTGCTCCTGGAGGACGCGCAGCAGTTTCACCTGGAGATGGAGAGGAATTTCCCCGACTTCATCGAGGAAGAGCGTGCCGCGGTGGGCGATCTCGAACCAGCCTCGGCGCGCCGCCGTGGCCCCGGTGAACGCCCCTCGCACATGGCCGAAGAGCTCGCTTTCCAGCAGATGCTCCGGCAACGCGCCGCAGTTCAGCGCGACGAAGCGCCCCGTGGAGCGCGGCCCCTCCGCGTGGATGGCGCATGCCAGGCGTTCCTTGCCTACGCCGGTCTCCCCCTCGATGAGCAAGGCCGTGTCGCTCCCCACCACGCGCGGCACCACGTTCATAAAGACGGCCATGCCGGGGCTCTTGGACACGAAGTCCGCCAGCCGCGGTTCCGCCAGCGGCTGAGGGGCGAAAAAGCGTTTCTGCGTCAGCCGCCGCCGTTTCTCCAACAGGGTTTCGATCACGTCGCGCACCTGCTCGACCGCCAGACCGGCATACAGCACCGCGTCACACCCCTCCGCCAGGAGCCGCGCATGCACCTTGTAATCGGCGCTCTCGGAGAGCACAACCGCCGCGGGGGAATCGGGATGGAGCTGCAGCTCCCCCATCTTCTCTTTCAGCGGAGTCGGCAGAAGGGATTGGCTGATAATCAGCACGTCGGATGGCTCTGAAACGATCCGTTCCCAGAGGTTCTTGCGCGCCCGCGGCACCTGGACAAGGATGTCCGGGCGGGCCAGAAGATCCTGGAGCCGCTTGCCCAATACGGAGTCATGGACGGCAAGGGTGATTCGGATAAGCACGGCTCGACCCCATCAAGGGATAGTGATCGGACCCCAATCTCTTATATCCCCCATCCATTCGGCTGTCAAGGCCCGATTTTAGCCTTCCTTTCTGCAAGGTCACTGGACGCAAGAGGGACCCAACTGCTGGATGCCTATGGCGATAGGCATCCGCCTCGGATTCGTTCACTCTGCGGCACGGCAAGTGCATTGGGTGTACGGCTTGATAGTTCCTCCCCTACCCGGTTTGCGGAGAATGGATATGCAACGAGCAAGGACGCACTCGTTCTGTCTTGCGGTTGTGACGGTACTTTTCATGACCGTGATTGCGATGCCGTGGGCGATTGCCGAAACGCCCGTGAACAGCACGTTCTTCTATGAGGGGATCATGGCGGACCCCGGAATGCGCAGCGGGCAGTACGACATGCAGTTCAGCCTGTGGGACGCCGCCACAGGCGGAACCAGGATCGGCTCGAACGTTACCATTAACGACGTGGTGGTCGACAAGCTCACATTCCGAGTGCAGTTGGATTTCGGTATGTCCCCGTTCGCCGGCAAGGCGCGCTGGATCGAGATCCGGGCTTCCAGACCTGGCGGATATCGATTCACAGGTCCGCGCCAGCCCCTCTTGGCAGTGCCCTATGCTCTGTATGCGCTCAACAGCGCTGTGGGTGACAAGGGTGCGACCGGCGATAAGGGCTCAACGGGCGACAAAGGACCGACCGGCGCAACGGGCAACAAGGGGCCGGTGGGTGATGCCGGCGCCGCGGGTGCAATCGGTGACAAAGGGCTGACCGGCGATGGCGGCGCAGCCGGCATTCAAGGTCCGACCGGCCCGACCGGTGCGTCCGGCGGCACGGGCGCGACCGGGGACAAAGGTGCTGCCGGCGACCAGGGTACTCAAGGTACTGTGGGCGATAAGGGTGCAACGGGTGACAAGGGCTTGGTCGGCGACCAAGGTGCGACGGGCGACAAGGGGCCCAGCGGCGATATGGCTCCAACGGGGCCCGCCGGCCCGACCGGCCCTCAGGGCCTCAATGGAGCAACGGGCGCGCAAGGCATTCAGGGTGCGACCGGCGCTCCGGGCGCAACGGGTGCTCAAGGTCCGACCGGCGCGACAGGAATGGACGGTTCGACCGGTGCGGCCGGTGTTCCGGGCATCCAAGGCGTGACGGGCGCTCAAGGCCCGACCGGTGCCACGGGAGTCCAAGGTGAAACCGGTGCGCAAGGAGCGACCGGCGCTCAGGGTCCGACCGGATTGACGGGTGGGATGGGCGCCGAGGGCGTCCAAGGTGCGACCGGGCCACAGGGTATTCAGGGCGCAACGGGCGCGCAAGGTCCGACGGGTGTTTCAGGTGTCGATGGCGCGACAGGCGCAGTCGGCCCGACGGGCGCACAAGGTCCGACGGGTGCTTCAGGCATCGACGGCGCGACGGGCGCAGTCGGCCCGATCGGTCCGCAGGGCAATACGGGTGCAACGGGCGCGCAAGGTCCGACGGGGGCCACGGGAATCCAAGGTGAAACCGGCGCGCAGGGTGCGCTGGGTCTTCAAGGTCCGACGGGTGCTTCAGGTGTCGATGGCGCGACGGGCGCAGTCGGCGCTCAGGGCATCCAAGGTGCAACGGGCACCCAAGGCCCGACTGGCGCTTCAGGAATAGATGGTGCGACGGGTGCTCAGGGTCCGACCGGGCTGACAGGTGAGACCGGCGCTGAGGGCGTTCAGGGTGCGCCGGGTTCTCAAGGCATCCAGGGCGTAACCGGGCCGACCGGTGCGACCGGCGCGACCGGTGAAACTGGCGCGGTTGGCTCGGAAGGTCCGACTGGCGCTTCGGGAATCGACGGCGTGCCCGGCGCAACCGGTCCAACCGGCGCGGACTCGATCATGGCGGGTCCGGCAGGCCCCACCGGCCCGCAGGGAATTCCGGGCAATGATGGCGGCAACGGCTCGAACGGGTTGGATGGCGCGACAGGTCCCACCGGCCCAACCGGCGCGGACTCGACCGTGCCGGGTCCGACAGGTCCCACCGGCCCGCAGGGAGTTCCGGGCAATGATGGCAGCAACGGCTCGAATGGGTTGGATGGCGCGACAGGTCCGACCGGCCCAACCGGCGCGGACTCGACCGTGGCCGGCCCAACAGGTCCGACCGGCGCCACGGGTCCGCAAGGTCCGGTCGGCGGCATCATTGCATTTGGATATTTCTACGCGCTCATGCCCGGGGACAACGCGGCGACGGTTGCGGCTGGCGCTGCCGTAGAGTTCCCGCAGGATGGCGCGGCAAGTGGCGGAATCGTTCGAACCGGCACGGCAGGCCACCTCCTCAACAGCCAGTTCATCCTCCCCTCGATCGGAGTGTATGAAGTCTCATGGCAGATGAGCATCGACGAAGCCGGGCAGCTCGTCCTGGGGCTCGACGGCGTAGAGCAGCCCAATAGCGTGGCCGGGCGCGCAGCCGGAACGTCCCAGATCGTGAACCAGGTCTTGATCGCAACGACCGTAACGAACTCCATCCTGACCGTCCGAAACCCCGCCGGAAATAGCACGGCTCTGACCGCGACGCCGCGCGCCGGTGGAGCCAGCCCTGTATCCGCGTCGCTCGTGATCAAGCAAATCCAATAGAAGAGGCCGGCATTCCCGGAGTCCCGGAGCGTTCCGGGATTCCGGGAAACTGGCAAAAGGGCGCTCGGCGCGCATCCCGTTGCACTTCCGATTCGGTCGGATGTCCTGGCCCGATTGTGACCTCCTCAGTCCCGGGAAGATTGGGCCGAAGGTCGGCGCAACTGGCGGATGGCTATGGTGATGGGACCTATCCATAGAGGAATCCACTCCGCGGCATGACGTGTGCTTTATGTTACGGAGCGATTGGGCGCGCTCGATAGCGCGCTAACGGGGCAAGGGCAGGAAAGGGGAAGGAGACCTCTTATATGAACAAGGCAATCTCACTGGCGCTTCTTGCCGGAGGAGTGGTGCTGCTGGTCCTCGGGATCAGAGCGGCGGACTCGCTGGGCTCGGACATCAGCCGCTTCTTCACCGGCTCACCCACCGACAAAGCGGTCTGGATGCTGATCATCGGCGTGGTGCTGTGCGTCGTCGGACTGGTGGGCGTGTTGCGCGGATCAAAAGCAACCACATGAAAGGAGCACAACCGTGCTGTACTACGCAGTGATCTTTCTGCTCGTGGCCCTGGTGGCCGGCGTTCTCGGATTCGCCGGCGTCGCGGGCACGGCGGCCTGGATCGCCAAAGTTCTCTTCGTCATTTTCCTCGTGATGTTCGTGATCGCACTGGTGACGCACACCCGGCGGAACGCGTAGGCGTCCGTTGAAACAATCCTTCACTTTATGAATTGGGAGAAAGCTCATGAGTAAAACACTGATCGCGTTCGCAGTCGTGATGGCGCTGTCCCTCGGCATGGCGGCGTGCAAGGAAAAGACTACTTCCGAAGCGGTATCCGACTCTGCCAAGTCGGCCGGACAAGCCACCAGTGACGCCGCGAAGGCCGCGGGCAACGCCGTTGGCGACGCCGCAAAGACTGCCGGGAACGCCGTTGGCGAAGCGGCAAAGACCACGGGGAATGCCGTTGGCGACGCCGCAAAGGCCACGGCCGACTACGTGGCTCCTACCAAGGACGCGGCCGTGAAGACCGCCCAGGAAACTCTCGACAAGCTCGACAAGCAGTGGCAGGAGTTGCAGGCCAAGGCCGCGCCGGCCACCGCCGAAGCCAAGGCGGATTTCCAGAAGGCCAAGGATCAGATGAGCGCCGCCTTCGCCGAAGCCAAGGCGAAGCTCGTCGAAGCCAAGGATGCCAGCGCCGACGCCTGGCAGAAGAATGTCAAGCCCGCGCTCGACACCGCCGTTGCGAAAGCGCAGAAGCTCTATGACGACGCGGCGGCCAAGTTCAGCAAATAGCCACACGGGGCGCGGCCGTTTCGCCAACCCCGTCAGAAGAGGTATCCGATGATAGCGCACAAGAGCACAAGCGTAATGAGTTCGTTGCGGAACAGCCGCGGCTGGACGATTCCCGCGTTGATGGTGGCGATGCTGCCGATCCTGGCGGGCGGCTGTTACGGCGGTTTCCCGTTGACAAAGAAGATCTACGAGTTCAACGGGGAGATTTCGCGCCACAAGATCATCCAGACGGTGACGTTCTGGGTCTTCATCATCATCCCGGTCTACGGGATTGGAATGCTCGCCGACGCGATCGTCTTCAACCTGGTCGAGTTCTGGACCGGCGACAAGCTTCTTTCGGTCGGCCCGATTACGGACATCAACGGAAATACCACCTGCCTGACGCCATCACCGGATGGCCGGCAGGCGGTGTTGACCGTGTCGCGCAACGGGAAGGTGCTGGCGCAGGAGTTCTTCGTGAAGGTGTCCGACACGACGTTCGAGGTGCGGGACGCCCACGGGACGCTGCAGGGCAAGGTGCTGAAATCGCCGGATGGCGCCATCAGCCTGACCGACCGGAACGGCGCCGTGGTGCGCACGCTGCCGGCGGGCGCCCTGGCCGCGATGTGATCCGACCTGCCCGCAGGCAGGCTGCATTTGACGGGCCGGAACGCGAAGAATGCGTTCAGGGCAGGAGGTAAATAGGCAGAAACTCGATCGTGACGTGTCCGACGCCCGCTTGGAGGCAGCGGTCGGAAAGCACGTCGCTCTTTCAAAGAAGGAGGCTTGCCCGGCACTTGTCGCATCGTGGGTGGCGGCGGTTTCTGAACAGCGTCTGCCTTTACAAGAGGAAAATGAGATGAAGACTGCAATTGCGATTGTGATGACATTGACTTTGGCGATGGTCTCGCTCCGGGCGGCGACCGCGGCAGGTCCGGACCCCGTTAACTTGGGTTCGACTTCCCATTTCGCGATTCTGTCCGGCGCCGCGATCACCTCTACTGGCGGCGGCATTATCAACGGAGACATCGGCGCCAGTCCGATCGCCGGGTCTGCCATAGGCATTCCCCCGGTTCAAGTGAACGGAACCATCTATGAGGTCGACGCCACCGGGACTGCCGGTCCGAATGTAGTGATTGACCCTACCTTGCTGACGGCGGCCAAGGGGGATTTGACCATCGCGTACAACGACGCCGCCGGGCGAACTCCCGTGCCTTCGGGAAGCTTCCTGAATCCCAACGACGGGAACATCGGAGGGCTGAACCTCGCCCCCGGCCTCTACAAGTTCACGACCACGGCTTTGATCACGGGGTCGGACGTTACCCTCACGGGTGGTCCGGACGATGTCTGGATCTTCCAGTGCGCGCAAGACCTTCAACTAGGCAGTGGAAGGCAAGTCATCCTGGCCGGCGGCGCGCTGGCGAAGAACATCTTCTGGCAGGTGGGCACTTCGGCGGTCCTGGGCACCTCCTCCATCTTCAAGGGGACCATTCTGGCTGACCAGTCCATCACGATGATGAGCACCAGCACGATGGAAGGCAGAGCACTGGCGTTCAGCGGCCAGGTTGCGTTCGACGGCACCGGCGGCACTCTGCCGGCCTTCAATCTGACGGTCACCGGCGGAACGGGAAGCGGCCAATATCCCGCCGGCGCGCTCGTGCCGGTCATCGCCACGATCCCGGTCGGGCAGGTTTTCGACGCGTGGAACGGCGACACCCAGTACCTGGGCGACCCGGCATCCGCGTCAACGATCGTCACCATGCCCCTCAATGACGTTGCGGTCACAGCCACCTTCATCGACGCGCCGCCCGAGACGTTCACGTTGACCGTGGTCAACGGCACAGGCGGCGGGGCGTACCTCCCCGGGGCGACAGTCCCCGTCGTCGCCGTCATCCCGGTCGGACAAGTCTTTGACACGTGGGCCGGCGATATAGCCTACCTGGCCGACGCGACGTTCGCGTCAACCATCGCTACGATGCCCGCCGCCAACATTCTGGTGACGGCCATCTTCAAGGATGCGCCCCCCTCCACCTATACGTTGACGGTCGTTAACGGCACAGGCGGCGGGGCGTACGCTTCCGAGACGGTCGTCCCCATCGTCGCCGTGGTTCCGGCTGGACAGGTCTTCAGCGCGTGGACCGGCGACACGATTTATCTGGCTGACCCGACAGCTGCGTCAACCACCGCCACGATGCCCGAAGCCAATATCGTGGTAACCGCCACCTTTACGGAGGCGCCGCCGGAAACCTTCACGCTGACGGTCGTCAACGGCACGGGGGGCGGCGCGTACGTCGCCACAACGATAGTTCCCATTATCGCCGTTGTCCCGGCGGGTAAAGTCTTCGAGATGTGGGCCGGCGACATCCTTTATGTGGCCGACCCGACCTCCGCGTCGACCACCGTCACCATGCCCGACGCCAACATCACCGTGTCGGCCATCTTCACCGACATGCTGGGCGATGGCGACATGTTCCTCGCCGAAATGGACTGCACCATCAACTGGGCCAGTCACGCCAAGAATGTCGACGGGGACAGCCTCTCCGTCAGCGGCCGGATCAACCCGCGCGGAGCCAATCATAATCTGAGCGGCGCCACGGTGACGCTCATCGTCAACGACGTGCAGTTGATTCCCGCCGTTCCGCTGGGCACGCGCGGCAGCGCCCGCGGCCACGTCGCCTACACAGTCCAGTTCGACTGGTTGAGCGGCGCGTACTCCTTCATCGTGAGGGGGCTTGATTTGCGCGCGGCGACCGGCGCACCGAACGTGACCGGCAGGACGCTCCTGAATCTGCCCATGAGCCTGTCGATCCAAACCGCGGGCCTGGATATTCCGCTGGTGGCGGGGACGTTCGAGTGCCCCTGCGCGACCACGGCCGGCAAGGCCTCCCGAATCACTTTTAACAACAAGTCGAACCGCACCCTCACCGGACTGTACCTGTGCACCACGACCCTGGTGCAGCAGCAGGGCAACGCCGAGCCGGGCGCCCAGGCTGCGCGGAGTGGCGCCGTACACAACATCAAGGTGGAAGGTGTGATCGAGACGCTGGGCGGCGGGGCGGTAAATCCCACCGGCGACATTACGGTCAAGCTCGGTGATGCAACGCTGCTGATCCCGTTCGAGCAGATGTCCGAACGCGGCAGCGTCTGGTCCTACAAGGGAGCCGGCCCGGGCATTACCGGGTTCTCCCTGGACAACGGCAAGCACACGTTCTCCCTGTCGGCCTCCAAGGTGGAGGATACCGGCATCCCGCTCACGGGACAGGGCGCGCCGAAGTCGTACCGGCTCGATATCCAGTTGCAGATGCAGACCGAGGGTGGCGCGATGGGATTCGACAGCACTGTCGAAATCCTGCGGCCATTCAGCAGCGACTGGACCTGGAGGCGCTAACGCGCGCGAGTTGAAAAAGCCGGCGCACTCCGTCCGGGGTGCGCCGGCCCGCATGAGAGAGCCGCTGAACGGATGATGCGCGAAGCGGGTACGTCACATCCATAGTCCTCCTTTTTGAAAGAGAGAAGAGATGAAGAGTGTAATGGCGATTCTTGTGGCGTTGGCCTTGGTGACGGCGTCGGGATGTTGGTTCGGTGGCACGAAGGAAAGTCCCCAGGGCGGGATCGTGCCCCAGGATGAAGGATTCAGCATCACCGTCCCGGCCTCCAACACAATCAAGCAGGGTGCGGGCATGACGGTGGCCGTCACGCTGAACAGGGGTCCGTATTTCAAGCAGGACGTGCATCTGGACATCAACGTCAAGCCGGAGGGCATCACGGTGACTCCGACCACCCTTCTGGTCAAAGCCAGCGAGAAGCCTCTGATACACCTCCAGATTCTGGCGGCCAGGGAAGCGGCGCTCGGCGAGTATCGCATCTCCGTCAAGGCAACGCCGGAAACCGGGGAGCCGACCTCGACCACGTTCACGGTGACAACGGTCACTCCGTAAATGTCGCACGATGCGCTCGTAGCGCCGCCCGCTTCGGCGGGCGGCGCTGAGCGCGCGTCGCACGGCTTGTTCTCGCGATTGCATTGTTTTATCAGAGACATGGAGATGGAAGACAAAGGACGGCTGTCCAAGACGATCCCGATCCTCCTCACGGCGGCCGCGCTGGTGGTGATTATCGCCGGCTTGCGCGCCGGTCGCGAACTCGTCGTGCCGTTTCTGTTGGCGGTGTTCATCGCCGTTCTCTGCATGCCCCTCCTCGCCTGGCTGCGGCGCAGGGGAGTGCCGAACCTTCTGGCGGCGTTCCTGATCGTCGCCGCATTTCTCGCGATCGGTTCGGCCCTGGCGGTCTTCGTGGGAATGTCCGTGAACGATTTCATCCGGGCCTTGCCGGACTACCAGTCCCGCATGAGCACGGAGACCGTGTCCTTTCTGGACTGGCTCAGGAGCAAGCATGTCGACGTGTCGGCGCAGGGGCTTCTCGATTACGTGACCCCCAGCAGGGCCATGAGTCTCACCGCCAGTGTCGTCTCCGGCCTGGGCGTGCTGCTCGGCAACGGGCTGCTGATTCTCTTCATCGTGGGGTTCATCCTGATCGAAGCATCCAGCTTGCCTCTCAAGCTGCGCGCGGCGGTCCGCAATCCGGAAAAGACGCTGGCCGCCTTCGAGAAGTTCGGCAAGACCGCGCAGCGGTATCTGTTCATCAAGACGCTCACCAGCGCGGCGACGGGGTTTGGGATCTGGCTCTGCCTTACGATCGTCGGGGTGGATTACGCGGTGATCTGGGGGCTGCTCGCGTTCCTGCTCAACTTCGTGCCCTATATCGGGGGCACGCTGGCCACGGTGCCGCCGGTGCTGCTGGCCCTCATTCAGTTGGGGGTGGGGCCCGCGATATGGACGACGTTCGGATGCGTGGTCGTCAATACGACCATCGCCATTCTGGAACCTATGCTTCTGGCCGGGGGCGGGGGAGGATTGTCGGCGCTGGTCGTGTTCCTTTCACTGGTCTTCTGGGGCTGGGTGCTGGGGCCGATCGGCGCCATTCTGTCGGTGCCGCTGACGACCCTCGTCAAGATCGCCCTTGAGAACCATGAGGACTCCCGCTGGGTCGCCACGATGCTCGGCTCCGTCCGCCCCGGCGGACCGCCGGGTCATCCTGCCCCTGCGCCTGATGTGGCAGTGAAATCAGAAGTGATGGAGAAGAGAGGCAAAGAAGAGCCGATGCGCGGCGTGATGATGAACTGAGGGATCGCGTGAGTCGTTAACCCCGGATTTCTGACGCTCCGAGTCGGAACCCCGGGTCAAGGAAGAACAAAATGGCAAAGTACGTTGTCTTATGGGCCAGTCACAAACAAGCCATCGTCGTCACGATCGTGGACGGCGTGGAGGAGATCCTGCGCGTCAAATCCAAGTCCCAGGCGGGCGTGGGAGAGGAACCGTGGCGGCATCGGCGCGCGTACTACCGGGAAGTGATCCGCGCGATCCAGGACGCGCAGGAGATATTCATCTTCGGGCCCGCGCAGGCCAAGATGGAGTTGAAGAACGAAATCCTCAAATGGACGCCGCTCTCCCACCGAGTCGTAGGGACTGAAGCGGCAAGCAGGATGACCGAGAAACAACTGATCGCGCGCGCCAGAGAGATTTGCGGGTCGCGGGATGTTTGAAAGAATGAGAGAAGAGGATATGGCAGAGCACTGCGAGCATCGTCGAACTAGCGCCCATAATGCATGGACCTTACTCGTTATGGGCGTCGTCGCCGGCGTCCTGGGTTTCGCCGGCGGCTGCGCAACCGTGGAGCGAGTGGAACCCGTTGTGCCGGGGACTTTCGCCGTGCCCGCCAATCAGGCCTGGACTTCCACGGGTATCGCCCTCGAACTCAAGCAGAAGTTGCTCATCGAGGAGGTTGAACACCCGCGGCAAGTCCTCATCAAGGGAATCAAGTGGCAAACGGTCACCGCGCGCGGGACTTATCTCTTCGACGTTGAGACCGGCCCCTACCCGCTGGAACCCGACCGCGTCCATGGCGACACTCGCTATCCCGGTTATTGTCTCATCGGCCGGATCGGCGAGGATGGCGTTCCGTTCTTCGTGGGAACGCACTTCCAGGGTCTGGCGCCGCAGGCGGGCACTTTGTGGCTTGGCATCAACGACCCAACGCCGCAACTGAACCGCGGCGACTTCCGGTGCCGGATATCCACGGATTACCCCGACGCCCCGGAGCCCGCGCCGGCATTCACCGAGGCGGAAACACGCACCGAGGCGCTGGATAACCCCGAGGCGCCCAAGCCCGTTCCGAAGCCGGCCAAGCCTCTGGAGCAGCCGAAGCCGGTCCCCGACGCCAACGTGGTCATTATCTACGTGGACGGCTTGCGCCCGGACGTCGTGGTGGAGATGGCGCAGTGGGGCCAAATGCCGAACTTCCGCGAGCTCTTCCTGGACAACGGCTCGTGGGTGCGCAATTCCTTCAGCGTTCTTCCCTCGCTCACGCTGACCAACTTCTCATCCATGATCACCGGCGACTACTCCAATCGCAACGGGGTCAAGATGCAGGCCTACTATGATCGCAAGGCCAACGTCTACGTCGACGGACTCAGCGTCCGTTACTTCACGCGCTTTGCCGACGAATTGAAGGCGCGCGGGGTGAAGGCGATCTACGACTATTTCCCGGACACTTTCAGCAGCACGGCGATGCCATACGAGCCGCTCCGGGCAAACGTGCTTCAGTTGAATCTGGCGGAGTGGTTGCACCGCGCCGTGAACGCGGCCAATTACGCCAGCAACATCAGGAACAAGATGGACGAGGTGCAGACGCGCTACGCGCTGGACCTGGCGTCCTCGCCGAAGGTCAAAGTGATGCTGGTCTGGCTGCCGGGCAACGACGTGGTCAGCGAGCAGACCCCGCACGGGCAGTTTGGCGGCGCGCGCCCGACCATCGCCCGCATGGATGGAGACCTCGGCCAGATCGTGGAGCGGTTGAAAATACGGCACCGGTTCGAGAACACCTATTTCATCCTCGTCTCCGACCACGGGCACGCAGGCGGGCATGACATCGTCAACCAGCGCTTTGACGTGAAGCGCGAGGTCTTCCACGCGTACTTGCAGATGAACGTGGTCGGAGCCTGGTATCGGTTCAACTATCCCGGCGCGCCGAAGAGCCGCCTGGGCGCGGTCGCCGACTACGACGGCGCGGTGGGCATCTTCATTCCGCTGGGGAGCGTGGACTCGGGCGACCTTTCAACTCCCAACACGTATGAACAATTGGCCCATTACGGCCTCGCGGACGGCAGCCAGGTGAACGCCGTCGAACTTTTTGCCGAGTACAGCGCGATGGGGCGGTGGCCGTTGAAGGACACCTCGAAACGGCCTGTGGATTTCGCCGTGGCGAAGGTGGACGCCGATACCGTGCTGCTCTACAAGACCATGGACCGCCAGGCGCTGATCCGCGCGCGCCTCAACGCCGACGGCATCTTCGAGTTCAAATATGAACCGGTGCGCCACTACGAGACCGGCCAGCCGGTCGAACCCATTACCACCGGCGACCCGCTGGGGTATCTGGACAGCGAGGCGTTCCGCAAGGAAGTCCGCAACGTGCCGCGCTGGATGGCAGGCTATCACACCGGCACGGAGTGGCTGCAGGCGACCTACAGAACGGAATATCCCGGGTGCGTTAACTCCCTGAACCTCTACTTCCGGTGGGACGGCCCCGTGACCAAAGACTCGCCCGTCCCCTCTCAACCGGGCATCCTGCTGTTTGCGAGCAAGGGGTGGGTGTTCGAGCCGAAGATCAACCTGGCCAACGTGCATGAGGACACGCTCGGCAGTCGCCACGGCATGGCCTTCCGCGAGGCGACCAACAACTGCCTCTTCGTTTCCGGGCCGGGAATCCGCAAAGGCGTGATCATAGAATCGCCGCACCGGATGGTGGACATCATGCCGACCGTCCTTCAGATGATGGGCCGGGACCCGAACAGCGCGGAGATGGACGGCCGTCCAATCCGTGAAATCTGGGAGGGTCTCCAGTGAACGTCCGGATCCTGACAAACTGCTCCTGCACGGTCGCCGCGGCCCTGCTCTTGCTGGGCAGCGCGGGCTGCGCCTTCAAAGTGGTGCGTCCGCCGCCGCTGGTCGTTGGATCGGCGGAAGGCGGCAACGTGCGCGTCGTCAAATACCCCGCGTACATCCTGGTCCACGATTCCCAGTCCAACTGGGACCTGCATCAGATCAAGGATAACGCCGTCGGGCTCACGGAGGGGGAGGTCGTGCACTGGCTGGACATGGGGATTGACGGCGTGACGCCGGGGCCGCCCGGTCACCCAATCGAGAACGGCATCGAGTGGATCAAGAACAACTACGCGCAACTCCCGGACTGCGCGCCGGTGCGCGTCGTGGGCGGACTGTTCTACGCGCTGGGGCTCGAGAAAATCACGCTGCTGAGCGGCGCCACCAAGATCATCTGGGCTCCGACCGACCCCATATCGTACTTGGCCGTCTTGCGAGTGATCTACCTGACCGATTGGGTGCAGGAAACCCTGGGCGAAGTGAATACCGGGGCGGGCCATCTCGTGCCATGGCCGGGCCCATTCGTCCCCCTGGCCGTGACCGCGCCGGTGAACCGCGGCGTGGATTGGGCGCAGTACGGCTCGGTCGAACTCTATATCTACGTCGTTCACAAGATAAGCGTGGGCTTGGATGACGCTCTTGACGGTTGCGAGTCGGCGTACGGCGGCGTGGTGTGGTGCTTTGTGCGAACGCGTTAAGGAGAAAATGATGCCAGAACAAGGCGATCGGGCGCACAGCGATGCTCCGCGTGACCGACTGATCAATGAGTGCGTCGCGAAGTTGGCGCAGGCGAGGCTGGATCTCCATGAGGAAGTTCTGCGCCGTCTGCAGGCGGAGGAAGCGCTCGAACTCCGCACCGCCCAACTCAAGAGCACGGCCCTGGAGTTGACTCATGCCGAACAGCGTGAGCGGCAGCGGCTTGCGGAGATGCTTCATGACCACGTTCAGCAATTGCTTGTGGGCGCGCAGCTCAAGATCGCCCTTCTGGCCACGGCAATGAATCAAAAACAGCTCCGTGAGACCGCTCGCGAAGCGACCGGTATTCTCAACGAGGCGATAGTTCAGACAAGAACGCTGGCGGTCGAGTTGAGTCCTCCGGTTCTCTTTGAAGGCGGTCTCGTCCCGGCCTTGGAATGGCTGGGGCAGTGGATGCATCAGAAGCATGGGCTGACGATCCGCCTGACGGCGTCGGATAAAGGATTGGAGGCTGGGGATGAGCAGACCCGGCTGATGCTCTTCAGCGCCGTTCGAGAACTCCTCTTCAACGTCACCAAGCATGCAAAAGTGACCGACGCCAGCGTGCAAGTGCAGCGGGTCGGCGACCAGATTCAGATTGTGGTCGAGGACAAAGGAACGGGCTGCGCGACTTTGCAGGGCAACACGGCCGGGCACACCGGCGACAACCTGGGCCTCTTCAACATTCGTCAGCGCCTGGACCTGATCGGCGGGCGTTTTGAAGTTGACAGCACCCCCGGAAAAGGCTGCCGCTTCACGCTGCAGGCCCCCGTCGGGCAGCAATAGGAATCCGCCGCCTGATGCTCAACGAGATGGCGAAAGCCATGGCGCTGGCAGCCGCAGTTTAGCGCGTACCGCCGAAGGAGTGACGGCGCAGTCAATGGATTAGAAACGGTTTTGCTCTGTTGAAATCATCCCGGTTGGCGGGCCGGGCCGGTGGGGACACAATACTTTCCAAAGGAAAGTTTTGTGTCCCCACCTCGACCACACGAAGAGCGACACGCCGTCACGATGGTTTCATCAGAGCAAACCGGTTTCACA
>CAIUPP010000079.1 GCA_903901045.1 uncultured Planctomycetota bacterium
CGGCAATCTCCTGGCGGGTTCCTTCTTTCGTGTCATACGACGCGAGAACCCGTTCGCGCAGGTCGATCGATAGAGTTTTCATGTCCGCAGTCTACCAAATAACCGCGGATAAGGCCACAGTATTTCTTAATATGCTCTAGTTGTGGCCGGCCATTGAATTCGGCATTCTGATTTCCGCGTTCTGCGCTCTGCATTCCGCCTTCGCCTTCTCCTCCACCCGCGCGCGCTCGTGAGCGAACAGCGCAATCGCCCCGCACATCAGCAGCGCTGCGGCCAGCCGCCGGATCAGCACCCAGCGGGTCACCGGGCGTTCCAATGCGATGTGCCCCCGCGCGGCGATGGCCATCCCGATCAGAATGGAGAAGGGGCCGCGCACGGACTGCACGATGTTCCCGAACACCGCGCCGACCTGGCGCAGCGAAATGTACAGGAAGACCATCGCGGCGAACCAGGTGATCGCCACCGGCAGGGCGGCGCGCCACTTCGGCGGCGTGCGGTCCTCCGCGTCCCCGATCCCGACCATCGCGATCCCCACCACAGAGCAGAGGATGTACGTCAGGCTCGCGCCCAGCAGGATGCCGCGCAATCCGTTTTCCGGCGACAGCGCCTGCACCAGCACGACGATGCACAGGTCGCTGAAGGAATACCCCACGCACGCGCCGAGGACCGCCAGAATGCTTCGCACCGGCAGCGCGCCGCCGCCGGAGTAGTTCAGCGCCAGCGCCGCCCCAAGGCACATGAAGACGCTCAGCCATTGCAGCGGGGTGAGCGCGTTATGAAACAGCGTGACGGTGATGATCGCCAGGATGAGGATCTTCAGCCCCAGCAGCGGCGAAATCCGCGAGGCGTCCGCCGCCTTCACCGCCTGGAACAGGCACAACTGGCCCGCCATGTAGAAGCCCACGGCCCCCAGCAGCGGCCAGAGGTACACGGAGACGCGCGCCACCTGCGCGCCGTTGAAGACGAAAGGCAGCAACACCAGCGCGAAGAGCCCCATCCACGCATGCGACAGTGCGAACAGCGCCCCGGAGCGATACCCCGGCCGCGACAGGAAGAGGCGCGTATAGAGGTAGCAGAACGACTGGAAGGCCGCCGCCACCAGTCCAAGTATGACGCCTAACGCGATCACGGGAACCTCGACAGGGCCGGGGAGGAAAGCCCAGTTACAGCACGCGCAGGACGATGATGCTGATGTCGTCGCTTTGGCGCGTGCTCTTCGTGAACTGGTGGACTTCGTTGATCAGGCGGACGATGATCTCGGCGGAGGAAATTTTCCCCATCCGGCGAAGAAGGGCGATGAGCCGCTTGGTGCCAAAGATTTCCTCGTCGGCGTTGAGCGCCTCGGTGACGCCGTCGGTGTAGAGCAGCACCAGGTCGCCGGAGCGCAGTTGCACCTCGGCCTGTTCGTAGTTCTCGGTGTCATCCGCCCCCAGCACGAGCCCGCCGGCTTCCAGCGGCGTGGCGCGGCCGTGGCGCAGGAGCAGCGGGGGGTTGTGCCCGGCGTTGGTGTAGAGCAGGCTGTGCCGTTTCGGGTCGAGCACGCCGCAGAAGAGGGAGACGAATTGCCCGCTGCGGGTGTCGTGGCAGAGGTTGCGGTTGAGGCGGCGCACGACGCGGCTGGGGACGGTGGAGTTCTCCAGGTGCGCGCGCAGTCCGCCGCGCGTGCTGGCCATGAGCAGCGCCGCAGGCATCCCTTTGCCGACGACGTCCGCGATGATGATGGCCTGCCGGTTCTTGGGCAGCGAGACGAAGTCGTGGAAATCTCCCCCCACTTCGCCGCAGGGGAAGCCGGCGGCGGCAAGGTCGTACCCGTCGAGGAGGGGGGCGTGCTTCGGCTGCAACTGCTCCTGGATGCGTCCGGCGACGCGCAATTCGCGGTCCATCCGGCGCTTTTCGAGGCTTTGCTGGTAGAGCTGCGCGTTGTCGATGGCGGCCGCGGCCTGGTTCGCCAGGGAACGCAGCACCTGCACCTCGTCGGCGTCGAATTTCCGGGGCTCGGCGCTGTAGAGGTGCAGCGTGCCGATGGGGCGCTTCTTGCTGATGAGCCCCAGGCTGATGCCGGAGCGGATTCCCTCGCGCGCCGCTTCCTTGGGATAGAGGACACGCGGGTCGTGCAGCATGTCCGCCATCTGAACCACTTCGCCGGCGAGCGCGGCGCGGTCGATGCCGCTCTTCTGCAGCACCACCGGCCCCTTGTCCAGGTAGCGCTGGCTCAGGTTGTAGGAGGATTTGATCACCAGCACCTTCCCCTGCGCGTCGAGAAGGCGGATCGAGCAGCCTTTGGCGCCGGAGAGCAGCGTGGCGCTCTTGGCGACCAGTTGGAGGACGCCCTCCAGGTCGAGCGTGCTGGTGAGCAGTTTGCTGACTTCGTAGAGCCCGCTGATTTCGCGCAGTTTCGCGCGAAGCTCCGCCCCCTGGTAGAAGAGGCTGGCCAGGGTGTTGGCGATGGTGACGAGCAGGCTGATGGTGCGGGAGAGCTCCTCCTCGGACCAGGGTTTGAGGGACTGAAGCGCGTCGATCATCTTGCGCTCGGAGACGCCGATTTTGCGGGAGAGCTCCGGGATGCGCTGGAACGTGGCCTGGCCCTCCGGCAGGTCGCCGGTGACGATGGTTCCGACGCAGACGCCTTCGACTTCGATCGGCGCGGCGAACTGGGAGAGGCCGGCGTGGCAGACGTATTTGACGACGCGGTGCTCCTCGGCGGCGCGCCGGACGGCGCGCGCGTTGCTGGCGCGGCAGCTCTTCTCACCCGCGCGCGAGTTGTTCACGAGGCGGCAGAATTTGTTCTGGCAACTCGGGCGCGTCACCGGCCGGCCGTTCAGGTCGCGGATGATGGCCGAAATGCCGGTCGTCTCGGCAAGGCGGTCCTGGACGCGCTGAAGGACTTCCACGTCCACCAGTTTCTCCAGCGGCGTCTCGCGCAGGAGCTTCGTCAGTTGTGCGTTCGTCTTCTTCATGGTTCCTGTCGTTTTGCGGATAAAAAAGGGGAGAGCGCTGCGGCCGGAGCCGCAGACACTCTCCCGCTTGAGCTTGAGCAGGCGTGTGGCGTCAGGCGACCTTCAGCAACCTGTTGGCAACGTCCACCGCGGAAGCCGCGTCGGCGGCATAGCCGTCGGCGCCGATCTCGTCCGCGTAGCTCTGGGTCACCGGCGCGCCGCCGATCATCACCTTCACGTCCTTCAGGCCGGCCGCCTTGAGCGCCTGGATCACGGTCTTCATCTGCGGCATGGTGGTCGTCAGCAGGGCCGACAGGCCGACCAGCTTGCAGTCGTTGCTCTTGGCCGCTTCGACGAACTTCTCGGCCGGGACGTCGATTTCCAGGTCGATTACTTCAAACCCTGCGCCCTTGAGCATCATGAGGACGAGGTTCTTGCCGATGTCATGCAGGTCGCCCTTGACGGTGCCGATGATCACCTTGCCGCGGGACTTGACGCCGGCCTTTTCGAGCGCGGGGCGCAGAACTTCCATGGCGCCCGGGCGCGTGTCCTTCTCCTTGATGTTCGACATAGCGCGGGCGGCGATCAGCACCTCGGGGACGTAGAACTCATTGGCCTTGAAGCGGCGGCCCACTTCGTTCATCCCGGCGATGAGACCCTCATTCAGGATCTTCTCAGCCCCGACGCCCTCGGCAAGAGCCTTCTTAACCAAGTCCACAACCAGCTCGCGCTTGCCATTGATGATCCCGTTTGCAATCGCCTTCATGTCGGCCATTTCAAGCCACCCTCCAGATAGGTCCAGAAAAATGATTCCACTTGCAAAGCCCGTGGAGCCCAAACTTGGGATGATTATCCACAAGGATTCGTTTCTTGTCAACCCTCTGGATGCGTTGGGAGGCCGTACTTTCCGTTGCATCGTCCCGTGTCGTCCGAGAGGCCTTTTAGCCGCGGCAGGCCTGCATTGGGCTTGACGAGGGCCCCCCAGGGCGGAAATGGTGAAATGGTGCTGTATTTGACAATTCCGTGCGATTCTTCGTAAAATGCATTTTTAGGCGTATTGCGGCGTATTCCCCGCCACGCGATGGACCGCGGACGGTTCGCAGCGCAATGGCACCGCGGCCGCGCCCGCGTTCACTTTCGGTCAGCCAATATAAATGGGCTTTGATATGAATGCTCTGCTCTTGTTGGTGCTCATTGCGGCGCCGCTGTTGTTTGCGGCGGCTGCGTTCGTGGCGCCCAGCGCTCGAACGCGTCGCGTCTGCGCGGTGTTGGCGGCGCTGATAACGGCCGTGGCCAGCGTCAAACTGGCGGTCGGGGGGAGCTTCACCCTGGAGCTGCCGGCTTCATGGGACAGCGTGCCGGTGATTCTTGAACTGCTGCTCGGCCTGCTCGTTCTCTGGATCAGCGTGCGCATCCGGAATTGGATGATCGGGCTGCTGGCGCTGGCGCAACTGGTGCTGGCCGTCATCGGCGAGATGCTGCCTCATGCGCCGGCGGGCGGGCCCGCTTTCAACGTGGACATGCTGGCGATCATCCTGCTCTTGATTGTGGGGCTGGTCGGCTCCGCCATCGTCGTCTATGCCATCGGCTACATGCGCCGCCATGCGGAACATGCCCAGCCCTCCTCGGCGGGCGAAGGCGCCTTCTTCTTCTTCCTGATCGGCTTCCTGGGAGTGATGAACGGCCTCGTGGTCGCCAACGACCTGCGCTGGCTGTCGGTCTTCTGGGAAGCGACCACGCTCTGCTCCTTCTTCCTCATCGGGTACAACGGAGATGAGCCGTCGCGGCGCAATTCCGCGCGCGCCCTGCTGATCAACAGCTTCGGCGGCGCGGCGATGGGGCTGGCCTGCCTGGTCACCGTCACCTCCGGTCGGGCTGAGACGCTTCAGGCGCTCATCACCGGCGGGGGAGCGGGCGGGATCATCCTGCTGCCGGTGGCGCTGCTTTGCCTGGCGGCTTTTACGAAGTCCGCGCAGATGCCCTTCCAGAGCTGGTTGCTCGGGGCGATGGTCGCCCCCACGCCCGTCAGCGCGCTGCTTCACTCCGCCACGATGGTCAAGGCGGGATCCTACCTGGTGCTGCGCCTGAGCCCCGCCTTCGCCGGAACCACCTTCAGCGCGATCATTGCCGTGGTCGGCGCTTTCACCTTCACCTGCGCCTCGGCGCTGGCGATCGGCCAGAGCAACGCCAAGCGGGTGCTTGCCTACAGCACCATCGCCAACCTGGGGTTGATCGTCGCCTGCGCGGGGATCAACACTCCCCTGGCCTACGCGGCGGCGCTGACGATCCTCTGCTTCCATGCCGTCAGCAAGGGACTGCTGTTCATGTCCGTGGGGGCGATTGAACAGGAGATCGGCAGCCGCGACATCGAGGATATGGGCGGCATCATGTTCAAGATGCCGGCCACCACGATCATCGCGCTGATCGGCATGGTCAGCATGCTGGCGCCCCCGTTCGGCATGCTGCTGAGCAAATGGATGGCCATCGAAGCCTCCATCAACTCCCCCCTGGTGCTTGTGCTGATCGTGCTGGGCAGCGCCTTCACGGTGCTCTTCTGGGCCAAGTGGATCGGGCGCATCCAGACGGTCTCCTACCATGAGAAGTACACCATCGAAAAACTGCCGCATACCATGATTTACACGATGGGCATACTGGCGGTGACGGTGCTGATCTCGGGCATCGCGGCGGTGCCGCTGATGCCGTACCTTGAGCCGCTGGTCAAAGGCTCATTTGCCAACACCGGCGCGCTGGCGGATCACGCGTTTGCGCCGCTGCGCTCGGTGACGGCGCTGACGCAATGGCCGATGCTGCTCTTCCTGGGCGTCGGGCTGGCGGCGGCGCTGGGCGCGCTGGTGCGCTTCAAGCCCTCCTCGGTGCGTCCGCCGTTCCTGTGCGGCGAAAACGTCGAGGCCCCCGGCATCACCTACAACTTCCGCAGTCTGATGGACAAGAGTGAGACCGCCTGGTCCACCAGCGTTTACCTGAAGGACATTCTCTCCGAGTCGCGCATGACCTTCTGGGCGAACCTTGTGGCGGCGATGATAGTCCTGACCATGTTCGGCATGATTGGCGCCATATGATCTCTTTCCAGGAAATTCTGGCGATGCCTCACGGCCGCGCGCTGCTGGCCGCCGCCGCAGTCGTCGCCGCGCCTCTGCTCGGCGCCCTGCTGAGCGGAATCGACCGCATTCTGACGGCCCGCATCCAGGGGCGCGTCGGACCTCCGCTGCTTCAGCCGTTCTACGACGTGATCAAGCTCTTCGGCAAGGAGCCGATGGTGCTCAACCGCGTCCAGATCATCTACGCCTGCCTGCACCTGGCGCTGATGCTGCTGGTCGTGACGCTGCTGGTGCTCGGGCAGGATATGCTGATGATCCTGTTCGTCCACGCCTTCAGCAGCATTGCGCTGATCCTGGGCGGCATGTCCGTGCGCAGCCCGTACAGCCGCATCGGCAGCCAGCGCACGATCATGCAGATGATCGCCTACGAGCCGATCCTGATCCTGATGGTGGTGGGCATTCACATGAGCAAGGGGACGTTCAACGTCGGCGAGATCGGCGCTGCCGGCACCCCGCTGCTGATGAGCCTGCCGCTGGTCTTCCTTGCGTTCCTTGCGGTCGTGGCCATCAAGCTGCAGAAGTCCCCGTTCGACGTGGCCACCTCGCACCATGCCCACCAGGAACTCGTCAAGGGCGTGACGATCGAGTACTCCGGCCCCTACCTCGGGCTGATTGAAGTGACGCATTTCTGCGAGATATCGACTCTCTTCGCGATCACCGCGCTGTTCTTCGCCTGCGACCTGCGCATCGGCGTGGCCATCGCCGCCGTCTGCTTCCTGGGCGAGATCGTCCTGGACAACGCCTTCGCGCGTCTCACCGCGCGCTGGATGGTCGGCTTCATGTGGAGCGTGCCGCTCCTGCTGGCGCTGAGCAACATCATCTGGCTGTATCTGGGCCGGACGGGAGGGCATGTCAATGGGTAATGTCGCCAAGTCCCTTTGGGTCGTCCATTTCAACTGCAATAGCTGCAATGGCTGCGACATCGAGTTTCTGGCCTGCCTGACGCCGATGTACGACGCCGAGCGCTTCGGTGTGTTGCACGTCGGCAACCCGAAACATGCCGATGTGCTGATCGTCACCGGGTCGGTCAACCACCGCAACGCCCGCGTCCTGAAGAACGTGTACGATCAGATGCCGGACCCGAAGGTGGTGGTGGGCCTCGGGGTCTGCACCTCCAGCGGCGGCGTCTATGCCGGCTGCTACAACATCCTGGGAGGGGTGGACAAGGTGATTCCGGTGGATGTGTTCGTGCCGGGGTGCCCGCCGCGTCCCGAAGCGATGTTCGACGGCATTCTGCGCGCCGCCGCGATTCTGCAGGAGAAGCGCCGCGGCCACGCCACGCTGACGGCCGAGAAGCCCACCCTGACGGAACGGCCGTCGCCGGTCAATGCCGGGGAAGGAACCTGACATGCTTCCAAATCAGAAAGAGATCACCCGCGACGAACTGCTTGAGGCCGTCGCCGGCAAACTGCCCCAGGGATATCGCTTCGTCACGCTGACCTGCCTGGACGCCGGGGACGCCTTCGACGTCATTTACCATTTCGACCGGGACTATCAGTTGTCCCATCTGCGGCTGCGCCTGCCCAAGGGGCAGACGCTCCCGAGCATCTCCAGTATGGTCTTTTCCGCCGTCATCGTCGAGAACGAAATCAAGGATCTGTTCGGCATCGAGGTCACCGGAATGAAACTCGACTACGGCGGGAAACTGCTGCTGGCCGAGGGCGCTCCCAACGCCCCCATGCTCAAGACCGTCCCGATCGTCCCTCAGATGCCAGCGAAGGGGGGCTGACATGGCCAAGAAAACCATCATCCCGTTCGGCCCGCAGCACCCGGTGCTGCCCGAGCCGCTGCAACTGCGCCTGGTGCTCAAGGACGAGACCGTCATCGAGGCGCTCCCCGCCATCGGCTACGTCCATCGCGGTATTGAGAAGCTGGCCGAGAAGAAGGACTACCTGCAGAACCCCTACCTCATCGAGCGCGTGTGCGGCATTTGCAGCTTCATGCACTCGCTGGCCTACTGCCAGGGGATCGAGCAGCTCATGAAGGTGGAGGTTCCCGCGCGCGCGCGCTACCTGCGCACGATCTGGAGCGAAATCCACCGCATCCACAGCCACTTGCTCTGGGCCGGCCTGCTGGCCGACTCCTTCGGCTTCGAGAACCTCTTCATGCAGCTCTGGCGCAGCCGCGAGCGCGCGCTGGACATCATGGAGAAGACCGCCGGCCAGCGCATCATGCTCGGCACCTGCATGGTGGGCGGAGTGCGGCGCGACGTTTCGCCGGAGCTGCTCGCCGAAGTGCTTGTGACGATGGAGAATCTCCAGCGCGACTTCGACCACCTGATCCCCGTGATGCTGGGAGATTACAGCGTCAAGCGGCGCCTCAAGGGGGTTGGCGTGCTGTCGCAGCAGCAGGCGCAGGATCTGGGCGCCGTCGGCCCGGTGGCGCGCGCTAGCGGCGTCGCTCGCGACCTGCGCGAGACCGGCTATGCCGCCTACGGCGACCTGGGCGTCAAAGGGATCGCCGAATCCGCCGGCGATTGCTACGCGCGCGCCGACGTGCGCATGAGTGAGCTTTACCAGTCCATCATCATCGTCCGCCAGGCGATCAAGAAAATGCCCGCCGGGCCGATCAGCGTGCCCGTCAAGGGGAACCCGGACGGCGAAGTCATCTCGCGCGTCGAACAGCCTCGCGGCGAAGTGATCTATTACATCAAGGCGAACGGAACCAAGAACCTCGAACGCCTCCGCATCCGCACCCCGACGTACGCCAACATTCCGCCGCTGCTGATGATGCTGCCCGGCTGCCAACTGGCCGACGTCCCGGTGATTACCCTGTCCATCGACCCGTGCATCAGTTGCACGGAGAGGTAACCATGCCCAACCTTCTGAGTAACATCGTGCGCAACCTCTTCGGCAAGCCGGCCACGCGCCGCTATCCGTTTGAGAAGCGCGAGCCGTTCGCCGGCACGCGCGGCCATCTGGAGATCGATCCCGACACGTGCATCTACTGCGGCATCTGCTCCAAGCGCTGCCCGGCCGACGCCATCGCCGTCACGCGCGAGCCGAAGACCTGGACGCTCGACCCCTACCGCTGCATCGTGTGCGGCTATTGCGTGGAAGTATGCCCCAAGCGCTGCCTGGGCATGAACGCGGCGCACGTCCGGCCCCCGCAGAGCAAGCCGGCGGACGTCGTCTGAGCGACGCCTCTTGAAGAACGGCCCGTCGTTCGGCGGCTCATGCCAACGCAAGGGCTGCGGAGTCGTCATGCTGAACAAAGCCCTCCTCCAGCGCCGCCTGCTGGCATGGTATCGCCGCCACCAACGCGACCTCCCCTGGCGTCGCACCCGCGACCCGTACGCCATCTGGGTCAGCGAAATCATGCTCCAGCAGACCCAGGTCGCCACCGCCATCCCGTACTATGAGCGCTTCCTGCGCCGCTTCCCCCATGTGCGCGCGCTGGCGCGCGCGCCGATGGAGCGCGTTCTGAAATCGTGGGAAGGGCTTGGCTATTACAGCCGCGCGCGGAACCTGCGCCGCGCGGCGCAAATCGTCCTGGCCGAGCACGGCGGACGGCTCCCCGAAGAACCCGAGGCGCTGCGCAAGCTCCCCGGCATCGGGCGCTACACCGCCGGGGCGATCAGCAGCATCGCCTTCGACCGCGACGAGCCTGTTCTGGACGGCAACGTCATCCGCGTCCTCTGCCGCGTCTTCCTCATCCGCGCCAATCCGAAATCCGCCCGTACGCAGAAACGGCTTTGGAAACTCGCGGAAGAGTTGCTCCCTGCAGGACATGCGAGCTTCTTCAACCAGGCCCTCATGGACCTGGGCGCGACGATCTGCATGCCCTCCCATCCGCATTGCGACCGATGCCCGCTGCGGCAAGCGCCTATCCGTTGCAGGGGCAAGGCATGCCTTGCCCCTACAAGCATGCCGGCGGAGGCCGTGCCGCATGGTAGGGGAGCAGCATGCTGCGCCCTTGCTGTTCCGCGCGGCCCAATCGGTTCACCTGGCGGGTTATGCCGCGCCTTCGCAAAGGGGATGCAGGAGAAGCTTCCTCTGCGCGTTGCGCGCAAGGCGATCCCGCATTACGACGTCGCCGTGGGGATTATCAGGAAGGGGGGCAAGATCCTGATTGACCGTCGCAAGCCGGAGGGGCTGCTCGGAGGGCTATGGGAATTCCCCGGCGGCAAAAAGCAGGGGGGGGAGTCGCTGGAGGAGTGCCTGGTTCGCGAAGTGCGCGAGGAGCTTGGCGTGCGCGTGCGAGTCCTGCGCCCGCTGGCCAGAGTCCGTCACGCCTACAGCCACTTCCGCGTCACTCTGCATCCCTTCGACTGCGGTTGGGTGAGCGGCCGCCCCCGCGCCATCGCCTGCGCGGAGTGGCGATGGGTTGCGCCGCGCCAATTGGGGCGTTTCGCATTCCCGGCGGCCAATAGAAGGATACTGGCTTGCATTGGAGCCGTGCCTGAGATGCGGGGCAAACGCATCTAAAAAGCGCCGCAGAATGTGGAGTGCGCCGCCGCCGGCGGCGCTTTGGCTATGACGGAGCGCACGACTCACGGGGCTACACCCTGAGGGCGCCGGACTCCGCGCCATCCAAAGCGGCGTCGTTGCCGCCGCACTCCACAAACCATCGCGCTCAGCGCGATCACAATCATGCATCGCGATCCAGACCCCTGACGCCACAGCCTGCGGCGCTCTTTAGATGCGTTTGTCCTGCCCAAGATGCCGTTTTAATTGACTTCCCCGCCCCCGCTTGCTATACTTTCTCATTCAGCGCAGTGTCGCAGGAGACGTACTGCGTTGATAAGGTCAAATAGGTGAGGCAGTTACGGATTGCGCCGCCCTGACGCGGGCAGGGAGGGGGAATCTGTCTCTGTCCCTAGCCTGTTTCGACGCTCTTATTAGGCATGAATTCATGAAGATTGACCGGTTCCGCGCCAGGATTGACGCGACTGACAAGAAGCTCGTGAAGCTTCTGAATGATCGCGCGCACATGGCGGTCGAGATCGGAAAGATCAAGCATCGCGAGGGGCTGCCGGTCTTCGCCCCCGACCGCGAGGAGAAGGTTCTGCGCGGCGTGGAGGAACTCTCCGCGCGGCTCGGGAACCTCTCCCCCGAGGCCATTCGCGCCATCTTCAGTGAAGTCATCAGCGCCTGCCGCTCCGCCGAACGCAAGATTGTCGTCGCCTTCCTCGGGCCGCGCGGCACTTTCAGCGAAAAGGCCGCCAACGCCGTCAAATGGAACTCCCTTGCCGCGCGCGCGGCGAAGTGGCGATTCGGCTCCCAGGTCGAAATGCAGCCGATGGGGAGCATCGACGCCGTCTTCGCCGAGGTCGCCGGCGGGCGCGCCGACTATGGCGTCGTCCCGATCGAGAACAGCACGGAGGGGGGGATCGGCGCGACCCTGGATATGTTCATGGAGTCCGACTTGAAGGTCTGCGCCGAGGTGCAGGTGCGCGTGCATCACGCGCTGCTGGCCCGGTGCAAGCCGGAAAAAGTCCGCCGTATCTACAGCAAGGCGGAGATATTCGGACAATGCAAGAGCTGGCTGGCGAACCAGTATCCCGGCGCGGCGTTGATTGACGTCGCTTCCAGCACGCACGCCGCCGAACTGGCCTCCCGCCACGCCGGCGCAGCCGCCGTCGCCAATGAGGAGAACGCCGAGCGCTTCGGTTTGCAGGTTCTCCACCGCGCCATCGAGGACAACCCGTTCAACATCACCCGCTTCTATGTCGTCGGGCAGGCCCCGGCGCCGCGCACCGGGCGCGACAAGACCAGCCTGCTCTGCTTCATCAAGGACCAACCCGGCGCGCTGCATGAGCTGCTGCTGCCGTTCCAGCGCTCGCGGGTGAACCTGACCAAGATCGAGTCCTGGCCCTCGAAGCGCAAGGCGTGGGACTACTGCTTCTTCATCGATTTCGAGGGGCACCGCGATGAGCCGAAGATCGCGCGCACCCTCGCGCAGGTGCGCAAGTGTTGCAGCGAGTTGAAGATTCTGGGTTCGTTCCCGGCCGCGCGCTGACCGGGAGGTGGAGCGCGCTGTCCCAGCGCGCTTGTGCGAGAAGGAAATTGAAATGTGCGTTGTTCGAGCCGGCTGAGGACAGCCGGTTCCACCGCGCCTTGTGGGAGCGACTACATGAGAAAGAAGTTCGTCGCCGGCAACTGGAAGATGAACACCACCGCCGAGGAGGGCGTCAAGCTGGCTGCGGCCATTGCGCGCGAGGCCGGTTCTCTGCCCTCCGACGTCGCCATCTGCCCGCCTTTCGTCTACCTGCAGACCGTCGCCTCCGCCCTCAAGGGGAGCCGCGTGGCCCTCGGCGGACAGGATATGTACTTTGAAGCCAAGGGGGCTTTCACCGGCGAGATCAGCGGCGCGATGCTCAAGGACGTCGGCTGCGCCTACGTGATCCTGGGCCACTCCGAGCGCCGGCACGTGATCGGCGAAACCGACGCCCTGATCAACAAGAAAATGCACGCCGCCCTGGTCGCCGGGTTGCTCCCGATTCTCTGCGTGGGGGAGACGCTCGATGAGCGCGAGTCGAACCGCACCATGGAGGTGGTTGGCCGCCACGTGCGCGAAGGGTTCAAGGGGCTCAGCGCCGAGGCCGCCGGCAAGGTGACCATCGCCTACGAACCGGTCTGGGCCATCGGCACCGGCCGCAATGCCACGGCGCAGCAGGCGCAGGAAGTGCACGCGGAGATTCGCGGAATGATCCAGCAGATGTACGGTCCCGCCATTGCGCAGGCGATTCGCATCCAGTACGGCGGCTCGGTCAAGCCTGAGAATGCCCGCGAGATTCTGGCTCAGCCGGATGTGGATGGCGCCCTGGTGGGCGGAGCCTGCTTGAAGGCGGATTCCTTCCTGGCGATTGCCCGGGCATAAGACAACGCGATAATTCAAGGAGAGCGCATCATGGTAATGGTTGGAGTGCTGACGTTCCTGCTGATCTTCGTGGCGATTGCGCTGATCGGTCTGATCCTGATTCAGCGCGGCAAGGGCGGCGGGCTGTCGGGCGTCTTCGGCGGCGGCGGCGTGGAGCAGGCGTTCGGCACGCGCGCGGCCACCATGGCGCAGAAAGCCACCGCGCTGCTGGGCGCGCTCTTCCTCATCCTGTGCGTCTGGCTTGGCCTCATCTGGCACAAGAGTGTGCCGGTTGCGGAGCCGATGCCTTCCGCCCCCGCCCAGCACGCTCCGGCCGCTCCGGCGCCGGGAGGGAAGTAATGGACCAGGAGAAGGCCGTTCGGGTATTCAAGGAGTGCGGCGCATTCCTGCAAGGGCACTTCCTGCTCACCAGCGGGCTGCACAGCCCGGGGTACCTGCAATGCGCGCTCGTCTGCCAGCATCCGAAAGTCTGCGCCGATCTGTGCAAGGAGTTGGCGCGTGAGTTCGCGGGCCAGAAAGTGGACGCCGTGATCGGCCCGGCCATGGGCGGCATTGTCCTGGCGTATGAACTGGCGCGCGCCCTCAACGCGCGCGGCCTCTTCATGGAACGCGGCGACGACGGGCGCATGACCCTTCGCCGCGGCTTCAGCATCAACCCCGGCGACAAAGTGGTCGTCGCCGAGGACGTCATGACCACCGGCGGCTCGGCGGCCGAAATCGTCGAACTGGCCGAGAAGGCCGGCGCGGTCGTGGTCGGGGTCGTCTCACTCGTGGACCGCGGAGGCGCGAAGCGCTTTGAAGGGCGCCGCGTCGCCAGCGCGTTGAAGGTGGAACTGCCCACCTACAAGCCGGAGGAATGCCCGCTGTGCAAACAGGGCTCCTCGGCCGTCAAACCCGGCAGTCGAAAGCAGCCAGGCGCCTGATATGATCCGAAGCATGACCGGCTATGGGCTCAGCGAAGGCGGCGCCAGCCAGTACAAGGTGCGCGCGGAGGTCCGTTCCGTCAACAACCGGAGCCTGCGCATCACGTTCCGGCTGCCGGAGCGCCTGCAGGGAATGGAGCAGGAATTCGAGCGCATCGTCCGCGACACGATCAGCCGCGGGAGCGTCAGCGTCTCAGTTTCGCTCGACGATGTCAGCGGCGATACCGGTTTTCTCCTGGACCAGAGCGCCTTGCGCTACTATCGCCAGTCGCTGGCCGAACTTCAAGCGCCCGGCGAGGCCCCCGTGCCGGTCGCGGCGCTGATCACATTGCCCGGCGTCGTTCGCAAGAAAGCCTCCGACGAATTGGATCAGGGAGTCGTGGACACCGCCGTGCAGACCCTGCGCCGGGCGCTGGACGCGTTCGTCGCCAGCCGCGAGACCGAAGGGGCGAACCTCTGGCAGGACCTCATGGCGCACTGCAAGGTCGTGGAGGGGCTGGTCAAGCAAGTGGAGGAGCGCAGCCCCGGCATGCTGGATTCGTACCGCCAGCGGCTCAGCGATCGTCTGGCGAAATTGCTCGAAGGGATCGGATCGAATATCACCGAAGAGGACGTCCGGCGGGAATTGGTGCTCTTCGCCGACCGCTCGGATATCTCCGAGGAAATCGTCCGCATGCGCAGCCACCTGGAGCTCGTGCGAACCGGCCCCAGCGTCAAGGAGGCTTTCGGACGCAAGCTGGAGTTCATCGTCCAGGAAATGTTCCGCGAGGCCAACACCATGGCCTCCAAGACCAACGACCCGGAGATGGTTCACCTGGTCGTGGACGTGAAGGCGGAAGTGGAAAAACTCCGCGAGCAGGCGCTGAACGTCGAATAGTCGGCGGGCCTGGGGAGAAAAAGCCGATGGGATCTGGCGCGCGCCGCGGGCTGGCCGTCGTGATCAGCGGCCCCTCGGGGGCCGGCAAGACCACGGTCGCCCGGCTTCTGGCGCAGCGGTTCGGCTACGAGGTGTCCGTCTCGGCCACCACCCGCCCCCCGCGCGCGGGGGAGCAGGAGGGGCGCGAGTACCGCTTTATGACGCGCGAGGCGTTTGCGCAGGCGCTGGAGCGGGGCGAGTTCCTCGAGCACTCGGAGCATTTCGACAGCCTGTACGGCACGCCGCGCGGGCCGGTGGAGCGCGCGGTCGGCCAGGGACGCGTGATCCTGCTGCAGATCGACGTGAACGGCGCAAAGCAGCTGATGGAGAAATTGCCCGGCGCGTACTGCATCTTTCTGAGCGCGCCGGATATGGAGACGGTGGAGGAGCGGCTGCGCGCGCGCCGCACCGAAAGCGAAGCGGCCATCCGCACCCGGCTCAAGCGCGCCGAAATGGAACTGGCCGCCGGACTGAACTATGACGCACGCGTAGTAAACGACGATCTGGAACGTGCCGTGTCGGAGATTCACTCCCTTATTCGTCAGCAAGAGGAGAGGCAAGCCAATGGATGTTGACCGTCTTGAGAAACTGACCCAGAAGGTCGGCGGGAAGTTCCGCCTGACCGCACTGCTGCAGAAGCGCCTGTCCGAGTTGGTCAAGGGCTCGCCGGCGCTGGTGGACCTGCCCTCCAACAACTTCTTCGAGGTCGCCCTGCGCGAAATCGAGGAAGGGCGGATTGAATTGCTTCGCCCGTGGCGCGCCGAAGATGCCGCTCCCCGCGCCCTGACGGAGACGGTCGAGGACGAGTAAGCCGCAGCGCGTCGGCTGCTTGGCAAGGCGTCGCCTTGTCCATGCGGCGGACGGCGGTATTCGACAGGTGCGCAGGGACGCAGCAGGCTGCGCCCCTGCGGGACGGGCTGTGATCGGGAGTATGAGAATTTTGTAGGAGGCCGGCCACATGAAGGGCAAGCGGATACTCCTGGGCGTTACCGGCAGCGTCGCCGCGTTCAAAGTCGCCGATCTGACCGCCCGGCTCGTGGAGGGGGGAGCCGACGTTCAGGTCATCATGACCGAGGCCGCGCAGCGCTTTGTCGCGCCGCTGACCTTCGAGACGCTCTCCCGCCGCTCCGTCATCACCAGCATGTGGACGCGCACCCCGCTGCCCGAGCCGGTCCACGTCACCCTGGCCGACTGGGCCGAGTTGCTGGTCGTCGCCCCCGCCTGCGCCGACTTCCTGGGGAAACTGGCGCACGGCATCGCCGACGACATGCTGAGCTGCATGGCCATCACCATCACGCGCCCGCCGCTGATCGCGCCTGCGATGAGCGACAGCATGTACCGCCACCCCGCCGTCCAGGCGAACGTGAAAATTCTTCAGGAGCGCGGCTGCCGTTTCGTCGGCCCCGCCGAGGGACGGCTGGCCAGCGGAAAAGTCGGCCTCGGCCGGCTGGCTGACGTGCCCGATATCCTGAAAGCCATTCAAGAGGCGCTGAAGAAGTAGAGACGGCAATGACGAATGAATTTCCTAATCACCCAATCTCCCAATTGCCCAATCTCCCACCCGCCCTTCGACTTGCGGGGCTCCGGTCATGAAATTCCTCATCACAGCCGGTCCCACGCGCGAGCATCTGGATGACGTGCGCTTTCTGAGCAACGCCTCCAGCGGACGGATGGGGTACGCCATCGCGCGCGCCGCCGCGCGCGCCGGACATCAGGTCCACCTCGTCAGCGGCCCCGTGTCCCTGCTTCCGCCGCCGGGCGTCCACCTCATTCGCGTCACAAGCACGGAGGAGATGCACCGCGCCTGCGCCAGACTCTTTCCCAAGGTGGATTGCCTCATCGGCGCGGCCGCCCCGGCTGACTACACGCCGGTGGAGCGCGCGCGCGGGAAGTCGAAGAAGGGGCCGGGCGTCCGCACGCTGCGTCTCAAGCCGACTGTGGACATCCTCGCCACCCTCGGGGCGCGCAAGAAGCGGCAGGTCATCATCGCCTTTGCTCTGGAAGTCCAGAACGCCCTCCGCAACGCGCGGAAGAAGCTCGTGAAGAAGAATGCCGACGCCATCCTCCTCAACTCGCCCGAGACCATGGGCGCAGCGCGCGCCTCCGGCCTCATCATGGCCCGCAACGGGTCGCAGCTTCCTTTCCGCAACCTCACCAAAGCGCAGATCGGGCGGCGGCTCGTGCGGCTGGCGGAGGAGCTGGCCGGGGAGCGGCCCGCACCAACCGCCGGGCGTTGAATCCCCGCTCCTTGCGTCACCCCTATATCTGCAATCCCCTCAGGACGGCATCCACCAGCGCGTGAATCTGATCCGGTTCGAGGCCGATCAGAACCGCCTCGTTCACCAGGCAGCCGGCAAGGAGTTGAACGTTCTCGCGGCGGGGTTCATCCGGCACGCTCTTGGCGCTGGCGACGATGACGCTGCGGCCGCGGCGCACGTCGAGCAACCCCAGGGCGGCCAGTTCGCGATAAGCGCGCGCGACGGTGTTCAGGTTGATGTGCAGGTCGTCGGAGAGCTGCCGGACGCTTGGGAGGCGGTGGCCCACGGGCAATTGGCCCCGGTTGATGAGTTCTTTGATCCCCTGCATCACCTGGGCGTAGATGGGCACGCGGCTCTGAGGGTCAATGACTATCCGCAAGGGGCCTCCCGATGCTACAAACAACTGTCATAAGCGTAGCATACACTTTATGATGCCCGAAGTCACTCCGTGCTTGCGCGGTTCAGCCTGGAAGGTATAATTTGAAGAACTGAGTGTTTCGGGCGATGTCCATCACATGGGTTTCAGGAAGAGAGAGGGATGCAATGGCGAAGGCCAATCGTCCGCTGGAGACGACGGACATCGTCGCGGCGGCCAGCCGGAGCGGGCTGGACGCGGGCATGCTGTATGAGTGCGTCGTGGACCTGTCGCGCGGAAAGCTGCTGGCGGTGGACGCGATCAACGCCGCGGCGGGGATTCTGCTGACGGGGCTCGGGCTGCCGGCCTATTTCTTCCGCAATATCTCCAAGGACGACCTGAAGCGCCTGCTGCGGCACATCGCGGGCACGCTGGAGGTGGAGGACGGGGCGTTCGTGCTGCGCAGCGAAGTCTCGGAAGTGCACTTCGACCTGGAAGGTGGCGTCCAGTTCCGCATCGCCACCGGCAAGAACCGCGACCACATGGAGCGCGTGCTCAACGAGGCGATGAGCGAGAGCCGCGTGGAGTACTACTTCAGCAAGGAGCAGGATTACTACACCTACATCGTGCGGCCGGAAGCGTGCAAGCCGCTGGCGGAGCTGAAAGAGGGCGAATCTCCGTTCGCGTTCACGCAGATCGTCACCGGCCCGGCGATTCCCGAGGAGACGCGCTGGCGCTATGAATCCTTCCTGAAGCGCTGCAACGAGAGCCTTCTTCCGCTGGTCGAAGTCAGCGCCGCCAAGCCGAGCAACGAAACGCGCGTGATGATGAAGGAAGACTTCACGAACTCCTCCCTGCCGGTCGTGCGCCGGATGCTGTCCGACCTGGGCATCACTCTGAACCGCGCGTATTGGGAGACCTACCGGAACCCGCGCGGCCGCGTCGAATCCATCTGCTCGCTTTACGTGGCCGGCATGCCGCCGAAGCCGGCGATGCAGAAAGCCGCGCAGCGCCTGCGGGCGCTTCTGGCCATCCAGGCGGAGGACCTCGGCGATCTCTACGTCAGCGGTCAGTTCTCCTTCGAGGAGTATCTCTTCGCGACCGCCGCGCACGCCTTCACGCACACCTTCATCTACAAGGGGCTGAGCGCCGAGCGCGAGATCATGGGGGGCCTCGCCCAGAAGGAGCTTCGCGACGCGCTGGCCAAGCGCATTTTCGACTCGAACCGCGCCGAGTACACCCGCCGCTGGATCACCCAGACGATCCGCCGCCAGCCCGACCTGGTCAAGTGGCTCTACCGGCTCTTCGATCGCAAGTTCAATCCGGAATTGAAGAAGCGACCGCTGGCTCAGGCGATCGAGAAGGAACTCGACGCGTTCCGCAAGAAGGTGGAAATCTGCTTTGTGGACGACTCCACCGGACGCGGCGTTTTCCTGTACATGACGCACATGATCACCCACGTGCTCAAGACCAACTTCTACAAGCCGGCGAAGCGCTCCTTCGCCTTCCGCCTGAACCCTGGCGTCCTCGATCCGCTCGTCTTCCCCGCCAAGGTGCATGGGATCTTCTTCGTCGTCGGCTTCTACGCGGTCGGCACGCACATGCGCGCGGCGGATGTGGCGCGCGGCGGGCTTCGCATGATCCGCGTCACCGCGGCCAACTACGAGAACGAGCTCGACGAAATGCCGCTGCTCAACTACGCCCTGGGCCCCTGCGCCCAGCGCCTCAAGCACAAGGATATCGCCGAGAGCGGTTCCAAGGGGGTGTTTGTGCCGGGCGTCGAGTACGCGGGCGAGGGACTCTATGCCACCTTCGATTACACCGAAGGGATCATGGACCTCATGCAGCCGGACCCGAGCATCGTGGATTACCTCGGCAAGCCGGAAATGATTTTCTTCGGGCCGGACGAAGGCACCGCGCCGTTCATGGACATCGTGGCCGAGCGCGCCCGCGAGCGCGGCTATAAGTACTGGCGCACGATCACCACCGGCAAGAGCATCGGCATTCCGCACGACACCTTCGGACTGACCCACGAGCGCAAGGTCTTCGGCCTGCTCTCGCGCGGCGAGAAGGGCACCGAGCTTCAGATCAACGGCGCGCCGGTGGTCGTCAGCGCCGACATGGCGAAGATCGTCGCCAAGCTGGAAGGCACGGTGGATTGCAGCGGCATGACCACGATGAGCGTCATGGCCGGTCTGCGCACGATGTTCGACCAACTCGGCCTGAAGGAGGCGGAGGTCAACATGATCATGACCGGCGGCCCCGGCGGCGACCTGGGCTGCAACGAGATCCAGTCCTACAAGGGGAAGATCTGCCTGATCATGGACAGCGGCTCGGTCTGCTTCGATCCGCAGGGGCTCGACCGCAAGACGCTGATGGAACTGGCCGTGGCGCGCCACACCAGCCCGCGGCTCAACAGCCTGGCCTTCCCGGCCGGCAAGCTCAGCCGCCGCGGCTTCAAGGTCCTGCGCAACTCCGCCGGGACCAAGCTGCCCGACGGCACGGTCGTCGAAGACGGCGCCTTCTTCCACCGCACCTTCCTGGTCAACCCGGCGATGCGCAAGTACTTCGCCGAGGCGAACATCCAGGCGTTCATCCCCTGCGGCGGCTTCAAGGACACCATCAACGCGGAGAACGTCCACACCTTCCTCTCGCTCTTCAAGGAACTGCGCGTGATCACCGAAGGGGCGAACGTCTTCTTCGACGACACCGCGCGCGAGACCATCGCCCGCGAGAGCAAGATCATCCAGATGCGCGACTCCTCGGCCAACAAGGGGGGCGTCACCAGCAGCTCGATCTCCGAAGTGCTGGCGGCCTTCCTGCTGGGGGACAACTACGAGAAGGTGATGGTCAAGGACCCCAAGGCCAAGGCGGAGATCATCCGCGCGGTCTTCGAGCTCGTCGAGCGCAACGCCATCGCCGAGACGAAGATGCTTCTGGCGCTGCACGCGAAGACCGGCACCCCGCTGTACCGTCTCTCCGTGCAGACCAGCGAGCAGCTTTACGCGCTTCAGGACAAGCTGTACGCGCAGCTCAACGTCATCCTCAAGCACAAGGAGATCGTGACCGCCGTCCTCAACGCCTACGTCCCCGGCGCGCTCATGAGCCGGGTGGGCGTGGAGAAGGCGCTTCGCACCCTCAGCCAGCCGGACCTGTGCGCCTATCGCGACGCCGTCCTCACCAAAAAACTCGCCGCCATGGCCGTCTATCGCTACGCGGCGGAGTGGGGCAGCTTCACCGAGAAGTTCGACCGCGACGTGGTGGGCACTCTGACCGACCTGGTCGCCAAGAGCTGACGTTCTATGTCACGCTTTCGGTTCCGTTCGCACAGCGCCTCCTCGACCGCGGGTCGAGGGGGCGCTGCTGTTTTCGGGACTGGTCGGAAGTTCATGTGGCACAGCCGCCCTCGGCTGTGCACGGACAGCCGGGGGCTCAGGGGCCGTTTCGGACCGACGCGCACCTGGTTGTGCGGTGACCGTCTCGCCGTCAAGCGCCGCAGATGCGGGCCCTTCCGGCGCAGGGCAATGCCCTGGGGTAGCTTGACAGTGCGCCCGTCTTGAGCGATAGTGCAACGCCAAGTATTTCGGCTCGGGCGGATACGCAAGCGGCGCGTTGCGCGGAGTCGCTAGCGGCTACCTAGTCCCATGGTGGGGCTGGTTGTTGTGGGGACATAAAATGAATGGACTCTGGCAGGTTGTACTCACTGTAATAGGTTCCACCAACGTATTGCTCATGCTCTTCTTGACGTACTGGATCAAGAAAGAACTCCATCGTCATGACAGGGCCTTGGAACGCCTTAATCAAACTGCCCTAATCCGCTTCAGTAGATATCATCAATGCTCAGTGGATGCTATCAAGGAATGCTATGCCCTGTTCATTGATCTTCACAACAGTGTCTTTCGCTACTGTTTCCCGGACTGGGATTCAGACAAGGCGACCGACGGAGAGAGGAAACAAGCCGCGTGTGACGCTATGGTTAGATTCTACGTGCATTTTCGGAAACACCAGATATTTATGGAGGATCCTGTAATCGAGGAATTTGAGCGGGGTTTTAGGTTTCTTCAGCGGGCCTTCAGCAAGAAGGAGGACATTCACATTGAGCCGGATCATCGAATCCAAATTGGAATAACCGTATATGCGGACATGATCAAAACATTCCCAACCATGCTTAAGAATTTGCGCACGGAAATTCAGAGGACGGTTGCACCAGAACAATGCACGTCGTCTGGTCCGGCGTTGCAGGACACGTTGCCTCCATTGCCTCCAAACCAATAGATATGGTGCTCAACTCTCCCTTTCCAGTGTTGTGAACGACTGCCACGCAGCCGCTCATTCTTGACCGTACCCCCCAAGAAAACGAATGGTTCTCCGGCTTCTTTAACTCCTATTGAATACAACGCTTCCCCGTAGGAAACTATAGTCAGGGCTTGTAGCCACCATTGCACCCTGGGGAGGTTCCGATGAAGCAGGCGCTGCTGGACTCAGCGGTTGGGTTGGGGGAGAAGTTGCAGCACATTTTCGTCGCCACCAGCGACGAGGGGGGCGTGCCGCATTTGGCGGCGGCGGGGAAGATCGCGCGCGGGCGGCCGGGGCGCGTGACCGTCGGGGCCTGGTTCTGTCCGCGCACCATCGAGAACCTTCGGCGCAACCCGCGCATCTCCCTCGTGGCGTGGGACCGCGCCACCGACGACGGCTACCAGTTGCTCGGCGAGGTGGAGGAGATTATCGACGAGAGCGTCCTGGACGGCTTCGACCCGCGCATCGAGGAGCCGGCCATCCCGCAGGTCGAGCACGAAGTGGTGGTGCGCGTCTCCCGCGTCATGCGCTTCAAGCACGCTCCGCACACCGACCTTGAGGAGTGACCTCCATGCTCTACGCCGACCGATTGGACGCCGGGCGGAAACTGGCGCAGCTTCTGCTTCGATACCGCGACGCGGAGCCGTTCGTCCTGGCCCTGCCGCGCGGCGGCGTGGTGGTCGGCAGCGAGATCGCGCGGGCGCTCGACGCGCCGCTGGACGTGCTGGTCGTGCGCAAGCTCGGCGCGCCGATGAACCCGGAATTCGGGTTCGGCGCCATCGCGCCCGAGGGCGTCCGGTACGTTGACCATCACACCGTGCAGATGCTCGGGCTCACGCCGCAGGAGATCGACGACGTGGTCGGGACCGAGAGCGCCGAACTGAACCGGCGCGTCCGGCTCTATCGCGGGAACCGCCCGGAGCCGGAGATTCGCGGCAAGAGCGTGATCCTCGTGGACGACGGCCTCGCCACCGGCGGCACCGCGCGCGCCGCCATTCGCTACGCCCGCACCGCGGTCCCTCGGCAACTCATCCTGGCCGTTCCCGTCGCCCCGACAGACACCGTCAGCCGCCTGCGTGAGGAGGTGGACGAACTGATCTGCCCCGCCGTGCGCTCCGATTTCAGCGCCATCGGCGCGTGGTACCAGGACTTCGAGCAGACCACCGACGAGGAGGTGCTCGAATTGCTCGCCGCCAGCCGAGTACGCGTGCAGAGTGGCGCGCGCTGAAGCGGCGGCGCACCGCGCGGAGGGGGCGGAGGACGCGGCGTCAAGCGGATTCTCCGGCAAAGTAGCCGTCTTGTGATGGGAGCGCGCTATGTTGAAAAGTTTGCATCGGGGGGAGGAAGTGCGCATCGGCGCGGTGCCGGAGGACCTATACGGCAGCCTGGTGATCCCGCCGCAGGCGGGGGGAATCGTCCTCTTTGCGCACGGCAGCGGCAGCAGCCGCTTCAGCCCGCGCAACCAATTCGTCGCGGGGCGGCTGCATGCGGTGGGGTTGGCGACGCTGATGATGGACCTGCTCACCCGGAAGGAGGAGGACTACGATTCCTTCACCGCGGAGTTGCGCTTCAATATTCCGCTGCTCACGGGGCGCGTCCTGCTGGCGCTCGACTGGGTGCTGCGCGACGCGCGCACGCAGGGGCTGCGCGTCGGCTGCTTCGGCTCCAGCACGGGGGCCGCTTCGGCCCTTGAGGGCGCCGCCGAGCGTCCTGAGGAAATTCGGGCGGTCGTCTCGCGCGGCGGGCGGCCCGACATGGCAATACCAGTCCTTCATCGCGTCATCGCGCCCACCCTGCTGATCGTCGGCGGGGCCGACCATGCGGTCCTCGAAATGAACCGCCACGCGTTCGAGAAGCTGACCTGTCCGCGGGAACTGTCCATCGTCCCCGGCGCAACGCATCTTTTTGAGGAGCCGGGGGCCCTGGAGAAGGTCGCCGATCTGGCCGCGGAGTGGTTCCAGAAGCATCTGCTCGCCGCCGACGCGATGGGGAACTGATTCCCCGACTTGCGCGTGCAATGCGCGGGAAACGCTTTCAGGGGTGGCGCGGGTTATTTAACCCGCGATAATCGATTGTTCTTCCGATTGCTCCCCCGCGCCGCGGCGCGGAACGTGAACTCCCTTGCAGGCGGGCGGCTATTCAGGCATTATGAGACGCCGAGATGCCCGGGCAGTCCATTCGCAAAGTGAACGGAGAACTCCATGACGAACAGAAAAGTGGCGGTTGTCACAGGTGGAGCGCAGGGCATCGGCAAAGCGATCTGCGCGCGCTTTCTGCGGGAGGGGTGGGCGGTTGCTGCGGGAGACATCGACTTTGCCGCCGCGCGCGAGACGGCGGCCGAGTTGCGTACGGCGGGGGAGTTGCTGCCCATCCGGGTGGACGTGGCGGAGGAGTCGGACGTGAAGGAACTGCTCCGCCGCGCGCGCAGCCGGTTCGGGCGGATCGACGCGCTCGTCAACAATGCCGGCATCATGAACGGCAAGCCGCTGGCGCGCATGACGCTGGCCGAATGGAACCGCGTCATAGGGACCAACCTCACTGGCGCTTTCCTCTGCGCCAAGCACGCCGCGCCGGAACTGGCGAAGAGGCGCGGCGCCATCATCAATATCTCCTCCACCCGCGCGCTCATGTCCGAGGCGGGCACCGAGGCGTACAGCGCCAGCAAGGGGGGAATCCTGGCCCTCACGCACGCTCTGGCCGTCTCGCTGGGGCCGCGCGTGCGCGTCAACTGCATCCTGCCGGGATGGATTGAGACGAGCGAGTGGAAGAAGAGCTCACGCCGCCACGCGGCGAAGCTTTCGCGCGCGGACCATGCGCAGCACCCGTGCGGGCGGGTGGGGACGCCGGAGGATATCGCCGCACTGGCCTGGTTCCTCGCGGGCGCGGAGGCGGGGTTCATCACCGGCGCGGGGTATGTCGTCGACGGCGGGATGACGCGCAAGATGATCTACGTGTGAGGCGGCGCTTCCTCTCCCGCGGACTCCACCTCGCCGTGCCGCTGCAGATAGCGCGCCGCCAGCCAGCAAAGCGCCGCCCAGACCGCGCCGCAGGTCCAGCCGGCCAGCACGTCCGTCGGCCAGTGCACCCCCAGATAGACGCGGCTGAAACCCACGAGGAACGTCAGGAGGATTGCCGTCAGCAGCAGGTATGCCTTCAGTATCTTCCCCGAGACCACGCGCGTCAGGATCGCCCCCAGCGTCAGGTAGGTGAGCGCGGACATCATGGAATGTCCGCTGGGGAAACTGGTGGAATAGGTGTGAGACAGGTACGGGACGATGTCCGGGCGCGGGCGGTGGAAGGCGAGTTTGAGCGCCGTGCTCGCCAGGAATCCGCTGCCGACGGCTCCCATCAGCAGCCACGCGGCATGCCTCTTGCGCTGGAGCAGCAGGAACCCGGCGGAGAAAAGCGTCAGCATCGTCAGAACGATCGTGCCGCCCAGGGCGGTCAGGTCGCGGCAGCCCTCCTCCACCCAGGAGGGGCCGATGGGATCGGCCAGGTTGCCCGGCGTGCGCAGCGCCAGCAACACGCGCGTGTCGAATTTCTGCGTATCCCCCTCGGCCACCTCGTCTGCGAGCGCGATGAACCCCCAGATCCCTGCGCTGATCAGCGCCAGCAGAAGCAACGTGCGCAGCTCATGCGCGCCGACTGCCGCCAGCAGGCGCATCAGGCGGTTCGGCTTCTTCTCAGGAGTGGGCGCCGGCATCGTGGGGTCGCTCATGGCGTCGCGCGCGGCGCCTCCGTGAAGGAGACTTTATGAAAGTCCACCCTGTTCACCGATGGCCCCATATCCATCGCGCTGAGGGTGAAGCCTGAGACATACGGCTTGACCAGCAGGTTCGTCTGCGCGTGGGAGAGGAAAATCCAGGGGGCGTCGGCGACGATCATCTCCTCCGCCTTCCGCAGCAGGGCCATGCGTCGCTGGGCATCCGGCTCACGGCGCGATTCCGCCAGCAGAGTGTCCAATTCCGGGTTCGCGTAACGTGCCCGGTTCCCAGCCGACCCGAAGCGCGCGCTGTGGAAGATGAACAGGAAATTGTCCGCGTCCGGGAAATCCCCCACCCAACCCAGCCGGAACAGGTCCGGCTCACCCTTGTTCGTCGCCGCGAGCAACGCGGCCAGCTCCAGCGGCTGCAGGCGCACGGGGATTCCCGCGTGGCGCAGGTCGCTCTGCACCGCCTGCGCCACCTGCGGGTTCGGGGGGCGGCTGTTGTAGTAGAGCGTCATCTCCGGCAAATCCTTGCCGCCGGGACCGTACCCCGCCGCCGTCAACTCCTCGCGCGCCTTCGCCTCGTCGTAACGGTACCCCGCCAGCGCCGGATCGTAACCGGCCAGCCCGGGCGGTAGGAGTCCCTTGGCCGGCACGTGCGTGCCCCCCAGTATCTTGTTGCAGATGAACTCGCGATCCACCGCGTAGTTCATCGCCCGGCGCAAGTGGACATTCTCCCCGGCGGGTTTGTGCGTCATCGTGATGCCGACGTAGTACGTGCTCAGCGTTGCGACCGATTTCAACTGGGCGGCCAGACCGGGGTCCTGGCGAATGCTTCCCAGGTACGCCTCCGGCGCCGCGCAATGCTCCAGATTGCCGGCCAGGTACTCCTGGTAGGCCACCAGCGGCTCTTTGATGATGCGGAACCTCAGCCCCGCCAGCGGCGCGGGCCCGGCGTAGTACTTCTCATTGCGCGCCAGTTCGATCACATCATTCTCGCGCCAGCGCACGAAGGTGAACGGGCCGCTCCCGACCGGGTTCAACCCGAAGTCCTTTCCCGGGCGCTCGACCTCCTCCCTCGGGACGATGGCCGCGCTCCCCATCGCGAGGAAGCTCAGGAACGGCTCGAATGGTTCCGTCAGGCGGATGCGCACCGTGAAGGGATCGGGCGTCTCCAGACCCGACAGGCTGTCCGCCGTGCCATCGCGCAGTTCCCTGGATCCCGAGATCGGCTCGACCACCCAGCCGCGGTGGGAGAGCGTGCTCTTGCGGAGCAGGCGCTCGTAGGAGTAACGCACATCGGCGCTGGTCAACTCGCGGCCGTTGTGGAACAGCACCCCCTTGCGCAGTTGGAAAGTGTAGGAGAGACCGTCCGGGGAGACTTCCCACTTTTCGGCCAGATCGGGGGCGGGCTTGAGTTGCGCGTCCAGCGTCACCAGCGTGCTGAAAATGCGGCGGGCCACCCCTTCGGAATCCACGTCGGTGAAGCGGGCAGGGTCGAGCGTCTTGGGGCCATCGGTCAGGGGCAGGCGATAGACGCCATCCGCCGGCGGGCGCGGCGGGCCCTCCGTGCGGTTGCACGCCGGCAGCGCGGCAAGACAAACCACAGCAAGCATTACCGGAAGCAGGCGTTGCGAACAGGTTCTCATGTTAGACTGTGTCACTCACCTTGTTCGCCCTCTACGATAGCGATTTCCTCTTTGGTCAGACTGTATAGGCCAAAGACCAATTCGTCGATCTCGCGGTCGGTCGCTTCGACCTGACGCTTAATCGCCACGCGCGGGGCTTCTGACTTGGCCGACATAAGTTGTTTGTGCAGTGCCAACATCGAATCGACCAGCTTTACTATGCGGTCATGGGCCGCTTTGTCCTCTGCATCTGCAAAGTCAACCATACGGATGGGTAATTTTGAAATGCTGTTCCAGAAATACTCATAGATCCCCCCGCTCTTCAATTTTCCGATACTCTTGAATCTGAATGTTAGAAGTCGAGAGTTTAGCAACCCGAGCAAATACAGTAGACTCTCTTTTTGGGAATTTTCAAAAAGAACCGTCGTGTCGGTCAGCCCCAAGAATTCGTTGGCACCATCAATCGCAAAACGGTTGGAATTAGCTAAGTAGGGACATAGTATCCTTCTCCGATTGTAGTATTCCTTGTGAAGCGGCCACGTAAACCGCCACCAGTCGCAGTCTCCCCGCTTGAATGCGGCCCGAGATCTTAACGAGTCGGCATGTTTCAGAAGGTGGGATTGTACGCCCTTTGGGAGTCCCGAAAAGGAGGCCACATCTTCCACGTATAGGACATATTCTCCACGGTCACGAATGGAGAAGCGCTGAATGTCGGAGTTCGTTGCACGCTTGAAGAATGCGCCCTCTGGAACTGCCCACTTTGTTATTTCTGCCTTGCTACGTTCCCCGAAAACATCATTCGCCCCAGTCTGCATCCCTTGTCCGATTGTTAACACATCAACCAAAGGTATTCCTGTATGGTCGATCTTGCTATTCAGACGAGAAATCTCCGGAGAAACAAAAGCCCACGGGGAAGTAGCCAGGGATGACTGCTTGACCTTCACTGACTCGAAAACGCTGGCAATTGGCAGATGTTTAGAAAGGTCCAAGGACGGCAATCTTGCAGGTAATAGCTTCCATGATTGCACTACATTGGAAACGGCTCCCGGTTGGAGCGTAATGATACAGGTGGTAATTCCAACGCCATCGAAAACGTAGAAATTTTGAAAGTCTACTATTTCGCAGATGGCAGTTCGAGTCAGGAGATATTTGCGCAGCTTGTCCGCTTTGTACGCTTTGTACGCTTCCAGGAAAGCTCGCGAGACGATGAAACTCACGTAGCCTCGTGAAAGTTGCACAGCCTTTGCTAGGAAATAGAAGAGAATATCTGTCTTGTCATTGTATATGGATGGGTATTGCGTTTTCAGGGCCGCCAAACGAATATCAGCCTTGCCCCATGTGTCGTCTACGTTTAAGTATGGTGGGTTACCGATCACGCAGTCGAATCCCCCGGCAGACATCGCGGCTGGGAATTCTCGCTTCCAATCGAAGGCGTTAACTCGGGTCAACTCCTCCACATCGGGTATCAACATGCCCGAGAAGTAGTCTAGGCCAATCAAAGAATTACCGCACTTAATATTACCGGAAAGGTTCGGGAGCGCCCGTTGATGAAATAGCCGCATCGTGTCGCCGACGCTTTCTGCGGACTCTCCTTCAAGTACTTTTAGTAGCAGCGAGAGCTTGGACACTTCCACGGCTTGGAGGTCTATGTCGACGCCGAAGATGTGTGTCGTGAGGATGCGCTTCTTTTCGGAAATGGTCAGCCGCCAGTCGCCAGCGTGAATGGCGTAAACCGCCTTGGGGTATCCTTCTGGGCCGTTATCTATGTACCACTTCAAACAATGGTCGAGAAGGCACTGGTAAGCGCCCAAGAGGAACGAGCCGCTGCCGCAAGCCATGTCCAGTATGCGAAATGGTTGCACTCTTCCTTTGCCGGCCAACTGGCGTGGACTCTTGCCTTCAATCTGCCGCTCAACCGTCTGCTTGACGATGTAATCCACGATGTACTTGGGGGTGTAGTAAACGCCGCCAGCCTTGCGAACCTCGGGCTTTTCTTCAACCTTCGCCTGATGGCCTGCGGTAAGCCGAATGACCTTGCCCAAGAACCGCTCATAGACCGTGCCAAGGATTTCTGTGGGGAGAACCTTGAATATGTAGGGGCTGCCGTGCTCGAAGTAAAGGCTCTGGAGAATCGGCTTGAAGACCTTATCGTCAATTTCTAGCCGTGGTGTCAACGAGTCGGGGGATTCGGATACGTCGCTTTCTTTCTCGAAATGGAAGAGACCGGAGTTGTACTTGTCATCCGCCTTGCGGCACAACTTCATGAATCGTTCGTAAATGTTCCCCTGCGGGCAAAGCGCCAGAAGCTGATCGTACGGCTCAAGGCCTCGATCCTCTGCCATGCGAAGGAACACGACGCGGTCTATGGTGAGCTGAACGGCGCGGTTCAACTCATCGTCAGACAGCTTCGCGTTGCGCAACGCGATGTTGTGCGCGAGAGCATCGCGCCAGTCCTCGATTTCCTTGAGGAATTCGGAGTCCACCTCGGACGTGCCACGCTTGCGCTTGGACGCGGCGTATTGGTCGAAGGCTCCGGTCCAAACCGCTTCACGAGAGAAGATGTCCCAAAGCTCGCGCCAGCGGTCGGGGTATTCTTCGAAACGAAAATATAAGATTCGCGCGTGGCTTGGTTTGTCGCTCTCACGCGGGCGCATGGTGCAATCGTATACGCCCATTTCTTCAAAATCGGTCAGTATGGAAACCGCAACCTTGGCGCTCCAGCCGTAACGTCGCAATTGGTAGGCGGGGGCAGGGTCGGCAAAGATGTTCACGCCGCATTTCTTGGCTTCGGTGTAGAACTTCGGTAGCGTGCCGACGCGGAAGGTATAGTCGGGGGCTTTCTGATGGCCTTCGACGTCCAAGCTATCTTCGACCACGACTTCGCAGTACTGCGGAGCGACACGGGCGGCGTTGCCAACGTCCCACCCCAGCGCCCGAAAAAGCGGGTCAATCAAATCTTGCCTGACATGGGCCTCTTTTCTGCCAGCGGCGCAGAACGCCCCCCGATTCTTGGCGAAATATCCACACAAGGCGGAGACTTCGGCCCTGCCTTGCTCAAAGGTCTTGTTCAATATGCTCCCCAAGCTGCGATATCAGGCCCTTGCATGTCGAGTACGACCTCGGAAGACGCAGCGCCTTGTTTCCGTGTCGTCAGTTCGCAAATCAGTAATCAGTATTCAGTAACCCGCCTTCGCCAAGGCTACGGCGGGCGAGTCTGCAATCATCCGTCCCGCTATCCCCAGATAATCATCCCCGGCTCAAACGGATGCACCAGGTCGGGTTGGAAGGGGAGGACGCGCAGGGCGAAGCCGCGGCGGCCGCTGTGGGTGCAGGAGACCTGGCAGCGGTAGATGCTGAGGCCGTCCTTGGACTCCTCGCAGGTCATCCGCGTTCCGGTGCCGCGCTCCAATTTGTCCTCGGCGGCCAGCGGGCCGTGGAAAAGCTGAACCTCCACATCCGTCGAGTGCAGGTTCCCCAGGCGGATGCGCGCCGTCACGTCCATCTTCTCTCCCACGCGCAACGCGGGGTCCACGTTGCTCGTTACCGACTCGACCTTGATATTGTTCCAGTTCTGGCGCAGGTTCGCCCGCCACGCGGCCAGCGCCCGGGCGCGCGCCTGCTTGTCGCCGGTGAGCGTCACGTACTTCTCGCCCGCCTTCAGGTAGTAGTCGGTGACGTAATCGCTGGTCATCCGGCTCGTATTGAAGTAAGAGCCGATCTGCGACATGCACTGCTTCATCCTGCCGATCCAGCGCCGGGGGAGTCCGTCGGGACCGCGGTCGAAGAAGAGCGGGATGACGTCCTGTTCGAGGATGTCGTAGAGCGCGCCGCTTTCCACGTCATCCTGCTCGGCGGCGTTCTCGTAGATTTCGCCGCTGCCGATGGCCCAGCCGGTCTCGGGGGTGTAGCCTTCCACCCACCATCCATCCAGCGTGCTGACGTTGAGCGCGCCGTTGGCGGCGGCCTTCATCCCGCTCGTGCCGGAGGCCTCCAGCGGGCGCTTCGGGGTGTTCAGCCAGATGTCCGCTCCCTGCACCATGTAGCGCGCCACGTTGATGTCGTAGTCCTCGATGAAGACGATCTTGTTGCGGAAACCCTCCTGGCGGACGAAGTGGAAGAGGTCCTTGATCAACTGCTTGCCGGGGTTGTCCATGGGATGCGACTTGCCCGCGATGATGATCTGGACGGGCCGCGCCGGATCGTTCAGTATCTTCTTCAGGCGCTCTGGGTTCTTCATGAGCAGCGTGCCGCGCTTGTACTCGGCGAAGCGGCGGGCGAAGCCGATGGTCAGCGCCTCGGGATCGAGGACCTGGTCGCTCTCGGCCACGACGTGCGGCGGAGAGCCGCGGCGCAGGTTCTGCTGGCGCAGCCGCTTGCGGGCGAACCAGACCAGCCGCTCGCGGCGGCGCTCATGCGTGCGCCAGAGCTCCGAGTCCGGAATGCTTTCCACGCGACGCCAGATGCTGAAGTTCATCGGCTCTTCCTCGAACTTCGGCCCGAGGTAGCGGTCGAGCAGGTCCGCCATGTCATGGCTGAGCCAGGAACGGCTGTGGATGCCGTTGGTGATGCTGCCGATGGGCACGTCGTCGTCCGGGAGATTGGGCCAGAGTCCGTGCCAGAGATGGCGCGAGACGCGCCCGTGGAGGAGGCTGACGCCGTTGAGGTGCGCCGCGTAGTGGAGCGCCAGGACGGTCAGGCAGAACTCCTCGGAGGAGTTGGAGGGATTCTCGCGCCCCATGGCCAGGAACTCTTCCCAGCCGATGCCGATGCCCCGGACGTAGTCGCTCATGTAGCGTTCGAGCAGGCGCGGGTCGAACCGCTCGTTCCCCGCGGGCACGGGGGTGTGCGTCGTGAAGACGGTGCTGGCCCAGACGACCTCCCACGCCTCGGCGCGCGAGAGCTTGTAGCTTTCCATGCACTGGCGCACGCGCTCCAGAGCGAGGAAAGCGGAGTGGCCTTCATTCATGTGGCAGACGGAGGGCTCGATTCCCATCGCCTTCAGCGCGCGCAACCCGCCCACCCCCAGGACGAGTTCCTGGCGGACGCGCATGTCGCGGTCGCCGGCGTAGAGGCGCGTGGTGATCGCCCGGTGCTCCGCGCGGTTCTCGGCCAGGTCCGTGTCCAGCAGGTACAGCGGCACGCGCCCGACCTGCACCTTCCATATCTGGAACTGCACCGGCTCGTTCGCCAGTTCGATCTGCGCGCGGATCGGCTTGCCGGAGGCGTCGGTCGCCAGCGTCACCGGCATGTTGTACCAGTCGTTCTTCGGATACGCCTCCTGCTGCCAGCCGTCGCGGTTGAGGTACTGCTTCAGGTATCCCTCGCGGTAGAGCAGCCCTACGGCGACCAGCGGCAACCCCAGGTCGCTGGCGGACTTGAGGTGATCTCCCGCGAGCACCCCGAGGCCGCCGGAGTAGATCGGCAGCCCGACGTCGATTCCGTATTCCATCGAGAAATACGCCGTGATGCGGTTCATGGAATCCGGGTGCATCTTCTGGAACCAGGTGGGGGAGCTCATGTACTGCTTGAACTCCTCATGCACGCGGTTCATGTTCGCGACGAAGCTGTCATCCTGGGCCAGTTCCTCGAAGCGCTCCTGCGGGATCACGCCCAGCATCAGCGCCGGGTTCTGGTAGGTTTTGTCCCAATACTCCGCATCCATGCGGATGAACATTTCCACCGCGCGCCAGTTCCAGCCGAACCAGAGGTTGTACGCGATCTCGCGCAGCGGTTCGAGCCTCTGCGGCAGCCGGGGCAGGACGTTGAACGGGCGGATCTTCATATGGGCATCCTCACTAAAGTGGGGGCGAACTCAAGAAAGCATTTTCCCAAGCCATGCGGCGGCGTGTCAAGACGTTTCGCGCCGCCACGCGGCGTAAAGAGAGTATCGCCTTGCAAAGGTGGGTCTAAACCTTCGCAAGGTCTGTTCATCGCAGGAGCGGCGGGCCGCTCATGATAAGGTTCGTGCAAAGTTCGGCAATCTTTACCCGCGCGAGCGCATTTCGTCAGGAAAGGGCTTTGGCTATGCGGATAAAGTCGGCCACGGGGAGCTCTTCGGCGCGCGCCTCGGGGCGAATGGCCAGCCCTTCCAGCAGGCGGCGCGCCTCTTCCAGCCCGGGCGAAAGCCCGGACTGTCGCAGCGCTGCCGCCAGTTGCTTGCGCCGGAACGTGAACAAACCGCTGGCCACCGCGCGCAGCCGCTCGGCGTCCCCCGCGGCGCGGCGCAATGCCGCATCGGGCCGAAGCCGAACCACGGCGCTGGCCACTTCCGGCTGCGGCCAGAACGCCTTGGGGCTCAGTCGCCGAAGCGACTCCACCCGCGTCAGCGCTTGCACGATCACCGAAAGATAGCCATACTCCTCGGCCCCCGCCTTCGCGGCGAGCCGGTCGGCCACCTCGCGCTGGACCATCACCACCATCTCTTCCGGCAGCGGACCGGAACCGAGCAGCGCGCCGATCAGCGCCGTTGAGATGGCGTACGGGAGGTTCGCCACCACCTTGAGCCGCCCCCGCGGATTGCGCGCCAGCGCTTCCTCCAGCGCCGCCCGCGCCACAGCGGCGATCTGGTCCCCTTTGCCCATGATATCCGAGTGGATCAGCCGCACGTTCTCAAGCCTCGCCAGCCGCTCCGAGGCCAGTTCGAACAGCTTGCGGTCCAGTTCCACCGCAACCACCGCCGCTGCGCGTTCGGCCAGAAGCGCCGTCAGGCCGCCCGTTCCCGGGCCGGGCTCCAGCACGACGTCGTCGGGCGTCAGTTCCGCCGCCTCGGCGACGAAGCGCATCTGCGCGGGATCCACCAGAAAATTCTGCCCGCGCGTGCGGCTGGGCCGCACCCCGCGTTCCGCGAAGAGCGCCTTCAGTTCCGCCGCGGTGGGGGGAAGGAGGGGGGGCATCAGCGCGCGCGCCTCTGGCGCGTTGCCGCCATCTGCGCCGCCACCAGGATCGCCGCCGCCATGCTGCCGGGGTCGGCGATTCCCTTCTTCACGATGTCATATGCCGTCCCATGGTCGGGGGAGGTGCGGATGATCGGCAGCCCCAGCGTGATGTTCACCCCGCTGTCGAATGCCAGCATCTTCACCGGGATCGTCGCCTGGTCATGGTACATCGCCACCATGGCGTCGAATCGCTTGCGATAGGCTGGGGTGAATGCCACATCGGCCGGAATCGGCCCTTCGCAGAGGATCCCCTCCCGCTGCGCCTGCCGCACCGCCGGCGCGATGCGCGTCATGTCCTGTCTGCCGAACAGCCCATGCTCCCCGGCGTGCGGATTCAGCCCGCAGACGGCGATGCGCGGCGCGCGCAGGCCGAAATACTTCCGCAGGTCGGCATCCACGATGCGGATCGTCGCCAGAACTTTTGCGCGCGTGATCAGCCGGGGGAGGTCCTCAATCGCCGCGTGCGTTGTCACCAGCGCCGCGCGGATGCCCGCGCCCGCCATCATCATCACGGGCCGCCGCGCCCCCGTCAGCGTCGCCAGCATCTCCGTGTGGCCGGGGAAGGGAATCCGCGCGAGGTGCAGCGCCTCCTTGCTGATCGGCGCGGTCACCACCGCATCCACGATCCCCTCCTGAGCGTACGCTACAGCCCAGTCGATCGCCTCGGCGCAGCAGACTCCGCCCGCCGCCGTCGGTTTTCCGCGAAGCGCCAGGGAGTCCGGGCAGCGCCCCGTCTCGACAAGGATGATCGGACCGGTGGGAAGCAGGGGGGAGTGCCAGTCCAACTTCTGCCACGCCGGCAGCGGAATGCGGAACGCGGAGGCGACTCGCCGGAGGACCGCCTCATGGCCGAAGAGAATGAAGTGCGCCGCGCGGCGGACATCTCGGCGGTTCAGCGCGCGGAGAATCACCTCCGGGCCGATCCCCGCCGGATCGCCCATCGTGAGGCCAATCAGTGGCAGCCTGGAATTCCTTTTCATTGCTAACATTGCTCACCTGCAGGAGGTCAACGACGATGACGAATGACGAAATCCGAATGACGAATGAATGTCCCAAACGCCCAACACCGCGCCGCTGCTCCTGACTCTCTTGAGTCATTGTCTGTTTGATTCGTCATTCGGATTTTGTCATTCGTCATTTGCTTTCACTTGAACCCATGCTCGGCCAGGAACTCCTCCGACAGATTTCCGTTGCCCGGCATGGAAGCCGGCGTGCGGCCCATCAACCGCGCGACGTACTTGCCGATCATGTCCAGTTCGAGATTCACCTGATCACCCGCCGACTTGCTGCGCAGCGTCGTGTGGGCGAAGGTGTGCGGAATGATCGCCACCGAGAAAACATCCTCGCGCAGCTCCGCCACCGTCAGGCTGATCCCCTCCACGGCGATGGAGCCCTTGGGGATGATCTGCGCGACGACTTGCGGCGCGGCCTTCACCTTCAACGTCACCTGCGCCGGGCTCTTTTCAATGGCGGCGATGACGCCGGTGGTGTCCACGTGCCCGAGCACGAAGTGCCCGCCCAGCCGATCCCCCACGCGCAGCGCGCGCTCCAGGTTCACCTCCGCCCCGGGCCGAAGCGTCCCCAGCGTGGTGACGCGGAGCGTCTCTCCGCTGACATCGCACTCCGCCAGGTCGGAGGAGAGGCGGGTGACCGTCAGGCAGGCGCCGTTCACGGAGAGACTGTCGCCGATGCGCATCCCCTCGGCCAGCGGGCCGATCGCCACGCGCAATTCCCCCTTGCCGCCGCTCTGTGTCAGCGCGACCACCCGCCCGATCTGCTCGATGATGCCGGTGAACATCGTTTGATCTCACTTCTGCCGCGTGCCGGGCGGGCTTCAACCCGCCGCCGTTTCAGTTCTACAACAGGTGCTTCCATCCCTTTGGCGCCAGCGGACGGTGCGGCTCCCCCTTGCGGCGGATCCACAACCCGCTGCCGTTGACCACCTCGCCGATGCAGGTCAGCTTCACCGGCAGATTCGCGCGCCGCAGCAGCCGCTCCGCATCGCGCGATGAGAGAGTGAACAACAGCTCGTAGTCCTCCCCGTCCTGCAAGGCATGCTCCAGCGGCGTGCCGCCGGAGTTCGCCGCCAACGCGCGCGCATCCGCGCTGACTGGCACCGCCTCCTCCCAGATTTCGAGCCCCACGCCGCTTTCCTCGGCGATGTGGTTGGCATCGGCGGCCAGGCCGTCGCTGATATCGATCATCGCATGAAGCGTAACCGTTTCGCGCAGCCAGCGCGCTTCGCGCAGGCGCGGGAGAAAGCGCAGATGCCGCCCGAGGATCGAGCCGCCGAGTTCCCCCGTCACCATCAGAACATCTCCCGACTGCGCGCCGGAGCGGCGCGCCAGCCGCCCCTCCGCGCCGCTGCCGATGGCCGTCACCGTCAGCGTCAGCGGCATCTCCGCCGTGGCGATGTCTCCTCCCACGATTCGAACCCCCAACGCGTCCGCCGCCTGCTTCATCCCGTCGAAGAGTTCCTGGAAGTACGCCTGCGTCAGCCCCGGGGGGGCGGCCATGGCGACCACCACCGCCAGCCCGTCCGCCGCCATCGCGGCCAAATCCGAGACGGAGCGCGCCACCGCCTTGTGCCCGACCTGCCGCGGCGAGGCTTCCGCCGAGCGGAAATGGACCCCGTCGATCAGCATATCCGTCGTGACCACCGTCAGCGCGTCGGCGGGCAGGCGCAACGCCGCCGCGTCGTCGCCGATGCCGATGGGGACCTCCGGGCAGGCCGGCACGCGCGAGCGGATCCAGCGGATCAGGTCGAATTCGCTGGGCCGTTCCGGAGAGGGATTAGTCTCCTTCATGGTTCGGTATCTCCGGAAACGAGACGGTCAAATTCCTGCTGGCGGCGGACGCGCGCGATGCGCTTCTGCGCCCGCAACGCCACGCGCTGCGCCTTCAACAACCGGTGCCCGGTCACCAGCCGCAGGACGATCCAGTACGCGGCCACCGCGGCAAACGCCCCGACCACCAGCGACCCCAGCGCCAGCGGCGCCATCCCTCGCCATCCGAGCTTGAGCGTCGTCTGCATTTCAAGATAACAGGTGTGCCAGAAGTTCCAATGCCCTCCCTCCGGCACGACGGCCAGTTGCGCCCGGATGCTCTTGAAGGTCAGAGGGACGAACCCCATGGGAATGAGTATCCAGCAGCCCACCTTGTAGCACAATCCCCATATCGGAAGGGCGGTGATGGGGTTGGTGATATAAACGCAGATGAGCGCGGGCAACCGGCTGCACCGCGCTGCTGTGGCGATGAGAACGGCGAGGATCATGTGCAGACCGAGCGTGGGCGTAATGCCGACAAAAGTCCCTATGGCCGCGCCCCCGGCGATTTGCCGCGGGGAGTCGCGCGCTTGCAGGACGACGCGCAGCAGTCGGCGGCTCCAGTAGCGCCACGCACGCGAAATGGGCATTACGACGACTCCGGGTTCAGGGTCCCTCCGAACGGCCTGCCATCCGCGCTTGAGTCTAAGCCGAAGCCCTGTTAGATGCAAGCCGGGATGCGACCGTGACGGCGGAATCCCCCAATCTCCCAATTACTTGATCTCCTAATCTCCCATCTCTCCCCCCAACTTCGGTGACTCGGAGACTGGGAAAGTGGGAGATTAGGAGATTGGGACACGAGGGGGCCAGGCGGCGCTCACTTTGCCAGCACCACCTTGGCGTACGCTAGGTAATTCTGCCTGAAGACCAGCACGGAGACCGCGTCGCCGGCCATCGTCGTGCGCAGCGCCGCGGCGGCGTCCTGCAGGTTCCGGACGGGGGAGGACTCGATTTTGACGATCACGTCTCCTTCGGCCAGCCCCGCCTGCTCCGCCGGGCTCCCGGCGGCGGCTTCCGTAATGAGCAGTCCGGTATCCAGCGGAATCCCGCGTTTGCGCGCGACGGCGCGCGTCAGGTCCTGAACGGCGATGCCCAGCTTGTCGCGCAGAAGTTCCTTCGGCGAAGGCATGGGCAGCCGCGCCAGCGTCAGCGTCACCTCTACCGGCTGGCCTGCGCGCAGCACGCGCAGCGCGATCTTCTCCTCCGGCTTGTGCTGCACCACGCGGATCAGGAAATCGAAATAATCCGTCACCGCCGCCCCGTCGGCCTGTTCGATCAGGTCGTCGGCCTTGAGATGCCCCTGCGCCGGGCCCTGCGGGTCGAGAAGGGCGACGCGCACCCCCTTGCGTCCTTCCACCGTCACCCCGCGGAATCCGCACCACGCCTCGGACACCTGCGGGTTGGTCAGCAGCGGCGCGAGCGCATCGCGCGCGTGGTCGATCGGAATGGCGAAGCCGATCCCCTGCGCCTGGTCCACCACCGCGCTGTTGATGCCGATCAGCTCCCCCAGCACATTCACCAGCGGGCCGCCGCTGTTGCCGGGGTTGATCAGCGCGCTGGTCTGGATCAAGCCGGTGAAGCTGCGCATCTCTCCGCCGGCAGGCACCTGAATCTCGCGGTTGAAGGCGGAGAGAACCCCCGAGGTGACCGAGTTGTTGAAACCGAAAGGGTTGCCCAGGGCGATCACCGTCTCCCCGAGCATCAGGTCGGCGGAGGAACCCATGCGAATGGCCTGCAGCGGCTTGGTTGCCTGCGCGCGCAGCAGCGCGAGGTCGTTCGTGGCGTCCGCCGCCAGGAGCACGGCGTCGAAGCTCTCGCCGGTGTCCAGCGACAGCTTGATGTTGGTCGCCCGGCTGATGACGTGCTCATTGGTCATCACCAGCCCGTCCGGGGTGATGATGCACCCGGAACCCAGCGGCGTCTGCACCTTGCGGCGCTCCACCACCGGCCCCTGGAAGAACTGCTGGAACATCTCATCGAACATGTCCCCGCCGGGGCCGAAGGAGGGGCCCAGCCCCCGCCGGACGGCCACGACGCGTTCGGTGCTGATGTTCACCACCGCGGCGTGCGAGCGCTCCACCGCATCCACCACGGGGGTGCGCCGGAGTCGCAGCGACTCCGCGCGCGTCGGCTCCGCCGCCCCGGCCCACGTCCCGGCCGCCAGCAACAGAAGCACGGATATGAATCGTGTCATTCCACATCCCTTCATTTCTTCAGAAACGCCCGGCGCAGGATTTCCGGAATCGAATCATCCAGGACAAACACGCGACCGCCATCCCCGTTCAGCGCGTAGACTCCCCCCTCCGCGCGGCGGCTGCCGATCGAAAGCGAGCGCTCGGCGGCGGGGGGGCCTTCCACGGAAATCGTCACGGTCAACTGCGGCTTGTCCAGCCCGTAGTCGGAAAGATGCTGCGGCATCGGCAGCGCTTCGAATGTCTCAACCAGCGCAAGGTCAAGCAGCAGGGCGTTCACGGCATCCTGGTCCAGCGTTCCGGCGGGCTCCTGGAGCGTCCATGCCTTGCCTTCGCGCGCCAGCCGCACAATCCGCTCCGGCGACACGATGCGGATGGCGGAGATATTTTCGTTGCGCAGGTCGAGCGCCACGATGCGCGCGGCGAATGGCTTCTCTCCCTCCGCGAGCATCTCCACGATCGTGTCCGGGACGGTCAGGATGGGGCCGCTGCTCCCTCGTCGCGCATAGACCAGGGTTCCGCCGGGAACGCTCCCGCCGAAGCGCAGTTCCCAAAGCCCCTTCGGCGTTTCGATGCTGAGCGCCAACCGCGGCGGCTCCAGGCCGTCCTGCGCAAGCTGCTCCGGGGTGGGGGCGTCCATGCGCTCCTTCACTTCCAGTTCGCTCAGCCGGCGCAGAAAGAGGCGCACGCGCTCGGCGTCGGCGGCTTTGCCTGAGGAGACAAGCTGCCAGCCGGCATCCTTCCGCTCCAGCTTGAGCGGGATGGAGCCGGAAACTGTCAGCGCGGTGGCTTCATCGGGGGAGAATGGCAGTGCGCGCCTCGCGCGGAACGTTTCGGACGTCTTGCGCAGCGCTTCGGCGGCCGCGGCGCCGATGCGAATGACTCCCGGGTCCCCGTCGCGCGCGCCATACCATTTGCCGTCGGCGTCCTGGGCGATCCGCAGCGCAACCGATTTTCCGTCAGCGTCAATCCTAACGGATGCGGCCGGCTTCTCCAGGTCGCATGACGCGGGGGAGAACTTGCTGAAGGAGTCTTTGTTGAGCGAGCGAGCCGAGAGGCTTCGCAAGAGGCTCTCGACCTCCGCCGCGTTCGCCAGGTCGCTGATGGGCGCGACGATTTCCCACCCCTTGGACTTGTTCACAAGTTGCAGCTTTTCCGGTTGCAGGGTCAGGTGATCCGCTTTCGCTGGGTCGAAGCGGAGCAGGCGTTTCTCGCGCAGGTCGTTCACCTCTATCGGAGTCATATCGAAAATCGTTCGGGGCAAGATGAAGATGGTCGGGATAGGGTCATCGGGACGCATGGCGTACACGGCCTTTTCGTCGGCGGTGGTTGCGACAAGCGCCAACTCCGCGCTCCGGCCGTTCGCCAGGGTAAGTCGAATCCGTTTCTCCGGCTGGCCCATGTACTGCTTCGGCATCTCAGTTCCCCCTTTCTTGCTCAGTGTGCGCAGCGGCTTGAGCGTTTCCAGGGTCGCCAAGATTGCGGAGATGGTTTCTGAGTCGGCCATCGCGGCGATCGGTTGAGTCATCTGCCAGTCTTGGCTGGCCGGAGAGGGGCGCGATAAGGAGGCAACCTTGTCTTTGGAGAGCAGGTCGAGTCTGACCACTTGTTGTGAGAGCCTCTCTCCCATCTCGTCCGGTGGAAAGACAAGCCCGCTGTTCTCCTCGTACTCCGCCGCGCCGGGGCGGCGCAGGGTGTAGAGGATCAGGAAGGCCAGCAGCCCGAGCACCAGCCCGAGGAGGATGAGTGTCGTGCGGAACTTCATGCGTTCTCCAGAAACGCGCCCTGCGATACGTCCAATCCGCTCGGTCCGCCCGGCGCTACCGCCGCCGCGCCCACCAGACCCAGACGCCCAGGAACCCCGCCGCCAGCGGCATCGCCAGGACGGTGAGCAGGAAGATCGCCCGGAACAGCGCGGGGCTGACGGCCAATTCCCTGTGCTGCGCCCGTTGCGGCGCGATGCCCAGGTGCGTTACGCGTTCCGTAAGCCAGTTGACGCAGTTCAGCGCGAAAGTCCGGTTCGCCTCGTTGGCCTTGAGCGCGGCGTCATCCAGAATGCTCGTGGCGCCGAGGATCACCAGCCGCGCCCCCGTGGCGGAGGTGGGGGCCGTGGCGGGGGCGTTGGGAATGGCCGAATGCGGCTTCCGGCTCACCGCCACCGCCATCGTCACCGGGCCGCGGAGGTCTTTCTTCTCATCGAACGTCACCGGATTATCGGTGATATTGGTCTCTCCCCATCCCTGCGGACTCGTCTGCAGCAGGGGGGTGACGAGCCAGTCGGAGCGGAGCGTCGGCGGCCCGCCCGGGATTTGCGCCGCGGCCTCGGGGACCAGCGTTAGGACGGGGGAGGCCGCCTGCACGTAGCAATTCAGCGCCCCCATGTCGTGCGTAATCGCATGGCCCGCCTGGAACGTCGTGTAAAAACTGACGCCGCCCGCTTGCGCGCCGCTGCGCAGGTCGCGGCCCACCTCGATCACCACCTCATCGTCGCAGAGGCGCACGTTGTATTGCGCCAGCAGCCCTTCCAGCCCCGCAATGCTTCCGCCCGCCGCGCGTGGCTTGACCGCCAGCAGCAGTTTGCCGCCGCCCTGGAGGTACTCCTCAAGATGCCGCACCTCCACGGGCGGGAAGGGGGAGGCCGGCCCTGCGATGACCAGCAGCCCGCAATCCTCCGGCACTTGTCCGGTCTGCGAAAGGTTCAGCTTGGTCACCTTCATGTTGTCGCGACGCAGGTCCCCGGTGAATTCCGCCAGCGCCTTCGAAGCCTCTCCCTCGGGCGCCAACTCGCCGTGGCCGGTCAGGAAGCAGACCGTCGTCGGCTTGCGCTCGATCAGCGAAACGATGGCGGAGGTGATCTTCTCCTCCCCCTGGAAGCCGGCCAGCGTGGGCATTGCGCCGTACGCGTATTCGATCTCGAACAGGTTGATGAAGGGGATCTGCGCGCGCTGATCCCCCGCGCTCACCACCAGCGTATCCGCCTCCAGCGGCACCTTCAGCGCCAGCGCCACCTGCTGCGCCTTGAGCTTGTCCGCATAGATGTCCACCCATTGCGTCTTCACTCCGTGCGACTGGTACAGCCTCAGCAGGTCCTTCACGCGCTGCGTGACGTCCACCCCCTTGTCGCCGTAGCCGGTTTTCACCGAGCCGTTCCCATACAGCACGGTGATCGACACCTCGCGGTCGAGTCCCTTCAGGATGTTGACGCTCTTCTCCGACAGCGTGTGGATGCGCTCCCGCGTCATATCCAGGAAGCAGGCATCCGTCTGCGGCGTGGCCACCATGATGGCGTTGGCGACCACCAGAGCTATGACGCTGAGCGCCACCCCCGTCCAGACGTTCAGTCCCACCAGGAATCTGCGCTGGCGGAGGATGCCCGCAATCCAGCGGAGGTTGAGCAAGATGCCGCCGAGCACCAGGAGCGCGCCGAACGCCACCGGGCCGACCACAACGACTTGCGGGTAAGCGCCCCAACTGAAAGTCATGTGCGCCGCCAACCCCATCAGGAGGGAGACGATTCCCAGCAGGATGGCCCAGCGCGTCAACCTGTTCCAGAGAGTGGCCGTTGCGCCCGGCATGCCGCCGGACCGCCAGCGCCGGCTCTCGACCACTCGGACCGCCAGGAAGAGGAAGAAGGCCGCCATGCTGACGAAGTAGAAGGCGTCGCGCAGGGGGATGCGGCCCCCCGCGAACGCCGCCAGGTGCGATTCGGTCCCGGCGTAGGTCAGCAGCGGGCCGAAGTCGCCTCCGACATATTGACCGACCTCCCCCATGACCCAGATCAGCAGCAGCGCGATGACCGCCGTGGAGCCGGCGACGATCTGGTTCTGGCTGAGCGAGCTGCAGAACAACCCCAGCGCGATGAACATGCTCCCCGCCAGCGCAAGCCCGGCGTAGCCGGACAGCACCGGGCCCAGGTCCAGATCGCCATAGCGGTGCAGGATCGCCACATAAATCAGCGTCGGCGCGAGCATCGCCAGGTAGAACGCCAGCGCCCCTAGGAACTTGCTTGCCACCACCTCCGCGTCGGTCACCGGCGCGGTCATCAGCGACTCAATCGTGCCGGTGCGGTACTCGTCGCACAGGAGCCGCATCGTGATCAGCGGGATGGCGAAGAGCGAGACGAACGAGAGAATCCCGAACGTCCCGGACATGCTCGCCTTCAGCCCGGCGATGGTGGTGAAGAAGAAAAAGAAACCGCTGAACACCGTGAAGAGCGTCAGCACCACGTAGGCCAGCGGGGAGCAGAAGATGGAGATCAACTCGCGCCGGGTGAGCGCCGTGACGTTGCGCATCAGCTTTCCTCCTGCGTCGTCAGGCGCACGAAAATCTCCTCGAGCGACGGCTGCTCGCGGCGCAGTTCGCGCAGCGGCCATCCATTCATCGCCGCGCGGCGACTGAGTTCCTCGCGCACGTCATTTCCCGCGTCCACCGCCAACTCCACGCGGCAGAACGGCCCATCCGCCCAGGTCTGGATGCTGTGCGCGCCGGGGAGCGTCGCCAGCGCTACGCGCACCTCCGCCTCCGGCCCGCGCACCTCGGCCACGATCCGCACCCCCGCGTCGGGGTGCGCAATCTCATCCATGCGCCCCTGAAATGCGATCCGCCCCCGGCGGATGATCAGCACGCGGCTGCATACCATCTCCACCTCCGGCAAAATGTGCGTGCTCAGCAGCACCGTGCGCTCGGAGCCCAGGTCGCGGATCAGTTCGCGCACCTGGCGGATCTGGTTGGGGTCCAGCCCGATCGTCGGCTCATCCAGGATCAGCACCGGCGGGTCGTTGATGAGCGCGTCGGCCAGCCCCACGCGCTGTCGGGTTCCCTTGGAGAGCGCCGCGATCAGCTTCCGGCGCGACTCCGTCAGGTCGCATCGGGCTATCACCTCCTCGACGCGCGCGCGCACCTGCCGCGAGGGGACCCCCTTGATCCGCGCGCGATAGGAAAGGTACTCCTCCACCCGCAGGTCGACGTACAGCGGCGCGGATTCAGGCAAATAGCCGATCTGCCGCCGGACTTCGAGGGAGTCTTTGAAGATGTCCTTCCCGGCGATGGAGGCGGTTCCCGAGGTGGCCGGCAGGTAGCCGGTGAGCATGCGCATGGTGGTGGTCTTGCCCGCGCCATTGGGGCCGAGGAAGCCGACCACTTCGCCGCGTTCGACATCGAAGGAAATGCCGTCCACGGCGACGGCGCTGCCATAGCGCCGGGTCAGTTGGTCCACGTGGATCATCAGCCGCCATCCCTCCATGGGCGTGCGCGGCGGCGCGGGAAAGGGCTTCCGTTGAATTGGATGGGCGCGCTCATCGAGGCATACCGCCGACCACGCGACAAGAAGGATTCTACTGGATGCAGCACTCCCGTTGCAAGGATTCGCGCCACTCCTGCCCCTCCCAGGGCGGTGCAAGAGGGGGTCAGGCAACTTTTCGCAACGGCGAAAAGCGGGCAGAAAAGGGGTCAGGCAACTTTTCGCAACGGCGAAAAGCGGGTGGAAAAGTGGGTCAGGTAACTTTTCGCGACGGCGAAAAGCGGGTGGAAAAGTGGGTCAGGCAACTTTTCGCGACGGCGAAGAGCGGGTGGAAAAGGGGGTCAGGCAACTTTTCGCAACGGCGAAAAGCAGCCCGACCCCTTTTCCGCTTCCCCTTTTCCGCTTCAATCCGGCGCGCTATCCCGCGGGGGTCACTTGCTCCGGCTCAACTGCGCGGCATGCTTCGCCGCGGCGGGCGCGGAATCCGCCGACTCCACGGATATGACGCAGGAGCATAGACCGATGGACTGCGGAATCAGCCAGGAGTCCTGCGGAGCTTTCAGCGCGAAGCCGAACTTGTATGCCCCCTTGGTGTCCGGCGCGGTATTGAAGTAAAGAGTCACTACCTGATCCTCGCCGGGATTCAAGAGCTGAGGGCCCGAGGCGGAATCGCCGACGCCCGGCCCCTTCTCCGTCACCTTCAACTCGCCGGAATAGGGCACCCCCGGAACGGTCTGGAGGAGGTCATAGGTGATATTGATCTGCGAACTATCCCCTCCGGTGATCGGCGAGTCCGCCGAAATGTCCGACACTCGAAGATAGGGGACGTTGGCGGAATACTTGAACTTGTCCCATGTGAGCGCCTTGCCGCCGTAGGTCGTGCTGACGACGACCATCAGAACCTCCTGCGCTTTCAGGCCGAACCCGGCCACGAACGAGCGCGGCGCGGCCATGGGCAGGGCAGGAGCTTTGCCGCCTACCAGCATTAATCCGGTGGGCGCGCCGGAACTGGGGGTCATCGTGAGGATGAGCGATCCGGGATGGAAATCCGAATCGGAGGGGGTGAACTTGAGGTACTGCGCTCCCGTCTGCGCGACGCTGACATCCGCCCCTTCGGCGACGCCGTAATCCGCGATCTCGGCCACGCAGCCCACCTTGCACATGTACTTCGAGATGGACTTGATCCCGTTGGCGGCCATCGCGACGTAGAAGTTCTTGAATTCGTCGGTAAACGTGCCGCCTTCGTCATCCACGCAGGCGGTGAGCAGCGTGATCGCGTCGTTCCCGCCGGTCTCGGACTTCTCGAAGTACGACTTGAGGAAGGCGGCCTTGCCGTACTTGTCCGTGAAGTACCACACCAGCGCGCTGGTGGAGTACTTGCGCATTCCTGCGTCGTACCAGATCGGGTAAGTGGGCACCTTCACAATGCCGTTCGCGTCCGCGTAAAGGTCCGCCAGCCCCATGGTGGACTTGGCGAAGTACAGTTCCGCCCACTGCGCCGTCCCTTCCAGGAACCAGAGGTCGCTGGCGTAATTATACGCGGACTGGACGCCGTGGAAATACTCATGGTAGCAGGTGGTCTTGAGCCAGAGCTGCCAGGTCGCAGCGCCGTACTCGGTATCGATGTTCCGTTTGATCTTGATGTATCCGGAACGCTGCTGGCCGACAACCTGGCTGACGTCCACCCACTCCCCCAGCGCGCTCTGCTCGATGATGTAGAGATGCAGCTTCGTGTCACCGACGGCGGCTTTCTCCGTGAACGCCTTGCGGAAATACTTGACCTCCGCCTTCACGGCGGCGTCCACGTACGTCTTGACGAGTTGCGCATAGGTGGCGTTCGCGCAGGCGTTCCCGCCGGTCAGTGTGTAGTGGACGATGCAGTTGGCGCCCGTGACGGTCTTGTCCAGGTCCGCGTAGACCGGCAGCGCTCCGGCTTCCGTGGGGGCGGGGCCGCGCCCGCGCGCGGTCATGATCGCCTGCAGGTCCGGGCTCAGAGAAGCCAGCCAGCTCTTCTCCGCCGGGGCGAGCTGGTCATAGACCATGTGCACTTCCTTGTAGAAGGAGGCGCCGCACTTCTCGTAGACCAGCGATTCCCCCGCCGCCAGCTTGTAGGGAGAATCCGCGGGAATCGTATCCGGCGCGAACAACAACCGCGCCTTCAACAGCACGGCCTCCTTCTGCGAGAGTGTCCCATCCGCCTGCGCGACGGTCAGGTTTCGGTACGCGGGCGAGAGCGCCTTGCTGTTGAGAGCGACCGCCCCCTGCGCCAGCGAGGCCGCCAGAAAAGCGGTCGCGAAAAGAACGCTCGCCAGAATACCCCAACGCCGAGTTCCTCCTGTCATCGAACTGCTCCTTATAGAAAATTCAGGGAAGTTTCTCCGGCGCCTTGTTCGCCGCGAGGATCGCCGCCAGATCGGGGCTGAGTTTACGCAGGTAGTCGCGTTCTCCCGGGCTCAACTGCGGGAGGACGGCCAGCACCTCCTTGTAGAAGCCGGTGTTGGAGAGGTCCTTGCGCGCCGCCTCGCCGGGGGCCGGGGCATAGGGGGAACCGGCTGGGAGCGACGCCGGTTCGAAAATCAGCCGCGCTTTGAGAAGCACCGCCTCTTTCGGGCCGAGCTTTCCCTCGGCGAGCGCTGCATTGACTCGATCATAAGGAGTGAGTTGCAAACCCATTTCCGTCTTTCCCTTCCCGGCGGCGGGGACCGGTGCCGGGGGGGGGGCCTCCTCGTTTTGTCTTGCGCAGGAAAGGCTTGCCATGGCGAGCGCGGCCAGAAGGGCTGCGCAGACGAAACCTCTCATCACCGCCATCCCTCCCCGTTGCCGAAGATGCGGCAAACCCGGTCCAAACCTCATTTTGGCGGCGATTATAGGCATCCTCAGGCAAGATGTCCAGCTATTTTCGACGGCCCGTGGCTTGCCTTTGCGCGTGGAGGGCGGTTATCATTGCCGGAACGCCGGACGCCGCGTCGGCGGAATTCGATCTAGGAGAGAGCGCTCATGCCGCGATTCATCGAACTGTGCTATGTGGATGACAATATCTCGATCAAGGCCGAGTTGCTGGAGAAGGAGATGCCGCGCACCTGCGCGGAGATCGTCAAGCATCTGCCGATCGACGGCATCGCCACCCATGCGCGCTATTCCGGCAGCGAAGTGGCCACCCTGATCACCAAGTCGTGCAAGATTGCGCGCGAGAAGGCCACCTGCGCGGTGCTTCCCGGCGAGATCGCCTACGTCTGGCTGAACCGCGACGACCACTATGGCCTCGACGACGACGTTTCGGAAATCTGCTGGTTCTATGACCGCGACTCCCGGCCGACGATGGCGGAGGGGCCTGTGCTCGTGAACGTCTTCGCCCGGATGATCGGGGATGCCTCCGCCTTCAACAAGGCGTGTGCGGACACCCGGATCCACGGCGTCAAGCGCATCCGCATTCGCCTTGTTGGCTGAGGCCGGGGAGCGGTTGCGCAGGGGCGCAGCATGCTGCGCCCTTGCGGGGGAGCGGAAGGAACGCACGATGATCGCGGGTTGGATAACCCGCGCCACATTGCCCGCGCAGGGTCGGGCGGGTATCCATCTCTGGAGTTTCGGATGCACAACAGCAAGATAGACCCGGTGGGACTGGTGGGCCTGGGGCTGATGGGGCGCGGCATCGCCGCCTGCCTCATCGCGCACGGCTTCACCGTCATCGCCTGCAACCGCACGCACGAGCGCGTCCACCAGGCACGCGAGCAGATCGGCCGCACCCTTAAGGAACTTGTCCGTCGCAAGGTCCTCTCGCGCGACAAGATCAAGAACTGGGAGGAGCGCTTCCACTTCGTCCGCTCCCCCAAAGAACTCGCTCCCTGCCCTTTCATCATCGAGTCGCTCCGGGAAGACCTGAAGGTGAAGAAAGAGGTGTATGATCAGCTTGAGGAAGCCGTTGCGCCGGAGACCGTCATTGCGTCGAACACCTCCAGCTTCCCCGTCGCGCTGCTGGCGGAGGGGCGCAAGCACCCGGAGCGGTTCGTCGTAATGCACTGGGCCGAACCGGCTTGGATCACTCGATTCATGGAGATCGTCCGCGGCGAGAAGACCTCGGACGAGGCCGTGCGGCGCGCCGAGGAGATCGGGCTGGCGTGCGACAAAGAGCCATCCCTGCTCAACTTCGACATCCGCGGCTTCATTACCAACCGGCTCATGTACGCCTTCATCCGCGAGGCCTGCTACCTCGTGGACATCGGCGCGGCGACGCCGGAGATGGTCGACCGCTCCTTCCGCAACGACGTCGGCTGGTGGTCGGCGCTGGCCGGCCCCTTCCGCTGGATGGACCTCACCGGCATTCATTCCTACGGCGCCGTGATGGAAGGGCTGCTGCCCGAGCTTTCCAGCCGCAAGCGCCTCCCGAAGGTGATGCGCGACATGCTCAAGAAGGGCGGCACGGGCATCGCCAACCGCACCGGCTTCTACCCCTATACCGAGCAGAGCGCCAAAGCGTGGGAAGAGGTATGGATCGACTTCACCTACGACATGCGCCGCCTCGTCAAGAAGCACGAGAAGCGCCTGCACACGCGCTCCAAAGGCCACACGCGCTGAGGCAGCGGCGTCGAGTGTAGGGGCGCAGCATGCTGCGCCCTTGCCGGAAGCGGGGCTTCCGCCAAGTGCAGGGGCAAGGCGCTGCCTTGCCCCGTCACGGAAGACGGTTCAATCACCGCGGGGAAGCAATCGGCGAAAGGGCACGAATGAAGAAAGCGCTCGTCACCGGCATCACGGGGCAGGATGGCTCCTACCTGGCCGAACTCCTCTTGCAGCAGGGATACGAGGTCCACGGCATCGTGCGGCGCGTTGCCTTCGAGGACCCGCACCACCGGCTCTGGCGCATCGTCCCGCTGCTGGACCGGTTGCACCTGCACGCCGCCTCGCTGGAGAGCTACGCCAGCATCTTCGCCGTCGTCGAGGCCGTCCGGCCCGACGAATGCTACCACCTCGCCGCGCAGAGCTTCGTGAGCTACAGCTTCGACGACGAATTCTCCACCCTGGAGACCAACATCAGCGGCACCCAGCACGTTCTGGCCGCGCTGCACCGGCTCACCCCGAAATGCCGCTTCTACTTCGCCGGCTCCAGCGAGATGTTCGGCAAGGTGCATGAAGTCCCGCAGACCGAGACGACGGTGTTCCACCCCCGCTCCCCTTACGGCATCTCCAAATGCGCGGGGTTCTACCTGACGCAGAACTACCGCGAGGCGTACGGCATGCACGCCTCCAGCGGCATCCTCTTCAACCACGAATCTCCGCGGCGCGGCTTCGAGTTCGTCACGCGAAAAATCACCTCGGGGGTCGCGCGGATCGCCGCCGGCGGACGCGGCAAGATCGCCCTGGGCAACCTGGACGCTCGGCGCGACTGGGGTTTTGCGGGGGATTACGTCAGGGCGATGTGGGCAATGCTCCAGCAGCCCGAGGCGGATGACTACGTCATCGCCACCGGCGAGACGCACAGCGTTCGCGAATTCCTGATCGAGGCCTTCGCGCATGCCGGGCTCCCCTGGGAGGAGCACGTGGAACTGGACACGAAATTCTTCCGCCCCGCCGAGGTCGACCTCCTCGTCGGCGACGCCGCCAAAGCCCACCGCCTCCTGAACTGGCAGCCGACGGTGCGGTTCAAGGAACTCGTGGGGATGATGGTGGAGGGGGACTTGAAAAGGGAGAGGCAGGGCGGGGCGAGACGGGGGGAAGCCAGCTGAGAGTTGATGGGAGGAGATGGAAATGGGTGGATGTTCCGTGGCTTCCGCTGGTTAGAACCGGTTTCACAACCTTGTTAGATGTAAGCTTTTAATTTTCATGCAGATATGTTAAACCTTGCCGTGGAAAGGAGAATCTTTTCATGGCAAGACATCGAGACGAACTGACGGACGCACAATGGGCGAAGATCGAACC
>CAIUPP010000080.1 GCA_903901045.1 uncultured Planctomycetota bacterium
CGGCAATCTCCTGGCGGGTTCCTTCTTTCGTGTCATACGACGCGAGAACCCGTTCGCGCAGGTCGATCGATAGAGTTTTCATGTCCGCAGTCTACCAAATAACCGCGGATAAGGCCACAGTATTTCTTAATATGCTCTAGTGAGGGGATCGAGTCCCGTGCTGTTGTTTGGCTGGAGATCGTCAATGACCACAAGCAAGCTCGCATCTGCCCATCTCGGAGTAGTAGCGCTGGGTAGAAGTGCCCCACACAGAAAAATTCTTTTCAAATCATGTCTTTTCCGAAGGGCTTAAACGTACTTTAACCCTTGGCGGGAGGAAGGCGGACGCGCGGTGTTCCTTCCGTCCAGCGCAATGTCTAACCAACGGGAGGATAGTAGCTTACGACGTGACCCGGTTACGCCGATGGCACATCTTGTAGGAAGCGCGGATTTGGGGGCCTGTCACTTGGCCACTCGCGGCCTATATAGAGGCAGGAGGGCAGGACACGGAAGCCGGGTATTTCCGCCGGTGCTTCGGTGATCCCGAGCACTCATGAGAAACAGGCGGTTGAACGATGCCTGGCATGGCCCCATTACTGGGAAAACGATTCTGGAAGAACGCCCGCGCATCTCGTGCGCGCCAGGAATGAAGGGGAAAAACAACAGCCTGCGCAATGGCCATTAAAGAAATATGGCGCGCGCCCCGTCACTTTGCCTTCCGCGCGGTTATGTAAGCAGTAGGCACATTGAATGGTATGACCTGCGGAGGGAGCGATTTTGGGAAATGGATACAAATTGCGGTTACCGCTTGGCTGGTCACGGCCTATATAGCGACAGGAGGACAGGGTGAACGGCATGGCCACGGTTTGGCGGTAACTATTGCGATTCTTCTCGGATTCAACTTCCGATTTAGGGGGGCATGGCATTTAAGACAGTGAACAGGCAAATGGCAGGGACACGGCAAACGGCGTGGGCCGGTCACGCCAGTGGCTCGATTTCCCGCGTGCCGGGACGTTGCCGGACTATTTCGGCCCAGCCTGGCCATGTAGAAGCAGAAAAACTGGGCGCTCACCCGGGTCAATTCAGGTATGGCGGCAAATAGAGAGAGGGGGAGCATGGCGAACCGCAGAAACCTCCGGCATGGGGGAGACCTGGCGTTCGGCATGATCCCGTTGCGCCGGTGAAGCAGTTTCTTGGGTAATGCAGATTCTCTCTACTGCGGCCGATTCCCGTTTCGTATGTATACAGTAGAGGCATGGTGCTGGCGATTGCCGGAAATAAATGTCACACCACGTCGAAAACTCCGGTATGTAACTAATAGGGGGCGTTAGGAGGAATCTGGTGTTTAGCTTGCCACTTCGCACCTTGGCGGACTGTGTGAGTGGAGGCATGGCGTGTGACAACACGGCCTTTTTGAGTGGATGTAGGACATCTTTCCGGAAAATCTTCCGACACTTTGAGGTTCCGCGGAGTAAGTAACTAATAGGAGGATCACGCAGATCAAGTGGACGGCGCCAGAAAAGGCGTAAGGTGCTATTCGAATGAGTGTTAGAACAAACGTCGACTTGCTTATGCAGTTGCGGCCTGGAATCGGCACTCCGGTAGCCACGCTCAGTTTTATAGTCGGCATGAAAAAAACTACTTGCCCGCCGACGTTTTGGCGAAAACGCCGGTATGTAAGGGGTGAGGGGAATGATCAGCGTCAAGGGTCGTCTTCTTAGTGCAGGAGGTGAATCAGCCATGTCGGAGTCGCGGGCGACGGTGATGAGCAAGGTGTTTTCGACGGCGGACGTCGCATTTGTCCTGGGGATGCGCACGGGGACGTTGTCCAGGGCTATATGGGAGCGGCGCGTGGCGGCCCCGCCGAAAGGCCCCGGCGGAGCGTACCACTGGACGCAGGAGGACGTTGAGCGGGCGAGCTGTCGGCTCTTGGGCCACGATCTGAGCGACGCAGCTCAGCGCCGGCTGGATGACCTTAGGAATGGCCGCAAGGAACAGACCGGAGGGATCCGATGAGCCAGGACAGAATGGGATGGGAGCTATGGGCCCAGGAACAGGTTGCCGCAGGGGATCTGCGCAATAGCCTTGAGAACGCCCGCCGCTGGCGCCAGGAGAAAGGTGAGAACCTCTCGGCGCAGGAAGCGGTGCGGCACCACTGCCTGGCGTGCATGAGCTACTGCGTTAGGTCTGTTCAGCGCTGCGCGGCAACCGAGTGCTGGCTTCATCCCTGGCGGACGGGGCGGCTTGAGAAGGACCTTGGCGGCGCGCGCAAACCTGCCGCATGCAGTTGACCCATGGACCATCGGGAGAGCATATGAGCGAGCTTCTTGATGCGGCACGGAAATATCTCAGGCGGGGCTGGATGCCAGTCTACGTCCCCTTGGGGACGAAGGGGCCGACGCGCAAGGGGTGGCGGAAGCTGCGCCTGACCCAGGAGGACCTGCCCAAGCATTTCGACCGGTCCGGCAACATCGGGATCGTCCTGGGGGAGGCCAGCCACAACCTGGTGGACGTGGACCTGGACTGCCCCGAAGCCATCGAGTTGGCCGATCAGTACCTGCCGGCCACCCCTGCGGTGACCGGGCGTCCGAGCGCTCAGCGTTCGCATCGCTGGTATTACGCCGACGTGCCGGCCATAAAGCAGTTTCACGATCCCAAGACCAACGAGATGATCGTGGAGCTCCGGAGCAACGGCGGTCAGACGCTGGTGGGTCCGAGCCGGCACAATGAGACCGATGAGCCGTATGACTATCTCGAAGGCGAACCGGCGCGCGTGGATGCCGAGCGCTTGCACGCCTGTGTGAAGGCGCTGTACGAGGAGGTCGTCCGAAGGCGTTATGGCGCGCTGCCGGAGAAGGAGAAGAAGAAAGCGCCGGCCACTCCAGCGGCGCGACCGCAGGTGGACAGCGATGCCTGTGAGCGGCGCGCCCTGGCGTACCTGGAGAAGATGCCGGCGGCGGTCAGCGGCAGCGGCGGCCATCGCGCCGCGTATGCGGCGGCGACGGCAATGGTCCACGGGGTCGGCCTGACGCAGGGGCGCGCACTCCAGATACTCATGGACCACTATAACTCGCGTTGCCAGCCGCCGTGGTCAGAGAAGGAGCTTCTTCACAAGGTGAAGGATGCGGCCACGAAGGCTCACAGCCGGCCCTTCGGCTGGCTGCGTGACCAGGAGCAATCCCAGGAGAAGAGCGACGAGGTCAACATCGAGCGTATTGTCGAGAAGGCGCAAGGGGGCGCGCGGAAGGATGCCCCAACGCAGCCGGAGCCCACGCCCCTGGCCGAGGAGGAGCCCCCAAACGACGAACCGCCGACAGAGGTCGCCCCCTACGACCGCTGCCTTAAGGCCATGCGCCGGATGAAAGCAGCGGCGACGCCGGACGGATCGCTGCGGCTTTTCAAGATGGTCTGCCGCTGCATCGAGCACGGACTCGGCGATGAAGAAGCTGTTGCCTGTATCCGGGAGTGCGCCACTTCGGAGCCGTTCCCCGGCACCTTCACCGACGCGGACATCCTCAAGCGCATCCGCGCCGCCGAAAAGCATTGCGAGCGCGGGTCGGCCTTGGAGACCGACCAGGACGGACTCATTGCCCTGGGGTGTCGCGACCCGGAGACGGGGAAGCTGGTGCTGGCACCCAGGCGGACGCTACCGACAGCACAGGCGCACGTGCGGGAGTTTCAGATGCATCCGGAGGGGCGCACGCTCCACAACTACGCCGGCCTCTTAATGGAATGGCACGATAATCACTATGTGGTGGTCGAGGACGCCGCGCTGAAGAAGCGGCTCCAGCCCTGGCTGCACGACGCGCTGCGCTACCTCTGCGACAAGCGCAGCGGCAACATGCTCCTGGTCCCCTTCGAATCCAACCCCGGCACGGTCAACGCGGCTCTGGAGACGCTCCGAAACTACGTCTATCTACCTGCGGACCTGACCCCGCCGGTCTGGCTCCCCAACGGTTCAGGGCAGCTGGACCCCAGGGAAATCCTCTCCTGCAAGACCCACAACCTGCACATCCCCACGGGGAGGATCATCCCAGCCACGCCGGCGTTGTTTACCACCACCGCCCTGGACTTCGACCATGACGCCAACGCCACGGCGCCGGTGGCGTGGATCGGATTTCTGAAACAGCTCTTCGGTGACGACGTGGAGAGCATGGCGCTGCTCCAGGACTGGTTTGGCTACTGCCTGACTCCGGATACCGCGCAGCAGAAGATGCTCCTGGTGGTCGGACCCAAACGCAGCGGCAAGGGGACCATCGGGCGTGTCCTGCGCGAGCTCATCGGCCACGACAACGTCGTGGGGCCGACCACCTCCGGCCTGGCGGGTCAGTTCGGGCTTCAGCCCCTCATCGGCAAGAGTCTGGCCATCGTCTCTGACGCGCGGTTCAGCGGACAGGATATCCAGACCGTAATCGAGCGGCTGCTGTGCATCTCCGGGGAGGACATCCTGACCGTCGACCGCAAGCACCTGAGCGCCGTCACCATGCGGCTGGCCGCGCGGTTCATGTTTCTCACCAACGAGCTCCCGAAGCTCAACGACGCCTCCGGCGCGCTGGCCGGCCGCTTCGTGATCCTGTGGCTGACGGAGACATTCTACGGGCGCGAGGATCACGGTCTGACCGACCGCCTGCTCAAGGAGTTGCCCGGCATCCTGCTCTGGGCTTTGCAGGGCTGGTCCCGCCTGCATACGCGCGGATATTTCGTACAGCCCAAGAGCGTAGATGAGGCGGTCCTCGACCTCGAGGACCTGGCCAGCCCCGTGGGAGCGTTTGTGCGTGATCGCTGCATAGTGGCGCCGGGGCTAACCATAGAAGCCAGCCAGCTCTACGAAACGTGGAAGGCGTACTGCGAGGAAATGGGCCGCGATCATGCCGGCACACGGCAAAGCTTCGGGCGCAATCTCCGCGCCGCCGTGCCGAGCATTACGAGTTCCAACAGGCGGGGCGATGACGGGCGAGATCGCTTCTATGAAGGGATTGCTCTGAAACCATGAGTGGAACGCGTACCGGAACGCGATTGGAACGCACATTCGGTGGGTCGTAATTCACCTCACCAACACCGTTTATCGCAAGTGGAACGCATTGGAACGCGTATTTTACCCACTTAGCGCGCGCGAGAATCAAGATGATCATCACCGATGGAGAAGGAGGAAGGGGAAGTATGAGATACACAGGAGCCTGCAATGGGGGTGGAACGCGTTCCAATGCGTTCCACATCCTAACCCACTGCATATCAGTATATTACAACGCGGCAACGGTCGAGCCTTATGCGTTCCATCGCGTTCCAGTGCGTTCCACCTGAGAGGAAACGACCGTCATGTACGAATTCCACAGCTGGCCGACGCCGCAGGAAGCGGGGATCACCGACCCCGACATCATTTATGTGTGGGAAGAACGCGTGGCCATCTGCGTGGCCGACGGCGGATTGGCGGAACAGGATGCGCGGCGGGTCGCGTGGGAGCAGATCGGTGGCATGGCTGTGACTGCTGGCGTGAAACGCGGGCAAAAAGAAAGTGCCTTGATTCGCCCCCTTTTTCAATAGGTACTTGGAAAAAGAAAATCTTTTCGACCGCGCGCGAATCCGTAGCGCTATTAGACAGAGTTTGTTTTAGGTGTCCGACATTTTGGGATGGTCCAGGAACCTTATGCGGCAGAGCATGTTAGCGACCCACGCCGGCCCGATAGCGACGCCCCCCAGGGTGTCCGGCGCCTCTGGGCCTGGAAACCAGCCAGGCAGGCGGCGGAAGGGGGCATCGCTGGGGGGCGGGGCTGATGGGCGGCACCGTTGCCCCATTGGGCGTCCGGCGGGGGCCGTCCCTGTTGCGCAAGGCGTTTTCGTGGTCGAGGAATACGAGGTGGAGTCCGAATCATCGGCTGACAGCGTGGCGCTGGCGGAAGGTGCCCTTGCCAGGCTTATGGTGAAGCTCTGGCGCGCCCGGCAGGCTGGCCTGCCAGGCGGAGTGGCGGCAGCAGATTGCAGCGAAGAAGGCCTTGACTTCCGTGGCCCTCAGTGCCCTGATGTGTCAGAACAGCGTATGTCAGAGGACCAGTAGGCTATACGAGGTATCATCTGTGGCTGATGTAGGTTATGACAGGCTTGGCGTTGGCTGCGTCCGGGTGTCCACGGATCGGCAGGAACGCTCCATTGACGAGCAGAAGGAGTGTATCCGGGCGGCGGCGCAACGCGATGGGGTGGGCCTGTTGGACAATGGGATGTGGTGCGAGGACGAGGGGATCAGCGGCAGCATTCTGGACCGGCCCGGCATGAGGAAGCTGTTGAACCTCTGCCGCACCCGCCAGGACATCACGGATGTCTACTTCTGGAAGCGCAACCGCCTGGCGCGCTCGATTGACCCCCTGGATGGCATGAACATTGAGCGGGAAATCGAGAAATGCGGCAAGCGCGTCCATTTTGTCCAGGGCATCCAGAAGACCGGCAATAAGATGCTGGACTTCATAGCCAGCGGTCTGGAATACGCCGAGGCAGGGCAGTACCTGGTCAACCTGTCCGCCGACACCAGCCGGGGGCTGATTCCATTGACCCGGCAGGGCTTCGATGCGGGCCGCCCGACTCCCTATGGCTATGACAGGCAGGTGGTGGCCAGGAACGGGGATGCGCTCTATACGGTGCGCGACCTCGGTGGGGGGGCCTGCCAGCAGATCTTCCCGGACGGCCAGGTGCAGACCTATGCCGAGGGGGTGCGTCCGGTCAAGGACAGCACGGCGCACTCCACGCTGGTCCTGGGGTTGCCGGAGCGCGTTGAGGTGGTGCGCCGGATCTTCGAGTCCTATGCCCGCAAGGAGAAGGGAATCCGCACCCTCGTTGAGGAACTCAACTCAGACGGTATTCCCTCGCCGCGGGGCGGGAAGTGGAGCGTTGGCACGGTCCGGTCCATCCTGGTCAATCCGCTATACCATGGCGCCAACATCTGGAATGTCCGGAACTTCAGTCAATATCACCGGATCGCGGGCGGAACCGTCCAGGAGATTGACGAGGCGGAGGCAATCGGCCTGCGCCGGAACAAGGAAAACGACTGGATCGTGGCCGACGATGAGCACGGGTTTGACGCACTCATCTCGAAGGAACTGTTCGACCTTGCCCAGACCAAACGCGGCGAGAAGAAACTGCCTTTCCGTAGGGGCAAGGCCGTTGTTTCCCCGTACTACCTTTCCGGTCTGGCAGTCTGCACCTGCGGGCATAAGCTTCACGGACTGACGAAGACCAGCGGCAAGAAGAAGGGGTATCGCAAGTACTCCTACTACATCTGCGGCGGCTACCAAATGAAGGGCCGCACTGTTTGTCCGCACCGCCTTATGGCACGCGAGCACTTGGAGAAGCCCGTCCTGGACGCCTTGGGCAGGCGGCTCCGGGAAATGGCCGACGCAGACCGCCTGCGCGCGAAGATTGCCGAGGAACTCCTTGCCGGCATGGAATCCAACGGCGGCGACGCTGAATCGCTTCCTTCGAAGATCGCCGACGTGGAGACGCGCATCAAACGGTGGGAAGAGGCGATTGAAAAGGGCGTGAATGTGGACATGGCCGTTGGGAAGCTCAATGAGTTGGTCGAGGAAAAGAAGCGGTTGGAGGCCAAGCTGCGCGCGATCAAGGCGGCACGCCAGCCGGTGGCGGACGTGCAAGCCCTCGCCGAGTCCATTCTCAAGGGCCTCGACGAATTGGAGCAGGTGTTGGCGCAGGGAAGCGTGGTGGAGGTGCGGGCGCTGTTGCGGACTTACATCGGGCGAATCGAGGTGGACCCGAAAAACGGCAAGGCCCGAATCGGTTTCATTCGTCTGCCGATCCGGGCCTTGCTATCCGCTCCCGCACAAGAAAGTGTGAGAATTAAGATGGTAGCGGGGGCCCGCTACATGCTGTACACGCGACTTCGCAACTTCAAGGCACCGCGTTATGTTACGAGTACGCCCGCATACGTGGCCGCGTAGCTTGAGCCTTGTTTTTGTGGCCCATGAACCGTGGCTGGATATCCGGACAGCACGGGCAATGGCAAACGAGCCGTGGCGAGAGAGCGCATCCACGCAGCGGAAGCGCTCCTTGCCGGCATAGTCGGGGGAGCGAAAGTTGATGTATTCGTACGCTTCGCGGAAGACGTCGAACGGAACGCGCTGGAACTCTCGCAGGTGCAGGAACAGCGCGGTGAACATGATCTGATGCTTATGCTTGGTGAAGAGCTTGCAGACGCCGTCGAAGTCCAGGGCGATGGCGACATCGTGGCGGCGCTGGGCGCAGAGGGCGGCGGCCAGTTCCTGGACGCGCAGGTCGTTGACGGGCTGATGGGTCATGGTTTGCTCACTTCGGAATCTGGAATGTGATCGGCCAGACCCCTTCGGCAGAGGTCTTGCCGAAAAGGACCGCCGCCGCGGCGCGCAGGCTCTCCGGCGAGCAGCAGAACGTCACCAGCGCGCAGTCCACGCTGTCGGGGATGCTGAGGGCCGGATACGGAGTGTTGGTGACGATGGCCAGCGGCTTGCCGGACTTCGCGATGGTCTCAACCAGCGCATTGCCTGAGAGCTTGCTGCGATCGTAGTAATTCGTCATGATCACCCCGTCCACGCGCGGCAGTTCGGCCTGGGTGTGGTGGGATTCATCAACGGCGGCAAGATGTGGAAGAAGGAGGAGATGTGACGGTGGGCGGAAGTGGTGGGCTCCGTGGGGGGCGGAACCTTGCGGGGCGCCCATCCGTGGATCGCCTGGGACTACAACGAGTCCGTTCATCAGGGGCGCTGCTACCAGGAAATATTCAAGCTTGCGAAGGCCAACCGCACAGAATTGACTACGCTGCACGGCGACACCGCCAAGCCGGTTACTTCAGTGGCGCGCCAGCCTGGGGATCTGGAGGTCGCGGGTTCAAGTCCCACCGCACTCCACCCCCGGCGCACGGTAGCCCTGGAAGATATCTTTCGCGTGAGACCGGGCGGCACACTCGCTACAGCAGAACACATCCGTCATCAAGTCATGAAAGTGAGCCGGCCTCGAACGCTTATGCTGGCCTCGGTAATGCAATAAATATGCAGTAGTGCTATTGACAACCGCAAATAGATTGCCTACACTGCCATCGGCGTGTTCAGAGCGCTGCCCCGGCGGAGGAAAAGACAGTGGCCCCAGGAGAAATGAATGGCTCGTGCCTCTCACGGTTGAGAGCGAAGGTGCGGGACGGGTCCGCGGCCGGCCGCAGGATATCCCAGGTGATCTTGGATTCGTCGGCCCAATGGCGCGACGTGCCCATTGCCACTCTGGCGAAGGCGTGCGGCGTTAATCCCTCTACCATCACCCGCTTCTGCAGGGGGCTGGGCTATCGGAGCTACAAAGGATTTCAACTCGACCTAGCCGTGGCGGCGGCGCAGCCGGATTCCTTGAAAAGCAACGACCTTTTCAAGGGGTCTACTCCGACGACCATCCGGCGCGCGGTGTTCGAGAGCAACCGGCGTAGTTTGTTGGAAACGGAGAAGCTCCTCGATGACCGCGTGCTTGACCAGATCTCTGAGTTGCTTCGTCGATCGCGCCGTATTTTCTTTCTGGGCATCGGATCCTCGGGCCAAGTGGCGCATCAAGGAGCGGATCGGTTCATGAGCCTGGGCCTGTCAGCAAATGCCGTCACCGATCCCTATGAGCAGATTTTTGCGACGGCGAACACAAGCCGAAGCGACGTGGTGGTGGGAATCAGCCACACCGGCCTAACCGCGCACGTCACCGAAGCCCTCCGCATGGCGCGCGACGGCGGTGCTCGGACGGTGTGCATTACGAATTATCCGGATTCCCCCATCGCGGAGGCGAGTGAGTTTTGTCTGATCACATCTTTTCGGGAGCACCGCATTAATGCGGCGGTCTCTTCCTCGCACATTGCGCAATTGTGCGTCATCGACACGCTGTATTTCCTTGTGGCGAGTTCGTTGGGCAGGCGCGCGCGCAAGCTTGCTGACAGTGCCGAAGACCGTGTGCAGAAAATGCTTCGGGCGAAGAATCATTCTTGAGGTCTACAGAGAGAGGTAGGAGCCGACATGATCACGCGGTACTATGATCCGGAAATATTCGTGCAGACGTTTGACGGCATTGACCGGGCTAACCATATTGTGGCCACCTATTACATGGACGACGTCTTACCGGGCGAGGACTTCATAGACCATTTTGCGCTGATCCAGGCGATGGCGCTGGAAGGTTCGACAGGCACGTGGGAGAAGGTTGCCGAGGACACCGAAGAGGTCCGCAAGAAGCTGAGCGGCAAGATGGTGAATTACTTCGAGGTCCCCAGCGATGACCCGTTCCGGCGCAAGGCCGTTGTCCAACTGGCGTTTCCGATAGATGCCTGGGTGGACAACGTTCCCATGATGCTCCTGAGCATTGCGGGCAACTGCTTTGCCTACAGCGACAAGCTGCGGCTTCTCGACGTCTATCTGCCGGACAACCTTCTGGCGAAGTTCAAGGGGCCGAAGTTCGGCGTGCCGGGAATCCGGAAACTCACCGGCGTCCAGGGACGGCCGCTGTCCCTCCACATCATCAAGCCGAAAATGGGCATGACGCCGAAGCAGGTGGCCAACCAGTGCTACCAGACCGCCATGGGCGGCGTGGATATGATGAAGGACGACGAGATGACGTCCGACGTCTACAACAGCACCTATGAGGACCGGCTCAAGGCCGTGATGGAGTCTCTCGAAAAGGCCAAGGCGAAGACGGGGAAGAAGCCGATCTACTTGCTGAGCATCACCGACGAGCCGCGACGAATCTTCGACAAAGCCCGGCGCGCGGTCGAACTGGGCGCCAACGGGCTTCTGGTCTGTTACTCGGCCGGTCTTCCAGTCCTGCGGCAGTTGGCCGAAGACCCCGCGATCAACGTGCCGATCATGCTGCACTGCTCGCACATGATCGCCGCGCAGCCACGCATCGCGTGGCCGGTCTTCGCCAAGCTCATCCGTGTCTGCGGGGCGGACATGATGCTTACACCGACCTACTGGTCGAGCATCCCGATGGCCAGCCTCGAAGAAGGTATCCGCACCTCGCACGTCAAGCTCGCGCCGATGGGCCACATCAAGCCGATGTTCCCCATGCCCTGCGCGGGGGTCTACCCCGGTCTGGCTCCGATCATCATCGGCGAGTACGGGCCGGACATCGTCATTCCGGCCGGCGGCGGCATGCTGGGCCACCCGGATGGCTACACGGCCGGCGCCAAGTCCTGGCAGCAGGCCATTGCTGCCGCCATGTCGGACGAGGACTTCATCGAGTACGCCAAGAAACCGAAGAACAAGGAACTGCGGCGCGCCCTGGAAAAGTGGGGTTACATCGAGCGGCCCAAGACACCGTGGCTCCGCATTGCCCCGAAGTTCCATCCGAAGCGGATGAAGTTCGACGCGTAACGTTTGTTTTCAGCGAGGCCCAAAACAATGGCACCATCACGTTTCCTGGCCTTCGATATCGGCGCAGAGAGCGGCCGAGCGGTCGTGGGAACGCTTGATTGCGGAAAGCTGTCGCTGGAGGAAATCCACCGGTTCCCGAACGAGCCGGCGGAGGTGTGCGGCGTCCTGCATTGGGACGTCCTGAGCCTGTACGACAACGTGCTCAAGGGACTTGAAGCGTATGTACAGCGGTTCGGCGACTCCGTGGATGGAATTGGCATCGACACGTGGGGAGTCGACTTCGGCCTCCTGGCCCGAGACGGTGCGCTCCTTCAGAGCCCGGTGCACTATCGAGATCGCCGGACGACCGGGATGCCGGAGCAAATCCTCCGGAAAATCTCACCGGAGAAGGTCTTCGAGCGGAGCGGCCTGCCCCTGTCCCGAATCGACACGCTCTGCCAGATGCTATCCCTGCGGCTGAACCACAGCCCCGTTCTGGATTCGGCGGCGACGTTTCTAATGATGCCGGATCTTCTCGCGTATTTTTTGACAGGTGTGAAGCGCTGCGAGCGCACGAACGCGGCGACGACGCAGCTTTACGACGTTCCGGCGGGCCGGTGGAGCGACGAGATGTTCCACCTCTTCAATCTGCCGCGCTCGATCATGCCAGAGATCGTGGACCCGGGCGCGGTGCTGGGTGAACTGAGCGAATCGGTGAGGCGGGGCTGCGGCCTGTCGGAAGGCATCGTCATCGCGCCCTGCACACATGACACCGCCTCGGCAGTGGCGGCCGTGCCGGGTCACGGCGACAACTGGGCGTTCATCAATTCCGGAACATGGTCTATCATCGGGGCGATGACGGAGCGACCCGTCGCGTCTGCTGAGGCGTTCACCGCCGGGCTGTGCAACGAACTCACGCTTCAGAGTTTCTTCCTGTGCCACAATATCATGGGGCTGTGGATCCTTCAGCAAACCCGCTCGTCCTGGGCGCGTCAGGGCGAGATCTATTCGTATGCGGAATTGGCGCAGTTTGCGGAAAAGGCGCAGGCCGGGGGGCCGTTGATCCGGCCGGATGATCCGAGCTTCCTGGCCCCCGCCGACATGGTTGCGGCCATTCGGGACTACTGCCGTAGGACGGACCAGCGCCCGCCCGAAGGGCCGGTCGCCGTCACGCGGTGCATTCTGGAAAGCCTGGCGTGTTCCTATCGCCTCACGCTGGACGCGCTCGGGCGAATCCTGGGCCGCCGGTTCGAGGTCCTTCACATCGTGGGAGGTGGTTCGCTGAACACGCTGCTGTGCCAACTGACCGCCGACGCAACCGCTCTCCGCGTGGTGGCTGGCCCTGTGGAAGCGACCGTCTGCGGGAACGTTCTCGTCCAGGCCATGGCACGGGCCGCCGTCGGTTCGGCGCTGGAGATTCGGGACGTGGTGCGAACGTCGTCGGCCTTGGTCGAGTACCAGCCGCGCGGCGCCGGGCCATCGCTGGAGCTTTACTGTGGTCTTTCGACGCGCACAGAGAGTTAGATCGCATTCTTCCATCAGTGACGAGGAGACAGCGCATGAATCCGGTGCGTGAGAAGAGTTTCAACCTGAGCGAGTTAGGTCGCACTCTTCCATCAGTGACGAGAAAACAGCGCATGGATCCGTTACTTGAGAAGATTTTCAACTTGAGCGATGCGGACCGTGCGGAGTGCGCCAAGCACGTCATGCTGGGCGGCGGGACGCGCGGCGGCCCTGTGATTGTCCGGGGCGAAGGCATCCGGTTGTACGACACGACAGGCAAGAGCTACATAGACTGCACCTCACAGAGCTGGGCCATGTACCTCGGATTCGCCAATGAGGCCATCAACCGGATCGTCGCCGAACACATGCAGAGCCTCTCCCACGTCCATCAGGGATTCGACACACTGCCGCGGTACTACTTGGCACGGAAGCTGGCGCAACTGGCGCCGGGCGACCTCAATCGCGTCTCGTTCACCGTCGGTGGCGGCCCGGCCATCGAGGCGGCCATGAAGATCGCCTACAAGAACACGCAACCGTCTCGCGATTTCATCTGCCTCTACGACAGCTACCACGGCACGACCCTGGGCACGATGGGCGCCTCCTGGATCTCCACGCGGTCCGCCGGCAAACTCGCCGGTGGCAGCCGGTTCCTTGGGCTGACACGGCCGTTCATCCGCGTCCCGAATCCATACTGCTATCGCTGCCCGTTGGGCTTGAGCCGCGAGAATTGCTCCCTGGCCTGCGCCCAAGCGCTTCGAGTGACGCTGGAGAAGGGCATCGCGGGCAATGTGGCCGGCCTCATTGTCGAGCCGATTCAGGCCAGCGGCGGCCAGATCATCCCGCCGAAGGAATACCTTCAGGCCGTCCGGCGGATTTGCGACGAGTTCGGCGTGCCGCTCATTTTCGACGAGATACAGACCTATGCGCGGATCGGACGCTTTTTTGCCGCGGAGTATTTCGACGTGACGCCGGACATCATTGTGCTGGGAAAGGGCTTCGGTGCGGGTCTGCCCATCGCGGCCATCATCATTTCGGACCGCCTCACGGGGTTTGAGCAGGACGGCGAGGAGCTTCACACCTTTGCGAACTCGTCTGTTGGTCAGGTGGCCGCCGCCAAGCAGATTGAGCTTCTGGAGAACGGCATCCTTGACAACACGGCCCAGATGGGCGAGTACCTGCGCGCGCGCCTGGAGGAGATGCGGAACGAATTTCCGGAGATGGGAGACATCCGCGTCGCCGGGCTGCACGTCGGAATCGAATTTGTGCGTGACCCGCGGTCGAAGGAACCCCTGAACGCCGAAGGCAAAGCGATCCGCGACGAAGGGATCAAACTGGGCGTGATTTTCGGCCTGGCCGGCGTCCGCACGAACGTCTTGAAAATCAAGCCGCCGCTGATCGTCACGCAGGCGGAGTGCGACGAGATATTGGACAAGCTGCGCAGCGCTATGACGCGCGTGCTGCGGCGTTGAAGGGACTCCGGATTGACTTCGATTGAAGAACAGATCAAGGAAATGGCGGACCGGAGACGCGAGGTAGCTGAAAAGCTCCGGTTCTTCGACGCGGGCATCTGGCTGGGAGAGCCGGCCGGATTTCCTCTCGCCCACGAGTTGCCGCTTGGACGGTTGGGCGAAGCGCTCCGAGAGCGGTTCCTCTCAGGCGGCTTGGTCTCGCACTGGTACGGCAAGGTTTCGGCCCAGGATGGGAATGCTGTTCTGATGCAGGCCATGGAGGGATGTCAGGAAGATGTCTATGCCGCATGGACCGCGCTGCCTCTCCTGCCGGGCGAGAGCGGGCGGTTGCCCGGAGCGGGCTCGGTTCCCAGCAAGGTGAAAGCGGCGCGCATTTTCCCCAAGACGCACAACTTCTCGCTGACTTCCTGGTGCGTCGGCGGGCTTTGCGAGTGGCTTGTGAGTCGGCATATGCCCCTGTTCATCTGGCATGTCGAGACGGACTGGAAATCCGTGTACGAGCTTGCCCGGACATTTCCGAAGCTGGAGATCGTGGTCGAGACGCAGACGCAGAAAATCCTGTACCACACGCGGCCGGTCTTCGCGCTGATGTGCGATTGCTGCAACGTGCGCCTGGAGCTATCCAATTTTGCTGGCCAGGGCTTCATCGAATACGCCGTCCGCGAATTCGGCGCCGAGAGGCTGATTTTCGGCTCCTTCCTCCCGGTGAACGACCCGCTGGTTCCTATGGGCATGATCCTCGACGCGAAGATATCCGAGACCGAGAAATCCCTTATCGCCGGCGGCAACCTGCGGCGGATCGTGAACGAGGTGACGTCATGAGCGACGCATTCATTGTTGACGCCCACGCGCACCACGGACGCCCGGGCGCGTTCTTCGCGCCTGAGTCGGAGCCGGAGGCCCTGCTGAAGCTGATGGACCAGTTGGGAATCGAACGCGCCATCGGCACGGACCATGTGTCCGTTTTCGAAGGATGCGAACGGACTCTCCCGATGCTGCGCAGCGTCTTCGAGCAGTCGGGCGGCCGTCTGCATTACCTGGCGGTCTTCAACCCGAAGCGTGCCTCCGGTTGCGTGGAAGCCCTGAAACAGGCGATGAACTGGCCAGGATTTGCGGGGTTGAAGATCCATCCGTCGTTTCACGGCGTGTCCGCTGAAGACGCGCGGTACGAACCGGCATGGCGGTTCGCCGCGGAGCGGGACGTGCCCATCCTCACGCACAGTTGGAGCGCCTCGGACTACAACCCGGCTCAACAGCTTTCGACGCCGGGGCGGTTCGAGCCACTGGTCGGGAAGTTTCCGAAAGTCCGTTTGGTGCTGGGCCATGCCGGAGGCCGCGGGGCGGGCAGGCATGAAGCCGTCCGTCTGGCGCGCGACTACGAGAATGTGTTCCTCGACCTGGCCGGCGACATTTTCTGCTATCGGCTGGTCGAGAGCCTGGTGGATTCCGTTCCCGTGGAGAAGATACTCTTCGGGTCCGATGCCCCGTGGCTGGACCCGCGCAGCCGCCTTTCGCACGTGCTCTTGGCTGATGTCCCGGCCTCGGCCAAGGCGAGAATTCTTCGCGAAAACGCGCTTCACGTCTATCGCATTGGAGCGAAGAAAACTTGCTGACGATTGACCTCAAAGACAGCGTGACTCTCGTCGTTGGCGGATCGCGCGGAATCGGCGGTGCCATCACGCAAGCACTGGCCGCAGCCGGAGCGACGGTCACGTTCACGCACACCGGCGCTGCGCAACGACAGGACCAGGTCGCGGCGCTGGTCACCGCGATCCGGAAGGAGGGCGGTCGGGTTGAGGCTGTGGCACTGGATGCTTGCGACGCCCAGAGGACGGCGTCCGTTGTGGACGCACTCGCGCGGGAAAGTGGACGGATTGACCTCTTGGTCCATAACGTCGGCCAGAATGCGGCCCGCCCCGCGGAGCAAGTCACCGACGAGGACTGGACGCGGTTCCTCGACATCAATCTCACCTCCGCCTTCAACAGTGTCCGCGCGGTCCTGCCGCACATGGTCAAGGCGCGTTACGGACGGATCATTCTCATCGGTTCGTCCGCCGTCTATTCGGGCGGTGGCGGCGCGATCGACTACGCTGCCGGAAAGGCGGGACTGACGGGAATGATGATGTACCTGTGCAGAGAATACGCGCGGAAAGGCATCCTGACCAACATCATCCATCCCTGCGTCATCGAGACCAATCTGCTGCGCGAGCGGTATCGCGATGGCGCGGCGCGGCAAAAGCTGGTTGCGCAGATTCCAGTTGGCCGCCTGGGCAAGCCTGAGGATATCGCCGGACTCGTGGCATATCTGGCGAGTCCGTGGGGCGACTATATCTGCGGCCAGTCGGTCCTGCTCGATGGCGGCCGCACATTCTTCCAATAGGACGGCGAAGAAAGGATTTCCGATGAGCGATGACTTCAAGTTGGCTTCAAACCTGGCCCCGTTCTCCCGCTTGAGCGATCGTTTTGTGCCGACTGGATATTGCGCCGGCCTGAAAATGGACAAGCAACTGGAGAGACTCTCGAAAGTGCGCGGGATCTCCGGGACCGGCTTTGCCTGGCCGGGGCCGTTCAAGCGAGGGCGGGATATCCGGAAGGCGCTCAACCGGCACGGTCTCCGGCTCTGCACGCTGGATACCGACATCTACACCGACCCGATGTTCAAGTACGGTTCGCTCTCGAACCGAGATCCCAAGATCCGGCGCGCCGCCATCGCCCGCGCGAAGGGGGCCATGGACGCCGCGCTGGAAGCCGGCTCGCCGGACATTAACTTCTGGATGGGGCACGACGGCTTCGAGTATTTCTTCCAGGGGCACTACGCCGACGCTTGGAATTGGATCGAGGATGGACTGCGGGAGATCAGCGAACATGAGCCTTCTGTGCCGATCAGCATCGAGCCGAAATGCAAGGAACCTCGCGCCAACTCCTACCTGGCCAACATGGGCAAGGCGCTCCTCCTGGTCAACAAGATTAACAAACCGCACGTCGGCGTCACGCTGGACTTCGGGCACAGCCTTGCTGCGCTGGAGAACCCGGCCGAGGTCGCTGTCCTAGCCCACCGCGAGGGCCGACTTCAGCAGATTCACTTGAACGACAATTACCGCGACTGGGACCATGACCTGATTCCCGGGGCTGTCAACGTCTGGGACCACGTCGAGTTCTTTTACTGGGTGCGCAAGCTCGGCTACAAAGGTTGGTTTGTCCTGGATATTTATCCTTACCGGGACGAGGGCGTTGAAGTGCTGAAGCGCAGCGTGCAGGTCTGCCAGAAATGCCGCCGCATGGCGGACAAACTCATTGAGATGAACGTCGAGCAGCTCCAGCGGGATGGGCGACATCTGGAAGTGATGCGGCTGCTTTGGGATATGGTGGGCGATTGAAGGGCTGCCTTGGAGGGAAGCCATGCTGGCAAACCATAACATCGGCGCATGCCTGCCGACGTTCAGAAAACGCGGGGACCGCTATTGCCTGAACGGTCATGGCGGCGGGAAGACCATGCAGGAGATGCTGGACCTCACGAAAAAGGTCAAAGGCTTGGACGGCCCAAAGATGGTAGGCGACGTCCGCCTTGTTGAATACATTGAACTCGCTTACTGGCTCAAGCGCCTCGACTACAAAGGCTGGCTGACGCGGGGCATCTTCCCCTACCGTGAGGATAAAGTCCCGGCGGCGACACACACAATGCTGCGAATGGACAGAGGTGTTTTTCCGGGCAGTGGAGCGTACCGAGATGAGGGAGGTCGGTTCAAGAATATAATCTCGTGCTTGCAAGGCGCCTGTCCTTTGGAGGACGGGCAAGTGAGAAGTCCCTGTTATTAGGAGGGTTGGGCATGTTGCGCAAACTTCGCAAAGTCGGGGAAGGGATGATGCGGGGGCTGTCGGCATTTACGTTGATCGAACTGCTCGTGGTGATAGCGATCATCGCTATCCTGGCCGGAATGCTGTTGCCGGCGCTGGCAGCGGCCAGGGAGAAGGCTCGCCGGACGGCCTGCATGAACAACTTCAGCCAGATGGGAAAGGCGCTGGAGTCCTATTGCGGCGACTACAACAGCTATTTCCCCAGTTGGGCGGGTTGGCCCGGCCCGGAACTCACCTGGTGCAACACGGCTTACGACGGGAACTACTGGGGAACCGGAACTTGGTTGTATGGAGCGAATGCTTCAGCCGCGGGCGGATGCGTGGCCACCCATTCTAGTCGCAACATCAACCTCGCCGATCCGCTGTACAATAACATGGTTAGGGCGAACGTCATATTCATGCCGTCTCAGAATACCGCGGCCCCCGCTGGTGAAAGCGGGGGTTCGACCGTGCGTTGGATCAGCGTTGATCAGCTGGGGAGCGTGGGCTTTTCCTCGCGCAGCATCGGGTTTGGTTGGATATGCGGGAACGGCACATCCACCAGCACCCCCCCCAATCACCGTTCTAGCGCTAGGGTTCCGGCTGGATACCTGAACTGTGCACCGGATCAGTTGGGGTACCTTCTGTATTGCGGCTATCTCGCGGATGCCGGTTCGTACTACTGTCCGAGCGCGTCGAACATGCCCGCCGACGCCGCCAACTCTACCTCCGAGTACGACAACACGAATCCGCGCACCAGGCCCGCTGCGAGCCTAGGCGACTGGAACACCATGGGAGGGCGTGACGCGAAGGCTCTCATCTATGGATATTACGGCCGTTACGGTGCAGCGGGTGTCGACTCCGGACATTCGTTCACTTTCTCTTCTGGTGGCAGTTCCGGTGAGGCAACGATGGTGCAATCCACGTACCATTACCGCGACGCGCCGCTGGGTGTTACCGGTGGGTGGCACCGCAATGAGGACGGTAATCCCACCCTGCACTGGTTGCCCGGCACCAGCCCCAAGATTAGCGCCCGTGTGGGCCAGCCGCTCTTCCGCACACAGAAGGAACTCGGCAATCGCTCTTTTGTAGCCGACACGTTCAGCAAAGGCGGCAGGTACGATGCTAACGGCAAACTCACGGCCGCGGTAGCCGGCGACGCCACCGCTGGCATGCTGTACGCAGGCTTTGGGCTTTTGGCCCATAAAGATGGCTACAATGTGCTCTACGGCGACTGGAGCGCCCGGTGGTACGGCGACCCGAATCAGGCGAACATCTGGCATAAGCAAAGTCAATGGACAAGCACCACTGGCGGGAGCTGGGCGGCGCACATTCTGGCCAACAACTGGTACGTTACCGCAACGTTCACTGACACCGTCTCCGGCCCCTACTTCTCAACGTCGCAACTCGGCGTTTGGCATGATTTTGACGTCGCCAACGGCGTGGACGTAAGCGCCCAGTGATTCACCGCCGCAGACGCGGGCCTGTTGGCATATCGTGAGTTGGACGAAGCGATGGGGTTGACAGTGATGGCGGTAGAAGACTCACGGTCTTGAGGAAGGGAGCACCGTTAATGGCATACCGCCATGTGGACGGCGGCTATCTGAAGAATTCGGGCGATGAAGGTATTCTCCGAGAAAGGACGGGACTGATTGATGGAAACATCGATAGATTTCCTGTGCGGACTCCCTGGCGTATCGGGATGCGCTAAGACGCATGTGCGAAGGCAAATCTGGGGAGGGAGAGCGATGTTCAGGACTGGACTTGCAGTCGTGGTCGTGTCGGTCATCGTGGCATGGGCCGGCGTGCGATGCGCGGCAGCGGCCGAACCCGCAAAGGACGCGGGCAAGACGACGGTGCGATTCTCGGAGGACTACGGCAAGGGTGAGGGCAAGGTTGGGGAGTCGAAAATATGGAAACAGGTCGACTTGGCGGCGTACAAGGACTGCACGCTGAAGCGGGAACTCACGGACGACGCCCTGGTCTTCACCTGTCCTCCTCCGCCGGAAAACACCCGTGGCTTCGGCTTCCTGGATGGAAACGTGGGCGCGGCCAACGCGGAGCTGCCGCTCACTCTCGAGATGCGCATGAAGTGCTCCTTCACGCCGCGCGGCATGGTGCAGCTTTACTACTGCTTCAAGCCGAACGGATGGCTGGTCACCTGGGACGAGAACGGCGTCTCGAGCCCCGGCGCCCCGGACAAGGTTCTGAAGGTGAATACCACGGAGTGGCAGACCTATCGCCTGGTGGCGAAGAGCGCCGATGACGTTCGCATATTCGTCGAGGGTGTTCCCGGCAACGGCTTGGCGATCCCGAGCTTCAAGCATGAGGGCAAGTATTTCCAGTTGCGCGTCTGCCGGGCCGGCGGTTTCGTGGAAATTGACCGCAGCACCCTGAGCGCTGGAGCGGTCTCGGCTGCCGGGCCGGCGCCTGTGGCCGCCGATGACCTCCGAACCGTTCGCGGCGACGAGAAACCGTTGGTCGCGCGACAGGAGTCCCGGATGAATATGAAGCAAACCGGCGACTCTGTCGAGGTTGACACCGGGGGCATGCAGTTCACCCTCGATCAGCGCACCGGCGCGCTGAATCAGCTTTCCATCGGCCCGAAGACGGTGATTGCGGCGAACTCCGTCCCTCCGCTTTTCGCAACGCTGATGGAAAGCGCCGCTTACGACGGTGCGGTCGACTACGCTCCCCGGACGATGCTGCCCGGCAAATATACATTCCGAGGCATTCAGCCCAAGGTCACCGAACAGGAGTTCTCGGCCAGCGGGCAAGGGACCATCGAGTTTCCCGGAGGCGACGCCATTGATTTCACGCTGACCTGGACGGCGGCCAAGGACAGCTCTCACCTCAAGACCGCCGTGTCGATCAATCCCCGGGGCGAATTCCGGAACCGCTTCATACGCGAAATCGGCTTGCGTCAGCCCCTGAGCCTGAACTTCCGCAAACGCGTCATGCAGGCGGGCGATCAGGGGATGTGGTGGGACACTCGATATCATTATGACTTCACCAAGCACGTGGTATTCTTCGAACACCCGGACACGAACTGGTGGCGGCATTTCTACGTCGACCAGGACACCGACCATAGCTATGGCCTTTGGCGCTCGGAGAGCGAGGATACGAGCGGGCTGTACGCCTTCCGGGGGCGCAAGGCGGCCGGTTGGGTGATGGCCTACGACGAGACCGGCGGGGCGCTGATGGCTTGCCGCCAACTGGCGGAACGCGCCCCGAAATGCCTTTACGTCAACGCCGACGGCGGCGCGGAAGGCGTGCTCTATCTGCATGGCCCGATGCACGCCGCGCGATCCATGAACGATCCGGCTCTCCGCAAGTCGCTCTTCGGCGCTGCGCACGAGGTGGACTGGGTCTTCTTCTCCGGCCAGCAGGAATTGGAGCAGCCGGACCGCGTCCTGGCGAAGGCCTGGGGCGTTACTGCGCTGCCCAGCGACGGCCCGCTGAAGTTCGCCCCCGTGGACGACGAGATCAACCTCCTGAACGCCGGGGAGGCGCAGGGCTCGCTGGCGCCGCTGGTGGCGGGCGGAGCGCCGTTGCCGCGCGGCGCGGTAAAGGACGCCCGCAACGTGCGTCTCTTCGTGCGCGGACAGGAGACGCCCGTCCAGGCTCAACCGCTGGCGTATTGGCCGGATCGGTCTGTCAAGTGGGTGCTGCTGGTCTTTCCGCTCAACGGCCGGGGCGGGTACGGTTTCGAACCCGGGACGGGGGAAGGGGACGAGACGGCCTTCCGCGTGACATTACGCCAGGGCGAACCTGTGCCCTGTGCGCTGAAGTACGGAGTGAATGTCAAGCCCGGGAAAGTGACCTCCCCTCTTTCCGCCAAGATCGATGGCGACGCCGTGTCCATCGAGACCGGACCGCTCTCAATGCGCTTGGGCAAAGGCGAGCAATGGCTGTCCGAAGTGAAGCTTGATGGGAAGCCGGTTTTGCGCGCCGACAAAGCGCCTCAGGCGTACGTTGACTTCTTCAGGCCCGCAGGGGTCTATCCGGTGGGAACCACCCACCCAGAGGGCGCGCTCGATCCTGGTCCGGTCCAGATTGAAAAGGTCGAACTCGAGGAATCCGGCTCGCTACGGACCGTGGTGCGGCTCGAAGGACGCGCGATGGCACAGGAACCTGCGCGCGTGATCCTGCGGCTGGAGGCTTACGCCGGAAAGCCTTTCGTTCGGCTCTACTACACCACCGAGTTCATGCAAAGAGACCCGCGCCAGGTTTTTGTACGACGGATGGGGCTTCGCCTGCCGCTGGCTGCGCAGGGCGGGATAATCGCGACCGTCGCGGGTGGACAGGGTGGCCCTGTGGCGCTGCAACCGGCGGCGGTTACCGGCTTGCAACAAACGAGCCATCTCAATTATGAGCTTTGGCAGGCAGAGCGCGACCATCCCTGGCGCGAGGTGCGGGAAAGCGGCTTCCGCTCGCGCGGATGGCTCTCCGCCGGCGACACGCAGGCCGGCATGGCGGTGGTTGTGCGCGACATGTGGCAGGAGTTCCCAAAGGAACTCGTCTTCCGGCAGGAAGACGGGGCCTTCGAAATCGGCCTCTGGCCGGAGAACGCCCCGCTGATGGATGTGCGGCGCTACTCCAACTATGGCCATATAGGCCAAGGCGAGAGTGCGGGGGAAGATCCGAGCTGGGTTGTCGACCGGTACTACGCGAAGGATTTCGCGAGGGGTCCGTTCGTCGGCGTCAGCAAAACGGATGAACTGCTGCTGCTCTTCCATCGCGGCGCGTCGCCGTCACAACTGGATGCCGTGGCGGCAGACTTCCAGAGCCGGCCGCTGGTCTACGCGGGGTGGGATACCTATGCGCGCACCGGGATCACCATGCCGATGAACTCGCCGGACGACCCAAAGTTCGCGCGATTGAACGCCAACCTGATCAATGCCGCCGACTGGTGGCTCTTCCACCAGCGCTGCTATGGATGGTACGGCATGTGGAACTACGGCGACGTCCAGCATATGTTCCATGGCGGTTACGGACAAATCTACACCTCGGACGCGCTGGCGAAGATACTGCAACTCCCCGCGGCGAAGCGCACGCCGGAGAATCTTAGCGGGTACGCCGCGAAAGCTGATTACTTCTGCCAGAACGACTGGGCCTACGATAACGGTCGCTGGGGGTGGGGCAACACGGAAGGACTGCCGAACCACTTCATGTCGCTGAGCTACCTGCGCACCGGAAGACGGGATCTCTTCTTCTTCATGGAAGCCAACGCCCGGCATTCGCGGGACGTGGTCGCGCGCCATGCGGGTGGGTGGCTCGGGGCGGGTACGCGCCACGGCGTGCAGCCCTGGAGCGACGGCAACCACGAGGAACGCCAGACCGTCTTCAGCGAGCAGCGCTTCCACTACCTGCTGACAGGAGAGCATCGAACGCGCGAGTGGATTCGAGCCCTTGCGGAAAAAGTCTATCTCGTGTCACCGAGCAACAACTATGCCGCTCACTGTGCACGCAGCTACAATCTACTGTTCTTCTGGGAGATCACCGGCGATCCCGACGTCGGCGCGACACTCCAACAGTACATGCACTGTCTGGCGCAACCCGAGGGGATTGTCGTCAATGCCAACGTGAGGTTCCCGCAGGGGACCCTGATCGACAAGTCGGGCGTCCCCCATGTGGCCAACTGGATGTTCACCAACTTCGGCGCCATGCACGCCATGCTCGAGTACTACTACCTCACGCAGGACGCGCAGGTGCGCGACGCCTTCCTGCACGAGGCCGAGTTCATTCTGAAGACGGAGAACCCGCCACTGGATAAATCATACGGTATGATGAGCAAGGTAATGGCCTTCGCCGCGCGCCACGCGCCGGATGGGACCCCTTACCGGAACGCGATTCGGGAGTGGATGACCGGATTCGGACTGCGCCGTGCCTTCCAGGCGGTCACGACAAACCGGGCGCACTGGGCCGGCGAAACGGCTTTCTTCGGCAGCGGTCTGGTTTCCGCCCAATTGTTCTGGCTCAACGACGCGATGTACGTGGCCGGGGCCCTGCCGGAGGAACCTGCGCTCACGCCGAAGGATCTCGCGGCGTTCAAGCAAGCTGAGGACCGTCCTGTTATCGCGCGACCGAGGGCGCCCAGGGACAGTTGGCAGAGCGAATACGACCGTCCGGAGTTCAAGGAGTATTTCAAGGAACACCTAAGGCCGGAAACCGGGAAATAGAGCTTCAAGTGCGCCAGCCCGGCATCGGTCGCCTGGGTAGTGGACACGCAGAATAGAAAGCGTCCATCGCGTCGGATCAACGGTGAAGTGTTCGTTGTGCCGGGTCCGCCGTGTCCGTCGTGTCGTCGTGGTGGAAAAGTACATTCCATTGCTTTCGCGAACGTCAATAATAGAGGGAACTGACATTGTGACCTGGAAGGCGAAATGGATATGGCTCCCGGACCTGTCGGACACACCCAACCGCTATGCGCTCTTCCGCCGGACCTTCTCGATCTCCGCGACGAAGGCGCGCGGCAAGGCGCTGCTGCGGGTGACCGCCGGACATTTCTATCGCGTGTTTCTCAATGGCCGGCTTCTCGGCCGGGGTCCGGACCGCTGCTACTTCCGCGAGAAGATTTACCACACGTACGACGTGAGCGGCCTCCTGCGGCGCGGTGAGAATGTGCTGGCGATCGAGGTCCACTACCTTGGACAAGGCATCACGAACCTTATGGAGCGCCATGCCGCAGGTCCCGCCGGGTGCCTGGCCGAACTCGAACTTGGCGGCAAGTCGTTCCTCAGAAGCGACGAGCAGTGGAAGGTGATCGAGGATCCGGCGTATTCCATAAAAACCGAGCCGGCCTCGATACACCGTGAATGGCGCGAGGAATTTTACGCGGCCCGGGCGATCTCAAACTGGACGGCCGGGCGCTTCGACGATTCCCTCTGGCCAGCTGCACGGGTCGTTGCGCCGGCCGAAGGGGGGCCTTGGACCACGCTGGTCGCCAAGGAGACGCTGGAGATGACGGACGAGGTACTCCGCCCGCTCAACTGCTACCTGACCAACGCCGGCGGAAACCAGTCGGGCGAATGCGATGAGTACCATATCTATAATATGATCAGCGAAAAGCCACTGTGGCTTGCCGGTGACTTCACTGTCTGGAACGATCGTCATGAGCGCCAGGAACTTCTCTTTGACATGGGCCGAGTCGTGGCCGGCTATCCCCGCATCGAGATCACCCAGAGCACCGGCGGGACCATCGAGATTTATTACGGGGATTCTTTGAACCTGAGCCACTGGGATACGATTCACCTGGGTCGGGGGCCGCTGACCTGGACGCCTTTCACCACGCGCGGCGGGCGGTACTTCAAACTCGTCATCCGCGGTGCGCGCAATCCCGTCACCCTCCGCTCGGTCCGCTGGATCCGCGCCAACTACCCCGTGGCGCACCGAGGTTCCTTCACCTGTTCCGACGCGAAGCTGGACGCCATCTGGAAGATGTGTGCCCTCACAGCCGAGACCTGCGGGATGGAGCATTTCGTGGACTGCGTCGGGCGCGAACAAGTGCTCTGGATGGGGGACTTCCGGTTCCAGGCGCTGCAGCACTATTACTACTTCGGCGACACGGCCCTCGCGCGGAAGTGCTTCCACCAATTGGCCACCCTCCAACTCGACAACGGGCATATCCTGGGCTACGGCCCGAGTTGCCGGCCGAAGGAGACGCTCCTCTCCGACAAGGGAGGCGTGCGCAAGGCATACGATTGGTTCAACTTCAACTTCTACTTCATCCTGGCGGCTCAGGAACATTACCAGTACGCGCAGGACCGACGTTTTCTGAAAGAGATGTACCCGGTCTGGACTCGGGCTATGGAATATTACGCACGCGCCGAGCGCGACGGATTTGCAGCCGTCGGCGAAGTGCTCGGATCAAACTTCATTGAGTGGGGATACCAGGGCTACCAGCAATCGGATCGCGCGCACTACAGCTTCACGCAGGCGGTCTATTACGGCGCGCTGAAGGCGCAGAGTGCCCTGGCTGCGGCCGTGGGCAGGAAGGCGGAATCGAGCGCCCTTGACCGCAAGGCGGCATCTCTGGAGCGGCGGATTCTCAAGACCTTTCTCGATCGTCGGACCGGGCACCTGGCAGACTGCGTAATCGGGCGCAAGCAGATCAACTGCAACTCCATGGCGCCGCACATCGCGGCCTTGCGGTTCCTCGACCACCTGCCCGAATCGGTGCGCAAGCAAAGCCTGGACGTGATCATCCAGCGCCGGGCCAAGCCTCCGCGCACGGGCATCGGCATCGCCCTGGCGGCGGAGGCGCTCTTCCGCCACAACGAGAGTGGAGCGGCGGTGCGCCTGATTCGCGATTATTACGGAGCGATCCTTGATGCGGGTCTCAAGCAAGTGCCGGAGTACTTCGACATGGAAGGCCCGCCGGGAGCGGATTGCCGCTGGCACCCGACCTATTCGCGATGCCATTCCTACGCCTCCCTCTCCGGCGTCCTCATGCAAAAGTACCTCCTCGGCGCCACGGTGGTGGGAAAGACGGTGCGTCTCTCCCCCTGCTTCGCCGGGCTGGAGCGTGCCTCCGGCGTGGCGCCGACGCCCGCCGGCGATGTGAAGATCGCCTGGGCGCGCGGGCCCAAGGGCATTGATCTGAAGGTCGCGGCCCCGCCGACCGTGGACGTCCGGTTCGAGCCGCGCGACCCGAAAGAGCCCGTGCGGTTCCGACTCGAGCGCTCTGACGATCGGGCGCTTCAATAGGAGATTGGAAAAGTAAGCAGCCGCCCGCAGAGCGGGCGGCTTTATTGAGGATTGCAGAAGTAATGGAATGCACTTGGCGTAGGGTGGGGCCGGTTTTCAGGCATTTTCCAGCACTCAGGCATTCCATTCCTTATGCAAAGGTCAATAGGAAGCTCCCCAGAGCGGGGCGTGAGGTCGCCGTGGCATGGCAGCACATCTTGCGCCACAACGCGCACATCACTTCGGCATCGTCTACGGCACGGCGGGTTTCGTTTGTGTGCCTTGCTTCTTGCCGCCCGTAAGAGTCTCACGCTTCGGGCCGTCCCTCACACGGATGGGGGAACGACTTCACCCCGGATCGCTCGAAGCTCTCCGGATCCTCCACCATTAGGTGGCGGGTTTCGGAACGGTAAGCTAAACGGCCGAAGGTGTCACAGAAGAAATGGAGGCGAAGCAGGCGCATGGCAATCGCGATACGAATGCCGGACTTGGGGACGACGGTTGAAGAAATCGAGCTGGTGGCTTGGCTGGTGAAAGAGGGCGACCGGATCAAGCGCGGGGACGTCATTGCGGAGATCAAGACCGATAAAGCGGCGAGCGAACTGGAATCCGTGGCGGAAGGCGTGGTGCTGAAGCTTGTGGTGGCTCTGGGCACGGCGGCGACGAAGGGCGATGTTCTCGCTTATGTGGGGCAGCCGGGCGAGGCGTTGCCGGACTTTCTCGCAGCCGATTCCGACGCGGGGGACGCTACCGGGCCTTTGGCCCCGCCGACGCGGGCGGCCGCGAAGGGGGCGCGGATCTCGCCGATGGTCCGGAACCTGGCCGCGAAGCTGGGCGTTGATCCGGCGACGTTGCGCGGGACCGGACAGGACGGGACGATCACGCGCGAGGACGTCATCCAAGCGAGCCAAGGCCCCACTTCACAGGCGGTGCCGGCTGAAGGTGAGAAGCTTTTGCGGTCCCAGGCGGCCGTGGCGAGGGCCGTGTTGAAGAGCGCGCGGGAGATTCCGCACCTGCGCGTCACGGCGGCGATGGAGATGTCCGCGGTGGACCGCGCGCGCGCCGAGAGCGCCAGGGCCGGCCGGAAGATCAGTTATGACGCGTTCTTCCTGAAGGCGCTGGCGGCGGGGATTCAAGCCGTGCCGTTGGTGGCGGCGCGACTGGATGGGGAGCGGCTGGTGCGTCCAACCGGGATTCACATCGCGGTAGCCATCGGGATTGAGAATGAGCTTTCCCTTCCGGTCATACGTGATGTTGACCGCAAGGGCCTCGCGCAACTGCAGGAGGAAATCGAGGCAGTCGCGGCGCAGGTGAAGTCGGGGAAGTTGGCGGGGGAGCATCTGAGCGGCGGCTGCATGACGTTGAGCAACCTCGGGATGTACCCGATCGAGTCTTTCGATGCGATCATCTTCCCCGGACACAGCGCCATCCTGGCCCTCGGCGCAGTGCAGAAGAGGCCGATGGCCGCCGGAGACCGGATCGAAATTCGGCCGGTGGCCACGGCGACGCTGGCGGTGGACCATCGGCTGATCAACGGGCGCACCGCCGCGTTGTTTCTGAGCAAGGTCAAAGAGGCCATTGAGTCGGGAGCGTTCAAATGAGTCAAGATGCGAAATTCCTGCTGTCACTGTATCGCACGATGCTGCTGATCCGTCAGTTCGAGGAGCGGGTGAAATTCCTGTTTCTCGAAGGGAGCATGCCCGGGACGATCCACCAATACCAGGGGCAGGAGGCGGTGGCCACGGGAGTATGCGCCGCGCTGAATGCCGGCGACGTGATCACCAGCACCCACCGCCCGCACGGACACGCGATTGCCCGGGGGGTCGGGGTGGAGCCGATGATGCATGAGCTGTTCGGAAAGGTCACCGGTTGCTGCCACGGCAAGGGCGGCTCGATGCACATCGGCGACCTGGAGAAAGGAATGGTCCCGGCGATTGCGATTGTGGGAGGCAACGTGCCGATCGCGACGGGGATTGCGCTGGCGTTCAAGATGCGCAAGGAGAAGCGCGTCGCCGTGTCCTTCATGGGGGACGGCGCGATCAACGAGGGGGCGTTCCACGAGGCGGTCAACATGGGGGCGATCTGGAGCCTGCCGGTGGTGTACGTCATCGAGAACAACCTGTACTCCGCCTCGACGCCGATTGCTCAGACGGTGAAGTTGAAGCACCTGTCCGACCGCTCGGCCGGGTATGGGATTCCGGGGGTGACGGTGGACGGCAATGACGTGCTGGCGGTCTTTGAGGCCGCGAAGACAGCGGTGGCTCGCGCGCGGGCGGGAGAGGGGCCGACGCTGCTGGAATGCGTCACGTACCGGATTACGGGACACTCGCGGCGCGACCCGTGCCACTACCAGCCGGAGGCGGAGCGCAAGCAGGCGCTGCTCAAGGAGCCCATAGGCCGGTTCGCCAAACATCTGATGGCCGCTGGAATCGCCGGCCAGACGGCGCTGGATGGCATTCGGCGGGAGGTGGACGCCGAGATTGAGGCGTCCGTGAAATCCGCGATGGCGGCGGCGGACCCGAAACCGGAAGATGCGCTGAACGACGTATTTGCCTGAAAGTGAGGAGCCGGACTGTGGAACGAAAGACAATAGCCGAAGCGCTGCGCGACGGCCTTCGCGAGGAAATGACGAGGGATGAGCGGGTCTTCTGCATCGGCGAGGACATTGCCATTCCCGGCGGATGGGGCGGGGCGTTCACCGTCACGCTGGGGCTGGAGAAGGAGTTCCCGGAGCGGATGATCAACACCCCCATTTCGGAGGCGGGGTTGTTTGGCGCGGCGCTGGGCGCGGCGATGATGGGGATGCACCCCGTGGCGGACGTGCAGTACGGCGATTTCCTTCTGTGCGCGATGGACCAGATCGTGGACCAGATCGCCAAGATGCGCTACATGTCCGGGGGGAGGATCAAGGTGCCCATCACCATGCGCGCGCCGGTGGGCGCGACAGGGCGCGGCGCGCAGCACGCGCAGAATCTCGAATCCATCTTCTTCAGCGTGCCGGGGATCAAGATCGTCTGCCCCGCCACGGCGTATGACGCCAAGGGGCTGCTCAAGGCGGCGATTCGCGACGAAAACCCGGTCCTGATATTTGAGCACAAACTGCTCTACGGCTCCAAAGGCGCGCGCGCCGAATCGGGCGCCGTGGACGCCTCCAGCGAGATTCCGGAGCAGGACTACATCGTCCCCATCGGCAAGGGGGTTGTCCGGCGCGAAGGAACGGACGTGACGGTCATCGGCACGCTGATGATGATGCACCGGGCGCTTCAGGCGGCGGAGCAACTCGCCGGGGAGGGGATCAGCGTGGAGGTGATTGACCCGCGCAGTCTCGTCCCATTCGACTGGGAACTGGTGGAGGCCTCGGTGCGAAAGACGGGGCGCGCAGTGGTGGTCGAAGAGGGGCCGCGGCGCGGCGGGGTGGGGGCGGAGATCGCGGCGGAGTTGGCCGAACGAGTGAGCGATTACCTGACGGCGCCGGTCAAGCGCGTGGCTTCGCCGGACATTCCGGTGCCGTTCTCGCCGCCGATGGAGGATTTCTATCGTCCGGATGCCGCCCGGATTGTCGAGGCGGTGCGCAAGATTGTGTCCTGAATCCCATTACTTGGAGGTTTCACCATGCCGGAAGCCGATGCCAGCAGCAAGGAGAAGCAGTATCACGCCGACGTGCCGCAGCAGACGCCGGGATTCTTCCTCAAGGGGGCGGGATCGTACGACTGGGGGATGAAGAACCGGCTGGCGCGGGTGTTCAATCCGGAGACGGGGCGCGCCGTGATGCTGGCAGTGGACCACGGCTACTTCCAGGGGCCGACGACGGGGCTGGAGCGGATTGACCTGAACATCGTCCCGCTGGTGCCGTACTGCGACGCGCTCTTCTGCACGCGCGGCGTGCTGCGCACGATGGTGCCGCCGAGCAGCCAGAAGCCGATGGTGCTCCGCGCCAGCGGCGGGCCGAGCATCCTCAAGGAACTATCGAACGAAGAGATCGCAATGGACATGGAAGACGCGGTGCGCCTCAACGCCGCCGGCGTCGGAATCCAGGTGTTCATCGGCGGGGAATTCGAAACGCGCTCGGTGCACAACATGACGCGCCTGGTGGACGCGGGGTATCGCGTCGGGATGCCAGTCATGGGCGTCACCGCTGTCGGCAAGGACATGGTGCGCGACGCGAAGTACTTCCGGCTGGCGTGCCGCATTTGCGCGGAACTCGGCGCGCAGTACGTCAAGACCTACTACGTGGCGGAGGAGTTCGAGACCGTCACAGCCTCCTGCCCGGTGCCGATCGTCATGGCCGGCGGCAAGAAGCTCCCCGAACTCGAAGCGCTCACCATGGCGTATAACGCCGTCCAGCAGGGCGCGGCGGGGGTGGACATGGGGCGCAACATCTTCCAGACCGACGCGCCGATTGCCATGATTCAGGCGGTCAACGCGGTGGTCCACAAGAACCTGAAGCCGGCCAAGGCGCTGGAGATGTACAATACGCTCAAGGCGCAGATGAAGAAGGAGTGCAAGTAAAGATGCCGACGCCCACTGTCCTGGCTCGTTTGCAGGAAATGGTTCCCACCATCAGCGTGGGGATGCTCACGGCGGACTTGATGTCGCTGGGGGGCGACCTGCGCTTGCTCGAACAGTCCGGGGTCGGCCTTGTGCACTTCGACGTGATGGATGGCTGTTTCGTCCCCTCAATGACCTTCGGCCCGCCGCTGATCAAGGGGATGAAGACCCCCCTGCTCAAGGACGTGCACCTGATGGTGCAGGAGCCGCTGGAGAAAGTGGCGGAGTATGTCGCCGCCGGCGCGGACATGGTGACGGTGCATGTCGAATCGAGCAGGCATATCCATCGCGTCCTGCAGCTCCTCGGGAAGATGGCCAACGCCAACGACCCGCAGGCGGGGATTGCGCGGGGTATTGCGCTGAACCCGGGGACGCCGGTCGAGGCGATCGAGCCGCTCCTGGAGGAAGTGGACATGGTCTTCCTTCTGGCCATCAACCCCGGCTGGGGCGGGCAGAAGTTTCTCGCCTCAACGCAGCGGCGGATCGGCCAGGTCAAGGAGTTGGCCGGCCGCTTGAACCGCCCGATCCTGATCGGCGTGGATGGGGGGATCACACGCGACAACATCGTTCCGGTCGCGCGCATGGGCGAGGACATCATCGTCACGGGCAGCGCCGTCTTTGACGGGAAAGACCCCGCGGGCAATGCCCGATTCATGCTGAACACCATTAAGGGCTGACCCCTGTGAACAACCCCCAGAAAGAGAACCGGCCCCTTCACGACAGAGTCGCCCTAGTCACCGGCGCGGCGGGAGCGATTGGCTATGGCGTCTGCAAGGCGCTGCTGGCCAACGGCTACCGCGTGGCCGCGAGCGACTTGCCGGGCGCGAAGCTGGACGGGTTCGTCCGCGACGTGGGCGGCGCCGCGCCGGGCCGCGTCATGGGCGTGGCGCTGGACGTCACGAACAGGGAGTCGGTGAAAGAGGGCTTCCGAAGCGTAGCGAAGGAATGGGGGGCGGTGAACGCCGTCGTGCATAACGCCGGCATCGCCCTGGTCTCGAAACTGGTGGACATGGATCTGGAGGCGTTCCGCAGGCTGGAGCGGGTGAACATCGAAGGGACGCTGCTGGTTCTGGCCGAAGGGGGGCGGTTCCTTATCGAACAGGGAAGCGGTGGAGACATCGTCATCATGTCCACCAAGAATGTCCCCTCCCCCAGCGCGGGGTTCGGGGCGTACAGCGCGACCAAGGCGGCCTGCCACCAGTTGGGGCGCATCGCGAGCCTGGAATTTGCGGCGCATGATATCCGCGTCAACATGGTCGCCCCGGACGCCGTCTTCTCCGAGGGGGCGTACAAATCGGGGCTGTGGGAGGAAGTCGGCGCGGACCGCATGAAGGCGCGGGGGCTGAACGAGGAGGAGCTGCACGCCTACTATCGCAGCCGCAACCTGCTGAAAGCCGCCGTGACCGGAGAGCACGTCGCCAACGCGGTGCTCTTCTTCCTCACGCGTCAAACCCCTACCACGGGGGCCACGATCCCCGTGGATGGTGGCCTGCCGGAGGCCACGCCCAGGTGACGTCTGGAAACTCGATAATGACCGGGCTGGAGAATGCACGGACGAATCATGACGTTCGAGCCGGCGGGGATAAGTTAATCAAGAAATGAAAAAGGTATGCGGTAACAAGTTACAACGGTATGTTTTGTGACCTGCATTTGGAGTTGGGCGCGTTGGCACTCCGGGACACGCTCGTTTTCTTTGCCGGTCGTCTGCAGTATGCCGAACCGATGATGTTGGCGGCTCGGCTGGGCTATGACGGGCCGGTAAAACTGTGGCTTGACCGCAAGCAGTTGTTTCATGACCCTGCCGGCACAAACCCGGGTACGCCGGACCGCGCGTACGTTCCGTTCCATGCCGGCGTAGGTTGCCACGATGTGGTCGTGGCTCTGGGCTCGAATCAGGGCCGGGCTTGGGGGATATGTTTACGATTCAAACGGTTGGATGTATCCAGGCAATTGCTCCGGCAAGGGCCGGATTTTTACCGGATGCCGGATTTGTCGGCATAGTACAACGTTCTTTAAATAACGAGGAATCGGATTTCAAGGCGCGGGATGAGCGCGGATTAACGAAAAGGAAGAATGATGAGTGCGCCAAAAAACGAAGAGCGCAACAAGACAGTGGACTTGTCCCTGCCGGCGGAGTGGCAGGTGATCGGCCCCATTGAAAAAGATCACCAGTTATCTCCGGAGATGCTCAAGCAAGTTCCTGGGTCGCTTGTGGCGTTTGGTAAAAAATGCGCGCCCCAAAAAGTAAAAGTGGAAAACGGTCGCCTGGATTTGGGAACGATTCTGCCCGTAATAGGAGGGATAGTCTTGGTTTACATCCCTTTCACGTCGGATCGCCGCCAGACCGTGATTTTCGGCTTTGGCGCCGACTGGTTGTTCGACGCGTATCTGGATGGCGGGCGTGTGTTAGACACTCTGGCGGAAGGCAACCGTTATCACCCGCCGAGTGTGGCCGATCACGTCAAAATAGTTGATTTGGCGGAGGGCAACCATCTGCTGGTGATTCATTTCACAAGGGGCGGCGGGTCTGCGGTTCTGTGTGCCGCTTGCTCCAATGATATGGATGCTTTGCATGTCGCCATCGCGCGAAAACATTCGACCCGCGCGATCCTGTCGCTGACAACATGGCAAAGCCGGGCTTCTTTACGGGAACTGCTCATGGGAAGCGGACTGGAATATTAACGCCACATGCAGTCCAAAAAGTCAATTTCAGTCAAGGAGCACAGCACATGTCCAATTCACCCAGCGCGAATCCGGGCCGTCCGGTGCGGGTGGCGAAATCGCACCAGGGTCTGTTGAGCAACCGTCCGGTTCAAGGATTTCCCGGCCACCTGTTCGGTCATTACATCTGGGACAAGGAGCTGTCGGATCGCTTCCTGGTCCTGCGCAAGCGCTTCGAATGCGACAGAGCGCCCGAGCGGGCCTTGCTGCACATCACGGCCGCCCACAGATACCAGCTCTTTATGAACGGGGAATACATCGGACGCGGCCCCTGCCGCAACGTGCACCCCGATTGGACCCGGTACGACACGCACGACATCACCGCCCGCCTCCGCCCTGGAGCGAACAGCATCGTGGTTCTGGCCTTTGTCTTAATGAAGGGTATCGGTCGCTATCCCGACACTTTTTCTTCGCAGCGCATCGGCGGCCTGTTCGTCCAGGCGGAGTTGTTCGACGGCGACACGTGCACGGTGGTTGCCACCGATGACACCTGGCGGGTGAGGCGGCCGGACCGGTACCGTTGCGACACACCGACGGCGTCCGGCTACATGAACATTCCGACGGAATATGTCGAGGCGGACAAGGATCAGGGCGAATGGGTGAAGATCGACTTCGACGACCGCGCATGGCCGACGGCCTTCATACATCCGGCGACGCCCAAAGTATCGAACGGCCGCAAGGACTTGATTTGCTGTCTGGAGCCGCGCCCCACGCCGCTCTTGCGTGAGCGCGGGCTGGTTCCGACGGCGATTGTCCAAGCCGGCGAGATCGACTCCGCTGTCGTCGCGCAGTTGAATGACATTGCGCCGTTCGGCGAGATGGAAACGGCGAAGCGCCTGTGGTATTCGCCGCTGCTGCCTTTGGAACTGGCATCCATCACGGACATCAACAACCTGCTCGGTCAGCAGGGCAATGGCGTCGTCATGCGGAGTTATGCCGGCGAGGGCGGCACAGCGCGGGATCCTGTCGTCATTCTCGACTTCGGACGCCCGGTGGTGGGAATGCCGGAATTGATCTTTGAAACGGAGCCGGGCGCGGTGGTGGAGATCGCCTACGCCGAAAGTATGCGGGATGGAAAAGTGCAGTTTTATTGCGACAGCGGGGTTCACGCCAGGCGCCTCGCCGACCGTTACGTGGCCGGCGCGGGACGGCAGACATGGAAGATATTCGAGCCGCGGATGGCCATTCGTTATCTGCAGGTGGTTTCCCGGACCGGCGGGCGCCCCGCCCGCCTGCTTTCCGCGCGAATCGTGGCGCTGGAATATCCGGTTGAGGAGCGGGGGCGGTTCGAATGTTCGGACGAGACGCTGACGCGCCTCTGGCGGGCGGCGGTGGACACGGTCTTCCTAGCAATGGAGGATGTCTTATGCATATGCTCGATCCGCGAGCGACAGTACATGATGCTAATCGATGAAATAGAGCAGCAGCATCTGACAGTGTATGCGGCATATGGCGATCTTGCCATCACCGAGGCAGGTTTCACCGATACGGCCAGAGGTCAGGATGCCAGTGGCAATTGGCCGGGGGCTAATATAATCAACCATGAGGGCCCCATCAAGAATGGCGCGCTCTACTATCCGTCCTCCGTTTTACGGAGGCATCAACACTTCGGCAAGGACGGGTTTGTCGAAGCGCAATATCCTGCCATCGTCCGCCTGCTGGGTTGGTTCGAACGCCACAGCGACGCCGACGGACTGCTCTACAATTTGACCCCCATGTTATGGACGGACTCAAGTGATACGGAGCTGAACGGCGCGAATCTGGAAATCAACGCACTGTACGCTAAGTCGCTCATGGATGCGGCGGTCATCGCCGACGAATTGGGCCGGACGCGGGAGGCCGGGGCGTGGCGGCGGCAGGCGGAGAAAATCCGTACATTCATCCGGCAGCAGCATTGGGACGAGGCCAACGGCTGTTTCCGCGACAGCATTATTGACGGGCGTCAATCCAGGCACATCACGGAATTGTCCAACGCCATGGCGCTGCTGTTCGGCATCGCCTCGGAGAGTCAGTCGGCGCGTGTGGCGGAAAACCTGGTCACATGGTCGAAATTGCCGGCAACGCCGGATGCGGATGCGGACGTCTCTTCTTTACGTTGTTTTGCGACCATGCTGGAGAACGGATTGAAGATCTCCCGCGTGTCACCGCTGTATCTATGGCATGTCATCGACGCCATGGTGCAGGCCGGAAGGGAGGCCGAGGCATGGGCCTATCTCTCCGCGCGCTACGGATGGCTGCTTGAAGGGACAGGCCCCCATTGCCTTCATGAATCATGGGCTGACATGCGGAAGGGGGCACTAAACGCCTCGTCTTCCATCCATGGCGGCGGAGCGGGAGTCGCATTCCTGCTCTCCTGTCAGGCGCTGGGTGTGCAGCCGCTGGAGCCGGGGTTCAAGCGCGCCATGATCGAGCCGCGGATCGGCCTGTTGAAATGGGCCAGGGGCGTCTTCCCCTCCGCGCGCGGTGATATCGCGGTGGACTGGAGGCGCAACGGCAAGAAGTTCGAACTTGACGTCACATTGCCGGCTGGAATGGACTGCGAGCTGGTGGTTCCGGTTTTGGATGGCTCATCCTCGGTCACCCATAACGGCGCATCCTGCGCCGTGACCGGCGACGGACGGACGCTCATCAAGGTCTGCGGCGGAAAACATAACGTGTCCAGTGGGCGGTAGTTTAATCAAGAAAGAAGAAGGTATGCAGCCAAAAGTTATAACAGGCCCCTTGAAGGAGTTACTAAAGACAGGGTTCAGCAAAGGGGGATTCCCTTCCGACTGGACTATGTATAGGGCGAATCACGCCTTCAAGGATGGAATACTTCTGAGCGGTTCGGAGACACGGGGCGGCTTCACGCTTCCCGGTAAGGGATGGAATCACCTCAGGATCGATGTTCTGGCAAAGGCCGGGAAGGGTTTTCTGATCGGATGCGGCGACGGGAAGGTCAAGGCCTACGCGGACATCGCCCGCTCCCAATTCTGGGTGCATTACGCGTCTTCTTGCGAATTGGCCCGGAAATCATTTGAAATCCCGCCCAAGGCTGGCCCGTCATTGATATCGTTCGATTTCAACCGGGGCCGTATAGTCATCTCCGTGGATAATCGGGAAATCCTCTCCGTTTCAGAACCATCGTTTGTGCCCTTTTCCGGTAATGTTGACGTGGAATTCTGGGATGACTGCAAGATTTACGAGGTTTCGATTAGAGGAGGGGACGAGGACAAGAAATACGGCGTCGGCATAACCCGTAAACCCAAAGATGATTTTTTTCTGGATGTGAATGTCGACTTTCCGACGGACTTGGCTCAGGCTCCTTTCACGCGGGAGATGTTTGATCAGTTTTTTGCCGAGCTCAAAAGTTGGGGGGTGAGCCGGTGCCACTGGATCTATTATGGCGGGAAGAACTGCGGGATGTGGGATCACTCCCTCTGGGGACAGCCCCAAATACATGAGAACGCTATTAAGACGTTCGAAAATGTGGGGGAGATATTCCCTGCCGTGGTGCAGGCGGCGCACAAACAAGGAATAAAGATGTATGGAGTGCTGAAACCTTTTGACTTTATGGGGCATAAATTCAGCGTTGGCGAGTCCGATCCTGAGGCCAAAACCAATGGAAAACTGGAACGTGTAGGCGGTCCGGTCATCTGGATGGCTGATTTCGTGGCAAAGCACCGAGAGCTTTGCATGAGCCGAAAGCCTTCCGCGTTCGGAGCCGCGGGTGGGGGCAGTTTCACGCGTATTGACATTGTGAAGGAGGATGCCAAGGCCATTCCGTTTGGAGTCAAAGACCTTAAACTCTATGTCAGCAACGACAACACAACCTATCGCGAGTATGCCGGGGTCGTTGAACGCGATGAGGTGATCGAGGATTATCCGGTTTGGGAACACACCTCGTCCGGGGGCAGGATGACGAAGGAAAAGCGCCGTTCGAGGGTGCTGAGACTGAAAAATCTGAATATCGAGGAGAAGTACTTCGTTGTTAAAGTCGAAGGCCAGGCGCGTTCGTTTGCCAACACATTGATCGATCTTATCCACGTTTTCGGAGAAAAGGGGGAGGAGCGTCTTCTTACTTACGGAGTGCAGTCGCGGTTTTATTATGCCTTTTCGGAAAAAGATGGCGGGTTCCCTCGAATTGGCATGGACTTCCGTGAAAAGGGCGTGGAGTTCGACCAGTTACCGGGTGTGCCTACTGCCGTTATGCCAGGATATGACGCCATTTCTGCACGGTTCGTTTTCGACGGCAAGGAGGGGATGCTTGCCGTTGCGCGCGGGAAGGACCGTGATGTCCTGGCGGGCCTGAGCCCGTCATTCCCGGAGACACACGAATGGTGGCTTTCCATGGTCAGGGAATTGCTCGAGGCCGGGTGCGATGGGGTCGAGATGCGGGTCCGCAACCATCATGCCCATCTGGTCTGGGCGGAATACGGGTTTGAAAAACCGGTGCGCGAGGAATTTCTGAAACGATATGGCGTCGATCTCTGGGCAACAGACGACTTTGACAAGGACGCCTGGCGGAAACTGAGAGGGGAAGGATACACTGAATTTTACCGGAAGGCCAAAAAGCTGACGCATTCATACGGAAAACCCCTGGGCCTTCATATAAGCCCGACCTTCTTGGATCCCGGCCTGGGAGCCGGCATGCAAATCCACTGGGATTGGAAGACCTGGCTCAAAGAAGGACTGGCTGACAGCATCATGCTCAAGGAGGTCTGGCCGTTCACCAGGCTTGAAATGGAAATCCTTGACTGCATAAAAGGAAAAGAGATTGAGACGATATTCTGTCCGCATGCCGATAAGTATGTGGGCCCTCCGAGGGGTGAGCAGGTGGTGAAGGGATTCATTGACCTCGCCAGGAAGGCCGGACACAGCGGATACCAGTTTTATGAGAGCTTTGCGCTGATCAAGGCATCCCCCGGCAGGATAACCATGCCCCACCCAGCCTTCAAAGAGGTATTCCGAAAAGAGTTTGTGAGTTGAAGATTGCATGAAATGTTAACAAGGAAGGCGGGCGCTGCCTTAGGAAGACAGTGGTGGATTGCGGATTGAAAGGTTGCCGCAGCTCATGAAGAAAGACATCATCGCCTGGAGCCTGGGCCTGGAACCGGGCAAGATCATCACGAAAGAAACGCTGAATCATCCGGGTATCATCGCATGGGTGAGTGGCCTGGACGTGTACGCCCATACGGCGCAGGCGTACAGAACAGCGTATGCAGCGCTGGGTATCGATATCATTAATCGCGTTCCCCTGCATAACGCGCCGGCCCCGACCGGCCCCGGCAAGAGCCGGCATCATCACACCCGCCCCTACATTTACCAGCCGCTGGGAGTATTCGATACGGCGTACCGCCACCACTTCGAGTGCGCCAGCGTGGATGAGGCGTGGAAATTGGATGTTGAGCGTCTTCAGTATGATGATCTTATCACGCCGGTCCCACACCCGTGCCGCGGCGAGGACATATGCCAGCGCGAGGCATTTATCGGTGACGTCGGGATGTACTACCCGATGCTCTACACGACGCTCTTCATGTGGGGGGTCGAAGTGTTCGGGTGGGAAATCTTCATGGAGGCGGCCTTTACGGAATCGGATCGCTTTCATGAGCATTTCCTGGAGCCGTGTGCCAAGAAGTCCATCTCGATTGTAGAGGAGATGGCTGTTTCAAGCACAGCTCCCTTTGTGTTTCTGCACGATGATTTGGCCTCTGCTTCGGGTCCGGTGTTCCCCCCATCCTGGTACGAGGAGTATATCTTTCCTCATTACAAGGAGATCTTCGAGCCGGCCAAACGATCCGGGAAGAAGATCATCTTTGTGGCGGACGGGAATATCTCCACGTTTCTTCCGCGCCTCGCGGCTCTGGGCGTTGACGGCATCATGTTCGAGAGTCCCGCCACCCCGCTGGAACCCGTGATGGAGCACTTTGGCGGAAGCGGGAAGTTCTTCATCGGTGGAATAGCCAGCGTCGTGCTGAGTCGGGGAACCCCTCGTGACGTGCAAGCGATGGTCCATGAACTGGCCGCGAGTGTGGAGACATTCCCGGGGTTCGCTATGGCGTCCGGCGGCGGCCTGCATGGCGATATCCCCCTGGAGAATCTGATTGGTTACTTTGACGCGCGCGCCGACGTCGGCGCCACGCCGAAGGAGTGGAAGCGACTCAGGTCTAGCGCAAGGAGGGGCATCCCATGAATGCGCAAGGGGAGTTTCGACGACTCTGCGCCTTTCAAGCCGGCGGGAAGACCCTGGTCGACTACCTGGCGCATCCCCAGACTGATGCGAGACTTCGCCGGTCCCTTGGCATCGAAAGCGAGGGGGAACTTCTCGACTATCTCGACTGCGACTTTTTCTACCTGCCGGGGCGGGACATCTCTCAGAATGAGGGGATTGTGCCTTTTTACAAGGGAAGCCTGCCGCCTATGTCAGACACGGAACGAGTTTGTCCGTTGGGCATCCGATGGCGGCGCGGGGCCTATGACAGCAAGTTCAGTGTCGATGAAGCTGTCAGCGGGCCGTTTCAGGATGCCTTGATCTCGGAGGAAGCGATCCTTCGTCATCCGTGGCCCAAGGCACGAGACTTCGACTTCTCGCCCCTCGTGGAGGAGGCACAGGCCCACTCGGACCGCGTCCGCATCGGCGGACTTTGGACCGGGATCATGGGCGACAGTTACCGTATGATGGGGTTCGAGAACTTCTTGCTGAACATCGCCACGCACCCCGAGTTGATCCGGGCGCTGATCAACCGAATGACCGAGATGTACCTGGAGTTGAACGACCACTACTTCGCCGCGCTTAAAGGCAAGATGGAAATGTGGTTCTTCGGCAACGATTTCGGCAGTCAGGATGGCCTGCTCATCAGCCCTGGGATGTGGTCAGAGTTCTTCTCCGAACCCATTCGGAAACTCTGTGCACTCGCACACTCGTATGACCTGAAAGTGATGATGCATTCGTGCGGCGCCATCGTGCCGCTGATCCCCATGCTGATTGAAGCCGATGTAGACATCCTGGACCCGATCCAGGTCACCGCCAGGGGAATGTCGCCGGGACGCCTGGCGGGCGAGTTTGGAGGGAAGATCGTCTTCCACGGCGGCATCGACACGCAACACGTGTTGCCACAGAGCACGCCGGCGCAGGTGAAGGACCATGTTCGTGCGACCGTTGCGGCACTGGGTGAAGGCAATGGCTACATCTGCGCGCCCAGCCAGACTCTTGGTCCGGATATCCCCCTCGCGAACATCCTCTCCGTGTACCAAACAATGAAGGAGATCAACGCACATGAGAAATAAACTGCTCAGACGGGAACTGTGTATTGGCTCGTGGATACAAGTCGGCCATCCGGGTAACGCAGAGATTCTGGCACGGGCCGGCTTCGCCTGGATTGCCGCCGATTGTGAACACGGTGAAGTCGAGGACGCCGACCTCGGGAATCTTTTCCGTGCGATCCGACAGTTTGGGGTCGTTCCGCTGGTGCGCGTCAGGGAGAACGCCGTTCTGTGCATTCGCCGCGCATTGGACCTCGGCGCCATGGGGATCATCGTACCCCTTGTGAACTCGCCGGACGAGGCCCAGCGGGCCGTCAGGGCGGCGCGATATCCTCCGGATGGGGTGCGCGGTTTCGCGTATCAACGCGCGAACAATTGGGGCGCGGATTGCGATAACTACATCAAACACACGAGCCGGGACATTGCCGTGATCGTGATGATCGAAAGCAAGGAGGCTGTAGAGGACATTGGCTCTATCCTGGCGGTCGATGGCGTAGACGCTGTTTTCGTGGGGCCCTACGACATGAGCGGCTCCTACGGCATCGCCGGCCAGATCGAGCACCCGATCATTCGGGACGCCTGCCGCTCAGTTGCGGAAGCCTGCCGACGAGCGGGCAAATCCGCCGGGCTGCACTTGGTGACCCCGACATCGGAAAATAGCCGGCAGGCCATCGAACAGGGCTTCACACTCCTTGCCCTGGGCATGGACACGGTGTTCCTTGCCGAAGGAGCCAAAAAATGCTTGGAGCTTGCCAAGTCATGATCCCCGTCATTGTCACTGAACTCGAATACCACAAAGGCGAAGAGGTCTTCACGAGCGCAGATGGATTCAGGTGCATTGCCACCCCATCCAACGAGGAGGCTCTGGCGGAGCAAGTTCGCAGAACTGGCGCGAAGTACGTCATCATCGGTTTTGATAAGTATGTGGGGCCGCTTTACGACGCCTTGCCCAGAGGGGGTGTGATCGCCCGTTTCGGTGTCGGGCACGATGGTGTGGACAAGAAGAAGGCCAACGCCAAGGGCATTTACTGCACAAATACCCCAGGCGTCCTCGATCAATCCGTAGCCGAATGCGGTATTGGGTTGATTCTCAACGCCGCGCGCCACATCCCCACCTGTGCAGAGGACAACCGAAAGGGCGTGTGGCAAGCGCGCATCGGGTTGGAGTTGTCCGGCAAGACATTAGCAATCATCGGCTGCGGCGCCATCGGAAAGCGCACGGCTTCCATCGCGACCTTTGGCTTTGGCATGGTCGTTATCGGCTTTGACATTGTCGAACCGGTAGACGGGCCGAAATATGGCATAGGGAACTTCACTACTGATTTCGCCCGAGCGGTGAACAACGCCGATTTCGTGTCATTGCACATCCCGGATATGACAACCACGAAGAACTTCATCAATGACGCACGACTAGCCGACATGCCAAGGAGAGCGGTGCTGATCAACACGGCGCGGGGCGGCGTGGTGGACGAAGACGCTCTCTATGATGCGATAGTCGCCGGACGGATCGCCGGCGCAGCGTTGGATGTTTTCAAAACCGAGCCGTATGTGCCGCAATCGCCGGCAAAGGACTTGCGAACGCTGGATCGTGTCATCATGACGCCCCACATCGGCAGCAGCACGAAAGAAGCCTGCCGGCGTATGGCCCGGGCAGCGTTGGGAAACATCGAACATGCCGTTGCCGGAGAGCACGGGAGGATGAGCATCGTTACGCGCTGAATCCATTTATGCTTCACCCCATGGGTGACGCCGGAAAAGGAGCCGGTCTTGGACAGACGGGCTTTCTGCAATCCCCCGATGACCTGCAGAGCGGCGCCATTCTGGTCATGGAACGGTACGCTGAAACCGGACGAAACGCGCTGGCAGGTACGCGAGATGGTGAACAAGGGCATGCAGGCGGTGCCTTCATGCATGCGCGCCTATGAGAGGAGACTGCTCCATGAACGACCGTGAACGCTTTCGCGCCTGCATGACATTCCAGGCGGTGGACCGCATGCCCCGCTGGGAATGGGGGTTCCGGAGCGATACCACGAGCCGCTGGTATGGCGAGGGGTTGCCCGCCAGTGTGCCGGATACGGTGGGCTGGGCGCAGTACTTCGGGCTGGACCGGGGGTGTGGGTATGCCAACGGCGCCATGGCCGAGAGACTGAACGTGAACGTCGAGTTGCTGCCCGGCTTTGAAAACGCCGTGATCGAAGAAGATGATCGCACCGTGTTGAGTCGCAACCGATGGGGGGCGCTGACGCGGAGTTCCAAGGTCGGGCAAAGCATTCCGCAATACCTGTCCTTCGGCGTTCGTACGCGCGACGATTTGCGCAAGTATCGTTCTGCATGGGATGCCGCCGCACCGCAACGCTATCCGGCTGACTGGGATGATCGCAAACGGCGCTGGCGCGGCCGCGATTTTCCCGTTGCCGGCTGGACCTACGGATGGTACGGTCTGCTGCGCGAGTTGATGGGGGTCGAAGAACTTTCCGTGGCCTTCCACGAAGACGAAGCGCTCATCGATGAAGTCTGCGAATTCTGGGGCGATTTCATCATCCAGGCGTTCCATCGTGCACTGGTGGAGGCCACTCCCGACTACGTCCTCTTCTGGGAGGATCTGGCCTTCAAGACCGGCCCGCCGCTTTCACCGCGGCACTTCCGGCGGTTCTTCCTGCCCCACTATAAGCGGGTTATTGAAGACTTCCGCCGACATGGCGTGACTCTTTTCATGGTCGATTCAGACGGCAATATCAATGACATCATCCCACTATGGATTGAGGCGGGGGTCAATATTCTCGCACCATTTGAGGTTGCGGCGGGTATGGACGTGGTGCAGGTCGGCAGGCAGTACGGTCGCGACCTTGCCATGATCGGAGGTGTTGACAAGATGGAGGTCGCCAAGGGGAGACTGGCCATGGAGGCCGAAGTCTGGCGCCATGTCGTGCCGCTCCTGGATCGCGGCGGCTACATCCCGACGCTCGATCATGCCGTTCTGCCGGAAACATCACTGGGTGACTACCGAAACTATTTGTCGCACTTGCGCTCTACCTGTGAGTCCGGCAAAGGGCAGCCCTGAACGCGACTAGTTGCATAAGTGCGTTGTCCGTGGCGCCGGGCACTGAGTCCGGCACTGAACATATATCCGGAGAGGATCCTATGCCGCACAGAGACTCCTTTGCCATCCTGATGAATAAGCTTCGGAACATCACGGCGACAACCGTCAATGGTCGCGTCACGATGGTTGCGTTTGGTGATAGCGTCACGCTGGGATTGACGACGAACCCCGAGTTGCTCCATGAGCAAACGTATCACGCGTGCCTGCGCGCCGAGTTGGCTCGGGAGTTTCCCACCACGGCGTTCAGCACGATCAACGCCGGGGTCAACGGCGATTCCACGGCCGGGGCTTTGCGTCGCATCCAGAGCGATGTGCTGGACCATCACCCGGACCTGGTGATCGTTGCCTTCGGCCTGAACGACAGCGGCGGGGGGAAAGAGGGGCTGCCCCGATTCACAGAGAATCTCGAGACCATTGTCCGGCAGTCTCAGAACGCTGGCGCGGGCGTGATCCTCCTGACGCCGAACCTGATGGCCACGCACGACAACGGCCACGTGGACCCGAACTACCGCCACGTGTTGACGGCGTTCATCGAACGGCAGAAAAGTGGGGCGCTGGCCCTCTACGCGGAGCGGATACGCCAGGTTGGAACAGCCACTGGCGCACCGGTTGCTGATGTGTACGCGGAATGGGAACGTCGGCAGGCACGGGGAGAGGACATGATCGCGCACCTCGCCAACGGCCTTAATCATCCCGATGCATTTGGCCACCAGATAGCTGCCGCGCTTCTATGGCAGGCCGTCCTCAGGCAACTGGAACAGAAGGAGGAGAAATAGTCCATGTCAGTGAAACAGTATGCGATCATCCTGGGGAACCTCGGCAACACCTGCGACCGTTTCTGCTCGGGCGGCTACAAGGACAACCCCGATACCATGACCATGCTCAAGTCCGCAGCGGGCATTCCAGGGGTCACCGGCGTGGAACTGGTCGGGACGTGGGACATCCGGCCGGACAACGTGACCGACATGGCTCGGGCTCTGTCGGACCTTCACCTCCAGTGCGTCTCGATTATTCCGGACCATTTTTCTCAGAAGATCTGGGGGCGTGGCGCCTTCACGTCCCGCGATGCGACCGTCCGATGCAAGGCGGTTGATGCGACGCTGGAAACCTGCGAGATGGCGAAACGCCTCAGTTGTAGCCTGATCAATATCTGGAACGGCCAGGACGGCTACGACTATCCCCTCCAAGCCGACTACATGCAGGAACGTGATTGGCTCACAGAGGGAATCCGCCAGTGCGCCACGCGGTTCCCGGACATGCGCTTCGCTCTGGAGTACAAAATGAAGGAGCCGCGCACGCACAGCTACCTGGCGCGAATGGCCGACACGCTGCTGGTTTGCGGGGAGACCGGGTGTGCCAATGTCGGTGTCACGATTGACGTAGGGCACTCCTTCCTCGCCTATGAGAACGTGGCCGAGGCGGTCGTGCTGGCGAAGCGCGCGGGGGACAAGCTGTTTCACATGCACTTCAACGACAATTACCGTTCGTGGGACGACGACATGATCGTCGGCTCCATTCACACCGTGGAGTACGTGGAGTTGCTTTACTGGCTTGACCGCATCGCTTACGCCGGGTGGTTCTCCATGGACCAGTATCCCTACCGCGAAGACGCGCGCGCCGCGCTGGCGGAGAGCGTGGCCTTCCTGCGAACTATCGAAGACCGAATGGAGCGGTATCGCGGCCGGCTTGACGAGCTTCTGCGCCTGGGGGACGCCACCAGGAGCGCCGCCCTGATGCGCCAGATGCTCCTTGAGCATCAGAATTGAGAGGCACCTTCGTATGGTAAATAGACCTGCAACATCCGTCGCCGATCTCGTGGGCGATGTGTTCACGCCGGACATGGCGGTGAGCGCCACGTGGGCGGCCCGCTGGATCGCCCCGTCGGGCGCGAAACACGAGAATTATTCCTTCCTTGCGCGCAAGGCTTTCACCCTGTCTTCCGTTCCCGCGAAGGCCATTCTGCGCATCGCGGCTACTCTGCTGTGAACTGATGCTTCAAAATTAATCTTTTCGAAACAGCGGCGGAACGGCGGTTTTGATGCCCGAGTTCCATAGAAATCACCGTGCATTGGGCAAAGCGGGCTTTTGAAACAGTTGTAGAAGGCAGGGACAAGCAAGATTGGGGTGGTAGAAAGGACGAGGAA
>CAIUPP010000081.1 GCA_903901045.1 uncultured Planctomycetota bacterium
CCGGGTGACCTTGACGCCGTTGAGCGTTTGCGATCCGATGAGGGAGTGGCGGACGGTCACGCCGTCATCGGCGTAGAGCACCAGGTCGCTGCCGGCGACGGCGAATGCGGTCTCCAGCGCCTGGTACGCCGTGGCGATCGCTCCGGGGTTTGCGCCGAACACCTCGCCCGCCAGCCGCCAGGTCTCGCGCAGACCCTGCATCGCGCCGTCCGGGCTGCCGACCAGTTGGCGCTCGATGGTGACCACCGGGGTGGGACTGATCGTCGTGTTGCCATATTTCAGGACGCTCATTTCGGAACTCCCGCTTCGCCGCGTAGATTTTGCTGCGCGGTCATTTCATCGAACACGCGCGCCATGCGCGCCTGCCACTCCGGCTCCTTCAATTTTGCGGCGACGGCCACGCCGATATTCTCGACGTGCTTGTCCAACAGGTCCTGAATGGCGGCCATTGCCTTGTCGGTGGAGTCGGCGGAGATCACCAGCTTGATGTCCTCGGAGGTGACCTTGACCTTCAACTCGCCCAGCGCGGCCTGGGTATCCGACGCGATCTTGTTCTGAACGGCGGCCATCTGGTCAGGGGTGTTGGGGGCACCGAGTTTCAGCCGTCTTTCCTGATCTTTAGCCAATGACTCACCAGAAGCCGCATCCTGGTCAGAGGCTGTGACCGATGGGCGAGTTCCCATGCGCACACCTTCATCCGCAAATGCGGATGCTAGTTTGTTCTTGATGTCAGGATTGATATTGATGAGCCGCATCTCCTGGTCGCCCATTCCGCGCGTCGCATCGATCAATGCCTGGCCTGTCAAACCGCCGACTTGTTTTTGCAGCGCGTAGGCGCGAGCGCGGTCGGCGTAGGAGAGGCTGGACATCTGCTCTCCGTAGGCGGCGTTCTGATCGCGCAAGGTCTTCAGGCGTTCCTGCTCAGTCCCAAGAACCTGCCACTCCAATTCGGACGTCTTTGTAAGAGCAGCGAGATAGGCGTTGCTGGCTGTTTCCAGCGCGCGCGCTGCTCCGGTGTCGCCACTGGCGGCTAATGTTCTGGCATCGTTGAGCGTCGCCAATCTTTCCGCTTCGCTCTTCTTCGCGTCAGCTAGATTCCCCTGCAGCAGCGCCATCTTCTGTTCCGGCGTTCGGACTTTGTCGAGATAGCTTTCGGCATATCCCTTGATGGCCTCGCCGGCGCGGTCGAAGGCGGCGGTCATCCGCTCCTGGATCTGGAGCAGTTGCGCCCAGGCGGCGGCGCCGGTCTGGAGCGCGCGGGTGATCTTCGATTCGATCTCGGCATCCGCCTCGCGACGGACCTGCCCCATCGCGCGCGCTTCGACGCCCGCGCGGGCGCCCGCGTTGGAGCGGTCCACGTCGATCCCGGCGCCGGTGGCGCGGCTGAGCAGGCGCGTTCCCCAGCCCGCGTCGCCGCGTCCGAGCGCCGCGGAGGAGGCGTCTCCCCACTTGCCAATGCCCCACGCGCCGGCTTGCCCCGCGACATAGGCGAGCGCGAGGGGAATGAGGACCGCGCCGACCGTGGCGATCGCCCCGGCGCCGGAACTTCCGGAGAGCGCGCCGAGGACCCCGGAGCCGCCCATGCGCGAGGCGTAGCCGCCGGCCTGGATGATCCCGCCGGTGGAGGTAACCGTCAGGTTCTCCAGGCCGAACGGCAACGCAGCTCCGCGCGAGCCGATCATTCCGCCCGCCGCGCCGAGTCCAGAGCTTCCGAGTTTCCACGCGGCCTTGCCGAACTTCGCCAGGCCGGGGAGCGCGGAGATTAGGCTCATGATCGAGGGGGCGAGCATCAGCGCGCCAACTCCGCCGACCGCGGCCTTGGTCCCGGCGCTGGAATCCATGAATCCTTTCCAGGCGATGATGAGCGCCTGCTTGATGATCTCCGCGAGCCATGCCGCGAACTTCACCGCGCCCTCCTTGAGGTCCGGCCAGACGGTGTCCCACACTGCCTTGAGCGCTTTCCCGATCGAGCCGGTTTTGTCGAACACCTCGGTGAAGCGCGCGGCCAGGCGGTCCACGTACTGGAGCGCGGCGTCGAACCCGCGCTGGAGGATCCCCATGATCTCCCGAACGCGCGGGCTGTCCATGATGCGGTCCCACGCCTCGTTGATCTTCTGGAGGCGGTCGCGCACGCCGGCGAAGAGCGTCTCGGTCGCCTTCCCTCGGGCGTGCTCGATGTTCTCCATCAGCAGGTGCATTTGTCCGCTGAAGGTTTTCTCCTGCCGGTTCATCGTGCCGCCGAATTTCTCCGTCAGGAACTTCTCCAGGATCGCGACGGTCTCCTGCGGGGAGTTCTGGAGCTGCTCGCGCTCGTTCCACTTCAGCCCCTGGACGGCGTGGAGGTTGACCCCCATGTTCGTGAAGGTGCGGACGGCGAACTGCTCGCGTCCGCTGATGAGCTGCGTCAGGGCGTGGCCGACCTCGGAGATATTGCCGCCGGTCGCCACGGCGGTATCCCCCGCGATTTTGAGCCACTTGGAAGCCCCGAAGCCGAACTCCTCGAGGACGCGGCCGGCCTGGACGACCTGGGGGAGGTCGAATGGGGTGCGCTCGGCGAAGTCGTGGAAGCGTTGGAGCTCGATCGTGGCGCGCGCCTGGGAGCGGTAGAGGACGGCGAGATTGACGTTCATGCGCTCGAGTTGAGCGTTGGTCGCCAGCCCCTGCTTGATCTGCCATCCGGCGAAGGCGGCGCCTGCGAGGACGGCCCACTTGGCGGTGGAGATGAGGCGGCTGACTGCGCCGTCGAGCGCGGAGTTGAGTCGGCTGCCGATGGAGGAGGCGACGTTGCCGATTCCGCCGAGGACGACGGCCGCGTTCGCGCCGTGGCGCTGGAGGAGCTGCAGCGCGGCGCCGCCGATCTCCCCCAGGCGCTGGCAGGCCGGGCCGCCCGCCTTCAGGCGGTCCACGATCGCCTGGACGCGCTGCTCGGC
>CAIUPP010000082.1 GCA_903901045.1 uncultured Planctomycetota bacterium
CCGGGTGACCTTGACGCCGTTGAGCGTTTGCGATCCGATGAGGGAGTGGCGGACGGTCACGCCGTCATCGGCGTAGAGCACCAGGTCGCTGCCGGCGACGGCGAATGCGGTCTCCAGCGCCTGGTACGCCGTGGCGATCGCGCCGGGGTTTGCGCCGAACACCTCTCCCGCCAGCCGCCAGGTCTCGCGGAGCCCCTGCATCGCGCCATCCGGGCTGCCGACCAGTTGCCGCTCGATGGTGACCACCGGGGTGGGACTGATCGTCGTGTTGCCATATTTGAGGACGCTCATCTGGGCACCCCCGCTTCGCCGCCTGCGTGTTCGAGTTGGAGCGCTTCGGCGATGCGCTGTTGGATCTTCGCCTGGTACTCAGGGGACTTGAGCGCGGCGGCTACGGCCGCGCCGATGGATTCGCTATGCTTGTCGAGCATCTCCTGGATGACCTGGTTCGCCTTGTCGGTGGAGTCGGCGGAGATCACCAGCTTGATGTCATCCGAGGAAATCTTGACCTTCAGTTCGCCGAGCGCGGCCTGGGTATCCGACGCGATCTTGTTCTGCACGGCGGCCATCTGCTCCGGAGTGTTCGGGGCGAACTGCTGCCGCTTGCGTTCGAGTTCCTTTGCCGCAGCCTCTCCCTTGGCGACGTCCTGTTCGGCGGCATCGGTCGGAGCGAGTACGCCCATGCGCGTCGCCTCCTCGACTGAGGCGGCGGTCAGGTTCTTCTTGATCTCCGGGTTCATTTGGATCAGGCGCATCTCCTGATCCCCCATGCCGCGCGTGGCGTCGAGCAGCGCCTGGCCGGTCAGGCCGCCGATCTGTTTTTGCAGCGCGTAGGCGCGAGCGCGGTCGGCGTAGGAGAGGCTGGACATCTGCTCTCCGTAGGCGGCGTTCTGGTCCCGGATCGTCTTGAGACGTTCGGCTTCCAGCCCGAGGACCTTGTAGACGAGGTCCGCTTCCTTGTCGAGCGCGCTGAGCCCAGCCGCCTGCGCCTTCGCCTTGTCATCGCCCAGAGGCAGGCCCGCGAAGTCTGCCGCCGCCTTGTCTCCGGAGACTCTAGCCTCCAGGAGATCGGCATGCAGCGCCGCCAGTTTCTGTTCCGGCGTTCGGACTTTGTCGAGATAGCTTTCGGCATATCCCTTGATGGCTTCGCCGGCGCGGTCGAAGGCGGCGGTCATCCGCTCCTGTATCTGGAGTAGTTGCGCCCAGGCGGCGGCGCCGGTCTGGAGCGCGCGGGTGATCTTCGACTCGATCTCGGCATCCGCCTCGCGGCGGACCTGCCCCATCGCGCGCGCTTCGATCCCCGCGCGTGCTCCCGCGTTCGAACGATCCACGTCGATCCCGGCGCCGGTGGCGCGGCTGAGCAGGCGCGTTCCCCAGCCCGCGTCGCCGCGTCCGAGCGCCGCGGAGGAGGCGTCTCCCCACTTGCCGATGCCCCACGCGCCGGCTTTGCCGGCGACGTAGGCGAGCGCGAGGGGAATGAGGACCGCGCCGACCGTGGCGATCGCCCCGGCGCCGGAGCTTCCGGAGAGCGCGCCGAGGACCCCGGAGCCGCCCATGCGCGAGGCGTAGCCGCCGGCCTGGATGATCCCGCCGGTGGAGGTGACCGTCAGGTTCTCCAGGCCGAACGGCAACGCAGCTCCGCGCGAGCCGATCATTCCGCCCGCCGCGCCGAGTCCAGAGCTTCCGAGTTTCCACGCGGCCTTGCCGAACTGCGTCAGACCGGGCAGTGCGGAGAGAAGGGACATGACCTGCGGCGCTAGCATCAGCGCACCGGCGCCGCCGAGCGCGGCCTTCGTCCCCATGCTCGATTCCTGGAACCCCTTCCAGGCGATGAGCAGCGCCTGCTTGATGATCTCCGCGAGCCACGCCGCGAATTTCACCGCACCCTCCTTGAGGTCCGGCCAGACGGTGTCCCACACCGCCTTGAGCGCTTTGCCGATCGAGCCGGTTTTGTCGAACACCTCGGTGAAGCGCGCGGCCAGGCGGTCCACGTACTGGAGCGCGGCGTCGAACCCGCGCTGGAGGATCCCCATGATCTCGCGGACTCTGGGGCTGTCCATGACGCGGTCCCACGCGGAGTTGATCTGGGCAAGGCGGTCGCGCACGCCGGCGAAGAGAGTCTCGGTCGCCTTGCCCCGGGCGATCGAGATGTTCTCCATGAGCTGGCGCATCTGGCCGCTGAAGGTTTTCTCGCCGCGCGCCATCATCCCGCCGAAGCGTTCGGAGAGGTTCGCCTGGAGGATCCCCGTCGCCTCATTGTTCGGGGTCTGAAGCTGGCCGCGTTCGTTCCACTTGAGTCCCTGAATCGCGCGCAGGTTGATGCCGATCCCCGTGAACGTGCGCGCGGCCTGCTCCTCGCGTCCGGAACCGAACTGCGCGAGGGCGCGGGATATTTCGAGGATGTTGCTGCCGGTCGCGGTCGCCACGTCGCCGGCGGTCCTCAGCCACTTTTCGCCGCTGAGTCCGAACTCATCGAGCACGCGCCCGGCCTTGGCGATGTCGCCCAGGTCGAACGCGCTGTCCTTGGCGAAAGCTCGGAAGCGCGCCAGCTCGATGTTTGCGCGCGCCTGGGATTTGTAGAGGACGGCCAGTTGCACGTTGGTCTGCTCGAGCTGCGAGTTGAACGCCAGCCCCTGCTTGATCTGCCAGCCGGCGAAGGCGGCGCCGGCGAGGACGGCCCACTTCGCGGTGGAGATGAGGCGGCTGACTGCGCCCTCGAGCATGGAGTTGATCCGGCTGCCTACGGAGGCGGCGGCGTTGCCGATGCCTCCCATGACGACGGCCGCGTTCGCGCCGTGGCGCTGGAGGAGCTGCAGCGCGGCGCCGCCGATCTCCCCCAGGCGCTGGCAGGCCGGGCCGCCCGCCTTCAGGCGGTCCACGATCGCCTGGACGCGCTGCTCGGCGTCGCCCTTCACGCGGATCAGAATGTCAATTTCATTGGGCATGATGGGACCTATAAGACGGATCAGACTGACGAACGCCGCATGAACAGCATCTTGAGCAGCAGGCCGCCCTGGGCGCGTTCGTCGGCCTGCTCCCAGCTTTCGAGGATGCGGAGCTTCTCCATGTCCCAGGGGTTCTGGTCCGGCAATCCCCCGGCCTGCGGCAGGCAGCGGAACGCGCGGCAGAGCTGCCAGCGCCGGTAGAGCGCCTCGTCATCCGGGTCGAAGCGCATCCGCAGGCGTTTCTCCGGAGCGTTCCAGCAGGGAGTCTCCTCGCAACGCGGCGGGGAGAGATTGGGGAGCGGCTCCCCGGCCGTGTTGCGAAGGACCCTGTTGGACTTGTCCAGCAGCCAGCGGCGGCATGCGCCGCAGTCGCGCCGGAACCAGGTCGGGTGCTCATAGAGGAACCCTACCGCTTCTGAAAATTTGCGAGGATCTCCTGCACGCCCGCGGTGGACTTGCTGTCCATGATGCGGTTGCAGATCCCCTCGACCAGGTTGTTGTCCATGTGCGCGCCGATCTCCCTGTTGTTGCGGCAGTCCGGTACCGCGCCCTCCTCGGTCTGGAGGTCCCACTGGCGCAACTGCCGGCAGATGATGGTGACCGAGAGGCGCAGCGCCTCATTGCGCGATGCGCCCTCCAGCTTGCGCGTGGACTCCTGCAGCTCGTTGGGGGTGAGCGGGACGTAGGAGAAATTGACGACGGGCAACCCATCGTGCTTCGCCTCAAGGCGGTCGTACAGCACGGTCTCCTTCGTGTACCATCCCAGCGCCTTGCGGCTCTTCTCGGGTGCAGCGGCTTGTTCTTCCATGAGACTCCTCCTTTTGGCCCGGCCTAGCGGGCGATAAACGTCGTGACGATGTTTCCGGCCCTGCATCCCTCTTCGGCGGCGGGCCACCAGTCCTCATGAGTTTCCACGATGGCGAAGCCGAACCGGCAGATGGCGTACATGCAGCGCGTGTTGAAGGCGCGGCGATGTCCGGGATCGCTCCAAGCGCCGACGGAATCGCAGTGCGGCACGCTGATCTTGATCGTCGCGCCGGCGGCGCAGACGCGGCGCAGTTCCGCCAGGAAGCGCTCCAGATTTCCGATGTGCTCCAGCATCTGGTGCGCGGCCACTTCCTCAATCGAGCCATCCGGCCAGGGCCACGGGTATGCCTCCAGGTCGAGCATCTTGACGCGCGCGGCATCCATGCCCGGGCGGATCTCCCGGTCGATGTTCTCAAAGCCATCCTTCAAATCCGTACCGCATCCGAGGTTCAGGCGCATGAGGGCACCTCCTTCGCAACGTCCGGAGCCACCACAGTGATCTGCGAAAAATCGGGCTTGCGGTAATAGTCCGGCTTGCGCATCTCTTCGCGCCAGGCAGCGACGGTAAGGCCCTCTTCGCCGTCGACCATGTGGTCCACCGGCGTATCCCAGTGGCAGAGCACCTCGCGCCCAGCCTGGATGCAGCGGCGCATCAGGCTGAACTCGTGCCCGTACCATCGGTCGTCTCCATTGGGAGTGAGCATGGGAGCGTGCGCGCGGAAGATCGAGCCGCGGATGATCGTGGAGCTGACGGAGGTGCTGCCCACCGACTCGACACCCGAGAGCTGCATTCCGGTGTAGTCGGTGCGGTGATCCTCGCGTTCGGCCAGGTCGTATGGATCGGCCGACTTCAGCCGGTTCGCCATTACCTCGAGCGGGCGGCGCCAGCGGGAGACCGCGGGAGAGCCAACGATGCCGACGTGCGGCCGCAGCGCGCTGACCAGGCGGGAGTAGCCGCCCTCGGGAATGCGGATGTCGTCCTCGAGCGACCAGAGGATGTCCCCCTCCACGTGGCGCAGCGCGCGTCGCCAGAGGCGGCACATCATCTTGGTCATGCCGTGGTTGAGGCGCAGCCCAAGATCGTCATAGTTCCGGCTGTCGCCTGGCAGGACCGTCCAGGCGTTGGGACTCAGCTCGCGCAGGATGCTGACGATCCGGGCGCTTTGCTCCGGATCGCCGGTATTGTCGGCGATGAGGATGTGCGCGCGCTTGAGGTCGAGCCCGGAGCGCAGGACGTTCTCGCGCCATAGCTCCAGCGACCATGGGCGGCCGGGCGCGAACGGGGTGAAGAGCGTGACCGGAAGCCGCTGCTGCACCCAGAGGTAGGCGTCGAGCCGCTTCGACTCCATTACCTTCGAGTGCTGCGCCGGGTGGGAGCGATAGAGCAGATACTCGCTCTCCGGCAGCCTGTTCATGCGCCAGCCCGCGCGCGTGAGCCGCAGCCAGAGCCACCAGTCCCAGTACGTATTGAGCACGTCCTCCCACTTTCCCGACGCCTCGAACGCCTCGCGGCGGACCAGCGAGCTGCTGTCGGCGAAGTTGGCTTCCGCAAGCGCGTCGTAATCCCACGCTGAGTTGCCGCGCCAGCAGTGCGTCTGATGGCCCGCCGGCGTCTCGATCAGGCGGATGATCCTGCTGTAGGCGACCGCCGCGGCTTTGTCCGCGTCGAGCGCCGCCGCGGCCGACTTGAGGAAATCGAATGAAAGCAGGTTGTCGCCGTCGGCGAAGAGGACATAGGGCACGTCGCGGACGGGGGAGCGCAGCGCGGCGTAGGCGGCGTTGCGCGCCTTGACGACTCCCTGGTGCTTCAGCCGCAGGACCCGGACGCCGTTGAACTTGTCCGCGATCTCGCAGGAATTGTCATCGCTCCCATCGTCGGCGTAGAGGAACTCCGTCGCCGGCAGCGACTGGCGGACCAGCGAGGTGAGCGCGTCCCCGAGGTACTTCGCCTGGTTGCGCGCGGTGACGATGACAGCAATCTTCCCTGGCTTGGTCATGCCACGCGCCTCCCCTCGGCGAGGGACTCGTAGACGGCCAGCGCGACTTCCTGTGGAAGGATCGCGCGCATGCACTCCCCCTCCTCGATGCAATGTTTATTCAGCGGCGGGAAGCGATTGCTCGCGTAATAGAGGCAGGGGCAGTTGCAACCGACCTCCTGCGCCGTGCCTGGCTTCCAGAGGAACGAGGCCAGCGGGTAATGCTTCATGTACTGGCGCGGGTCCGTGGGGCCGAAGAGTGCGACGCAGGGCGTGCCGACAGCGGCGGCCAGGTGGAACAGCCCGGAGTCCGGAGCGACGACGCAGTTCGCCTCGGCGACCAGCGCCGCGACCTTGAGGTGGGAGAGCCCCATGACGCTGGGCATACCCGGAACGGAGGGTCCCTGCAGTCGGGTGGTCAGCGCGCCGATGCCCTGCGGCCGGAGGATCTGACCGAGCCGCTCGATAGAGGACATCGGCCAATTTTTTGTGACCTTCGCCGAATGCTCCTGGATGAGCACGCGGTACAGGGTGCCGGGCAGCAGTTCGTTGAGCAGCGAATTCGCCCAGACGCGTTCTTCCGCTGTGACTGAGAGAGAGGCGATAGGCGGACATTCCACGCCGGCGGCGTCGCAGAAGCATTCGATGCGCGAGCGCTCGATCGCGCCCCCGGTCGCGCGTTCGTGGACGTCCGCCGGGCACCAGAGGTCCACGACCAGGTCATAGTGATGCACCAGGCCGTAACGTTTGAGATCCAGCGGCTCCCCCATGTGCCGCCGGTGCGCGCGCACGCGGCGCGGCGGTTCGGAGTCGGAACGGCCGTGGACCAGCACGCGGTTGATCTCCGGCACGCGCTGGAGCATCGGGGCGAACGGCTCCATGCACAGGTAGCTGATGTGCGACTCCGGATATTTTTTGCGGAGCCCGCGGACGGCGAAGAGCGTACAGAGCACGTCTCCCCATCCGCCGGACTCGCGCACCACAAGTATCTTCACAACCCACCTCCTGGGTATAGGACTTATCAGACCACGTCCCGCACGTAGATCTGAACTTCGTCGCGCTGGCCGGGGCCGCTGCTGCGCGCCTCGAACTTCACCGGCATGGCGATCAGTTCCTTGTTCCCGATCTTGCCGCGCTCGGAGGGGAAGCGGCAGTTCGGGAAAACGAACGTGACGACGTGGGCGCCGTTGGTGTATTCGGCGCGGTACTCCGCGTAGGTCCCGGAGCGCCAGGGGGTCATCAGCGCGGTGTAGTTCGCGGCGTTCCAGTCGAGCGCAAGCTCGCCGGACACTTCGCGCTCGCCGATCTCCGGGACGGCCAGGCGGGTCTGGCTGTTCCGGTAGATGTTGTCGGCGATCTTGTTGACGATCGAGAGCTTGCTGCTCTGGACGTTGACGGCCGTCGAGCCGACGGTGAAGGTCCCGCGCACATGCGTCAGCGGGATCTCGTTGACGTAGGTGGGCGTGCCGAACGAAGGGGCGGTCCCCTCGGTCAGCGACATCGCCAGCGCCTCGAAGGACGCCTTGAGCGCCTGGGCGTCCTGCGAGCTCTCGAAGATGCCGGAGAGCATCTTGCAGCCGGCATAGACGTCGTACTTCGGCGTCTTCTTGACGACGGTCGTGAAGGTGGGCAGCGCGTCCCCGAGGTAGCCGGTGCCCGAGCCGTAGTTGCCCAGGAGCAGCTCGATCAGAAGGTCGAGATCGCCCCCCTTGACGCCGTTGATCACGAACCCGCCCTTGGGGTCGAGCGTGGTCGGAGCGCTGCGGTGCTTCGAGCGCGAACGCGTGCCGTCGATCCCCTGGGTGTCGAGGAAGTTGCGGACCTCGTCAAAGGTCTCGCTCTCGATCTCGAGGAAGTTCGTAGGCGGCGTGGCCGCCACGTTCGCGGAGGTTTCCTTCTTGATTCCGAACCCGCCGCTGAATCCCGCATTCGCTTCCATCTCGCTCATCGGCTTCTCCTTCTCTCAGGCGGTCTCCAGCGTGCGCCGGAAAACCAGGGTGTAGTTGAACTCGATCTGCCAGGAGACGAACACGAGCGCGTTCTCCGTGGCCTCGTACGCTTTTTTCACCGGCGCGCTGCCGAATCCGGGGCGCGTGACGTACAGCCCCACGGAGTTCGCCAGGCCGAAGTTATGCCTGCGCCATGCGGCATGCAGCGCGCGCAGCGTCATCTCCAGGAAGTCCAGCGCATCCCCCACGTCCTGCGATTCGTGCCGCAAATCGAAGTTCAGCGGGAGCGACACGTCGTAGGTCAGGTTCGTCGCGGGGGACATCGTGATCCCGCTGACGCCGGGGACCATGATGATCGCCGGGCAGTCCGACTTGGTGATCTTCAGCGCCTTCTTCGACTCCTCCGACTCTTCGTAATAATGTCCGTTCCGATCGGCCATGTAGGCGGCGACGGTTGTGTCGGCCTTCAGGTCAGTCCAGACGGCGCGAAAAGCGGTTGTCAGATAGGAGCTCATCAATCCCTCATATGCTCGACGCGCGGCACGGCCGGCGCGATCGGCGCGATGGGCGTCCCGTTCGCGGCGAGCAGCCCGGAGAACTCCACCGACTTCATCAGATCTTCCGCCTGCGCCTCCAGCGTCGCGGCCAGGCCGGGATCTCCGGCGCCGTCGCCGGGGCGCGAAAACTTGAATTCCACCATGCGGGCCGATCCGAGCAGCTCGGCGATCTCCAGCACCATCGGCGCTGTGCTGAACGCGGCGGCGGAGATGTCGTAGCGCTTGCCGAAGAAGACATTGATCTTCCGGTCGGCATACGCCATCGCCTTGGCGACATCCGCGGCGGTCAGGCCCTTCTGCGGATCGGTGACCAGCGGGTCGAAGTTCTTCAGCCAGCCCGCGCCGATCGTCAAAGTGCAGTAGCTCATCTTCCTCTTCTCCATTCCCTCGCCCGGACGCCCCCTGAGGCCGGGGGCGCCGGGGCGAGGGGCCTCAGAGCGGTGCGCACGGCGCACCTGATGCCCGAGGCCCCCGCGTTGAGAACTCTACGGCGTGGTGTCCACGTAGATCAGCGCGTCGGGCACCGTCAGCTTCGGAATGAAGGTGTCCCCGTTGACCAGCTTGTAGCCGGCCGGGTCGCTGCTGAGGATCGTGTACGAGTGCTGGCCGAACATCTCGACCAGGTCCGTCGCGCCGAGCGGATTGATCATCGCGGATCCCTCGATGATGTCCACCCAGTCCGGGCTGGGATCCGGGCAATAGACGACGTGCCCGGCCGCGATCCAGGGGACGAACGCCCCGGCGGTGTTGCGGTAGCCGCCGCTCAGGACGTGCCAGATGATCCCGTGGAAGTTCTGGATGAACCCGAGCTTCCCGATCTGGGCGACGTAGTCGGCCTGGCCGAGGAACGACTTGACGGCGGTGTTCGCCATCATGCTGCGCATCACCTCGCGGTCGCACAGCGCGTGCAGCGGGGTGAAGCCGCTGTCCTTCTCCATCAGCTCCACGTCGCCGTCGATGTGCGCCGGGATGTCCGTGCCGGCGGTCGCCCAGGAGGCGGCCGCGTTGTGGATGTGCGTCCCGGTGACCTTGTAGTCCACCGACGCCTTGATGTCGTCCTCGTTGATCGTGAGCGTCCCGGTGAGCATCTGCGCCACGGCGAAGTTGCGCAGCCGGGCGCGGCGGCGGTCGAGGTCCTTGAGCTCGCGCGCGATGCGGGACTTGGCGTTGACCTGGCGGGTGCCGGGTTCGCGCAGGTTGAGGATCGCGGCACCGTCGAGCATCTTGTGCTCGGCCATGCTGATGCAGCGGCCGCTGACCTGTCCGGCGGGGGTGAGCGCCACGCGCTTGCTCGGCGCCCCCTCGGCCTTCGGCTTGGCGACCTGGCAGCTCGCCTTGAGGATGTCGTACGCGAACGCGGTCCCCGAATCCGTCCGGGCGCGCGCCTGCCCCGGCGGGCAGAAGAAATCGACGATCTCCGTCTCCTTCCCGTAGCGGAACTGATCCGCCGCGGCCGTCAACGTCACGTGATTCAGAATTTCCAGTTCTCCGAGACCCATGCGTCACCATCCTTCTTTGTTGAGGAGCGCGCCTCTTATTGAGCAGCGTTCCTGCAACCACGGCTCCTTGTCTCTCCGGCAGGTCCCACGCGGGACCTGCCGGAACAATACGACCTATACGTCCTATCGGACGGATCAGGCGAAAATGATCTGCCCGGCCAGGTCCGCCTTGGCGGCGCTGTCGCAGCCGATCAGCGCGGACTCGTCCACCAGGCCGTGGATCACCTGGGCGCCCATCGCGTCCACGGCGGTGGCGTCCTCGTCAATCACCTTGACCTGGTCCTTGAGGATGCCGGTGGCCACTTCGGTGCCGTCGTTGGCGGAGGGGTCGTACTGCGCGTACTTTCCCGTGCCGCTGATCTTGCCCAGCACCAGGCCCGGCCGCAGCGTGGTGGTCTTCCCGCTGTTGCCGGCGTCGCGCGCGGTCTTGTCGATGCAGACGCCGCGCTCCATCGTGTGCGAGTCGAGGAGGAACTCGGTGGGCGTGTTCAGACGCTCCGCGCCGAATCCCACGTTCGGATGAATCTTGTCCATCGGTGAATCGCTCCTTTCCAAGAGTCAAATAGGTCCTATAGGTCCAATTGGACCTATTACTTCTCCGTCTTCGGCTGCGCCATCGCGGCCAGTTCGGTCCCGGCCTGCCGGAGCTCCAGCTCCGTCTTTTCCTTCCCCGTGTCATTCGGGTTGGGAGTTTCGCTGAACTTCTTCGTGCGCTCGCTGAGATCCAGCGCGGCGCCCCGGGGCAGACTGGCGAACAGCGCGTCCACCTGGGCGGCCACGTCGGATTCCTTCTCGCCCAGGCGCAGGCTCACGTCGCGGCGCAGCAGCAGGGCGCGCGCCGTCGGCTCCATCGCCGGGGTGAGCTTTCCTTCCGCGCGCAGTTGCGCAATCCGCGCCTCGGCGCTCTCGGAGGTCAGACGGTCGAGCCGCAGCTGCATGGCCTTGACCGCCGGGCTGTCCTCAGGCTGGTCCTTCGGGAGCTTCTCCCGGAGGTCCTTGACTTCCTTCTCCAGCGCCGTGTGCTTCGCGAAGACGCTGTCGCGTGCCTCCTTGGCCTCGCGCAGGTTCTTCGTGTTCGACTCGACCTTGCCCTTCACCGCCGTGAACACCGATTCGTCGGTGCCGGCGTCCTGCTCGCTCAGGCCGAACAGCCTGGCGATTTCATCTCTCAGGTTCATGGGACTGCTGTCCTTTCGGCAAAAAATGGTTCGGACTTTGTCAGGCTCGCCCTGACCGCCGGCGCGGCCCGATGCCGCGATCGGCACGAAATTCTCTTGGCCGCTCACCACGGGTTCGGTGCACGGCGCGACATGGCGAATTACCTCGCCCCACTCCTTCCCGGTCCCGTCCCGGTAGTTGGGGTCGACGCTGATCGAGACTTCACGGATCGTCGTGCCGAGTTTCGACGCTTCGTCGGCGCGCGGCACGTCGAGAACGGCGTACAGGGTGTTCCCCTCGCGCTGGAGGTCCTCCACAAACCCCCAGTTGTCCGCGGACTTGTTGCTGTGGTCCACGGGGAAGGGGATGCGGATGCCCGCGACGCGCATCGCCTTGTGGCTGGCGATCCAGCGGTCCATGCGCTGGGCGGTGACGTCCAGTTTACGGCCGTCCGGCAGGACCCACGCCCCCACGGGAATGCAGTCTTTGCGGAAGCGCGACGCGTTGATTCGCGCAAATTTCCCCTGGCCCTTCTCGTACAATCCCAGGCAGTCGTTCGGCATGGTCCTTCTCCTGCTTAGAACCGGCCTCCGTTGGGCCGGAAACACGTTTATTTCGTTTTATAAATGCCGGGCCTGCATCCCGGCAGGGGGTGCGCGCTCGACAGGCCGCCAGCGCCAATCCCGAAAATGCTCATTTTCCGGAGATCCTCCTGATTGCGGCTTCGACCAGATGGACATACTTGCTCACCCACTCCGGCTTGGGCGCGATGACGAACGGGCGGGCCGGGACGTGGTACGTTTGGCCGTTCATCTGCCGGAAGATCGCGCGCCATTTGAAGTAGAACGGGTTCCAGGGCGTCGTCTTCCCCGCCGCCTTCCAGACCCGCTTCGCACCGGACTTCAGCGCGCGCGGCTTGCGCATACCGCGCAGCGTTTTGCTGACGTTGCGCTCGAACCTCGCCTCCTGCTCCGGCCCGAACTTGAATACCGCCGGCCCGCCCTCCTGCTGCGTCACGGCGTAGGAGACGGCCGTGCCGATCCGAACCGCCCCGGGCAGCACGTCCAGGACGTTCCCCGGCGCGCTGGGGGTGAGGCTGGCGTACATCCGGTTCGTCTCACGCAGCAGCTTGAGCGAATCGCGCTTGGCGGAGACGTCCGATTCGTCGTAGATCTTCGGCCCGCCCTGGCGCAGGATCACCGTGCCGTCGCTCAGAGGCACCCAGGGTGTGGTCGAGGCGACGGAGCGCTCCCGGAACTCGCGCTGTTCGTCCTGCAGCGCGACGACACCGATCTGCTTCTTGGCGATCGCCATCTCCGGCTGATTGTCCAGAGCGCCGAGCCGGCCGAGCATCGAGCGGCATTCCGGGCTGACGGTGATTTGGGCTTCGACGATCATGCGGCGCCTCCCTGCGCGTTCCTGGCGATCTCCGCCTGCGCCCGCTTGAGAAGTTCATCCCCGATGGCCCAGTGGCCCTTGGCGCCGTGCGCCTGGCCGAAGCCGTTGGCGTAGGCGGAGGGGATCCCCGGAGGAACGTCCGTCGCCTCGATCCCCCGGCGCTGCGCCTCCTCATGGTCCAGCGCGCTGATCGTGCAGTGGCACTTGTAATGCAGCAGCGGCCAGTGCGTCAGCCAGAACGGATCGTCCACCGGCAGCGTCACGCCGTTCAGCGGCGCGCAGAGTTCGCAGGTGTTCTCTCCCAGCGTGTCCCACTGATAGAACCGGAAGATTCCGGCAACGTCTGGATCGTGCAGCAGATCCCAGTTCGCCGCGGAGTACGCGCTCATCACGTTCGTTTCGAACACGGTGTGCAGGTGCCAGTTCGCCAGCCGCTCTTTGCCCGTCGCGGGATGCGTGAACCCCTCCGCTGCGAAGGCGGCGTTGACGGATTCGCGCCACTGCTCGAACGTCTGCCCCTCGCGCACCGCCGTAGACAGAGCGTCGCGCGTGGCGGCCAGGAGGTTCTGCGAGTCCACCCAGGCGACGGTGAAGCTGTAGCGCTTGTAGCCGGCGTCCAGCGCGTCGAACTCGAACTTGGTCATCAGCCCCTTCTGTTCGAGCACCTTCACCGGGGCGTGGACGTCGAAGAGATCCGACCGATCCGCCAGATTGGACGGATAGGCTGCACCGCCCATGGCTAGCGCCACGGCGCCCGCTCTCGCGGCGTGAGTGGCAACCTTCACCGCGCCCCTGAGGTAGGCGGCAAGGCAGGCGGCGTGGATGATGTCGGCGTATGCTCTCACGTTCTCTTCCTTCGTCACCTCGTCGAGTGCGCGCAGGGGGTCGCCCCCGCTGTGGGCGTCAAAGAGTTTTTTTTTACGCGGCCGATCAGGGCGTCGTAGTAATCCACCGCGTCTTGCGTCGCGCGGTCCATAATGTCGACGCGCTCGTCCCGAAAATTGAGGACGGCCGCGCGCACCTCGGGGATCCGCGCCAGCCGCTCGGCATGCTCCTGGCGAAGCTGTGTGCGTACCTGCTTCTGCTCGAGCACCGGCAGTCCGGCGCCCTGGACGACGGCCGCCACGTCGAGCACCTCGGCGGCGAGCTGGTTGGTCACCGGTCCGGCGAGTATCTTCTCGACGATCGAGCGCATCTTTTCCTTCGTGCGCTCGCTCAGTCCCTTGGAGACCAGCGCGGCCGGCTCGGCGCCGGGGCCGAAGTTCATCGCCACGACCTGCGGCAGCACGTAGCGGTTCGCCTGATCCAGCAGGTCGAAGAGCAGCAGGTCCTCCAGCGTGAGGAACATCTCGATGTGCGAGTCGGCGATGGCGTACACCGCGCCGTCCCCCTGGGTTGCCGCGCGCTCCGGGACGATGATCCCACGCAGCATCTTCGTGTCGTAGTAGTTCATCGGCCCGAGGAAGTCCGCGCTGCGCTGCTGGTCATCCTTGAGCAGCGTGATGTCCCAGAGCGGATTGCCCTGGCTGTCGTACTCCGCGGGGAGCACTACGGCGTCGCCGGAGTAGGCGGACTGGATGGCCTTCTGCATCTGCTTCATCGTGTCCACCTGCGCGCCGCTGACGTCCTGGCGCATCTCCGCCGGCGCATGGCCGACCGGCTGCGGGATCGCCCGGCGCTTGAGGTACCGGTCGAGCAGCTTGCCCGTGTTGCGGTGCTTCTGCCAGGGCTCCATCGCGCGCTCGAGGCGCGTGCGGCCGTACAGGTTGCCGAACTCCTTCCAGTGCGTGAACAGGAAGCACTTCTCCGCGGGTACCACGACCTTCCCCTTCCAGCGGATCCCGGCGAAGTCCCCGGAATCATCCTTGAGGATCGTGCAGTCGGCCGGGTCGAGGTCCTTGAACTGTTTGATGTGGGCGCCGCTGCCGTCGAGCGACCACAGTTTTTCGTGCGGCGCGAAGCCGAACTCGACCCCCGCCAGGCTGCTGCGCACGAAGGAGCGCCAGAGCCGCTTGAACTCGGCCTGGACGAACTCCCCGATCTTGTCCGTCTTGCATTCGACGTTCCATTCCGCGCTGTAGATCGGGGCCTTGACCAATTCGAGGCCCAGGCCGATCTGCGCGTCCTTGCGCATCTCCTTGAGCGTGGCGATGGAGGAGACGACCTGCCAGTTGATTCCGGCCGCGGGATCCGCGCCGCTCGATCCGGCGCTGCGGGTCAGCTCCACTTCCACCGGCTTCATGTCAGCCTTCTTGGCCATTCCAATTTTCCGTTCAGTTCTCGGGGGCCGGGACCGTCGCCGTCAGCGAGCCGCTCACCACGCGCAGCGCGCTCCCGCCGATGACGGAGGCGAGTTTGTCGTATACGTCCGCCAGGCGCTGGTGGTCGGTCCCCTTGGTCCAGACGTACCGCTGTCCAGACTCGCTCTCCAGCAGGATGCGCTTGGGGACTTTCATCTGGCGGTAGTACTCTCCCTTGAGGAGAGAGGCCGCGTCCTTCGGCAGCCAGTTCGCGCGCTGGAGGATGTCGGCCGTCGCCGCGTCCATGATGGCCGTGCGGTCCATCTTCACGATCCCTTCGCGCGCATCCTTCACCACTTCCTTCACCGTCTCCTGGCTCGGGAACTCCGCGCGCCAGACCACGCCGCGCGGCAATTCCTTCTGGAACTGGATCGCCAGGCGCGTCTCGGGACGCGCGTCGATCACGCAGCACTTGACGTTGTAGCGGCGCATGAGTTCGCGGCACGGCTCCGGGCCGTTGAGCCGGCCGATGAACAGCGCGCGGCGCACGCCGGGTTCCGGGGAGTCGCTGATGCGGACGTCCCAGAGCTTGCCCACGTCGATCCCCATCGTGCAGGGAGACGTCGAACTCTGCGGCATGGCGTAGTCGCGCCGGCAAGCGTTGAGGATCTCATCCGTCAGCGCGCTGCCCGGCGGCGAATACGGCTCGCCCAGCAGGTTGTTGATGAAGCGCGCCATCTTCGTCGGGTCCCCGTCGGCGTCCAGCCATGCGGCATAGAGCGAGCGCACCGTCGTGCGCGCGCTCATCAGGCGGCTGATCGTCCAGCCCGTCGTGTCCCTGCCCGGCTGCGCGGCGATCCAGCACGAGCGCTTCGGATCGGCCTCCAACCGGTCGATCACGGATCCGCATCGGTTGCAGTAGCAGCGGACGTCGCGCTCGGCGGTCTCGCGCCAGGCGGAGTCGATCAACTCGCTGCTGCGGATCTCCCCCTTGTCGTCGCGCTCGACCCGCAGGACGTTCGCAAAGAAGTCCATCCGCTGCCAGGCGTTGCAGGAGGGGCACTTGATCCGCCACTCGCGCTGGTCCGATTTCTCGTACGCGTCGCTGATCCCGAATTCCGTGTGCGTCGGGTTGCCGGAGAGGATCGTCACCGGCGCGCCGGCGGCCTGCAGCCGGTCCGGGACCATGACGATGTTCTCCTGGTCGCAGCGGTCGAGCTCGTCCACGATCGCCGTCTCCGCCGCGATCTCGATGAACTCATTCGGCGTGTTGCTTCCGACGAAGTACGCCGCGCCGCGCGACAGATGCTTGAGCATCCGGCTGTCGGAATCCCCGACCGCCTCGAACATGAGCTGGCGGTACCGAGGCACCATGACGAGCGGCCGGTCCACGCGCGTGGCGACGAACCGGTTGCGGACCGAATAGGTCGGCAGGACGTAGAACACCGTCCGGCCCGCCGCGGCGTCGGCCAGCGTGTAGACGATCAGGTACTCGCTGATTCCCACCTGGACGCACTTGCGCAGCACCTTCAGCGGCGACTGGTCGCGGTAGATCGGCAGCAGCCACGGGTCCGAGAAGTCCAGCGGCTGCCCCTTGGTGTTGAGGTGATGGTTCCGCGCGAAGTCCAGCCGCGTGGTGAGGGACCGCGCGGTGCGTTCCGACTCCGTGAGCCGCTCCATCTGCGGCATCGCTCCGCGGATTTCCTCTTCCGCCCGGTCGAGCTCCTCCAGGCCGGCGGCGCGCGCTTGTTCAAGCTGCTGGGGTGTGGCCACAGCCGTCTCCAATACAGGTCGCGGTATGCCGCGACAGAGGGGCGAAGGCCATTGCCTGGCGAACTCTCACCCGGGCGGCCACTTCGCGCACATCCTCGGCGTTGAGCAGGAGCAGCCGTCCGCACTTCGTGCAGCGGCAGCGCCCATCCTTCTCCGCGTTCAGGATGCGGCATTTCGGACATTCGTGCAGCATCAGACCTCCTCGAACTTTCCGGCCTGGATGCGCTCGATGTTCTGGAGCGCGTCCCGGAAGATGGGGAACAGGGTCGCGTGCGCCGCGCTGTGGCGGACCTTCACGTAGCCCACGAAGTTCCGGATGAACCGCGCGAAGTCGCGCGCGGCGACCTTCTGCTGGATCGCCTCGAAGTGCAGCTCCTCGGAGCGGATCTCCGCGCCCACGCTCAGCAGGGCGCGCAGCGCCTTGTCCTTCTCCTCGTTCGTCTCGGCGGCCTCGAGCCGGCCCTGCAACTGCGTTTCGACTTCGATCAGCCAGGCGATGCGTTTCGGGCCGCGCACCGTGGGGCGCAGCCGCATGGCGTTTGCCTTCCCGTCCTCGGCTTCCCGGACCAGCGCCGCGAACTCTGCGTTCTCCAGCCAGCGCGTCAGGAATTCCGACTTGAAGCTGGCGCATTCGGGGATCTGCTCCACAATCGCGCGTTCCGCCGCGGCTTTGTTCCCCGCGCACTCGACGTAGATGGAGGCGATCTGCTCCAGGTGCTCGCGGTACTTTTCCGTGATCCGGCATTGGGGAGTTTTCATTTTTTACCAGGCGCTCTGGGCGCACCGCCTCGTCCGATCCCAGGTGCGCCTGGCGCACCGCGCCGGGTCGGTCCGATCCGTCGGATCTTCTGCTTCAGCGCCGGGCTCGGCTGCCAGGCAGGGCAGAGATGCGCCTCAACGCGGCCGGTCTTCCCGGTTCTCGGACAATACAGCCGCTTCGCGGCGACCTTCTTGCAGTGGAATCGCCCGAATCCGGTGAGCGCGACGACGTCGCCTGCCAGCATCCGCGCCGTGAGGTTGAGCTTGAGCGCGTAGAGCATCTGCCGCGCGAACGCCTCGGAGGTTTTCACGCTGTACGCCAGGTCGCGCGCGAGATCGGATTCGTAGAGCAGGCTCATTGGAGTCCTCCCGGCTCACGCGGAACCGCGGAGAGCGCGGAGGAGAACTTGGAGGAGAGCGAAGAAAGTCCGCCCGCCGCAGCCGTGGGCTCAGCCGCCTTTTCAGTGTGTGAAGTTGGGGCGGGAGCCGCTGGCTGGGGCTGGGGGCGGAAGATGAAGCTCACGACGGCGGCGATGAACGCCGCGATCGCGAGCATGACCACTTTCTCGATGGTGCTGGAAGAGCCGGAAGATTTCAGGAGGGACTTGACGTCCGTCTCGATGTTGCCCAGGCGCGTGTTGATCTGCTCGAAGGTCTGCGCCTGGTGGCAGACGTGGACGGCGGTGCTGACGGATTGCTCAAGGGATCGCACGAGACCGCCGAGGTCTCTGACCGCCCGTTCCAATTCTGCCGACACTGTGACACGCGCTCCTTGCGTGTCGCACGGTCCCCACCGCGATTGGAATTATACACGAAGAAATTCCGAATGCAAGCCCATCCCCGCGCACTGCTCGATTTTATGATGAGATTTTTTTTCCGCGGCCGGAAGCGCTCGCAGGCCAGGTCACTCCCATTTGTCCTTCGCCTTCGCCTCCTCG
>CAIUPP010000083.1 GCA_903901045.1 uncultured Planctomycetota bacterium
CTTGCCCCCGCGCATCGCGGTGCGCAGCTCGTCGAGCGCCGGGTCGAACCCGTCGCGTATCAAGCCGCCCTCCTTCACCGCCAGCGGCGGCTCATCCACAATCGCCCGCCCGATCAGTTCCACGAGGGCCGGCAGTTCAGTAACCTGGCCCTCCAGTTCTTCCAGCAAGGGAGGGCGAGCGTCCCCGCGAGCCCCATCTTCCGGAGACGCTTGCAGGTCCGGGGCGGGGAGGAGGATAGCCGCCGGCCCCCTCACCCCGTCCGTCTCCCCCTCCGAGGGGGAGGGGGTGCCCTTTATGGCGGGTGAGGCGGGATCGGCAGACACACTCGCTATCTCGCGCACCGTCTGCTTCAAAGCCGGAAGCTGCTCCAATGCCAGCCGCAGAGCAGCCAGGTCCCGGGCATTCCCCGTGCCCGCGCTCAGCCGCCCGAGGGTCCGTTCGAGGTCGCGCACCTGCGCTAATTGCGCCCGGAGCGCCTCCATACCGGCCGTATTGTCCACGAAGGTCTGCACCGTCTTCTGCCTCCGGCGGATCGGCTCGACCGTAGCGAGCGGTTGGGAGAGCCAGTCGCGCAGCCGCCGCGCACCCATGGGCGTGACTGTGCGATTGAGGGCACCATAGAGCGACGCGTTCCGCGGCGCGTCATGATGCAGCGGCTCCAGGATTTCCAGATGACGCAGCGTCGTGAAGTCGAGCGCCAGGTAATCGCTCCGCCGGTAAAACGAGATGCGGGTCAGATTGGCCACGTCGCGCCGCAGGTGTTGTGTCAGGTAATGCAACACGGCCCCCGCCGCACCGATGGCCGCTGTGCGATCCTTCAGCCCGAAGCCATCCAGCGACGCGACTTTGAAATGCTCGCGCACGCTGAACAACGCAGTTTCCGGGGCAAACACCCAGTCGTCATAGCCATTCAGAATCCACCCATACCCCGTAGCCGCCGAGGTGATGGCGTGGCTGCCTTCCCCACGCGGCTGGTGGCTCCCCCTCTCCCCATCGGATGGGGAGCGCGCCGGGGTGAGGGGCATCTTCTCTCCCCCAGCACCTCGAATCCCCCCCAGCAGTAACTCCCTGACCGCCGCCGCGTCCCCCGGATAAATCAGCTCCGCCGGCCGCAGCCGCTGCAGCTCCGTGAGCGCTTCCGCGTCTCCCTCCACTTCCGTGGTCATGAAATCGCCCGTGGTCAGGTCCACAAATGCCAGGCCGAACGTCCGCCCTATCGGATGCACTGCCGCCAGGAAATTATTCCGCTCCGCCTTGAGCATTCGCTCGTCGAAGTGCGTCCCCGGACTGACGATTTGCGTTACCTCGCGCTTCACCAACTGGCCGGGCCGCGCGTCTTCCACCTGATCGCAGATGGCCACCTTGCGCCCAGCCTTGAGCAAGCGCCCGATGTAGGCATTGGCGGCGTGGTAAGGGATGCCGCACATGGGCACGACGCCGCGCTTGGTCAGCGCCACGTTGAGCAGTTGCGCCCCCACTTGGGCGTCTTCGAAGAACAACTCGTAGAAGTCCCCTAGCCGGAATAGCAGCAGCGCGTCTTTAGGCAGCTCGCTCTTGATGCGGCGATACTGCGCCATCATGGGCGTGAGTTGGGCGTTGCTGGTCATCGGTGAATGAAAGCAGAAATTGGGAAAGCAGAAAGCAGAAATAAGCAGGGGCGGAATGCCAGCCGCGCCGCTTCGGATTTCTGCTTTCTGCTTTCCCAATTTCTGCTTTCTTCTAGACCAGTTCCCCCATCACCTGTGCCATCGCCAGC
>CAIUPP010000084.1 GCA_903901045.1 uncultured Planctomycetota bacterium
AGCGCGGTCTCTCTGTGCCGGGTACGGCACCCTCACCTTAATCCTCTCCCAGAGGGAGAAGACTGAGGAAAAAAACATGTTCCTCTACTATAAGGGGTGAATTGGAGGGGTCCAAAAACGGAAGATGAGGAATGACAAGGGGTTATGAGCGGGCGAAAATCTTTCAACTTTTTTGTACGGCAAAAAGTTGGAAGTTGGAGCCCGCTCCGGGCCGCCGGAGGCGGCTGAACATGGACTGCGACGACCGTGTCGGCGCGTAGGCCGGAGACCGCTATAGCGTCAGCAAGCGCTCCACGTACTCGTGGTGGAAGCGGGGCGGGGCCAAAACAGGCCCGCAGAAGCCGGGGCGAAGCCCAGCAGGCGCAGACATCATGTGCAGAGTGCCGCGGATGCAGGGGAGGGGTTGGCTCGGATTTGTTGTCGGGTAGGCTTTTGCTCGGCGGTGGCGCGGGGTAGACTACGCGGGCTCAAGCAGTTGGCTATCAGAGTAAGAGTTGAGAAACGCAGAGCGTGGCAAGAAGGAGATGGGCATGGCAGCGATCGAGTTAGTTCCCTCAGCAAGAAGACTGATCACGTCTCTTCGTGATATCGGCTACGATTTTTCGCAGGCAGTCGCAGATGTTGTCGATAACTCCATCGAGGCGGGAGCGACGCGGGTTGCGATCGATATCGAGTTTGATGGTGATGATTCGTGGGTGAGGATTGCGGACAACGGAAAGGGAATGAAACCCGACGAACTTCGTGAAGCGATGCGCTATGGATCGGAGAGGGAATACGACGCAGATGACCTAGGGAAGTTTGGTCTTGGGCTCAAAACGGCCTCGATGAGCCAGTGCCAATGTCTCTCGGTTGCGAGTCGATGGAATGCCGATCGTACCGATATTGCCGCATACTCTTGGGATCTGAACCACATCGAGCGCACGAATCGGTGGGAGATACTGCCTTTGGATCGAAACGGCGTGGGACCGGCAATCCGGCAGCCTTTGAAGGAAACCACGGGAACGGTTGTGCTCTGGAGTAGGCTGGACCGTATCCTCGGCTATAAGCACCCCTACGGTGAACTTGCCAGGAAGCGGCTTTCCCAGATATGTAGGGACGTTGAGAGTCACCTTGCCATGGTATTCCACCGCTTTCTAAATGGCGAGGTGCGGGGCAAACGGTTCCGGCTCTTCCTCAATGGCAACGAAATCAAGCCATGGGACCCCTTTTGTCAGACCGAGGCAAAGACAAAGAAGTTGCAGCCGTTTTCATTCGTCGTAGAACACGAGGGAGTCTCGGGGGAAGTACTCTTCCAGCCGTTCATACTGCCCCATCAACAGGATTTCAGTACGGGCGATGCCTTTCGCGCGGCAACGGGATCGACGAAATGGAACCAGCAACAGGGGTTCTACATCTATAGGGCAGATCGGATGATCCAGAGCGGTGGTTGGTCCCACCTCCGGGCAATTGACGAGCATACAAAACTGGCTCGAATCGCAGTAAGCCTGTCGCCAAAGCTGGATGAGGCATTCACGATCAACGTTGCCAAGATGCGCGTCCAGATACCGGGGCAGATCAGAGACGCAGTTCGCGAAGCCATTGTCCCTGTGACGAAACTGGCAAGAGAGGTCTACGACCGAAAGGGCGTGACGACGTGTGGCCATACATTCCGCCCAATAGGCGCGGCGGCACCGGATCCACCTTCCCCGCAAGTGGCAGAAGCTGACCAACCTCCGTTGGACGAGACCACGACTGATCCGTTGGGCGCAACAGTGGCTCCACGTCCGGTGGACCCTCCATCGCCGTTACTTACGTTGGATCAATGGTCCCAACTCCTCTTGAGAGCCGCGACGGTTGAAGAGCGACCGGTCATCGAAGCGCTACTGTCAAGGCTGCAAATGCTGAAATCGTGAGGTGGACAAACGCAATGACTCCTGCCCAACAACAAGCAATGCGGACGATCCGGGCGATGATCGACTTGGGTCATCCTGTTGAGCGCATACTGAATAGCGACCTAATCCAGAATGACTTGCGTGATTTCGTCCGCGACGAACTACAACGTGATGAGAGCTTTGTCCTAACGCCAGCCCGCACACTCGTGGCGGATCCGAATCGTCCGGACTGGTTGCGGGACCTCGATCGATCTGAGTGGTATTATTGGCCAACTCTCCGCCAGTTTCTGTTGGTTCACAAGGGATGGGAATCCTCTGTCTTGCGCTCGTTGGATGATAGCTCCGACCGAATCCTGCGTCAGCTTGCGGTGCCTTCGGCTGATCGCTTTGACATAAGGGGCTTGGTGTTGGGGTTCGTCCAAAGCGGCAAGACCGCCAACTATACCGCGCTTATTGCCAAAGCCGCCGATGCCGGTTACCGCTTCGTTATCGTTCTATCTGGCCTTGATAATGGCCTTCGACGCCAGACCCAGTTGCGCCTGAAGCGGGAATTAGTCGGTTACGCAGACAATCGGCCGGGCACTGTCCGTCTCCCTCCATCTGGTCGCCAGTGGCACGAATTCACGCGTGATGATCTGAATGGGGATTTCGATGCCAGAGTGTTCAGTCACGCGGCTCTGCAAGCGGGCCAGCCCCCGGTCCTGGCTGTCATGAAGAAGCATGGTGGGAGAATGCGTCAGTTGCTCGCAAGCATCGACCACGCGCCGACTGCGCTTCGCAATGACGTGCCCGTCCTGGTCATTGACGACGAAGCCGATCAAGCGAGCGTTGATACGCGTGGCAGCTATCAGATTGAAGATGAGCCTCTGGATCCGGATTACGAGCCGCCCTCGACCATCAATGGGCTCATTCGCGAGTTACTGGCTAGGTTCAGGCGGTGTGCGTATGTTGCGTATACAGCCACACCGTTCGCCAACATCCTTATTCCACACGACGCCACCGACCCACGGGTGGGGAACGACCTCTACCCAAAGGACTTCATCGTGGATTTACCGAAGCCGCCCGGCTACTTCGGCGCGGAGGAGATATTCGGTCGCATGGATGCGGCTACAGGTGCGGAGGTTGGTGGACTGGATGTGATCCGGGAAGTTACTGACGCTGACATCGTTGCGCTGCAGAATGGGGAGATTCCGGCCTCCCTGAAGACCGCAGTCATGGATTTTATACTGGCTGGAGCCGCACGGGGACAGCGCGGGTCGCCAGATGCGGCAGCAACGATGCTGATCCATGCAAGTCAGCTCATTGTAGTTCAGGCGAATCTGCGCCGCCTTGTGTCCGAGCACTTCTCCGAATTGCGTGACGAATGGCGCTATCAACGAACTCACGGGATTCGTGAACGGCTTAACAAACGGTGGGAGTCGGAATTCCGTCCCACAACGCGTAGTCGGCACCTCGCACGTGATGTCAGCTTCGATGCGATAGAGCCACACATCGGCCCCTTCTTTGAGGCAGTACAGGTAAGGGAGATCAATAGCGCTACTGGCGAGGTACTGGACTACGAACGCGAACCCTCCCTCAAAGCCATCGCAGTCGGCGGCAATCGTCTGTCTCGTGGGCTAACACTGGAGGGGTTGACGGTAAGTTTCTTCATTCGCCGAAGTGTTAGCTATGACACGTTGATGCAGATGGGCCGTTGGTTCGGTTTCAGGAGCGGGTACGAGGATCTAACTCGGATCCACACGACGACCGAGCTACAAGGTTGGTTCAATGATCTCGCTTTTGTGGAATACCGACTTCGCGACGACATCCAAGTGTACGAAAACCAAGGTTTGACGCCACACCAAGTAGGAATGCGCATCTGGCAGCATCCGTCAATGCAGGTCACTAGTCCATTGAAGCGCCGCTTTGCATCAAGTACCACAATCGCGCAGAGTTACTCCATGGCGTTGGAGCAGACATTCAAGTTCCCGTTGCGGCGATTGGCAGACTTGGCCGTGCAAGCGGAGTCTAACCGTCTTTCCGTGCGTGACTTTGTCGCACGCCTTCCCGTAGTCGACGCAGAATTGTCTGATGCCAAAGGCCCCGTGTGGAGGGATGTACCTGCGGACCGGATAATGGATTTCCTGCGGAGCTTCCGTGTGGACGATGATGCTCGTAACGTATCGCTTTCACTTATCTCCGCCTACATTGATCGCTTGACGGGCGCGGGAGAACTGGTGTCTTGGACGGTAGCGGTAAGGGGACTCCAGAAACGGATCCGGAAACTAGGCGCAGCCGACTGGGGGCTGCCGAATGGCCCTATCGCGCAGATCAGTCGTTCACGTTTGGGCGAAACTGACTCGCTGGGGGTAATAGTCGATCCAGAGGATGAAGCAATCGGTTTGTCGACTACCGAACGCGGGAGAAATGCCCGCGGACTACGGTCAGCAGAGCAGGGCCTTCTGCTTCTCTACCCGATTAGTCGGTATTCAGGATACGACATTCAGGAAGGCGGTAACCGCCGACCGCTCTTTGACAATCCCGATGGCCCTAGCGCCCGCGATCTGGTGGGTTGGGCGATCTCGTTCCCGCGTTCCAATCAGCCGGAACGCATCGAGGCGTTCCTTGAGGGCACGGCTGGCTGGAGGCCCGTTGAATGAGTCGCATTGCGGCCGAGATTTGGACGACACTTGCGAGGGAGCACGTGCAGGACGAGACGCTTCGGGCACGTAGGGCGGCTCCCGAAGTCACTGGACGGCTTGTGGCGGCACTCGACGCGGATGGTAGGCGCCACCTGCTCGTCTTGCTCCTGCCTGACGAATCAGACCTGCTCGACACACAGAGTCGCGGGGTGGGAGTTGTGACGCGTGAGCTACAGGTACTGGGACAGGAAGCGGGCCGCTACCTTGATATCACATGCCATGATTCGGCCGGACATGATGCCTTTGACCTGATTGCAGGCGAATTGGCTGATCGGCTGGTGGCGGGCCGCGAGACGGCTTCGGCGTGCGTCACGCGGGTATTGGCAAGGTGGCGGCGGTTCTGGGGACACCTGCCACAACAGTTGCTCTCGCGAGAGGAACAGTTGGGTTTGTTTGGCGAGTTATGGTTCTTGTCTGTATGGTTGATACCGAAGGTTGGTGCGCCCGAGGCGGTGACACGTTGGCGCGGGCCGTTTGCCAGCCGGCATGATTTCGAGTGGGCAGGCCGTTCCGTAGAAGTGAAAGTGGCAACGTCGGCGCGCGGCCGCATTCATCGTATCAATGGCTTGGACCAGCTCGCGCCACCACAGCCGGGCGAACTGCTGCTCTTTAGCCTGCGCGTACATGAGGAGGCTGGCGCTACAAACACACTGCCGTCCGTCATCTCCACGTGTCGCGCGCTGTTGGGAACGGATCCCGAGTCACTCAGCGGTTTCGAGAGGTCGCTGGCACAGGCTGGGTATTCGCCTGCGTACGAGGAGGAGTACGCGAAGCTGCACCTGCGGGTCGCGGAAGAAGGGCTGTTTGAAGTGCGTGACGATTTTCCACGATTGACGACAGCGCAATTGCCCGGCGGTGCACCGCCAGGTGTAGAACGGATCGAGTACGAAATTAATCTAGGCGGGTTTGGCCACCTCTGCGCTGCGAGCCGGGCAACTGACGCCACAATGCTCTAGCCGATCCAGAACGTGACATGCTTTCGACGGGAAGCGATCGCGGCGCATGTCCCGGGCTTGTCTGTCATCGCAAATCAGGGAATCTGTGCGTTCAGCATTCGATGCAGGCGAGACGGATCTGCCGAATCACATTCCCACAGTGTGCAGACACGCCACCCAAGACGGCGAAGCCGTGACGTCGCTTTTGAGTCGTTTCTCTCGTTTGCCGCGAATTTGGCCTTCCAGAAATCCTGCCGGCTCTTGGGCGTGTACGCATACTTGCACCCCTTGTGCCGATGCCAGAAGCAGCCATGGACGAAGATCACTGTCTTGTACTTCGGGAGCACGATATCGGGTTTGCCGGGTAGTGTTTTCACATGCAACCGGAAGCGATAGCCCATCCGGTGCAGCATCGAGCGGACGATCAGTTCGGGCTTGGTGTCGCGGCCTTTGATCCGCGACATGTTCCAGCTTCGATGCTCTTTGCTGATCCGGTCCATCGTTACTTCAGCAAATCATATACGACTTCGGCAATCTGCTTGGCTAGCAAGGGTGGAACAGCATTGCCGACCTGGTGATATTGTGACGTTCGGCCGCCACAGAACAGATAATTGTCGGGGAACGTCTGCAGCCTGGCTGCCTCGCGCACGCTGAGGCTGCGGCATTGGTTCGGATCGGGGTGGATGTAGTAGTGGCCATCCTTGGAAATGTGGCTGACTACGGTCGTTGAGGGCTTGTCCCAGACCTGGACACGGAAGCGGTCGCCGAACATCGAGCCCGTAATAGCCTCGCTTACGTTCGCGTGGTCAGGCAGCAATGAGCGCGGGAAGTCGGCTAGTTCCGGTGAGCGGCCATGGACTTTGCCGAAGCAGGCCACGAAGAGATACCGGCGGATATCGCTTGCCATGTGGCAGCGCGTGGAGTGGTTGGCGAAGCCGCCAAGGTTCGCGTCGGCGTACCACTGGCCCAGGATCGTCTTATGTGGCTTCACCTTGCGTCGGACATATTCCCCGCCTTGGCCGAGGTGCGATTTCGCCAAAGTGGCGACGGCGGTCTCTACCTCGGCGCGGACGGCCGCATCCGGAATCTGGGCGGGCCACTTCCCTTGCAGGCTTGCGAGCCAGTTCTCCCGCGTGTTGTCTGTATGGGATATTCCGCAGCGAAGTTCTGGCAGGCCATAAATGGCATCATGCACGGTGGGTTGCGGTGTGACTGGCACGAGCGAACCGGACGGGCGGCTGACCAGGTCGGAACGAACGCCCAAGAGGATCACCCGGTGTCGAGACTGGGGGATTCCGTAGCTATCGCAGCGGATAACGAAGTCCCGAATGTCGGCCGTGCCGTCCGTGCCCGGTGGGTTGAGCGTGCGAATCTCGTACGTGGGTTGCTTCTCCGGCGATGGCCGGTTCTCGCGTGAAAGCGCTCGGGCGGGATTGCTCAGGTCCTCTTGGATACGTTGGAACATCCGCTTTTCCTTCACGGTGGCGGATAGCAGACCCTTCACGTTTTCCATGACGAACACCGGCGGCGCGTGGTCAGCGAGGATCTGGAGATATTCCAGATAGAGAAACTGGCGGTGATCGTCCTCCGGGACATAGTCATCATTGCCCTTATTGCGCGAGCGGCCTGCCAGTGAATAGGCTTGGCACGGGGGACCGCCGATCAGGAGCCAGTTTTCAGGGCTGCCAAACCGATTCAGCGCTTCCCGAATGCGGCTGTTTACGTCGTCGCGACTCACTTTTCCAAGCGTGGCCATCCAAGCCTCACGCGCTGCGACGTCTGCCTGCCGCTTGTAGAAGTCGAAGAGAGCCGCGCGCGCGACCTCGCCCCGAATCACGGCGTAGTACATCTCGGGTACATCGGCGCGGGCGAACTCGCGGAAGAACGCGCGCAATTCCAGGGTCTGATGGGCAACCGGGTCCATCTCCACAGAGAGAGCGATTTTGAAGCACTGCTGCGCGCCCGCGGCAGAAAAACCCTCACCCAGCCCTCCCGGGCCTGCGAAAAGGTCGATTACAGGTATCGGCTTGTTCAAGGTTCCCGTCCGCGCGTTCGATCAAGTGTCTGCGGTCTATGCCTTCGGTGCATCCGGACCGAGTTTGCGGCGTTCCAACTTCCGCAGGTATCGCCGTACAAGTCGCCCGATCATCGCAGACCGGGACAGCCCGTCTTCCTCTCGTACCTCGTCCAGCTTGCGCACGATCTTCTTGTCCAGGTAGACGTTTACCTGCACTTTATCGGTTGCCATGGCAGCATGATAGCCGCGGCAAATGTGCGAGCAATACAGTTGCAATATATACTATACCAGTATAAAGTAGTGGCATGATGCAGCGGCATGGAGAGGCAGTGATTCGGGTGTCGGGAGAACGGTATATCCGCCGGAATCCGGCGGGAACATTCAGCACAACGGACGCGCGCGATATGGCTACACGCTTTGAGTTGACACCGGTATTGCTCAAGTGCCTCAGGGAGTGGCGCCGGATGTATGGCATTCCTTGGCTGATCGAGTCCGCCAGCGCTGAGGCGTTGTCGCCCGCCGCGCGATTGGAGAGGGTGCGCCCTGAGTGCCCTCGCGAGTTGCCGGCCGACGTCCGCACCGAGGATGAGTGGAGCGTGTTTGTCGAGTGGATGTTGGATTTCGTATGCCTTGGGTTCCATCCAGATTCGCACATCGCCGACTACATCAACCTTGATACGGGTCGGGCCAGTTTTGACCCCGAGTTCGCGTACCTCGTGCTTCAGCCGATGTTGGAGCAGGCGTTTTCGCTTGTCGGAAGTGACCGTGTTTACGAGATTGCGTGTGATAGGATGATGGCCCGCTGCCCTGAGATGGGCGCGGATTACAGAAAGGAGAAGTAAGGTGATGGAAAACGCAGAAAGGCAGTCCAGGCCACCAGCACCACTGATTCGCAGAGCCGAAATCGTTCGTATCTTGCCGCAATGGCTGAATCCGGGCGAGGAAAACTGGCGATGGATTGCGCTGGAGGATCAGGACCCGCAGACGCGTCGAGTGAAGATTGCCCCCCTGAACACGGGCATGGCCATCGTGCCAACGGAGATTGTGGGTGGGAATATGGTTGAGGGGACGGGGATAGTCGTACCGGTGAAGGCGTAGTGGGGGAGATACCCGGGGAACCGCTACACCATCGAAATCGACTCGGATTCCTCCGGCGGGGAGTGCATGCTGGCAACCGATGATCTGGACGAAGTGGAAGCACCGGAGAAAAGCGGATATCGGATAGCGGATAGCGGAAAAGCAGAGGGGAGAGTGGGAGAGGGGGAGATTGGGCGACACGGAGACGCGGGGACACGGGGAAGAGCGGAAAGCGAAAAGCGGATTGCGGAAACCAAGAGGTCGGAAGTCCCACCACGGCGGGTAAACTGCAGTCGGAGGTCGGAAGTCAGAAGTCAGAACCACGCATTCTGGATTCTGGATGGCGAGTACGCGGGGACGCGGGGGTGTTGGTGGTTGTTGGCGTAACCGGGTGAGTTGGAGTGGCCGGAGTGCTGGCTTCGAACCGACGGGCTTACGCCCGCCGCTCTTTGAGCGTTGCGTCCATTTCGCGATTGTCGGTCGTCGGTGTGCGGGATCAGTTGTGCGATGGTCGCAACGTTTTCTCTCTGCTGGTCATTCATGCGCGTTTTTCGCTGATATGCGTACAATGACGTGTCTTGATGCAGCGACGACCGATCCAACAACTGCCGGCCAACCTGGTGAACCGCATAGCGGCGGGGGAGGTCATTGAACGGCCGGCTTCGGTGGTTAAGGAACTGCTGGAGAATGCCCTGGATGCGGGGGCCAGCAGCATTACGGTTGAGATTGAGGAGGGGGGCAGGGACCTCATCCGTGTCACGGACAATGGCGGCGGTATTCCGCCGGAGGAGTTGACGCTGGCGTTTGCGCAGCATGCCACCAGCAAGCTGACCTGCGATGAGGATCTATTTAGGATCAGCACGATGGGGTTTCGGGGAGAGGCGCTGGCGAGCATCGGGGCGGTATCGCAGGCGCGGATCCTGAGCCGGGTGAGCGGCAACGATGCCGCCTATGAGATTCATAACCGCGGCGGGGAGGTCTCGGATCCGCAGGCGGCGGCGGGTAATGTCGGCACGACGACGGAGGTGCGGAATCTCTTTTTCAACACGCCAGCGCGGCGGAAGTTTTTGAAGGGGTCGCCGACGGAATTGGGGCATATCTCGGAGATGGTGCTGCGCACGGCGTTGCCCTATCCGGAGGTGGCATTTGAGCTTATCTCCGGCGGCCGCAGTGTGATGAAGCTTCCGGCGACGACGGCGGTTGAGCGGCTGCTGGATGCATGGCCGGATGAGTTTCGCGAGCAACGGCTGATGCTGGATGTGCAGGATGCGGAGATTCAGATTCGCGGGGTGATCGGATTGCCGGACCTGGCCCGGCCGACG
>CAIUPP010000085.1 GCA_903901045.1 uncultured Planctomycetota bacterium
GCATGTACAGCTTCCGCAAAGGCCAGCGGTTCTATTTCCTGAACCTCCTCGAGGAACTGGACCAGCCCGGCGAGTGGTTCCTCGACCGCAAAACCGGCATCCTCTATTTCTGGCCGCCAAACTCCCTCACCCGCCCTGGCGGGGAGTCCAAGACGCAAGCACCCGAAATCCTCCTCTCTCTGCTCTCCGACCCGTTGTTAAAGCTAACCGACGTCTCCCACGTCACCTTCCGCGGACTGATTCTCGAAGCCACCCGCAGCAGTGCTGTGCAAATCCACGGGGGCGCGAGCAACCTCATCGCCGGCTGCCTCATCCGCAACATCGGCAACTACGGCGTCACCATCGAAGGCGGCGTCGGCCACGGCGTCCTGAGCTGCGATATCTTCGATACCGGCGACGGCGGTGTCTCAATGGAGGGAGGCGACCGCCAGACGCTGCGTCCCGGCGGGCACTTCGTCGAGAACTGCCACTTCGCCCATCAGGGACGCTGGTCCAAGTGCTACGTGCCTGCCGTCATTATGGGCGGCGTCGGCCAGCGCGCCGCTCACAACCTCATTCACGACCACCCTCACTGCGCGATCCTTTACACCGGCAACGACCACCTCATCGAGCTCAACGAGATTCACCACATCGCTCTGGAGACGGGCGATGTCGGCGCCATCTACACCGGGCGCGACTACAGCTTCCGCGGCAACCGGCTCCGCCACAACTTCATCCACGACACCGGCGGCGTCGGGATGGGCTCAATGGGCATGTACATGGACGACTGCGTGAGCGGCACGGAGATTTCCGGCAACGTGTTCTACAAAGTACAGCGTGCCGCCTTCCTGGGCGGTGGCCGCGACCATCTGGTCCTCAATAATATCTTCGTGGACTGCAACTACGCCGTCGAACTTGACGGACGCGGGCTCGACACCTCGCCCGTCTGGCACAGCATGGTGGACAAGACCATGCGCCAGCGCCTCGCTGAAGTACCACTGGCGCTTTACCGCGAACGCTACCCGGCCCTCAAGACCCTCGACCAATACTACGGCCCCCCGGGTGGACCGGCCATCGAAGGCGCCGCTTTCAAGGGCGTGCCCCCCGAGAACAACGTCGTCGAGCGGAACGTCTGCGTCGGCAAGTGGCTTAAGGAATATTGGCACGCCACACCCGGGAAGCTGCTCTTGCAAAATAACCTCACCAACGCCGCCGCCTCATTCGTCCGCCCGCCTGGCAACCCGCCCCAGGCCAATGACTTCTCACTCAAGCGCGATTCCCCGGCCTGGAACCTCGGCTTCCAGCCGATCCCGCTCGACAAGATCGGCCCCTATCGCGACGAACTGCGTGCGGCCCTGCCCGGTTCAAAGCCCAGGCCGGCAGATTAGAAGCTGATCATCCACCAACAGCACACGAAGCGCCGGACAGTTGCCGATGGGGAACGCGACGCGTCTGCTGGATCTCGTGGCGTCTGGCTTGCCAGGCGAATTCAGTGGCACGCCGCCTCACTTTCCTCCTGGGGCATGAAAGACTTTGTACGGACCACCTGAAAGTAAATGCAGAATTCGGCGTATGGCATTCGGGCTTGGCAGACGCCGCGCTTTCTGCCATATGTGGTTTCGTCACTAAATACGCCGCGTGAGGGCACGCGGCCTACATGTCCAATGTCACACGGCTTATGAATCTGTCAAAGCTTATGAAAGCATCGCTGCTACTGACCGCTCTGTCCCTCATCGTGGCGCCGTTTGTCGCCCAGGCCGCCGAATCGGCTGCCGAGCACGACCAGCGCATGGCCTGGTTCCGGGAC
>CAIUPP010000086.1 GCA_903901045.1 uncultured Planctomycetota bacterium
CCAGGTCGCGCAGCAGCAGTTGGGAGAAGCCGAGAATGGCGTTCATCGGCGTGCGGATTTCGTGCGACATGTTCGCCAGGAACCGGCTCTTGGCCAGGCTGGCGGATTCGGCAGCGGCCGTGGCCGCGTGCATCGCCGCTTCCGCCCGCTTGCGCTCCGTGATGTCTTGGAGGAAGGAGATGAAGACGCCGCCGCGCATGGAGGAAAACTGCACGCTGGCCGCAATATCGAACGTGCTCCCGTCCTGGCGGCGGTGGCGCGACTCGAAGTGGTCGTGGCCTTGGGCGATGATCTTCGCCGTGCGCTGCTGGATGTCCTGCACCGTATCCTCCGCCTCCAATTCCGAGACGTGCCGGGTGAGCAACTCCGCGCGCGAGTAACCGCTCATCCGGCAATAGGCATCGTTGACTTCGATGAGCCGGCCTTCACGATCCGACAGGAAGAACCCTTCCAAGGCGGCCGTGATGATCGCCGCATGTTCGACCTCCGCCCGTTTGCGCTCCGTGATGTCTTGCAGGAAGGAGATGAAGACGCCGCCCCGCACGCGGGAAAATTGCACGTTGACTGCAATATCGAACACGCTCCCATCCTGGCGGTGGTGGCGGGTCTCGAACTGGTCGTAGCCCTGAGCGGCGATCTTCGCGAGGTGCCGCGCGGATTCCTCCCTGACCTCCGCCGCCTCCAGATCCGCGATGCGCAGGCGGAGCAACTCCTCGCGCGAGTAACCGCTCATCCGGCAATAGGTATCGTTGACTTCCAAAAGCCGGCCCTCGATATCCGCTATCAAGAACCCTTCCGGAGCGGTGGCGATGATCGCCGCATGTTCGATCTCCGCCTGCTCGCGCTCGGTGATGTCGCGCACTACCGTCTGGAGCACAGGTCGCCCGTCCAGTTGCAGAGCGGTAAGCGTTACCTCGGCGGGGAAACTCTCGCCGGTGTCCGCCCGCCGATGCACCCACTCGAAGTGCTGGCTCCCCACGGTCTGCGCCGCGACGATCCGCGCGTGCGCCAGCGTCCGGGAATCTGTGCCGCACGGTTGCTGCGGCGGAGAAAGGTCGGCGGGATGGAGCGCGCACAACTCCGCCGGGCTGGCGCAGCCCATGACGCGCAGTGCCGTCTCGTTGCAGTCGAAGAATCCTGTTTCGTCCAACAGCATCACCGCGTCGCCCGTCGCCTCGAAGAGCGTCCGGAATTTCAACTCCGAACGGCGGAGGGTCTCCGCCGCCTGCCGGCGCTCCGTGATGTCATGGACCAGACCGCGATAGCCCCGCAATTTGCCCACCGCATCCCGGATGGGCACGCCGTTGGTTTCCACTGTGATCAAGCGGCCATCTTTCCGGCGCAAGACGCTTTCCAGCGCCTGGATCGGCTCGCCGCGCATCATGGCCGGCAGAGTGAATGACCTCACCTGCTGGGCTTCCTCCGGGGGCATGAAGTCAAAGGGAGTCCGGCCCAGAATCTCCTCCGGCTCGTAGCCCAAGAGGTCGCGTGACTGGGGGCCGGAGAAGGTAAAGATGGCGTGCTTGTCCACTTGCCAGACCCAGTCCGGGACGGTTTCCACCAAGTCACGGTGGCGTTGTTCGCTGGCCCGCAGGCGCTCTTCGGTCTGCCGGCGTTCGTCAATCTCCAGGGAGAGTTCCGCCGTGCGCTCCGCCACGCGCCGCTCCAGGCTCCGATTGAGTTCCTCCAAGGAATCCTTCAGCCGCTGGCGCTCGGTGATGTCCTGCACAAATACCACCGCCGCGGGTTGGCCCTGGTAAGTGATCGGTGACGCCGTCGCCTCCACCGGCACGGGTGTCCCGTCCAATTTCAGATAAACCTCCGCCTGCGGCGGAGCCACTCCTCGCTGCCCCTGAAACACCTTCACGGCCCGCTCTTGAATGCTTGCGTGGCAGTCCGGATGGATGCGGGAAAGAATGGGTTGACCGAGCACCTGCTCGGGCGTGGTCGCCCCCAGCAACCGCAACGCCGCCGGGTTGAGATAGGAGAACTTCATCCCCACAGTCACGAAAATCGCCATGGCCGCACCTTCGACCACCCCCCGGAAACGATCTTCGCTCTCGCGCAACGCGGCCTCCGCTTTTTTGCGGCTCGTCAGATCCTGGCCGAAAGCATAGTTCTTGTCGCCCAGGGTAATGAAGCCCCAGGCGATGTCCTTCTTGGAGCCATCCTTGCAGGTCACGCTGGCCTCCATTGGCCCAACTGGCGATTGGGTCTCCATCGCCCGCTTAACTTTGCGGGTCCATTCCGCCGAGACGTGCTGGCGGTAGGTCTCATCGGGATAGGCCAGCGGCCACCATTGCGCGACGGATGGAATATCCGCCTGGGTATAACCAAACAACTGGACCATCGTGGGACTTACGTATTCGGATATCTGGTCCACTCC
>CAIUPP010000087.1 GCA_903901045.1 uncultured Planctomycetota bacterium
CGGGGGCTCTTAACGCCCGAAAGCATCTGGGTCCCCCACGACTCGCTTCGCTCGCCGTGGGCTACAATCCGTCACCCCCTGCGGGGATTCGCAGAATGATTTCAACAGAGCAAAACAGCTTCTAGCAGGAAGATCTCCGCGTTCCCACCGCCAACCGCCATTTGATTGACAACTTCTTCCGGGAGTGGTACAAGAAGTTGTCACGTCTGACCAATTCCCTCGGTGCGCGAAAGCGCTATGGCACTTCGTCCCCGTTGTCGGGGTGGAGGTCGAGAACATGTCGCAGAAAGAGCTTGCGTTTGCGGGGGGAATCTGCATCTTCCTCATGCTGCTGCTCATCCCCGCCGCTCCCGGGGCCTCGCTCCCTCCGCCGCCGATTGCGGACTTGGTCGGCACGTATCAAGTCAACCTCGGCGGGACGCTGGGCGCGCTGGACACGGGGGCGATTGGTAAACACAAGAGTTATAACGCCTGGCGGATCACGCTGGATCCGGTCAATCCGGACGTCGTGCTGATCGACGGCGTCAGTGATATTCCCGGCGGGGCCACGTCGGCGGTGTATAAGTACGGCTGCCTGTTCTTCGGCTTCCAAGGGGATGGGAACTTGTGTTCATGCACCGGATACGTCAAGGTCTCCGGCGCTGCCGGCAAGATCGCGCTGCAGGGACAGATCATCGTCGTCGGAAGTGACTCATGGCCACTGATGTTTGCCGACGCGATCAAGGCAAAGCAAACCAGCACCTCCACCGCGCTGGCCGTGCCGTGCGACGATCCGGCCGGGGCAGCGGACGCGCCGCAGCCGATCCAGGCGAAGGCCAAGACGGTGGCGCCGCCGACCATCGAAGAGTTGGACGGCACCAGTTGGGACGCCAAATTCGCCGGAAAGGGGCTCGACTTTGCCGCAGGCGGCCCCGCCTCGGAAAGCAAGCTGGCGCACTGGTACATGACAGGCGATGCGGTTGCCGGCACGATTGACGTCGAAGTCACCTACGACAATGGCGACCCGGCCGACGCGTTGCACTTCCGCTATTACAGCGGCGAGCAGGGGGGCATCCTGGTCATGGCCAGCGGGGACATCGTGAACAACCCGGCGCTCAAATCCATCAACGCCCAGGGCAGCATCAGCGGGAAGCCGGGCGCGTACAAAATCAGCGTAGCGTTCCTGGACTATACGATCGACGGCAGCGGAGACAATGTGGAAGCCGGGACGATCAGCGCCAAGGAAGTTGCTTTTTAGCGGCGCAGCGTCGCGGCATGTTTTTTCTTGAAGACGGGAGGGTCGAGAGATGTTGCGAATCATGTCGGGCATTATGGGTGCATTGTGCGTTCTGTGCTTGCTCGCGCCGGTTGCGTCCGCCGCGCTGGCTCCGTTCCCGCCCCAGGACGCCCTGTACGGCACCTGGTCGGTGAGCTCCGCCCGCACCGCGGGAGACCTGGCAACCGGGGTCTTGGCGAAGGCGAAAGCCCTGGACACATGGACCATCACTGCGTCCGTGGACAACGTCGTCAAAATCACCGGCTTCAGCGGCGGCCCGAACGGCACCGTCTATGCCACCTATGAGTACGGCGTCCTGTTCTTTGGCATCTTCGACGACGTCATTCCCTACGCGCATACCGGATATGCCCACGTCACTGGCAAGGCGGGGAAGCTGGCATTGCAGGGGGAGATCATTGCGGCCGGGTCCGGCACGTGGGGGAAATTGCGTGTTGACGCGATCAAGGGCAAGCAGCTCACCGCCACCGGCGCTCCCGCTCCGGGCGCCGCTGCCGATGCCGGCGAACCGGATCCCATCGTGGCGGGGAAAGCTCCGGTCACTCCCCCGCTTCTCGCCGATCTGTACAACACCTATTGGGCCGTCAAGGGCAGCCGCACGGGGTATGACTTCACCGGCGACCACCCGACGTCCGGCAGCACGACGCTGCATTGGCACATGACCAAGGGGGCCGACGCGGGCACGGTGCACGTTGATTCCGACTTTATCGGCTCGTTTGATCTCACCTATTTCAACGGTATCCTGATCCGGGCGGATGGGGACACGAACAACCCGGCCAGCGTTGCGAACAGCGGCTATCTCGTGGTCTCGGGCAAAGCCGGGGCGATGAAGATCGTTGGCAGCAACCTGGAATATCAGCTCGGCGGGTCCGATGATTACATCGAGCTCGACGCGCTCAGCGGGAAGCAGACCGTCGGGCCGTAACATCGGCGCAGAGGGATTGAACAGCGGGCGTCGGCAGCAAGCCGGCGCCCGTTGCGTTTTAAGCCGGGCGTGGGGTGTGAGGCGCGCCGGTCATTAAACAGGGAAAAGGGGTCAGGCATCTTTTCGAACGCGAAAAGCAGCCTGACCCCCTCTTCCTTTCAATTATCAATCAGCAATCATCACTCATCAATCATCAATTTCCGTCACGCCTCTTCCTGCTTCGTCCATTCCTGGTAGAGCGTTTCGAGCTTGCCGCAGACCTCCTCGTAGCGCCGGGGCACCTCGCGCGCTTTGGCGGCGTCGGAGTAGAGCTCCGGCTTGGCCAGCTCCACCTCCAGGCGGGTTTTCTCATCTTCCAGGCGGGCGATATCCTCTTCGAGCCGGGCGAGGCGGTTTTTGGAATACTTCGACTTCTTCGGCTTGCTCGGGGTCGGGGCAGGCGCGCGGCGCGGCGCGGCATGAGACGGGGAGGCCGGCGCCGTGCGCGAAGCGGCATCGCGCAGCTTTTCGTACGCCTCGTAATTCCCCAGCACCGTCATCGGCCGGCCGCCGTCCTTGTCCAGCACCAGCAGGCGGTCGACGATGTTGTTGATGAAATAGCGGTCGTGGCTGACCACCACCAGCGCGCCGTCGTAGTCGGCCAGCGCGTCTTCGAGCGCCTCGCAGGAGGCGATGTCCAGGTGGTTCGTCGGCTCGTCGAGCACCAGCACGTTGGGGCGCTCGATCATCAGGCAGGCCAGCGCCACGCGCGTGCGCTCGCCGCCGCTGAGCTGGCTCATGCGCTTGGAGAGCGTTTCGTCGCCGCCGAAGAGGAACCGCCCGAGCACCCTGCGCACTTCCAGTTCGGTCAGCTTGCGGTTGCGCTCCCAGACCTCGTCCAGCACCGTGCGGTCGTCCGAGAGGTTCTCCATGTGCTGTTCGAGGTAGCCGAAGTGGACGCTGCGGCCCACCTTCACCGTCCCCTCCTCGGCCTTGTCCTGCTGCAGCAGCAGGCGCAGCAGCGTGCTTTTCCCCGAGCCGTTGGGGCCGATGATGCCCACGCAGTCGCCGCGGTAGACGTCGAAGGAGAGTTCGCTGAAGAGCGTGCGTTCCCCGAAACGCTTGGCCAAATCCTCGACGCTCAGGCAGAGATCCCCGGAGGATTTCTTGGCGTCGAAACTGATGGAGATGCTCTTCTGCTGGACGGGGGCTTCGCGGCGTTCCAGGCGATCCAGGCGCGTCTGCCGGCCGCGCGCCTGGGCGCTGCGCTGGGCGTAATGGTAGCGCCGGATGAAATCCTCTTCTTTGGCGATGAATTGCTGCTGCTGCTCGAAGAGCCGCTGCTGCTCGGCGCGGCGCAGCGCTTTCGTCTCCGCGAAGGAGGTGTAGTTGCCGGGGTACTCCTCCAGCTTGGCATCCTCCAGCTCGATGATCTTGCGCACCGTGCGGTCGAGGAAGAGGCGGTCGTGCGAGACGACCAGCGCGGCGCCGCGGAATTTCTTCTGAAGGTAGGTTTCCAGCCACTCGATGCCGGCCAGGTCCAGGTGGTTGGTCGGCTCGTCGAGGAGCAGCAGGTCGGCCTCGCGCAGCAGCAGGCGCGCCAGCGCCAGGCGGGTGCGCTCGCCTCCGCTGAGCACCGCGACCGGCTTTTCGAACTCCTCCTGCATGAACCCCAGCCCGTGCAGCACGGTGCCGGCGCGGCTCTCCTGCTCGTAGCCCCCGGCGTGCTCGAACCGCTCCTGCAACTGCCCGAGTTGCTTGAGCAGCTCCTTGCGGCGCGCGGGATCGGCGGTGGCGATTTCGTGCTCGATTTCGCGCATGCGCTTCTCGATCTCCAGCAACTCGGCGAAGGCGGACATCGCCGCGTCATGCAGGGAGACCTCTTCGGGCAGCGCCGGCTCCTGCTCCAGGAAGCCGATGCGCAGTCCGCGCTTGCGGTCGATGCGCCCCGAGTCCGCCGTGGCCGTCCCGGCGATCAGCCTCAGCAGCGTGGTTTTTCCACAGCCGTTGGCGCCGATCAACCCGACGATTTCGTTCTCATTCGCGCTCATGGAGGCGGCTTCGAGCACCACGCGGGTGCCGAATGCCACATTCGCTTCAGTCACTTGTACGAGAGCCATAGCTTCCATTCCAACGAGGTTGCACTGTTCCTATGCTGGTTACGCGAGGTCGGGGATGGGGAAGGACGAAGCCCGAATGACGAAGCTCGAATAACGAAGGAAACGTCCAAGCGGCCAAACAACCCTGTCTCGCGCCGTCAAAAAGTGGTTTTCGGATTTGGCGTTTTCGTCATTCCTTCGTCATTAGGGCTTCGTCATTCGTCATTTCCCGCACTAGCTGATTTCTCCGCCGACGTACGCGCGGGTGCGCGGGTCGCGCGGGGAGTTCAGGAACGACGCCGGCCCATGCTCGACCATCTCTCCCATATACAGGAAAATGACGTAATCGGCAAGCCGACGCGCCTGGCGCAGGACGTGCGTGACCAGGATGATGGTGTATTTTTCCTTCAGCGCCTGGAAGCGTTTCTCAATCAATTGGGCCGAAATGGGGTCGAGCGCCGAGGTGGGTTCGTCCGCCAGAATCACCTCCGGCTCGACCGCCAGCGCGCGGGCCAGCGCCAGCCGCTGCTGCTGGCCGATGGAGAGGTTCGCGCCGGGGGCGTGCAGCCGGTCGCGCACTTCCTCCCAGAGCCCGGCCTGCTTCAGATAATGCTCCACCAGCAGGTCCATGGCGGCGTGGCGCGAGGCGGCGGCGTCCGCGGGGGCGCCGATCTGGCGGAGAATGTCCTCGCGCGTCATCCGGTGGATGCGCGGACCGAAGCGCACGTTGTCGGCGATGGACATCGGCAGCGGGAAGGGGCGTTGCGGCAGGAACCCCACTTTCTTGCGCAGCGCCAGCAGGTCGGCGCGGGGATCGTGGATGTTCTCCCCGTCGATCAGCACCTGCCCCTCCACCGACACCTCGTCATAGAGGTCGGTCAGCCGGTTCAGGCTTCGCAGCAGCGTGCTCTTGCCGCAGCCGGAGGGGCCGAGGATGACGGTGATCTTCCCGTCCGGAATATCCAGGTTCATATTGCGCAACGCGTCGTGCTTCCCGTAACGCACGGTCAGGTTGCGGATGGCGATGCGAGACATGGTAACTCCTACCGTATGACATGCCGTGAGAAGCGCCGGCCGATCAATCGCGAAACAACGCTCACCAGCAGCACCAGCACCAGAAGCACCAGCGCCGAGGCGTAGCCGCGCTCCTGGACTTCCTTCACCGGCGAGCCGATTTGAAAGAAGACCGCCAGCGGCAGCGACGCCGTCGGATCGGCCAGCGACGTGGGAATGCGGTCCGAAAACCCGGCGGTGAACAGCACCGAGGCGGCATCGCCAATGCCGCGCCCGAAGGCCAGCAGCACCGCCGTGATCAGCCCCGGCAGCGACTGGCGCACCACGACCGCCAGGGTGCTCTCCCAGCGCGTCGCGCCCAGTCCGTACGCGGTCTCCTTCATCTCGCGCGGCACCAGCGCGATCACCTCGGCCATGGCGCAGGTCATGATCGGCAGCATCAGCACCGTCAGCGTCAGGATGCCGCCGATCAGCGACGCCCCCATCCCGATGCGCACCATGATGACGAACGCCAGGACGCCGTACACGATGGAGGGGGTGCCGGCCAGCACGTCGAGCGTCAGGCGCGTCAGACGCGCCAGGCGCGGGCTGGCGTACTCGCGCTGAAGCGCCAGCGCCAGGGGGAGGCTCAGCACCGTCGCAAGCACCGTCCCTCCCAGCGCCAGGTAAAGCGAGCCGACGATGGCGTTGGCGATGCCGCCGCCCCCGCCGAGGTAGTAACCTCCCTTGGGGGTCTGGAAAAGCACTTCCAGGCTGATCGCGCCGATGCCACGCCACGCCAGCACGCCCAGCATCGCCACGAGGGAGCCCAGAACGATCACCAGCGAGAGGCCCATGAGCGCGCGGAAGAACCATTCCTGTATTCTGCGGTACAACATCCGGCGTCCTGTCACAAGAAGAACAACGGCGGTATCCACAGATTACACAGATGAACACTGATGAGGGCAACGACCTGTTGCGTTGTTTCCGCAATCTGTGAAAATCTGTGCAATCTGTGGACAGCCTTTTGCCGTCCCGTCACGCCCTTCCCGGTTCCGACCGCGCCAGCATCACATGCGCCGCCAGGTTGAAGGCGCCGACCAGTATCATCAGCAGCAGCGCGCCCAGGAGCAGCGCCGAATCATAGAGAGGGATGGACATCACCTCGCCGTAGTTGTTCGCGATGAGCGCGGGGATCGGGTAGACGCGGTCGAACAGCGAGGTGGGAATGTGCGCGTCGTTCCCCACGACCATCAGCACCGCCATCGTCTCGCCGAAGGCGCGCGCGAAACCGAGCACCACCGCCGACATCAGCCCGCGCCAGGCGTGGCGGGCCACGACGTGCAGGCTCACCTCCCACTTCGTCGTCCCCAGCGAGAGCGCCGCCTCGCGCGCGTCGCGCGGCACTCCCTGCAGCACCTCCACGGCAACCGAGATGATCACCGGCGAGACCATCAGCCCCAGGACGATTCCGCCCGCCAGGAGGCTGTAGCCGCTGCCGTCGCGTCCGAAATAGGCCCCCAGACGGTGCACCCACGGGACGACCACGATGATCCCCAGCAGCCCGTACAGCACCGAGGGGACGCCGGCCATCACGTCGATCCCGAGCCGCACCGGCCAGCGCAGACGCGTGGGAATGTATTCCGAGATGCACAGGGCGCTCAGCAGGCAGACCGGCACCGCCAGCGCCATCGCCAGCACGGTGACCGCCACCGTCCCGACGATGAACGCCAGGTAGCCGAACTGCCCCTGCGTGGGATGCCAGTTCGTCGAGAACAGGACATCCTTGATCGGCTGGCCCGAGAGAACGGGCCAGGATTTCCAGAGCAGAAGCAGGGCGATGGTGAACGCCACGAGGTTGACCAGCAGCAGCGCCCCCCTCATGGTGCCGCCGGTCCACCGGTCTGTCTTCCTGCGACTCAGCACGCGCGTCTCCTCACTTCGCCGGGATGGCCTTCAATGCGCCCGCCAACTGCTCCTGAGAAAGCCCCAGGTAGCCCGCCTCGGGCGCGAGCTTCTGGCCGTCCGCCAGAATCCATCGCACGAATTCCGCCGTGACGCCCTGGAACTGCGTCTTGGTCACCAGGTACAGCGTGCGGGCGGGGGGAGAGGGATAGATGCCCTTGCGGATCGCCTCGATCGCCTCAGCCATCGTGGTCAGGCGTTCCCCTTCGCCGATCTTCCCGTCCTCGTTCAAGTCCACCGGCAGCACGGCGACCCCTTCGACCAACTGGCCGGTTTTGGCGTTGAAGGCGAAATTCAGGTTGTTGTAGCCCAGCCCCCAGTGGTCGTTCTTCACCGCCTCGGCCACGCCGGGGTCGCCGTAGACTCCCACCCCCTTGAGGTCCTCCTGCTTCTTCTTCCCGAGGTAAACCGCCCAGGTTTCGGCGGCGCCGCAGGAGTCGGAACGCGTGTAGAGGCTCACCTTCTCGGCGCAGTCTGCGCCGCAGAGATCGCCCCAGGTCAGCGGCTTGCCGCCGATCCAGAGGTCGATCAGCGCCTGCTTGCGCACGCCGCGCGTCGCCAGTTCCTTCGCCAGCAGCGGGTTCGCGGCGCTGATCGTCGGGAAGACGGCGTCGCCGACCACCGGCACGTAAGCCGCGCCCTTCTGGACTTCGGCCGCGCTGACTTCGCGGCTGACCATGCCGATTTCGACCAGGCCCGCGAGCGCGTCCGCCATTCCCTTGCCCGCCCCGCCGGCGGAAACGTCGATGCGGACGCCGGGGTGGAGCTTCTGGAACTCCTCGGCCCAGCGCGCCATCATCGGATAAAGCGCCCATGCGCCCGAGACGCGGATGCGCCCTTCGAGCTGGGGGATCGTGGTCGTGGGCGTCGCCGGCGGCGTCTGGGGTTCGCTGCGTTTGCAGCCGGCCGCCAGGACGAGCGCCGCCGCCAGCACGGCCGCGGCAGAGAGTCTCCATGCGAAATGCTTCATCGTCGCCTCCTTTCGATCGCGGCCCCTTGAGGCCTTGACCCTGTTGACCTGCGCTTGCGGGCCGATCCCGTTGCGGCCACCTCAAGCTTGATGCGTCGAACCACCTGCGCCAGAGTCGTCCCGTCCACAATCTTCGCCGTCGCGTCGCGCACTTCCTTCATCACCATGCGCACGCCGCACAGTTTCTCATCGCGGCAGTGCGCGCATTTCCGGTAAGCCGTCTCGCTGACGCAGGGCACCGGCGCCAGCGGGCCGTCGAGGATCCGTATGATCTGCCCGATGGTGACCTCTTCCGGGCTCACGCGCAGGGAGTACCCTCCCCCCTTCCCCTTCCGGCTTTCCAGTATCCCGTGGCGCTGCACGTCCAGGAGGATCGCTTCGAGGAACTTCTTGGGGATGTCCTCCTTCTCGGCCAGTTCGCCGATCGGGATGGGCCTGCCGTTCCCCTCGCGGGCGAGGTAGAAGAGGGCCTTCAGCGCGTATTCCGTTTTTTTGGAGAGCATCCGCTAATCCCTATTGCTTCTATAGAGTATATAGACAATAGCGAGCGCGGAGGGCAATGTCAAGGGCGACGACGGAAGTTAGGGCCGTGCGGTGGGGGCAGCAACAAGGTGGCGCGGACTATCCAGTCCGCGTCCCGTGCCGCAGGCGCGGGAAAGAAAATGGAAGAACGCACGATGATCGCGGGTTGATAACCCGCGCCACCCTAACGAAGCAGCCCGCCCGCGCTGCCGGGCTCGGTTGGATCTACTTGGGCCGGCCCGCACCAATCGGGAAGGTCGCGCCGACGCGGAAGGTGTCCTCGGGGGGGCGGTCGCGCCAGACCAGGCTGACCTCCCACACGGTGAATCGCAGCGGCGTCCAGTCGGCTTCAAGCTTCTTTAGCAGCTTTTCCATGTTCTCGCGTCCGTTCGCCTGCCCGACGCTGAGGTGCGGCGTGAATCCGAAGTCATACAGCCGCACGTCGTTACAATCCGGCAGGACGCGCGCGAGCGCCTCCTGGAGCTCCTGCAGCGGCTTCATCGGCTCCGGGTCCAGCCAGAGGGTGTACCGCTCGCCGCCATGGTCGAAGAAGCGCACGGCGGCCAGCTCGATGGTGAAGGGCTGCAATCCGGCGCATCCCTCCGTCAGCGGCGGGACCAGCGCCGGGAACTCCTCCCTCGCCCGGAAGGGGAGCGCCATCGTGATGTGCGGCATCCAGCGCGTCACGTGCCGGTCGTACCGCGCGCGGATCGCCTGAATCGGGCGCCAGATCTCCTGCGGCGGAATCACCACCGCCGCGCTCATTTGCGTCTTAATGGACATCGTCGGTTCACCATGGACGGACTGTGACGAACTTTCTCAAGCCGGGCGCTTCGTATGCTCCAGCGGCCCTAGCCCCAACTCGGTCAGGATGCGCTCGGCGAAGATCCAATGCCCCAGCCCGCCAGGATGGATGACATCCGACATCCAGGAGGCCCACAGCTTCGGCTCCTTCAGGCGCGTCTCCTCCCACATCGCGTGGTGGTCGATCAGCGCCGTCTTGTGCTGCTCCGCCTTGCGGCGAACCACCTCCATGAACGCCGGGTACTTCGCGCGGTTGGGGTTGAGCGCCGGGTCGATCGCGCAGCAGGTTTGCAGGAGCACGTGCGCCTTGCTCCCGGCGCGGACGCCCTCGATGATCCTGTCCAGATTCTCCGAGAATTCCATCTCCGGCATGCACGCGCAGTCGTTCATGCCGATCATCAGCGAGAAGAAGTCCGGCTGGAAGCGCAGCGCGCGGTGCTCCAGCGTCGCCAGAATGCCGCGCGTCGAGTCCCCCGAGATGCCCGTGTTAACGAACAGGTTCATCTTCCGGCCCATCTCGAACCGGACGCGCTCCGCGACCAGCTCCACGTAATCGCGCCTGCCCTCGGTGTGCAGCGCGCCGTGCGTGATGCTATCGCCGCAGAAGACCCAGAGGGCATTCTTGTTCGTGTTGATTTCGTCGATCAGTCCGCGCATTGCGTCATTCATCTTTCCGTTCTCCTTCAAGGGAACCCCCGCGGCGAGCAGATGTTTTACACTGTCCGGCGGCCGCGGCGCAACTGTGGGCCGGGCGGGCCGTTCCGAAGCCGTTCTTCATGCGGGGGCGCGGCGGTGCCTTGCCCCTGCAACACCGCGCCGCACATGCGCTTGTAATCCGCCCCCGGGAAATGCTACTTTATGAAACACCCCTTTAATTGAGAGGAAGCGCTGTGATCTACAAACGCGAAGAGTACCTTGAGGAAAGCCCCACGGATCAGAAGTTCCCCGTCAAGCAGATCGAAGTGCTCAGCTCGATCGACGGCAAGGAGAGCAAGTACATCGGGCGCGTGAGCCTGGGACTCCAGACCCCCATGGGGGTGCAGACCATCCCGGTGAGTTTCGAGGTGGAGGCCGCGAGCATCCAGGAAGCGTTCGCCAAGTTCTCCACGCGCGCCGACGCGGAAGTCGAGGTGGCCAAGAAGGAACTTCAGGACGAGCTTCAGGAGATGCGCCGCCGCAGCCAGAACCGCATCGTCACCCCCGGCGACCTGCCGCCGACGGACATGGGCAGGCTCAAGCTCTAACGACGTGCGCTCACGCGGAGACACGGAGAACGGCGGAACGAAGGGAACCGCCGATGAACGCAGATAAACGCAGATACGAACGGGAAGGTTGATTGCGCGTCCGTCTCTTTGCTCTGACCTTTCCTATCGGCGTTCATCTGCGTTCATCGGCGGTTCCCTTCTCTGTCGTTTCGTTGCCGTTCCCGCCGTCACTTCGTCCCGTATTTATCCAGCTTCCGGTACAGCGTGCGTTCGCCGATTTTGAGGATGCGCGCGGCCTCCTCGCGGTTGCCCCCGGTCATCTCCAGCGTGCGCAGGATGTGGATGCGCTCGGCATCCTCCATGCTGATCCCCGGCGTGATCTCCATCCCGTCGTTGGCCGGCGCAGGGGCGGCGCTGATGTAGGGCGGGATATCGGAGACATCCAGCGTCGGCCCGCGCGCGGTCACCACCATCGCCTCGATGCAATTCTTCAACTCGCGCACATTTCCCGGCCAGGGGTAGCGGTACAGGATGCGCCGCGCCTCGGGGGTGACGGCGCTCACGGACTGCTTGTGCGCCTCGTTGAACTCCTTGAGAAACGCCTCGATCATCAGCGGGATGTCGTCGCGGCGCTCGCGCAGCGGCGGCAGGTTCAGCCGCACGACATTCAGCCGGAAGTAGAGGTCCTCGCGGAAGCGCTTCGTGCGCACCAGCTCTTCGAGCGCCTGGTTGGTCGCCGCGACGAGGCGCACATCCACCTTGATCCCCTCGTTCGATCCCACGCGCATGATCTCGCGCTCCTGGATCACGCGCAGCAGCTTGATCTGCGTGCTGATCGGCATGTCCCCCACCTCGTCCAGGAAGAGCGTGCCGTGGTTGGCATATTCGAAGCGCCCGCGGCGCTGCGCGTCCGCGCCGGTGAAGGAGCCCTTCTCGTGCCCGAACAGCTCGCTCTCCAGGATGCCTTCCGAAAGCGCCGCGCAGTTGAGCCCCACGAAGGGGCGCGCCCGGCGCGGGGAGTTGTTGTGCAGCGCGCGCGCCACCAGCTCCTTGCCGCTGCCGCTCTCCCCCTGGATCAGCACCGTCGCGTTGGTGGCGCTGATCTGCTGAAGCACGTCGAAGATGCGCTGCATCGGCTGGCTCTGCCCGATGATCCCCTCCAGGCCGAAACGCTTGTCGATCTGCCGGCGCAGGTCGGCGCTCTCGCGCACCAGCCGCAGCTTCTCCGCCGCCTTGGTCACGTGCGAGCGCAGCATCTCGATGTTCAGCGGCTTCTCCAGGTAGGTCATCGCCCCCTGGCGCATCGCCTCGACCGCCGTGTCCACGCTGCCGTGGCCGGTGAACACCAGCACCTCCACCTCCGGCCAGAAGCGCTTGGTCTCCTCCACGATCTTCAGCCCGTTCAGGTCGTGCATCACCAGGTCGGTCAGCACCAGGTCCACGTCCCCCTCATGGATGAGGTCGAGCCCCTCCTGTCCGCTGGTGGCGGTGCGGCAGCGGCAGCCGATGCGCGTGAGCACCTCGGCGGCGGCCTCGGCGTCGGAGGCGTGGTCGTCGATCACCAGCACGCGCAGGTCGAGCTTGGCGGCGTTGGGGGAACTGGCGGCGCTCATGTCCGGGCCTCCTTCGGTTTCTCCTTCGGTTTCTGTGCGGCCGGCGCGGGAAGCGGAGCGACGGGGAGGATCATCGCGAAGCAACTCCCCTTGCCCGGCTCGCTGTGCACCAGAAGGCGTCCGTCATGCTGCTCGACGATCCGCCGCGCGGTGGGCAGGCCCAGGCCGGTCCCCCCCTTGCGGGTGGAGTAGAACGCCTCGAAAATCTTGTCCAGGTTCTCCGGCGGAATGCCGCGGCCCGTGTCGATCACGTCGATGCGCAGCCAGCCGTCCACCGCGCCGCTGCGCAGGATGATCTCATGCGGCCGCCCCTCCTCCATCGCCTCCTTCGCGTTGAGCAGCAGGTTCAGCAGCGCCTGGCGCAGGAGGTTGCCGTCGAGAATGCACTCCGGCAGCGGTTCGAGACATTTGCGCAGTTCGATCTTCCTGGATTCGAGCTCCGGCGCGATGAAAGCGGAGACCTCCTCGATCAGCTTGTTCACGTCGCACGGCGCAGGCTGCAGCGGCTGGCCGCGCGCGAAACCCAGGAAATCATCGAGCGTTCCGGCCAGCCGGTTCGTCTCGGCCAGGAGCATCTGAATGCGCTTGAGCGCGCGGCGCTCCTCGGGCGTTTCGGCGTTCGCCCACTCCTCCGCGAGGAGCTGGAGGTTCAGGCTGAGGCTGTTCAGCGGGTTCTTGATTTCGTGCACCAGCCCCCCCGCCAGCGCGCCGGCATAGGCCAATTGCTCGGCGCGGCGCTGCCGCTCGATGGTTTCGGGGTCCGCCTCCTCTTTGCGCCGCGCGGAGGCAACCAGGTACGCGAAAACCCCCGCGCCGACGATGAGCGGCAGCGCGGAAAGGATTAACATAAGGGCGATCTTCAAGCGGTTTCACCTGAAAAAAGGCCTGGACAACTTGCCCCTCGCGAAGGATGATTGTAGAGTCTCGGCAAGCACCGCGCAAGGCGGGCGGGAAGAACGGCGAGCGTAGAATGTAGAGTGCAGAATGCAGAGTGTAGAATTCAGAGTGAACGATACTGAGTGAAGAAGGGTGGAGCGCGCTGTCCCAGCGCGCTTGAACGAATGCTTCAGATCACAGACAAAATCGCCATCCCGGACGACGCGGTGGAGATGGAATTCGTGCGCGCGGGCGGGCCGGGGGGACAGAACGTCAACAAGGTCTCGACGGCGGTGCGGCTCCGGTTCGACCCGGCGCGCTGCGCGGCGCTGAGCGACGCGGTGCGGGACCGCCTGAGCCGCCTGGCCGGGCGGCGGTTGAGCCGGACAGGCATCCTCACCATCGAAGCGCAGCGCTTCCGAACCCAGGAGCAGAACCGGCAGGATGCGCTCGACCGGCTGGCCGAACTGATCCGCGCCGCGCTGATCGCCCCCCGCCCGCGCCGCGCGACGCGCCCCTCGCTGGGCGCGAAACGGCGGCGTCTCAAGACCAAGCACCACCGCAGCGCCATCAAAGGAACGCGCCGCACGCCGGAGGATGAGGAGTGACGAACGACGGCAACGGCTTCTGGGAACGGGATAACGGGAATCACAGAGATATTGATTGACCGGAGCTGGTCTCACAACTAACCCGTGGGCGCGGACGGCACAGTCCGCGCCACAGTTGTGAAACCAGTTCCACCACGCCTCTGTCTTACTCATATCGCTGTAATCCCCGTCATCCCGTTCCAAGAAGTCGTTGTTGTTCGTCGCCGTTTCCTCTCGTTTTGCGGCAGCCCTTGACATAACGTGACTATGTGATAGAATAGTCACATATGAAGAATCCGAAGAAGGCCCCAAAACCCCCGGACGCTTTGGAATTGCGCCGGCTGGCCGCGAAGGCGGAGTTGGTGAAGGCGCTGGCGCACCCGCTGCGGCTGGCGATCGTCGAATTCCTGGCCGATGGCGAGCGCTGCGTCTGCGAAATCGCCGAACTGGCCGGCGCCGAGCGCTCCAACATCTCCCGCCACCTCGCGCTCATGGTGCGCGCGGGGGTCCTTTCCAATCGCAAGCAGGGGTTGCAGGTGTACTACAGCCTGCGCTGCCGCTGCATCGGCGAGTTCATGCGCTGCGTGACCGACCTGCTGCGCGAGCGCGTGGAGGAAAGCGCCTGCTTGTTGAGCGGGCGCAGGGGCGCGAAAGAGGAATGTGTTTCATGCAGAGATTCCGCCGGCAAACAGGGGAGAGGTCGATGAAGAAGCTGCAAGTACTGGGCACGGGATGCCCGAAGTGCAAGAAATTGGCGGAGAACGCCGAGGCCGCGGCCAAGGCGCTGGGGATCGAATACACGCTGGAGAAAGTCACGAACATCAGCGATATCATGAAGTTCGGCGTGATGACGACTCCGGCCCTGGCGGTGGATGGCGTGGTGACGTCCGCGGGCAAGGTGCCGAGTGTTGACGAAATCAAGTCCATGATGAGTTAGGGAGGACGGTCCATGGCGAAATGTTCCTGCGCGGGTGGCGTGAAAGTGGTTCTGCCGTGCAGCGGTTCGGCGAATGTGGGACAGATCGCCAACGAAGCGGCGAAGCGCCTCGACATCGAAGGGACGGCGAAGTTCTTCTGCACCGCCGGCCTCGGCGGGCATGTGAGCGGGATGGTCGCCTCGGTGAAGGGGGCGGACAAGGTCCTCGTGCTTGACGGCTGCCCGGTGGGCTGCGCGCGGAAATGCGCGGAGGAAGCCGGGATTTCAGGTTTCGAACGCGTTGTGGTTTCCGAACTGGGGATCGAGAAGAAGCACGAGTTCAACATCGCCGAGGCTGACATCCAGAAGGTCGTGGCGCAGTGCCGCGCGACGCTGTCGGCGTCCGGCGCAAAGAAGGGCGCCGGGTGCTGTGGGTGAGCCTTTGAGAATGGCATTAGGCCAAGCTTGCCCGTGCAGTTCCGGGGAGGACGGTGGCGTTGCGCTGCTTCATATGTCAGCCGCCGCCCTGCTGCTGTGGGGATTCATCCGGCTGCGCAAGCGTTTTTGGCAAAGAGAGAAATTACCCATGAAAACGTTCTGGAAAATCGCCATCGGAGCGGCCCTCGTGGTTGCCGTGGGGGCCGTCTTTGCGCTCAAGGGACGCGCCCCGGCGCCGGACGCGCGCAAGCCCGGCGCGGCGGCGGCGACGCCCATTCCGCCGGAAGCCGCAGCGGCACTGCCCCGGCTCGTGGATTTGGGGTCCACCACCTGCATCCCCTGCAAGATGATGACGCCGGTCTTGGAGGAACTCAAGAAAGAATGCGCCGGGAGGCTGGAGGTCGAGTTCATCGACGTGACGCAGGACCGCGCGGCGATTAGCCTCTATCAAGTCAAGGTGATTCCCACACAAGTCTTCTTCGACCCGGCGGGCGTTGTGCTGTTCCGCCACGAAGGCTTTTTCGCCAAGGCGGACATCCTGGCAAAGTGGAAGGCATTGGGGGTCGACCTCCAGCCTTCCAGCGAAACTCAGGCAAAATAGGGCTGCGCCCGAATGGCGGCCCATGTCGAAAGGGAAACGATGAAGCGGATGCAATGGACCATGGCCGCGATTGCGGTCTGTGTGGCGTGGTGCGTATTAAGCATGGCGGCGGAGCCGGCCCCGTCGTCCACCCCCGCGACGGTCGGGCGGGCGTATCCGGGCCTGGCCTCGGGCGCATTGACTCATGCGCGGCTGGCGGAACTCCCGCAAGGGGTACTCCTCAGATCCGGCGATATTTCCGTCGGCGAGAAGGACGTTGCCGCCGCGGGCGCCGGCACGCCGGAAAAGGTGCGCGCTCAATTGGACAAGAACGGCTTCTTCGTTCTGGAACGGATCGCTACCTCCAAACTCCTGGCGGCGGCCGCCAGGCAGGAGGCGGCGCGCGCCAACCGCGATGTGTCCAAGTCCGCCGATGGCGACGTGGTGAAGGAATATCTCTCGGGCGTCCTCGATTCCATCCAGATCAGCGATGCGGAGGTGGCCGCCTTCTACGAACAGAACAAGATCATGTTCGGCTCGGCGGCGCCGGAGGCGGTCAAGACGCAACTTGCGCCATACCTTCGCGAGCAGAAGCAGCAGGAGGCGTACCGCGCGCTGATCGAATCGCTCGGGGAGAAGACGGCCATCGAGGTGTCCGCCCCGTGGGTCAAGAGCCAATCGCTCCTCACGCGCGACAATCCGGTGGACAAGGCGCGCCTCAGCGGCAAGCCGTCGCTGGTGGACTTCGGCTCCAAGGGCTGCGTCCCCTGCGACATGCTCGCGCCGATCCTGGAGACCTTGAAGAAAAAGTTTGACGGCCAGGCCAACGTCCTCTTCGTCTCCGTAGTCGAGGAGGAAATACTCGCGGCCCGCTATGGCATCGATAGCATCCCCGTCCAGGTGTTCTTCGACAAGGAGGGCAAGGAAGTCTCACGCCACGTCGGGTTCTTCCCGCAGCAGGAGATCGAGAAGAAGCTGGCCGAGATGGGGGTGAAATAGCGGTGTTGGAGCATCTTTTTACCGCGCTGTCCAAGGGCATCGGAGGCACGCCGCTCATCGGGCTGGGAGCGGCCCTTCTCTGGGGCATTCTGAGCGTCCTCTTGAGTCCCTGCCACCTGGCGAGCATCCCGCTGATCGTCGCCTTCGTCGAGGGACAAGGGCGCATCTCGACGCGGCGCGCCTTCCTGATCTCCACGGCGTTTGCTTCAGGCGTCCTGGCGTCCATCGCGGCCATCGGCGTCGCCACTGCGGCGGCGGGACGGATGATGGGGGATGTGGGGCAGTACGGGAATTATCTCGTCGCGCTCATCTTCTTCATAATCGGCCTGCATCTGCTCGAAGTGATCCCCTTGCCCTGGTCCGGACCCGGGCAGGTCGCCTTGAAGCGCAAGGGAGTGCTTGCGGCGCTCCTGCTGGGACTTCTGTTCGGCGTGGCGCTGGGGCCGTGCACCTTTGCATTCATGGCCCCCGTGCTGGGGGTGGCGTTCCAGGCCGCGGGCGCGGGAATGGCGTTCGGCGTCTTGCTTCTGGCGGTATACGGCGTTGGACACTGCTCGGTGATCGTCTTTGCCGGCACCTTCACGGAAGTCGTGCAGCGCTACTTGAATTGGAACGAGCAATCCAGAGGCGCGGCCATCCTCCGAAAAGTGTGCGGCGCGCTCCTCCTGCTGGGCGGACTCTATTTGGTCTATACGGCCGGACCGCTGAGCGGCCGGATGGCAGGGGCGCATGAATGAAGCGCGGAACAATATGAGCAACTCTTCGGGAAGGAACCTGCTCCGATACGCGCTTCCGGGAGCGGCCGGCGCGCTGATCTGGTACGCCATCTACAGCCACCTTCTGGTCGCGGCACAATGGGTGACGTACGCCCTGCTGCAATTGGAACGCGGACGGCATTTCAGCGGCGCGGTGGAGTTCTTCCTCTACGAGACGCCCAAAGTGCTGATGCTCCTGACGCTGGTGGTTTTCGGCGTGGGGGTGGTGCGCTCCTTCTTCACGCCGGAGCGCACACGGCGGATTCTCTCGGGCCGGCGCGAGTCGGTGGGCAACATCCTGGCGGCGCTGCTGGGGGTGGTGACCCCCTTCTGCTCCTGCTCGGCCGTCCCGCTGTTCATCGGCTTCGTCACCGCGGGAGTGCCGCTGGGGGTGACCTTCTCCTTTCTGATCGCCGCGCCGATGATTAATGAGGTGGCGCTTGTCCTGCTCTTCGGGCTTTTCGGATGGAAAGTGGCGGCGATCTATCTGACGACGGGGCTGGTGATTGCTGTCAGCGCGGGGTGGGCCATTGGCCGGCTGCGCATGGAGAAGCACGTCGAGGAATGGGTGTACCGGCAGCAGGTCGGCCTGAACGCGGGCGAAGAGGCTCTGTCATGGCCTGCGCGGCTGCGGTACGGCGCGGACGCCGTGCGCGACATCGTCGGGCGCGTGTGGCCGTACGTGGTGGCGGGCATTGCGCTGGGCGCGGGCATCCACGGCTACGTGCCGGAGGGATTTCTCGCCTCCTTCATGGGGAAAGGGGCGTGGTGGGCCGTTCCCGTGGCGGTGCTGCTGGGTGTGCCCATGTACTCCAACGCGGCCGGGATCATCCCGATCGTGCAGGCGTTGCTGGAAAAGGGCGCGGCGCTCGGCACGGTGCTTGCCTTCATGATGTCGGTGATCGGCCTGTCGCTGCCGGAGGCGGTGATCCTGCGCAAGGTGCTGAAGATGCGCCTGCTGTTCGTCTTCTTCGGCGTGGTGGCCTTCGGCATCCTGATTGTCGGATACTTGTTCAACATCATCTTCTGAGGCGGGAAGGAGTTCAAGATGAAGGTAAAGGCGGAGATTGACGCGGGAGTTTGCGGGTTCCACACGAGCGCCTGCGTCTCCAGCGAGGACAGCCAGCACGTCACGTTCGATATTCAGAGCGATTGCGGGAAAATTCGCGCCGTGGCGGAACTGCTCAAACGGAAGGGAGAGATTGATGCCTACCAGGAGATCAGCACGAACGCGCCAAGCGTTGTCTTGGGCACCGCCTCCGGCGTTCTGAAGGGCTGCTGCGCGGCATGCGCAGTGCCCGTCGGACTTTTCAAGGGGATGCAGGTCGCGGCGGGGCTGGCGCTGCCCAAGGATATCCAGATTAACCTGCGCCGGGAGTAATCCATGACGTCGAAACTGAAGATTCTTTTCCTCTGCACCGGCAACTCCTGCCGCAGCCAGATGGCGGAGGGGTGGGCGCGGCGGCTCAAGGGGGATCTGGTCGAGCCGTATTCCGCGGGGACGCATCCTCAGCCGGTGAGCCTTCGCGCCATCAAGGTCATGGCGGAGGCGGGGGTGGACATCTCCGCCCATCGCTCCAAATCCGTGGCCGAGTTGAAGGATATCGAGTTCGATTGCGTCGTCACCGTCTGCGACCACGCGCACGAAAGTTGCCTGCTCTTTCCCGGAAAGACTAAAGTGCTGCACGCCGGCTTCGACGATCCGCCGCGCCTGGCGGAGCGCGCCGCGACCGAGGAGGAGGCGCTGGCGCACTACCGCCGCGTGCGGGATGAAATCAAGGAGTTCGTGCTGCGGTTGCCGGAGGCGCTGCAAGGCGGCGCGTCCTGGCGTGCGTGACGTTAATAGAGTCCGTCATTGCGAGGTCGGCGCGCTGCAAACTGTTCATGGCTCTATGGCGTCGTCGCGCCGGCCGTGGCAATCTTCCGGTTCTGGAGCCCTCTTTGCCGGCGAACGGCGGCGGGGGCGCGCGGGTGGCGAAGCAGGAAGATCGCCACGTTCGCGCCGGGACCGCATGGGAGCTTTTTGACGCCTATTGGCGGCGCTCACTCGCGATGACAATTGTTACGGCGCCAGCGAACAAAGCGTACCCCAGTTCTTCGAGTACAGAGGAGTAATGGAAGATGACCTCCGGCATTTCGAGGCGATTATCTTTTCTCGACCGTTTCCTGACGCTGTGGATCTTCCTTGCCATGGCTGCCGGGGTGGGGCTGGGGTACGTTGCGCCCTCGGTGGGGAATTGGATCAGCTCGCTCCGCCCGGAAGGGACGCAGACCAGCATTCCCATCGCCATCGGCCTGATCCTCATGATGTTCCCCCCGCTGGCGAAGGTGAAGTATGAGGAGTTGGGGGACGTGTTCCGCAACCTCCGAATCCTGGGGCTGTCTCTCGTGCAGAACTGGATCATCGGCCCCATCCTGATGTTCGCGCTGGCGGTGCTGTTCCTGCGCGGGCAGCCGGAATTCATGGTGGGGCTGATCCTGATCGGCCTGGCGCGCTGCATCGCCATGGTGATCGTCTGGAACGACCTGGCGCGCGGCGACACGGAATACGCCGCAGGGCTAGTGGCTTTGAACTCCATCTTCCAGGTGCTCTTCTACAGCCTCTACGCCTGGCTCTTCATCACCCTGTTGCCGCCGCTGCTGGGCCTCTCGGGCGCGGCGGTGAAAATCAGCATGGGGCAGATCGCGCGGAGCGTCTTCATCTACCTGGGCATCCCGTTCCTGGCGGGCATGATCACACGTTTCGCGCTGGTCAGGCTCAGGGGAAAAGAATGGTATCACAACAAGTTCATCCCGAAGATCAGCCCCATCACCCTCGTGGCGCTGCTGTTCACGATTGTGGTGATGTTCTCCATGCAGGGGCAGAGGATCATCGCGCGGCCCGGCGACGTGCTGCTCATCGCCATCCCGCTGCTGATCTACTTCGTCGTGATGTTCCTGCTGAGCTTCTGGATGAGCCGGAAGGCGGGGGCGAATTACGCCAAGTCCGCCACGCTCTCCTTCACCGCCGCCAGCAACAACTTTGAGCTGGCCATCGCCGTCGCGGTGGGGGTGTTCGGCATCAACCATGGCGCGGCGTTCGCGGCCGTCATCGGCCCGCTGGTGGAGGTGCCGGTGCTGATCGGTCTTGTTAACGTGAGCCTGTGGCTCAAGACGAGATGGTTTTCCGACGACCCGGCCGAGTTGAGCAGCGTGGCGGGTTGTCTTCAGATGCAAAAGGAGCAGCCCCTGCCATGCCGAGACAAGTGAGCGGCAACCCGAAGGCGGCCATGAAGATGTTCCTGGAAGGCTACAACTGTGCGCAGGCCGTTCTAGTCTGCTGTGGCGAAAGATATGGTTTGCCTCGTGAGACGGCCATCCGGGTCGGCCAAGCGTTCGGCGGCGGCATGGGGAAGACCGGGAACGTCTGCGGCGCGGTGACCGGCGCGCTGATGGTCGTCGGCCTCCAATGCGCCGTCACGGATGGGAGCGATTCGGCGGCCAAGCAGGAGGCGCATCGGCTGGCACAGGAATTCATGGCGCGCTTCAAGGCGCTCCATGGCTCGCTTCTGTGCCGCGAGTTGCTCGACTGCGACCTGAGCACGAAGGAAGGTTCCGCAAAGGCGCATGAAACGGGCGTCACAAAGGCGGTTTGTCCCGGCCTCGTCAGGGATGCCGCCAAGATCATTGAAGAGGTCCTATTTCTCAAGGAGCAATGCCATGAAACAAAGTGATCGAACCCACGACTTGGTGAAGAAGGCCTACGGCGAGGTGGCGCGCGCGGGCAGGGACTGCCGCGAAGGATCGAACTGCTGCAACAAGCATTACGTCATGCCCGACCATCCCGTGCCCGGCGCGGACCTGGGGCTCTCCTGCGGGAACCCCGTCAGCTTCGCGCAGTTGCGCGAGGGGGACGCGGTGCTGGACCTCGGCAGCGGCGCGGGGCGCGATGCCTTCCTGGCGGCGCAGCGCGTCGGTGCGACGGGGCGCGTGATCGGCGTGGACATGACTCCGGAAATGCTCGAACTGGCCGCGCGCAACGCGGAGAAATTCAGGGAAACCACGGGGCTGTCCAACGTCGAGTTCCGCAAAGGGCAGATCGAGCGATTGCCGCTGCGGGATGGCGAAGTCAACGTGGTCATGTCCAACTGCGTCATCAACCTGAGTCCCGACAAGCCGGCCGTCTTCCGCGAGGCGTTTCGCGCGCTGCGCGCCGGCGGGCGGCTGCTGGTCAGCGATATCGTCCTGCTGCGCCCGCTGGCGGAGGAGCTGCGGCACAGCGAGGCGCTCTATGCCGCCTGCATCGCGGGAGCCATCGGCAAGGCGGAGTACCTCCAGGCGATCCGCGACGCGGGCTTCGCGCAAGTGGAGATCCTCGCGGACCACCTCTACTCCAGCGCCGACGCCGCAGGCGACCCGATCACCACCCAGGTCGGCGCCGACCTGGAGGGGGCCGCCGCCAGCATTACCGTCTCCGCCGTCAAGCCGGGCTGCTGCTGCGAACGTTGACGGCAACGGAGCTAACCGCCAAGACGCCAAGATCGCCAGGAACGGCCGTCACGGCTGGCGACTGCAACCGTGAAGATCACTGGTTTTGCAGGGCGTAGCCGTTTGCGTTATCCTGTCCTTGCAGTCCTTTATGTCCCTTTTGTCCTTTGCAGGGCAGCAGCATGGCTCACGTATACCTCAACGGCGCAATTCTCGAGGACTCCGCCGCCGCGCTCTCGCCGCACGAGCGCGGGTTCCTGTATGGCGACGGGCTGTTTGAGACGCTGCGCGCTTACGGCGGGCGGCTCTTCCGGCTTGGCGACCACCTCGCGCGGCTGCGCGCTTCGGCGGAGTTTCTTCGCCTGCGCGTTCCCGCGACCGACGAGGCGATTCGCGACGCCATCGGCGCGCTCCTCAAGGCCGACGCCTGCCCGGACGCTTACGTGCGCCTGACGCTCACCCGCGGCGCGGCGGGGCGCGGCATGCGCCTGGACCCGCCGGAGAACCCCACGCTCCTCATCGTCGTGCGCCCGCTGCAGGCGTACCCGGCGGACCATTACCGCCACGGCCTCAAGCTCATCGTCAGCGCCTACCGCCAGAGCTCGCATAACCCGCTGGCGCGGCACAAAACGCTCAACTACCTGCTCTACCTGCTCGCCCGGCAGGAGGCGACCGACGCGGGCGCCAACGGCGCAATCCTGCTGAATGAGTTCGGGCAGGTGACCGAGGAGTCCGCCGCGAACCTCTTCCTCGTGCGCGAGGGAGGGCTCGTCACGCCGCCGGCGCACTGCGGCCTGCTGCCGGGCGTGGCACGCGCGGTGGTGATGGAGCTGGCGAAGGGGGCGGGCATCGCCCTTGAGGAACGGCCCGTCGCGGCGGGGGAGCTGTTCGAGGCGGAGGAGCTTTTACTGACCAACTCCCTGATGGAGGTCATGCCAGTGCGGCACGTGGACCGGCGCGCGCTGGGCGTGAAATCGCCCGGCCCGGTCACGCTGCGGCTCATGGCGGCATACCGCGCGGCGACGGCGGCTGATTAATTAGCCGTCATTGCGAGGAGTGCCCCCGCGGAACGCGGGGCACGACGCGGCAATCTTCAAGTTCTCCGTTGCCGCCCGTTACGGCAAGGGAACGGCCAACGACAAACGGGAAGATTGCCACGGCCTTCGCTGCGCTCGGCCTCGCAATGACCTCTAATGGATGACGCCATCCCATCCCCGTTTGACCTCCCTCCACCCCCGCCGATATGATCAGCCGCATGGAACGATCCGGCGAACCCATCATTGAAGAGATCACCGTCGCCGACGAGGCCGCGCGGCTGAGGCTGGACAAGTTCCTCAGCCTGGCCTTCCGCGACTACTCGCGCAGTTTCCTGGCGCGCGCCATCCGCGAAGGGCGCGTCACCCTCGGCGGCAAACCGGCCAAGCCCAGCGTCCAGGTGAGCCCCGGCGACCGCGTTCGCGTCGAGCTCCCGATCCTCGTCCCCGACCGGTTGGAGGCGGAGGCGATCCCTCTGGAGATCCTGTACGAGGATGAGGATATCCTGGCGATCAACAAGCCCCCCGACATGGTCGTGCATCCCTCGCGAGGCGCGGCGCACGGCACGCTGGCGAATGCGCTGCTGCACCACTGCCGGACGGGGCTGAGCGACGTGAACGGCCCGCTGCGCCCCGGCATCGTGCACCGGCTCGACCGCGACACCAGCGGCATCATCCTGGCCGCCAAGAGCAACGCCGCCCACTCGCGCCTCGCGGCGCAGTTTCAGGACCGGCTGGTGAAGAAGGAGTACGCCGCCATCGTGCGCGGGGCGATGGAGCACGACTCGGGCGAGGTGAACCTGCCCATCGCGCGCGACTCGCGGATGCGCGCGCGCATGTGCGTGCGCACCGGCGGACGCAAGGCGATCTCGCGCTGGTTCGTCGAGGAGCGTTTCGCGCGCTTCACCCTCGTGCGCGTCGAGCCGCACACCGGGCGCACGCACCAGATCCGCGTCCACCTGAGTTCCCTGCACCACCCCGTCGCAGCCGACGCGCTCTACGGCGGCGGGGAGGCGGTGACGATGGAGGAGGTCGCCGGCCGCAGCGGACGCGGGGTGACGGAGCCGCTGATCAGCCGCCAGGCGCTGCACGCGCGGCGCATCCGCTTTGCCCACCCGATCAGCGGGAAGGAGATGGACCTGCGCGCCGAGCCGCCGGAGGATTTCCAGCGGCTGCTGAAGGCGTTGAGGGAGGCGGGGGGCCGAATTGATAAGTGATGATTGCTGATTGATTATTGGTGATTGGCGGCGCCGCGTCGAAGCGAGTGTAGGGGCGCAGCATGCTGCGCCCTGGCCCAGGAGGGTGGGCGCTGCTGGGGATTTGCCGTTCGGAGGAAGGTAGAAACGAACGATGATCGCGGGTTTGAGAACCCGCGCTACATGGTCTCCGCGCGGGCCAAAAGCTCGCGCTGCACAGTTTTCCCGCGCAACGCGTGTAGCGCGGGCTTCAGCCCGCGAGTCTTCGCATCCTCACACGTCGTGATACCCCAGGCTCTTGAGCCGTTCGAGCGCGGCGGCCTTCTCAGCGTCGGTCATCTCCATGCCGGGCATGCGCTCGACAGCCATTGCGTCGAGTGCCCCGCGCAGCCGGGCGGCGATGTCGGGGGAGGACCTGGCGATGTCCCTGCGCTCGCCGGGGTCCGCCGCCAGGTCGAACAACTCCGGCTTGAAGCGGTTGTTGAACGGGGCATAAATGTACTTGTAGCGGTTCTCCGTGCGCAGCGCCGCCAGCGCCAGATCCTTGTTGAAGTATTGCGCGCCGGCGACCTCGGTGTAAGCGTCCCGGTGTTCGCCGGGCGCGCCGCGCACCATCTCCATCAGGCTCCGGCCGGTCAGCCCCGCCGCCGGGGCCGCGCCCCCCAGCTCCAGAATCGTCGCCGGGATGTCCACGTGGCGCACCTGCTTTTCCGACGCGCCATGGGGGATCACTCCCGGCCCGTGGAGAACCAGAGGCACCTTGATCAACTCGTCGTAGAGCATGTGCCCATGCCCCTCCCAGCAGCCGCGCAGCGCGTGCGCCGGGTGGCGCGACGTCAGGTGGTGCTTGTGCAGGAACATGTACAGCCGCTTGCGGGCCTTCTTCCATTTCCGTTCGCGCGCGGACTGGGTGATCATCTCGCCATGGTCGCCGGTCAGCGCCACCACGGTGTTCTGCGGGAGCGCCTGGAGGAGCCGCCCGAGATAAAGGTCCAGGCTCGATACCGCGCGCGCATACGAGGTCTTCCCGCATCGGTCGTTGTCGCACTCCGGGAGCACGCGCCGCTTCAGGTGGACCTCCCAGAGGTGGAGCAGCATGAACCAGGGGGCCGGGGGCGTCGCGCGGAACTTCGCCAGCAGCGCATCCCCCCACTCCCCGTACAGCGTCACTTTCTTCGAGCGGAAGCGGTATTCGTCGAAGCCGCGGTTGAGGCCCGCCTCCTCGGCCAGCGGGCCGGAGACCTCCGCGACCGTGCGATACCCCGCCGCGCGCAGCATTTCCGGCAGCGTGCGGACTCCTTCCGCCAGCCGATGCCCGTACAGCGACCGGATGCCGGTCTCGAAGGGGTACTTTGCGGTCAGCAGGCAGCCGAAGGCGGGGGTGGTTTGCGTGTTGGTGGTGATGGTGTTCAGGAAGGAGAAACCCCCCGCGCGCATGGCGTCCAGCGTGGGAGTGTGCGCCAGCCCGGGCTGGTAGACGTGATCCGCCCGCAGGCAGTCCACGACCAGAAGGAGTATGTTTGGTCGGCTCACGGGGCCTCGCCTGATCGGGAAAAGGGGGTCAGGCAACTTTTCCAACGACGGAAAAGCAGCCAGACCCCTTTTCCTCCCTCGTCCAAATCAGAAATCGCAATTCACAGGTGCGCGCGGCGCACCGCGTAATCAGTAATCTGCAATCGTCGTTCTTACGCCGTCAACCGTCCCTCGATGGCCATCACGATATCCGCGAAGTTGAACAGCAGCGGGCCGACCACCGTGGGGGTGCCGTCGACGGGGAGGTCCACGTCCCGGCTCATCAGGTCCCCCTCCTTCATGCAGAAGAACCAGAGGTTCGGATAGGTGCCGCGCGGGTAGCGCTTGTGGTCCTCGCGGCGCCCGATCATGCAGAAGGTGTCGTTCCGCGACTTCCCCATCGACTTTTTCAAACGCAGAATCTTGTCGTACTGGTCGTGCAGGCGCGCGTCGCTGAAGGGGTTCACGTCGAGGACGACCACCTGCGCGGCGACGGCCCCATCGGCGCTGGAGTGGTCGGTGTACTCCCAGCCCTGCGCCTTCACCACCGGGCGGAGGTTCTGCTCCAGGAAGAGGCGCAGGTCGTTGTTCAGGGTCATCACCACCACGCGCTTGCGGCTGGCGGCCAGTTCCCCGTGCACGCTCATCTTCTGATATTCGACGTACTTCTGCGCGCCGGCTTGCGAAGCCTGGAAGCCTCCGGGGGCCGGCGCGGCCTTCCCGCCGAACAACGATCTGAAAAATCCGGCCATGGACGTCGTGCATCCTAACGAAGGCAAGCCGCGATGAAAGACGGGCCTGTGCGCAACAGGGAGTCAGCGCAAAGTCAGTATAGCAATCTCGCAAAAATCGCGCCAGCCGTCGTTAAAACAGCGCGGGCGGACGACGCGCTGTCGCCCGCCCGCGCTCTGTATCAGACAGGATTACTTGACGTCAGCGCCGGCGTTGGTGTCGAAGGTGTTCCAGACGAGGAACCCTTCCGTAGCGCCGGAGATGAGCGAGGGGCCAGTGGCGTCAGCAACGGTATCGACGACCGGCGCCCAGATGGAAGCGATCGAGGCGCTGTCCTTTACGTTATCCGTGACGACGCCGTCCACAATGGTGGTGCCGGCATGCATGTGGGTGTTGGAGACGTTCCAGTACATGATCTTCTGCTGCGGATCGCCGATCCACTTGGCGCTCCAGTCGCCGTAGAGGACGTTATAGCCGTCGCGATGGGCGAAGGTGCCCATGCCCAATTCGCCGGCCGCGTCCTTGCGGGAGAAGCTGTCGGAAACCAGCGAACGGTTGCCCAGCAACTTCTGCGTCTTGAACTGCGGGCAGCCGACGGTCGCATCCAAGGTGGGCTTCACGGTATCGAAGAGGCCGGCGTTCTTCAGCGCGCCCGCGGAATCGCACTTGGTGATGGGCACGTCGCGGTAGTTGTAGTTGCTCTGGAAACCGTAGGAATCGGTGTCCCCCGAGACCCAACCGTTCGTCACCTGAATGGGCCAGTTGCCCTGGAGCAGGGACTTGCCGCTGAAATCGCCCAGGCTCTTGAGCTCGACCTGCTTGCTGAGTCCCTTGCCCGCGCAGAAGTCCGGCAGCATGCTATCGCCGGCGGTCGGGCAGATGATGGACTTGGTGTCGCCGATGTAGCCGGCGGCGAAGAGATTGCCGAGGCCAACCGGGCCGACATGCAGGATGCCGCTGTTGGCGGTGGCGACGGTGGAGCCTTCCCCGATGGCGATCGTGCGGAACAAGGAAGCGCCGGGGATAGTGTTGCCGTCGGTGAGCGGCGTCATGTTGACGGACTGCGTGGCCCCGCTGATGATCTGCTTGTACACCACGACACCGGCGGCGGAAGCGGGATCAACGCCGTAGCCCGGGTAGCAGGGCAAGTAGTTGGCGTAGTCGCTGGCGTAACTTTCCAGCCCGCGCGCGTACTGCGTCAGATTGTTCAGGCAAGCCGTCCGGCGCGCTTTTTCGCGGGCGGAGGCCAGCGCGGGAAGCAACATTCCGGCCAGAATAGCGATGATGGCTATCACGACCAGCAGCTCGATCAGGGTGAACGCGCTCGTCAGGGCATCCCAGTATCTCTTCACAGTCTTCTCCTTCTCAGTAATTCCAACGTTAATGAAAATCCGTCGTGTAATGGCAACACGACTCCGTACTCGTACGACATGATGGGTATCGACGACCTCCTTCCACTCCCCTGTTTGCCCAAGTCCTTCCGCCCCATGCCCACTTTTACAACTGCCCCGTTGTGAAAAGCGCCAATGAGGGCTGCTTTCTACCACTTTCGCCGGGGAGTGTCAAGGGAAGACTCGGCAGAAAGTGCTGTGCTTAATGGCCGTCGCGCGACACGATTTCCAGCCGAACGAACCTCCCTTGCTACGGCGCGCGGGCGGGTCTACAATCTGCATTCGTTTCGGGCCGCGGGGAACAGGAGGAAGGAACCCACATGAAGATCGGCGTGCTTTCCGACTCGCATGACAATCTCCCCAACATCCGGCGCGCGCTGGAACTGCTTCGCGGCGCGGGCGCGGAGGCGCTCCTCCACGCCGGGGACTTGGTGGCCCCCTTTGCCGTGCGCGAACTGCTCAAGTTCGACGGGGCCGCGTACGGCGTCTTCGGCAACAACGACGGGGAACGCACCGGCATTCGAGCGCTTTGGAAAGAGGTGTACGACGCGCCACACCTCTTCACGCTCGGCGGACGCCGCATCGTCGTCATGCACGATTGGATTCCGCCGGACAAGCTTCCCGCCGACCTTCGCCGCGCGGAGGTCTTCATCTTCGGCCACAGCCACAAAGCCGCCCTGAGCCGCGACGCGGGCGGCGCGCTCCTGATCAACCCCGGCGAAACCGGCGGCTGGCTCACCGGCAAACCCACCGTGGCGATCCTCGACACTGAAAAGATGGAGGCGAAACTGCTGAGTGTGCGGAATGCAGAATGAAGGCGACGGCACGCGGGAATTCATTGTCCACTTCTGCATTCTGAACTCTGCACTCTCGGGAGCGCTTGCGCGCCCCTCATGCACCCTGCATTCTCATCCTTCCCCTTGTTCTTTTCCCCGGCCTGCGGTAGATTGCTGTTGTCATTCACGTCGAAAGGATCGCTGATGTTTCAGACCTTCTGGCGCGCCCGCGCCGTTGCCGGGGCGCTGGCGCTGGCCGCCGCCCTCGCGCTGCTGTGCGGCGGCTGCGTCGAGCGCAAAATTCTCCTGCGAAGCGACCCCCCGGGCGCGCGCGTCCTGCTCAACGGCGTCGACGTCGGCGCGACCCCGGTGGATGTCCCGTTCCAGACCTACGGCGTGTTCGAAGTCGTCGCCAGCGTCCCACACCACGCGCGGCTGCGCACGGTGGCGCCCATTGAGCCGCCCTGGTGGGAGACGATCCCGCTCGACCTGTTCGTCGAGAATCTCTGGCCCTGGACGGTGTACGACCATCAAACCGTCATGCTCACCTTTCCCCCGCTGGTCAGCGACGAGGGAGGCGTGACCCAGCGCGAAGGGGAGTTGCGCCGCCGCATGGAAGCGGGCGAGCCCGCCCCCGAGGGGAAGCAGCCTTGACGGATACGCCATCCCCCGAACGCCGCCTGCTGCGCTCCGTCTACCGTCACCTCGATATTCCCGCGCTGCTGACGGAGCATCCCGATCTCTCGCGCGATGACGTCGTCACGCTTTTTCGAAAGCTCGACGGGCTGCTCGAATCCCCCGCCCCCGCTCCCGCTCCCCTGCGCGCGCCCGCGCGCGCGGCGGCGGAGCTCTCCCCCGGCGCGCTCGTGCTGTACACCGACGGCGGCTCGCGCGGGAATCCCGGCGTCGCCGCGTACGGCGCGGTGCTCATGGATGCGCAGGGGGGCGTCCTGGAAGAGCATGGAGAGTGCATCGGCCACGCCACCAACAACGAGGCGGAGTATCGCGGCCTCCTGGCCGGCCTGCAGATGGCCGCCCACCGCGGGACGTCCGAACTGATCATCCGCGCCGACAGCGAATTGATGGTCCATCAGTTGAACGGGCGCTACAAGGTGAAGAGCCGCGGCTTGATGCCGCTGTTCATCGAGGCGCGGCGGCTGCTGGAAGGGTTCCGCGCCTGGCGGGCGGAGCATATCCCGCGCGCCCAGAACTCCCGCGCCGACGCCCTGGCCAACGACGCCATGGACCGCGCCAAGAAGGGCTGACGGCGATGGCTTCACCGCGGAGACGCGGAGAACGCTGAGAACGGCAAATCGGGTCAACGGCGACCACGACGGCCTCATGGGCCGTTCTTTGTGAGCTCCGTGGTGAACACCCTCTCCGTTAACCTGAACCGCCGTTCTCCGCGCTCTCAGCGTCTCTGCGGTGAACCCCGCCGTCGTCGCCGTCTTGACTTCCCCCCGCAAATAGTCCGATAATGCCCAACGGCCAACGATGGCCATTTCCACAGGAGGATTCCCCGTCATGATCGGCAAGAGTATTCGTCTCGAGCGCATCATCAACCGCAACTCGCGGCGCACGGTGATCGTGCCCATGGACCACGGCATTACCCTCGGGCCCATCCGCGGCCTCACCGATATGGCCAAAACGGTGGATGGCATCGTCAACGGCGGCGCCAACGCCATCGTCCTGCACAAGGGGATCGTTACCGCCGGGCATCGCGGCTCGGGGCAGGATATCGGGCTGATCCTCCACCTCTCCGCCAGCACCTCGCTGAGCCCGGACCCGAACGCGAAGGTGGATGTCACGGAAGTGGAGGAGGCGGTGCGCCTCGGAGCCGACGCGGTGAGCGTCCACGTCAACCTCGGCGCCGATACGGAAATGGATATGCTCCGCAGCCTCGGGCAGGTCGCCAAGAAGTGCACCGACTGGGGAATGCCGCTGCTGGCCATGATGTACACCCGCGGCGAGAAGATTCAGAACCCCTTCGACGTCAAGTACGTCAAGCATGCCGCGCGCGTCGGGGCGGAACTGGGCGCCGACGTGGTCAAGGTCGTCTACACCGGCAACCCCTCCAGCTTTGTCGAGGTCGTCCAGGGCTGCCCCGTGCCCGTGGTCATCGCCGGGGGGGAGAAGATGGAATCGGACGAGGAGATCTTCACGATGGTCGCCGGGGCGCTGAAAGCCGGATGCGCCGGGGTGAGCATCGGGCGCAACATCTTCCAGCATCGCCGCCCGATCCGCATGGTCGAGGCGATCAGCGCCATGGTCCACCATGACAAGTCCGTCCAGGCCGCCATGCGCGTCGTCAAAGCGCGGTGAAGCGAACGACCCGTGTAGCGCGGGCTTTAGCCCGCGAGTCGTAGGTGGCGCGGACTATCCAGTCCGCGTCGCGGGCGGTACGCCCGCGGGCGTTTCGGATGCGGTAGAAACGAACAATGATCGCGGGTTTGATAACCCGCGCCACATCGGTCTTCTTGCGGACACGTCTAGCCGTTGCAGGGGCGCAGCATGCTGCGCCCTGGCCTCATGGAAGAAGGGAGTCGCATGAAACGGGTCTGGGTTCGCATCATCCCCTGGAACAAGCAGGTGGCCGTCAGCGCGCTGGAATCGGGCGCGGACGCTGTGCTGCTGGCCAAGGGAGACGCGCCGCGCATGAAGGAGCTTGGGCGCATGATGATCGTGGCCCCGGACGGCGACCTGGTTCCCGGCCGCGACCTGATCGAGATGGAGGTGCGCTCCAAGGCGGACGAAGTCGCCGCCGCCAAAGCCCCCGCCGACAAGTTCCTCCTGCTGCGCATGAGCGACTGGACGATCATCCCGCTGGAGAACCTGATCGCCCAGCGCGGGAACATCCTGGTCGAAGTCGCCGACGCCGAGGCCGCGCGCACCGCCATGGGCATCCTCGAAAAGGGCGTGGACGGCGTCCTCTTGAACAGCGCCGACCCGAACGAAGTCCGCAAAGCCGTCGCCATCGTGCGCGAAATGAGCGAGACCGTCGCGCTCGAAACGGCCACGGTGCGCGAGGTGCTCCCGCTGGGGATGGGGGACCGCGTCTGCGTGGACACCTGCTCGAACATGGCCCCCGGCCAGGGGATGCTCGTCGGCAACACCACCGAGGGGTTCCTGCTGGTGCACTCCGAGACGCTGGAGAACCCGTACGTCGCCGCGCGCCCCTTCCGCGTCAACGCGGGGGCGGTGCACGCCTACACCCTCGTCCCCGGCGGCAAGACGCGTTACCTGAGCGACCTGAAGGCCGGCGATGAGACGCTGGTGGTGGACCCCGCCGGGCGCACGCAGGTCGCCTACGTCGGCCGCGCCAAGATCGAGCGCCGCCCGCTGCTGCTGGTGAAAGCCGAGGCCGGCGGCAAGGAGATCGCGCTGGTGCTCCAGAACGCCGAGACGATCCGCCTGACCACCCCCGAAGGAGGCTCCATCAGCGTCGCCGCGCTGAAGGCCGGGGACAAAATCCTCGCCCACCGCATGGGCGGCGCGCGGCACTTCGGGATGAAGGTCACGGAGACGCTGAAAGAACGGTAACGGCAGGATCTGCGGCGCGGCGTTGACAAGATGACAAGATAACGCAAGATGAGGGCAACGACAGCCGTTTGTCATCCTGTCCATCTTGTGATCTCGTCTCGACTTGGCCGTTGCCGTTTCCTTTACATCAGGACGAACTATGCCCGCGAATCTGACGCCGCAATACATCAAGGCCGATCATGAGTTCAAGGCGGCCAAGACGATCGAGGAGAAGATCGTCTGCCTGGAGAACATGATCCGCCTGCTCCCCAAGCACAAGCACACCGAGAACATGCAGGCGGACATGAAGCACAAGCTCTCCGTGCTGAGGAAGGAGCAGGCGGAGGGGAAGGGCAAGCCGAAGAAGGTCCAGCAGGTCTTCCTGGTCGAGAAGGAGGGCGCGGGGCAGATCGCGCTGCTGGGGGCGCCGAACGCGGGGAAGAGCCGGCTGGTCGCCGCCCTCACCAATGCCAACGTGGCCGTCGCGGAGTACCCCTTCACCACCCACGCCCCGCAGCCGGGGATGGCGCGGTACGAGGATGTCCAGGTGCAATTGGTGGACCTGCCGCCGATCACCGAGGATTATTTCGAGACCTGGATGCCCGATACCGTGCGCCGCGCCGATGCGGCGATTCTCGTCGCCGACCTGGGGGATGACAATCTGCTGGACGCGATGGAGACGATCCTGAAGAAGTTCGAGCCGATCAAGGTCTCCCTCGTCCGCGACGTCCCGGCCGAGCCGGAGCCGTCGCACACTTTCCGGCGCACCTTCATCATCGCCAACAAGCTGGATCTTCCCGGCGCGCCGGAGCGGCTGGAGATTCTGCGGGAGTACTACGGCAGCCGGTTCGACATTCTCCCCGTCAGCGCCGAAGCGGGGACGGGCATGGCGGAGATGCCGGCGCAGCTCTTCCAGTTCCTGCGCCTGATCCGGGTCTACACCAAGGAACCGGGGAAGAAGCCCGATCTCGAAAGGCCGTACACGATGCCGGTGGGCAGCACGGTGGTGGACCTGGCGGGGCAGATTCACCGGGAACTGGCCGAGACGCTGAAGTCGGCGCGCGTCTGGGGGAGCGGGAAGTACGACGGAATCTTCGTCAAGCGCGACCATGTCCTGCAGGACAAGGATGTGGTGGAGTTGCACCAATAGGCAATGATGGGGCGTGCCAAAGTGGCGCGGACTATCCAGTCCGCGTCCCCGCCGCAGGCGGGGAAAAGAAAAGCGGAAGAACGCACAATAATCGCGGGTTGGATAACCCGCGCCATATTGGCTACTTCGTCTCTTCCGCCGGCGGCTGCCAGACCGACACCTCCCCGGTCTTCGGGTTGTAATCGTACTGCTGCCCCTTGGGCAGTTTGGGAAGCTGATGGCCGGCCGTCTCCAATTCCGCCAGATCCTTCGGGTATCGGCCGCTGGTCGCCTTGAATGCCTCCACCGACTGCTGCACCCCCATCAGGTCCATCTTGATCTGTATCGCCTTGGGCTGGCGCACCAGGAACGGAATGTAATCCGTCATCCCCACCTCCGGCTTCGCCGCGGGGCGGGTGGTCGTGGTCGCGGAAGTCGCGGGCGCGTGGGCCGGTTTCCGGTTCAGCGCCAGCCAGGTGCCCAGTCCGCCCACCAGAAGCACAAACGCCCCGACGCCGATGAAGATCAATTTCACCTTGGGAGACATCTTGCCGGAGATGCTCTTATCCAGTTCAAGGTTCACCTCCGGCGCCTTGGTCCCCGTGGACAGGTTGGTGCCGCACTGAATGCAGAACTGGGCGTTGATCTCCAGTTCCGCCTTGCAACTGGGGCAATGCGGCTTGCTCACCTCGTACAGCCCCCCCTCCTCATCGTCGCTCTCTTTAGCGGGGGCGGCGGGCGCTTTCGCGGCGGCCGGTTTGGCAGCGGCGGGCGGCTTGGGCGCGGCGGGAGGTTTGGGCGCGCCGGGGATCACCAGGTCCTTGTTGCAGGCGGGGCAGGCGACTTTCTTTCCCGCGGCGGTGATCGGCGCGGTGAGCTTGCGTCCGCAGGAGCAGGCGAACGCCACTTTCCCGGCGGGCGTGGCCGGCGCGGGGACCCCATCCGCCTTGAACACCTTGCTGCACGCCGGGCAGCGCACATTCTTGCCCGCCAGCGTATCGGGAACGTTCAACAACTTGCCGCAGGCGCAGGTCACTTGCATGATGGGATCCTCGGGACCGGGTTTAGCTGCTCCCCTCATTGTATTGGCATCGGGCGAGAAGGTCAACGCAGACGGATGTGATACACTCCCTCCCTTCCCGGTTGCGCCGTCGCCCCCATTTCGTGTAACATCCGCGCCTTGAGGCGGTGTCGGCACACGGCCGGAATGAATGACCTTGGTTCATCACGCGGGCAGGGAGAGGGCGCAACGTGTATCCCATCAAGCAGAAGCGTCAACTGGCCGAGAATATCCTTCTGATGAAGGTGCAGGCCCCGAAGATCGCCGCCAAGCGCAAGGCGGGGCAGTTCGTGATCCTGCGCGTCAACGAGACCGGCGAGCGTTTCCCGCTGACCATCGCCGACGCCGACCCGGCCGCCGGGACGATCACCATCATCTTCCAGGTCGCGGGGCGCAGCACGCGCGCGCTCGCCGCGCTCAACGAGGGGGAAGGGATCCTGGACGTCGTCGGGCCGCTGGGCAAGCCGACGCATATCGAGAAGTTCGGCCACGTCGTCTGCATCGGCGGCGGAGTCGGCATCGCCCCGGTCTACCCCATCATCTGCGCCATGAAGGCGGCCGGCAACCGCGTGACCAGCATCATCAGCGCGCGCAACAAGTCGCTGCTGATCCTCGAAGAGGAGATGCGCGCGCACTCCGACGAGCTCAAGGTCGCCACCGATGACGGCAGCACCGGCTTCAAGGGATTCCCCACGCACCTGCTCCAGCAGATGGCGGATGCGAAGGAGAGGGTCGACCTGGTGGTCGCCGTCGGCCCGGTGCCGATGATGCGCGCCGTCTGCCAGCTCACCAAGCAACTCGGCATCCGCACCATGGTCAGCCTCAACCCGATCATGGTAGATGGCACGGGGATGTGCGGCGGCTGCCGCGTGACCGTGGGCGGCAAGACGCGCTTCGTCTGCGTGGATGGCCCGGAGTTCGACGGCCACGCGGTGGACTTCGAGGAGCTGATCAAGCGGCTGAAGACCTACGCGGTCCATGAGCGCGCCGCGCTCGACCATGTGTGCAAGATGGAAGGGCAGGCGAAATAATCGGCCGGATCCGTCCGATTCGGCGGATCTCTAAAGGAAACCCCATGAGCGATACCCCCGAAACGAAAGCCAAACGCCCCGGCCGGCACCCGATGCCGGAGCAGAAGCCGCTGGAGCGCGTGAAGAATTTTCAGGAAGTCCCCTTCGGCTACACCCCGGAGACGGCCGTCGCCGAAGCGCAGCGCTGCCTGCAGTGCAAGAACGCCCCTTGCCGCAAGGGGTGCCCGGTCGAGGTGAAAATCCCCGAATTCATCCGCCTCATCAAGGAAGGGAACTTCGCCGCGGCCAACCGCCTCATCAAGGAGGACAACGCCCTGCCCGCCGTCTGCGGCCGCGTCTGCCCGCAGGAGGACCAGTGCGAGCAGGTGTGCCTCCTGGCCAAGAAGGGGGAGCCCGTCGCCATCGGGCGGCTGGAGCGCTTCGCCGCCGACTATGGCCTCGGCGAGGTGGAGAAGGTGAAGGTGATCGTGGCCCCCGCCACCGGCAAGCGCGTGGCGGTCGTCGGCGCGGGACCCGCCGGGCTCACCTGCGCGGGGGACCTCGCCCTCATGGGGCACTCCGTGACCATCTTCGAGGCGTTCCACAAAGCCGGCGGCGTGCTGGTCTACGGCATCCCGGAGTTCCGGCTCCCCAAGGCGATCGTCCAGTCCGAGGTCGAGGCGCTCCAGCGCCTGGGAGTGGACATCCAGCTCAACGCCGTCATCGGCAAGATCGACACGATTGACGAACTGCTCGAACAGGGGTTCGACGCCGTGTTCATCGGCTCCGGCGCGGGCCTCCCGAATTTCATGGGCATCCCGGGCGAGAACCTCGGCGGGGTCTACTCCGCCAACGAGTACCTCACGCGCAGTAACCTGATGAAGGCGTACCGCTTCCCCGAGTACGACACCCCCATCATCCGCGGCAAGCGCGTGGTGGTGATCGGCGGCGGGAACGTCGCGATGGACGCGGCGCGCACGGCGCTGCGGCTGGGAGCCGAACAGGTCGCGCTGGCGTACCGCCGCTCGCGCGAGGAGATGCCCGCGCGCCGCGAGGAAACCCACCACGCCGAGGAGGAAGGGGTGCGCTTCGAACTGCTCACCGCGCCGGTGGAGGTGCTGGGCGACGAGAAGGGCTTCGTCCGCGCGCTGCGCTGCCAGCGCATGAAGCTGGGCGAGCCGGATTCCTCGGGCCGCCGACGCCCCATCCCCATCGAAGGCTCGGAGTTCGACATGGAGGTGGATACGGTGATCGTGGCCATCGGCAACACTCCCAACCCGCTGATCGGGGCCACCACCCCCGACCTGAAGGTGGGGAAGCACGGGACCATCGAGACCGAGGCGGCCACCGGCCAGACCTCCAAGCCGCGCGTCTTCGCGGGCGGGGATATCGTCACCGGGGCGGCGACGGTCATCTCCGCCATGGGCGCGGGCAAACGCGCCGCGCGCGCCATTCATGCGATGCTGATGACGAAAGGCGGCTGAGCGCGCGAAGAACGGCTGTTGAAATCATCCCGCGACCCCCCGCAGGGGGTGATGGATAGTAGCCCACGGCGAGCGAAGCGAGTCGTGGGGAACGAGATGACTTGAGAGTGAAGAGAGCCCCCGAAGGGGGCGACGGAACCTTGGCGGGAA